>CABIYX010000003.1:3418-134552 GCA_902363045.1 Clostridiales bacterium
GCAAACTGCACAATTTTTGAAACATGTGGTCATGACCACCCATTCACGATCAGTTCACGCGGCCGTAGCCTTATCTTTGTATCTTGCGTCGCAAAATCTGATAGGCCCATCGCGCTTCCTGGCCTTGTTCCTCTCGGCGGGGCCGTGTATAATGGCAGTTGGAAGCAGTGAAAGAAACGAGTAAGGAGCAGTGCCATGCGCATTCTCATGCTGGGCAACAGTTTTACATTCACCAATAACATGCCTCAGATGCTGGCTGAATTGACCGGGGCGGAGGTGGTCCACCACACCCGGGGCGGGGCACGGCTGTCGGAACAGCTGAACCCCAACACCAGGCTGGGCAGTCAGACCCAGGCGGCGCTTCAAAACGAGAAGTGGGACTATGTGGTGCTCCAAGAGATGAGCCACGGCCCCATCACCGCCCCTAAGAGTTTCTTCTCCAGCGTGGAGGGGCTCTGCCGGCAGATCCGGGCAAACGGAGCGGTCCCCATTTTGTTTGCTACATGGGCCTATCAAAGGGGCGGGGCCAAGCTGACGGACAAGGGCTGGGACTACGACGAGATGACCCAAAAGCTGTCCGAGGCCTACCACAAGGCGGCACAGGAAAATAACGCCCTGATCGCCGATGTGGGCCGGCGGTTTTATGAATGGTCCGTTCCTCAGGACCTCTATGCCGCCGACGGCGTCCACCCCAGTGAGTTGGGTTCCCATATTGCAGCGGAGACCGTTGCGGCAGTGATCCGGCAGTGGGAGGAGGGTGTGCAATGACGGCAGAGGCAAAATCCTGCCGCAAAAAGTGGAAGATAGCCATCAGTATTTTGCTGGCGGTCCTGATTCTGCTGGCGGGCGGCTTTTTCTGGTATGTGTCCGACTACTACCAGGCGGAGGACGTGGCTCTGGAGGTACTGGCAAGCGGAGATCATCTGGAGGTTCGGGATGATCTGACCATCCTCTCCCTGTCCTATCCCACGGACACCGCGATCATCTTCTACCCCGGGGCCAAGGTGGAGGCCGCCGCCTATCTGCCCCTGTTGAACCAGCTCCGGCAGACCGGCCTCACCTGCATTCTGGTGGAGATGCCCTTCCACCTGGCCATCTTCGACGTGAATGCGGCAGAGGATGTGATGGCCCAGTTCCCGGATATCCAGCACTGGTACATCGCCGGCCACTCCATGGGCGGGGCCATGGCCTCCCAGTTCGCTTCGGAGTACCCGGACGAGGTGGACGGCCTGCTTTTGCTGGGAGCCTATCTCTACGGCGACTATCCGCCTGCCGATACCCTCACCGTCTATGGCTCCCTGAACCAGAGTGTGGAGGACAAGATCGACTACACAGAGAACGTGGTGGAAATTGAGGGCGGCAACCACGCCCAGTTCGGCAACTACGGGCCGCAGAAAGGAGATCTGCCCGCCACGATCTCGTCGGAGGAACAACAGGCCCAGACGGTGGAGGCTATCTCGGATTTTATTGCCCAACGCCAGAAGTGAAAGAGTTTCCTTCAAAAAAGGTAATTTCATGGCGATATCACCCTGGGCGACAAGTTTGACTCTGATAGTTTATACGCGGAGGAAGATATAAAATGGCGATTTTTTATTTCTCAGACGTATTAAGAAAAGTAGGGCTGGATCCCTCAAAAGTTAAATTAATTCGTCATGCACTGACAGATCGTGGATTTCGAGAGTGTTATAAAGCAAATGTGGTATATGAATATACCTGTCATCAGAAATCTGGATTCAGCAAAGGGTACGATTATTGGGTGACCTTTATAAGCGACCAGGGGACTCTCTGTAAGCTGGATTCCTGCTATAAAGTAGGTGCTGCTGTTCCGGATACGCCCGATATGATCCCGAAGGGTATCCCGGAAATTGAGGCCAGAAAATTCCAGGGCAAGAACGCATATTTTCATCTCGAACCCCTCGATTTGCTGAAAGAATATGAGGGCAGACTGATCATCGATTGGGGGAAGTCTGCGCGCATGTGGCATCAGAAGGGAACGACCGAAAAGCCTGTTGTGGCAATTCAGGCAGATGAAAAGAAAGTCTTTTCCGGCTTTGAAAATCTGATCCTTACATATGATGAACTGAAGGAAATCGTTGAAAATCCAACCGTTTATGAGGCGTGGCACACAGCGCTGTCCTCCGTCAACGCCATTTATCTCATCGTTGACCGGGAGACGGGAAAGCAGTATGTGGGATCGGCTTATGGAAAAGATGGACTGCTGGGGCGGTGGGCCTGCTATGTGGATTCCCTGCACGGCAATAATAAGCTGATGAAGGAACTGATTTGCGCCTACCCCGAACGTTACCACGATTTCCAGTTCTCCATTTTGCAGATATTGCCCAAAACTGTGACAGATGATGAGGTCATCCGGACAGAGAGCCTATATAAAAAGAAATTGCTCACGATTCCTTTTGGAATGAACGACAATTGAATATCGGGAGATGCGTCTATGACAGAAGATTTGTTTTTGGACTGGGCGATCAAATTGCTGGAGCAAATCGAGACTTCTGAGGAAAAGAAGCTTTGGTGCCGCCGTTATTCCGTGTATTCCCGTAGTCCTGGGCAGAAAACACTCTCTCGCGATTTACATGATTTTGTAGACAGAACCTACCAGGCGGGATTGGTGATCCAGAATTATCACGAGGTGATCCAAAAGTGGGGCCTCGAGGAGCGGAATATCGCGATTGCCCCTCCGGGATGGCTGGAGATGCAGCCCTATTTGTGTGTATTGGCCTGTATCGCATGGCATTTCCGCAGAGACCATTTTTGCGAGGGTTCCCTGATCAGTCAAAGCATCGCGGAAGGGGTCCTGTTACGCCTGTTTCGTCGGCTCAAAGCGCTCTGTCCCACAGCGGTTCCCGCCGTCACACTACAAGAACTCTGTTGTAACGATTGTCATTCTGTCCCTGAGGTGCCAGGAGTCTATTGGGTATTTGCGCCTGAGGGAATGGCAATCCGTTTCTCGGAACAGGAGTACCGCCCTAAGGCTAAAATCTATCCTGCGAAAAAGCTTCAGGAGAAATATGAGGGATGTGCCGACCAAAGTATCCTGTATATTGGAAAAGCGGAAGGAAAGCGTGGCCTGCGGCAGAGACTGAGGCAGTATATGGACTACGGACTGGGAAGAGGAAATATCCACGCAGGCGGACGTGCTGTCTGGCAGATCTCGGACTGCGGACTTTTGCTGCTTGCTTACGAAGCCTGTGAAAACCCAGGAGAACGGGAACGACAATTGCTGCAGGAATACCGAGAGAAAAACGGCTCCTATCCACTGGCAAACTGGCGGGGATGAGAGAGGGAAAGCAAGAAATGACCTTGAGAAAAGAGGTTGGCATCACATTGTGATGCCAACCTCTTTTGAACGTTCAGAATGCCGATATGACTTTCAAAATCCCGACAGGTCTACGCCCAGGAGGACGAGGGCGATGCCGGCCAGGATCCAGGGCAGAAAGATGACCGGAAGCAGGAGCAGCCCTTTGTGGTTTTCGTAGTGGTACTCCTCACAGGAGAACAGCTTGTCAGGATCATCGACATAATAGAGATACAGGTACAGGGGCGGTGTCGATGGATGCTTGAAATAGGCGGTATACTGCCGCTCCTTGCCGTCGATCGTGTAGTGGTAGGTAGCGTGCCAATCATAGCGGGATACTTCACCGGAGGGGTGCTTGTCCGCCAGAGACGCTTTGATGACGTGGTCCCTGCTCTTTGCGATGTCCCGTTTCCGTTCCCAACTGACGCCGTGGGACACCTTTTTGTAGAGCGGCACCGCGATGGCATAGCCGCCGATCAGGATGGCGAATACGACCGCCCATTTGAGCCAATTGACAGGATTGTCGGTAAACATCGTGACGAGAGCCTCTTGGATACTCAATTTCAGCACCTCCATGGCAATTGCCGGTACTTCTCTTATCCATCATACGATATTTGGAGGTGCTCCGCAAGGCAGAATGATACTTTTGATGATGAATTGGAGAATTTGATAAAATGGGTAGTTAAGTCGCCTTTTTACGCCGCCCGCCCCAGCATCCCCCGTATCATCTCATACCACTTCGCCGCCGTATGCCTTGTTACCCCGGCGCCTTTGGCGATAGCCCGGTAACTGGTCACGCCGGGATGGAACTTCATGTACGTTCCAAATTGCAAACCTCCGCACAAATCACTTGCCACAGCACGCAAGCAGTTGTATGATTTTCGTTGAAAAGTAGTACGATAAATCCGAAAAGTTTTCAGTGAAGTGTGGTGCTATGGAGATCAAACGGGACCGCTATCTGAACAAGCTCATATCCTTCATGTGGGATGGACAGGTGAAGGTCATCACCGGCATCCGCCGCTGCGGAAAGTCCTACCTCCTCCACAATCTGTTCCGCACTTATCTGTTGGAGGAGGGCGTTCCGGCAGATCACATTCTCTCCTTTGAGTTGGATCTGACCCGTGATATCCGGTATCGGAATCCGTTGGAGCTTGCAAATCGTGTCCGGGAGATCGTTGAAAATCAGAGAGAGCAATTCTATCTTTTCGTAGACGAGATCCAGATGTCGGACGAAGTGTCGAATCCCTATAACCCGGACGGGAAGAAGATCACCTTCTACGATGCGCTCAACGATTTGAAGTCCCTGTCCAATCTGGACATCTATGTGACCAGAAGCAACTCCCGGATGCTGTCCTCAGACATCCTCACCGAGTTCCGGGGGCGCAGCGACGAAATTCGGGTGCATCCGCTCAGCTTTGCGGAGTATTACTCCGCTGTGGGCGGGGACAAGGAGGACGCATTTGAAAATTACGCCTTCTACGGCGGAATGCCGCTGATCTTGTCCCGCCCCACTGACGCGGCGAAAATGCAGTACCTGAGTTCTCTCTTCTCTGAAGTTTATTTGAAAGACATTGTAGAGCGCAAGAAGGTCAAACGGGAGGATGTACTCTCGGATATTCTGGACCTGCTCTGCTCCTCAGTGGGGTCGCTGACCAACCCCACCAGGGTGGCGGACACCATCAACTCCAAGCAGAAGCGGAGCGGCGAGAATACGGTTTCCCTCAACACTGTGAAAGCGTATATGGATCATTTGGCAGACGCATTCCTTTTTACTGAGTGCAGGCGCTGGGATGTCAAGGGGAAAAACTATTTCGATTACCCCAACAAATATTACTGTGAGGACATCGGCCTGCGGAATGCCCGCATCGGCTTCCGCCAGCAGGAGATGACCCACATCATGGAGAACATCATTTTCAATGAGCTGATGGTGCGGGAGTGCGCAGTGGACATTGGGATCGTGTACAGCAATGAGCGAAATGCCAAAGGAAAACTGACCCCGGTGGCCCGGGAGATTGACTTCATTGCCCACTCCGGTGGGAAAAAGACCTACATCCAATCCGCCTATGCGCTTGGGACGGAGGAAAAGTCTGTCACGGAAAACAAACCGCTCTCCCTGACGGGGGACTCTTTTCCGAAGATCATCGTCCGGCACGACATCCGGAAACGTTGGTACGATGACAACGGCGTTCTTAATATTGGAGTCTTGGACTTCCTGCTGGACGATACATTGGTCTGAACAGCGGATCGTCTGGATCGCAAAAAGCGGCTGGTATCAAAGTGTGATACCAGCCGCTTCCACATTTTACGCCGCCCGCCCCAACATCCCCCGCATCATCTCATACCATTTGGCCGCCGTGTGCCGGGTCACTCCGGCGCCTCTGGCGATGGCTCGGAAGCTGGTCACATCGGGGTGGAACCTCATGTACGTCCAGATCTTCTTCTGGGTTTTGGTGAGTTTATCCGGCGGAGTGACGCCCCGTGCTTTGTCCCGTAGGGCCTGCCGCTCTGTGTTCATCTGCTGGATCAGCACCTTCAGCTTTGCCTCGCATTCCTCCCGGGTGTGGGCGTAGACGCATTTGGAGTGTTTGGTGCCGTCCGGCCAGGTGGGGGAGTAGCGGCCTTCGAACAGGTGGTCATTGATCTGAGTGATGCACCCGGTGCCAGGCTTTCGGGTCTTTCTCAGCACCGGCTGGAAGTCTTCGACCGGACCCTGATCTTCCTGAGCGGATTCCTCCCGCACCTCGTTGCCCAGCCCCCGGTCGATCTTGGCAGCCGCCTCGCTCTGCATATCCCCAGTGACGTGGGTGTAGATGTCCAGGGTGGTGGCCGCAGACACGTGGCCCAGCATGGCGGAGAGGGTCTTCACATCCATGCCGTTTTCCAGGGACAGGGTGGCGAATGTGTGGCGTAAATCATGAAATCTAATTCTCTTACACCCGGCCCGCTCCAGAATGATCCGGAGACGCCGTCGCACCGCTCCCGGCGTCATGGGCACGTCCTCTTTGACCGGGGAGGGGAACATCCATCGGGAGTCCACCGTCTCCCGATACGCCCGCAGCACCTCCACCACGCCGGGTGGCAGGACCAGCCTGCGGATGGAGGCGCGTGTCTTGGGGACGCTCACCTGGAGCCGCCCCTTCACCTCGTAGACCTGCTTGTTCACGGTCAGGGCCCCGGTCCTGAAGTCCAGGTCGTCCCACTGGAGGGCCAGCAGTTCGCCCCGGCGCAGGCCGGTGCATAAGTCCAGAAGGAACAACTCAAAGTATCCCTCCGCCTGGGCCTGGATGAGGAACCGCTGGAGCTCCTCCCGGCCCAGTACCTGCATTTCTCGCCCCCGCTTGGGCGGCAGCTTGCAGCCCACCGCCGGGTTGGTGCGGATGAGCCCCTCCTGCACCGCCTTCTCCAGTGCGGACCGGCAGGCGGCGTGGAGACCGCGCACCATGGAGTCGGACAGGCCCTTGCCGAACTGCTCCGTGCGGATGAGCCGCCCGGCCGTTTTCATCCGGGCATAGAACTGCTGGAGGTCCTTCTGGGCCAGCTGGTTCAAGGGGATCTTCCCCAGCTCCGGGATGATATGCTGATAGATCTTCGCCTCATAGTTGGCCTGGGTGGTGGGACGGATCTGGGGCTTCACATAGTTCTGGTACCAGAAGTCCAGCCACTCCCCGAAGGGCATCTCCGGCCGGACCTTCTCCGTCTTGGAGCCGGTCATCGTCTCCCGGAGCTGTTTCAGTTTTTCCTGACACTCCCGTTTCGTTTTGGCCAGGACGTTTTTTGTCCTGGGCAGGCCCTTCTCGTCGTAGCCGATGACCACCCGGCCCTCCCAGCGGCCGTCGTTCCGCTGGCGGACGGAGCCCTCGCCCTTTTTACGTCGCTTACCCATGGCGGGCACCTCCCTCCGGCCTGTCTCTTTGCCACGGTTTCAGGTCTTCCCCCAGGAGATCTTCCAGAAAGCCGCCCACGATGTGGCTGGCCTCCTGCTGCATGTCCGGCGTCACGTGGGTGTAGGTGTCCAGGGTGAAGCTGGCGTTGGTGTGGCCCAGGATACCGGACAGGGTCTTGGCGTCCACGCCGCTGGTGAGGGCGTGGGTGGCAAAAGTGTGCCTTAAATCGTGGAATCGGATCGTAGGCAGCCCCGCCTCTCTTAAGATCCGCTTCATCCAGTAGTAGGCGGCGCTGGGGCGTACCGGCTTCTCCGGAGCCAGAGGTTCCGGGAAGATCCACTGGCTGACGGCGTGCTGTTTCCGCTCCCGCAGCCGCTGGACGGTACTGGGCGGCAGGCGGATGGTCCGCCGGCCCTGGCTGGTCTTCGTTTCGCCGATCTCCAGCTCTCCGGCCTTGGGGACGTTCACCGACCGGAGGATCTTCAGCGTCCCGGCCTTCTCGTCGAAGTCCTGCCACATGAGGCCGCAGATCTCGCCCCGGCGGAGACCGGTGGTCAGCTCCGTGTAGAAGAAGTCCCGCCAGATCTCGTTGCGCTCCACTGCAGCCAGAAATGTCTCCATCTGCTCCTTCGTGAGGATCTGCTTGGGACGATGGTTGGCCTTGGGCACCACGGCCCCGTCGGTGGGGTTCCGGGCGATCACATGGGCCGCCTCCGCGTCCTTCAGGCACCGGTGGAGCATGGCGTGGATGCGGAGCACCATGGTGTCCGACAGCTCATGCCCGTGTTCCGGGTGCTCACGGACGCGGCCCTCGTGTTTCAGCTTTCGGTACAGCTTCTGGATGTCCATGCGGGTCACCCGGGAGACGATCTTATTCCCCAGGTAGGGCTTGATGTAGCACCGGATGAACTGCTCATAACTCCGCAGGGTGTTGGGCCGCAGGGTGGCGGCGCCGTAGTCCTCCATCCACCGGTCCAGCCACTCGCCCAGAGTCATGCGGCTGTCCTCGGTGAGCTCCACGTCCTGAAAGGCCTCCAGATCCCGGTGGAGCTTGTCCAGCAGTTCCTTCTGGGTTTTCGCCAGGACATACCGGAAGATGGGCTCGCCGTTTTGCTTGTGGCCCACCACGATGCGGCCCTCCCAGCGGCCGTCCTCCCGCTTTCGGACCATGCCGTCGCCGGACGGCCTGCGTTTTGCCATAGGCTATTCCTCCTTATTTGGGTCGAGCAGACTGCCGTCGTCCTCGTCCAGGGCCTCCAGGATCATGCGTACTCCCAGGCGGAAACCCCAGGACGAAGTTCTCCAGGGCCATGGTGCTGCCGATCTCATTCTCCGCGTTGATGAGCCGGAGCAGCAATGTTTTTTCCCTGTCCTCCAGCAGGGCGGTGAGTTTCTCCTCGCACTCCGCCGACTGTTCCATGGCCTTTTTCAGTGCAGTCCCCGATTTGACGATCTGATCGTTGGGGGTGATGTTTCCGAAGTACAGATTTTCCAGTGTGTCTCGCATGTGTGCCGCCTCCTTTGTCAGCAACACACAATACCCGAATTTCCGCCCAATAGCCACCCCCAACCGCAACTATTTTCAGAAAGTTATCATCTGCGGGCAGGATTTTATCTTTGTACTGCGGTCCAGATTTTGATATGCCTGCCATAGAAAAAACCGCCTGCATCTCTGCAGACAGTTCCGGTGACAAATCGTTTCTCCCTATGGAGAAGATTGTCTCTATTCGTTTGTTTCGTCGTCCTGCACATCTCCAAAGAGGATGCGAAGATAATCCCGGCGGCCGTAGAGCACACGATCCACATAGACATCGTTGTCAAGAACTCGGTAAAAAGTGAGGTAACTGCCGGTCACAAGGAAACGATAATCACTCTCGATATCGGCAATCGAGGACAGGGACGCACCAATCAGACTGTGCTCCCGCAACCTGCGGATGTCCTTTGTGATGTTCCGTACCGTGGAGATCGCTGCGCTGGGATTTTCCAAATTCTTTGCGATATAGGACTTGATCCCGGCCAAATCAGCCTGCGCCTCGTCGGATAAATGCAGGTTATTCATCTGCGATTCCGAGATGTTTCTCTACGGCCTCCAGCGTCAACCAGCCCTTTTCCTCCCCGGACTTGCGGCCCTTGGCCAGCTCGTTCATCAGCCGGAGGGTGGCCTGTGTCCGCTCATAGTCCTGCATGTCCACGATGGCGTAGCGGCCCCGGCCATTCTTCGTCAGAAAAACCGGAGCGCCAACTGCCACGTCATGCAGGACCTCCGTGTAATTACGCAGATCAGAGATGGGTTTGATGTTCGGCATGGTATTCAGCCCCTTTCTTGCCCTTAGTATACCTCGATCTGCTGTAAAATTCAACAGCATTTTTTACTGCGGTTTAATTGGTGATTGCTACCACCCCATGGTCATGCCGCCCATGTCCTGCCGGGGAGTTTCCTCATGGTCATCCGGCTTGTGGCCCATGGCGATCTTCTTTTCCCGGATTTTCCTCCGCAGCTTTCGGTCCACCTGCTGTCCTACCGGGGCGGCAGGGGGCACCGAGTTGTCACGAAAGATTTGACTCAGATGGTGGAGCAGCCGGGTGGCCGACAGGAACACATTGGGCCTGCGCGCCTGATCGAAGTGCTCCAGAAAGAAGTCGGCGTATTCGTTTCCCTGTTCTGCCGATTCATAGAAATACGCCCAGGCCTGCTCCCGGTCCTGTTTGATGCCCTGGCCGGTAAGGTACAGCTTTCCCAGAGCGTACTGGGCGTACTGGTTGCCCTGCTGGGCGGACTCGGTGAGATAGGACACCGCTTTGAGCACGTCTTTCGGGACATCTTTCCCCTCCAGATACAGCTTTCCCAGGCGGTAGGCGGCGCAGGAGTTCCCCTGCGCCGCCGCTTTTCCATACCAGGATACCGCCTCATTCGTTCGATTTTGGCCTTGCAGGAGCTTTCCAAGAGCGTACTGGGCGAAGTCATATCCTGCGTCAGCCGCCCGCCGGAACCACAGTTCTGCTTGCTCATCATCGGGGAGAACACCCCGACCGTCCCGCCAGCACTTGCCCAGTTGGTAGGCGGCCAGGGAGAACCCTCTCTGCCAGAGCTGCTCCAGCACCTGCACCTGTTCCGCCTTTTCACTCTCCGGATTTTCGTACTCCTCCAGCACTTCCTTGGCGCTCTGGTAGATTTCGGCCATCCGCCAGTTGGAGTTCCAGGTGAAGTACACCGCATCCTGGTCCTCATCCACCTCGTCTCTCATACGGGCATCCTCGAAGGTAAACGTGCCCAGCCGGAGCCGCTCCGCCTCCCGGATGACCATGTTTTTGATGGCTTTGAACTCCTTCTGCTGGGAGAGGGGCAGGCGCTCTCTGGGGGCGTCCTTGTAGTAACGTTCCAGCTCGTCCCGAAGCTGATTCCACTGTTCGTAGCACTCCGCCACCTCCGGGACCTTGGCCAGTTCATCCACGATGGCATCCACCTGCGCCTTTGCCGGCTTTTTCAGGTAGCCATAGACCTTCTTGCCCTTGTGGTCTTCCAACATCCCGGCCAGCGTCTCCATCTGCTCCGCGATGGCCGGGCTGTGACACAGACCTGTCTCCATCTCCCGAATGAGCCGCCCCATGGCCTCCGTCGCCTCGTCCCGCACTTGGCTGTAGGACAGATCTTTTTGCTGATACAGGGACAGCAGTTCGTCCCGGAAGATCTCATTGGACAGCTGGGAGCGCATTTTTTCGATGCCCTTTTCCGTGAGATACCCCTGCTTTGGATCCGCCGACCAGATCATCATGTGGATGTGGGGGTGGTGCTTCTCGTCGTGGAAGGCGGCACACCATCGGAAGCTGCTGGGCGAAATCTTCATGGCCTGAGCCAGCTCCGTCTGGTGGGCCAGCAATAACCTGCGCCAGCTCTCGCTGGTTTCGTAGCCCAGCCGGTGTGCATCCTTCCGTTTCAGGGAGTAGACGAAGGTCCACACCGGCCCGGTGTGCCCGTTGATCTCCTCCATGGTTTTCTCCAGATCGGCGGGACCGTCAGCGGAGAACAAGCCGTGGGAGCGGGGACGTTCCGCCATGTATTCCAGGTAGCCGCCGCCGTCATGGGCGGGGTGCGGAGCCTCGATCAGCTCCACACCCTCCCGGGTGGCGATGTACTCGGCGTAGTGACCGCCGCCGTTTCCCGGCTTGATGTAGCCCGACTTCTGGATTAGTCCCGGCATCACTCAGCCCCCTTTTGGTAACGAACAGTGTCTTCGAAGCTGATCTCGCCGTTGGTTTCCTTTACCTCTTTGACACAGCGGACGCGGGCTTTCCGCAGCTGATCCGGGTCGATCTCTATGTCGGCGGCCAGAATATTCCCCATGAGGTTTTGATCCACCGACAGCTTGAACAGCAGGTGTCCCATCCGTTTACCGAATGCATTCAGCTTGCCTTCCAGCACATCGGCGAGAACCCGGGGCAGGTAAGCATCGGCAGATTCTGCGTCCAGGTAACCGGAGTAGAAACGGATGGCCTTTTCGATAAATTCATTTCTGGTGGAGCAGTTATCTTGCTGGTAGCGCGATTCCACCTCGGTCCAGGCGGATTTACTGAGCCAGACGGAATGTTTCTTATTTTCCTTTTTCAAATTCAAAATCCTCTCCTTATTGCATCAGCGCCGCCCGAAAGCCTGTCACAGCGGGGATTCAGGCGGCTTTTGAGAAAAAACAGCGCCAATCTCAAATCGGGTTAGTCGGAACAGCGCCAACTCCAACCCCTGAAACCGCCCGCACTGCGGGCGGAAGTGACCGCCCAGGCGCCATAAAAGCGCCAGGGCTTTCTCCTGCTTTTCCTTTCGTCCTCCGTAAACCAGTTATGGGGCGGCAAATTCCCCGGATAGGCCTCCTCCACAGCGGTGGAACAACGGGCCAAATCCGCCCTGAAAGCCCCAGGTGGGGCAGGGACTCTGCCCTGCCCCAAAAGAGGGCACACAGCCCCTCACAGGCCGTTACACAGGGGAAGCCGCTTGCTGCAGGGAACGGTGTGCTGCGGCAGAAAGATTCGGCAGTATTCCTCCGGCCCGGACACCAGATGCCGGCGCATCATCTCGCCGCACTGAAACATCTGGAGCACCGCATTTCGATAACAGGCCTTAATCTCCTCACGGCACTCCTTCGCAAAGACTCTTTGTTCATCTGTCAGGGTTCCACGACTCTCATCGCAGAGGAACAGGGCCACCCCGTCTTCGTCGATAGACTCCTCGTGCGTACGGTTCCACCTGTTGACAATGTACCGCCGCATGTCTATGGTGCGCCGTGCTGACAGAGACGGGTTCTGCTCAATCACGCAGTCGATCATCTGCATCAGCATCCGGATGCACACTCCTTTCTCTTCAGCGCCGCCATGCGCTGTTCCGCTCTCTGCCGTTCCAGTGCCAGGTCAGCCGCGTGGAGCTGCCGCTCATAGAACTGTTCGATGGACATCTGGATGGGCAGGATGTAGTAACGCAGACAGCCGTTGAGGGTGCGGCCGTCCCGGGTGGTGACGGTGGTGCGCTCCGTCCGGACCAGGCCACGATCCTCCAGCTCGGCCACATACTTGCGTACTGTGTTGACGCTCATCCCCACCGCCTCTCCGATGGTCCGGTAGCTGGCCACGCACTGGTAGGTCCTCCGGTCCTCCCGGTGGAGGAGAAATCCGTAGACCGCGATCGCCCCGGCAGACAGTCCCAGGGAGAAGATCTCGTTGGGGAGGGGGAAGTAGTTCTTGACGGGATCACGCTTGGGCCAGTGCTGTTTTCTCATTTGGCACCTCCCGACTGTCCCTCCGCCCACTGGATGAACTTCTCTTTCGGAACTACCATTCGGCTCCCCACCCGCAACGTGGGGAAGCCGGGATCGTTGAGCAGCTCGTAGGCGGTGGAGATGGACACGCCCAGCACCTGCGCCACCATCTTGGCATTGAGGAACAGGGGCAGGTCGTCGTAGGATTTGTAGACAGACAGTTTCAATGCTTAGTACCTCCGGTGTTTTAAATTCAGAGAAAAAATTTCTTGCGTTTCGGAGGTCTCTCTGTTAAACTGGGACACAGATCAGGCTGTGTTTTCCGAAACGCGGCAGGCCGCTGAACTGTTGCAGCAGTTCGGCGGCTTTTTTTGCAGGAGCTGTCTTTTTAGATCTGTCTGGCCATGCACCATACCCGTTCCTGCCCTGCGGCCTTGTTTGACCAACACAGCGTTTTCTTCCCCTTGGTATGCTCGACCGCTCCTTCTATGACGGCGTCCTGGCATTACTTCTCCGGGGAGTATCGTCTCTGGTGATGGGTATTCGTTTTTCAAGGTGCCGTTCCGAATGTTTGGGACCAATTTCCCGTTGACAATCGTATTTGCGGGTGTTAGACTATTGTAAGATTATTTTGACAGCTCCTTTTCAACTGTATCGTAACATGATTTCCAGTCGCCGTCAAGACTATCTTAAAAATAATTTGTGATTGTCTATTTTGGAGGGCGCCGACATGTGGTATGCCAAGATGTACTTCTCTGAGAAAAAAGAGGTTTTCCAATTTGATAGCCACGGGGTCCAGGGCGTTCCCTCGACCTACAAGGAACTCCCGTTCCTGGAGAGCCTGCTGTCTTTTCTGGAGACCGACTGTAAGGAGCTGGAGCCCCTGCTGCGGCGGGCTTATGAGAATTGGTCCCTTCTGATCGACAGGGATGATAAAGAGGCTGGGGTCCGTACCTTGATGGACCTGGGTGACCTTGGGAGCCGGCACATCTACCTGCATCTTCTGTATGTGCGCTGGTTTGAGCGGTTTGGACGCATGGGGATCACCCAGGACCGGGGGAGCAGGGAGGATCAGGAGATGCTGGAGGAGCTGCAGAGCCTTCCGAAGCAGCTCCCACTGTATCAGCAGCAGGTACAGCGTTTCTTTGATCTCGTTCTGGATGTGGACAAGGCAGGACGGGATCCCCAGCAGCAGGCGTCGGCCCACTATCTCTACGATGCCCCCAAGGACCCGTCTCTGTTCTCCTTCCGGCCTATCCCCCTCAGCTTTGAACCGGTGGAGCCGGGCCGGTGCTCGCCGGTTCTGTATCCCATCCACATTTCGGACATGATCGACTACTCCCTGCGCAGCTGCGTGGAGCGCGGCATTACTGTTCGGCGGTGCAAGAACTGCGGACGGTGGTTCCCCCAGACCGGCCGGGTCAGCGCGGAGTACTGTGAGCGTCCGGTGGCTTCCGGACAGCAGACCTGCCGGGAGGCCGGAGCCTTCCAGCAGTGGACCAAGAAGCAATCCGACGATCCGGTGTTCAAGGCCTACCGCAAGGAGTACAAGAAGCGCTTTGCCTGGATCAAGGCCGGCCGTATCACCGACGAGCAGTTCTACGCCTGGAGCGAACAGGCCAGAGAGATGAAAAAGAAATGCGACCGGGAGGTCATCACCCTGGACGAGTTCAAGGACTGGCTGGGGAAGCCGTGAGGACAAATCGGCAGAAAATGAGCAACGGGACGCGCCCAAAGGCGCGTCCCGTGTATTCTTTGTATTTGCGATGCAGATCTCGATGGACTTGTGGTAGTGTCAAAAATTGGACCTGTTGACAAAGTCCTATTTGAAAAAATAGGCTAATTTTCCACCCAGGTTGTTGTAGGTTTATAGCCAAATATGAGTTATTCCCTAAACTTTTTCCAACGCAATTTTGGGACAAATCGACTTTGTCAACAGGCCTCAAATTTTTCGCAAAATGATTTGCAGACTCTGGGATGAACAAACTCAGCCGGCAATAGAGGTGTCCTCAATGGCGACCTCCTTCATCTTCATAGAACGCAGTTCCTCCACCACAGCCTTGGCCTTCTTGCGGGCAGCTTTCTTGCCTTCCTGGGCGTGGATCGTTTTGAGCATCTTGGTCACCAGATTCACCTTGAAACGAGGCGTCACGGAGAACACATTGCAGTATCGCAACGGTCTCTGAACCGATAAAAGTCGAGGAAGAATCACTTAATTCGGCAAGGGTGATCATCCGATTATGCTAAAAGCGAGCCTTGCGGCCCGCTTTCAATAGATTCGGAAGAATGGAGGCTATTATCCAACCAACACCGGGATGGTTGAATGAATGAGCGGACAGCCGTCTTTCATTTTCAGTGTAATCCCATAAACCGTCATTCCTTTTTCTAAGCATACATTGAACAAGCGGGCGTATTCCTCAATACCATTGTTAATCTGTATCTCTCTGACGTGGTGACTAAAGGCTGCAAAGAGATAACAAACCTTGAAACCTTTATCCAAAAGAGAGGATAACTGCACTAATTGTTTGATTCCACGTTCCGAATACACCGTTGGGAATAGGGCGGTCTTTTGGAATGAGAGAATGCTTTTGATTTCTATGAGAGTTTTTGTGTCCTCAATATACAGATCGCTTTTATAGCCTCCGATCTTCTTTTCTCGGACAATCTGCCTTCGTAAGCCAAGAAATGAAAAACGCCGTTTGGGAAGTGCCTCTTCGATAATCCTGTTCGCCTGAGATAGATTCAGAAGAATAAACTCGTTTTTGATTTTCACGGCATAGATTGCATATTCTGTTCGTGCGTCTTTGGCCTGATTGTGCTTCAAAAGAACAGTGCGACCTTTCATATCGATAAAGTTACCCAATCTACAGGAGGACGGGATGTAGCATTCAACATCCTTACTGTCTATGGTAACCTGACAAAGAAAGCGGTTCTTGCTTTCCTCCTTGAAGGTTCCATAAATCATTTTTGCTTCAGTCATTTGCTACACCCCGTCATCCGGTCATTTATTCTGATCCTTTACGCGCTGCACAATCTCATCAAGCTCTGGAATCTCTATCAGATATCCTTGGGCGCGCTCCAGTGTATCGCTGTTGCGATAAATCATATCACCGTGCTTTTGCAAATACTGCGCATCGGGAGCCTCAATAATCATCCGCGAGGAAATTCCATCATTGACCCGGAGAGCCACGCGTCCGTTAAGTTGCGCCTTTGTGGTCGGAGGAACGAGCTTTGCCTCTGGCCGTTGAGTGCAGATCACAAGGTGAATGCCTCTGCTACGCCCGGCCTGCGCGATTCGTTGCACAGGCTTGAAGAACGCATCCCTCTCCTTTTTCGTTTCCAACTGGTCGGCCAGATCAGCAAACTCATCAATGACCACTACAATCGGCTCGAGTTGCTTTTCGGCCTTTTTGTTGTACTCTATGATATTTGCTACTCTTGCCTCAGCCAACAGTCTGCCCCTGCGTTCCGACTCTTCAAAGATTACATCCTTGATAACCTTCGTGGCCTCTGTCGCATCGGATATGATTGCGCCGGAATACAAATGTGGGAGTCCCTCAAAATGGATGAAGTCCTCCAGTTTGGACGAGGACAACACCAACTGTAAATCTTCCTTGTGCGGATGGGTCATCAGCAGTGTAGCGAGCATCGTAAACAGGAAAACAGATTTGCCAGATCCGGTGCTGCCGCCGACCAGCATGTGCGGCATTTGCCCCAAATCCTCTATCAGATCGCGGCCATTCGGTGTGCGCCCGAGCGGGAAGAAAAGCTGTTCTGGCGAAGTGACCGGCGGTAATTTCTCAATCACGTCACTAAACAATACCTTCTCTCGCTGAAGCCGGGGAACATCGAGCAGTAGTTCGTCGGAATTGGGAATTGGCTGAACAATAACGCCACTGCGTTTCATTTCACGCCCGATATCCTCGAGATGGCTGGTTAAGCCCTGCAATGCCTGACCTCTCGCCAATTTGAACTTTATGCGTATTACGCTCGGGCCGACCACAGTGTCACCGGCGTTACATTCCTTGAGGTTTACATGATAATCATTGCAGGACCGTTTGAAATCCTTGACCAACTGCTCGATTTCCTCGGAGCTAACGCTCACTGGAATTTGTTTCGGCACAGATTTCGGCGCAGAAATGGTTACAGGTGTTTTTTCAGGTTCCTCCTCTGGCTGAGAAAGCGGTTCCTCCACCGTGGATGCTTTTTCGGAAGTGTTTTTTGAGGTGGTGTCATTGGCAGTAACGACAAGCCCGTCAATTACCTCTCCAGCCCGTTTCATATCCTCGTCTTCGGGGGAGGTCGCAACGGGTTCCTCGCTCTCATCGAAATCAATCGTAACAGAAGTCTTCACGACCCCATCATCGCCGAGAACATCCCGCTGGATTTCATGTGATGTCAACTTCCAGAAATCGATTCTCACATCTTCGAACTCGGGATTATGGCATATGATGTGTTCACCGCCAGTCGCCTCATTTAATTTGATGTGCAAAATAATGCCGGAAATATCAATTTGAATGTTGCCGCCCTTGCCATTCCCGAATGCCTTTTTCAAAATGCCATACCACTTTTTCTGCCATTGTACATCATGGACATTTCTAAAGCATTCAGAGACAATCTGATATTTCAGGACTTCCCGCCGCGCCGACGTAAACATATCGGTTGCGTCCGCATCGGCAGAGAAGATTTCCTTCAACATTTCCGCAATAGAAGCGACCTGATTAGCGGCGTGACCTGTGATTGCAAAGGAAGCACTCCCATCCTCTTTTGTGATGGTAGAATCGGAAGAGTCGTCCCGGGTTTTTACCTCAATGGGCTGGATGTGGAGAGTATTCTTTTTCTCTTCATAATAAAGCCCAACAAGGTCAGCACGCTCATTTCCGTATTTATTGTTTGAGAGCCAGAGTCTCGCCTTATCATCGTCAAGCGAAGCGACTAAAGAATCCTCATGCTGTTTCGTATACCACGAAGCGGCAAACAGGGTTCCGATTAGCCCCTTTTTCTTGTTCTCGATGGCTTGCGTATCGCTCCCAAAGCGAGGAATACTAATCAGACCGTTGGAGGCAATATGGCCGAATTGCTTCAGCAGATCAATCAAGGCGCTCTCTTTCGGATAAAGATTGTAACCGCGAAGGAGTGTGATGTACTGCGCAATAATCCGCGAATGGCTCGATGCCCAAACATTGACCCTTCGCTTGTCGTACTGCATTTCCCCGATAGGAATGGAAGCCTCGGGCTGGTAGTTATTCGTGTCCCGATCTGCCGCCACCAACCACTGCACCTGCATATCATGGATTGTCGAAACAACATCCGTCATGTCTGCGTTGCCATTATAGGTAGTGCGCGGATTCATGTTATTGCTGATAACATCAGCGAATTTCATCAGTTTGTGATAATCACCAATCAATCCCGAATCCACCTCAGTAGAGGGAAAAATGCTGCCCCTGTGTTGGATTTCATCAAAGTCATAATCATAGGTGATAACAAGCGGGTTAATGTACAGGTTTTGGCTGTTCGGTCCGAACTCAATAGCGTATGCGGACTGGTCAAAATAGAACGCAACATGAACAGGCTTATCTTTGAGTAGCTGCTTTATTTCGCCTGCCGATGCAACATTTTTTATGCTGATCGCTATCTTACCCGTTCTCAGATACTCGCCAATCTCATAATCCTTGCCTGAATAATCGAGCTTGGAAAGTTCCGTGTTGCCGTTCTGATTGCGCGTGAGATAGACATCATACACGACTCGTCCGCAACCGTTTTTATCCATGAAAGCTTTGATTTGCCGAATGATCCCGGTCAGTTCGGGTGCGTCCACAGAGCAAATTCTTACCTCTTCTTTGGTGTATGGAGCAAAACCAATCCAGCGCGAGAGGATTTCGCCGACAGCAGTCGTCCCATCATCACCGAGGTAACGGTTGGTCTTGTTTTCAAAGGTTGGTAGCATTTCGATATTGCCGGAACACGGCAGCACCTTATCATCCATTGTCCCCGTCACAACTCGATTGGCAATAACAAAGCTCAGAATTTGCGGCAGTTTTGAGAGAACCTTTGCCAACGCTTCCTTATCCTCGTTACTCAACGCGGCTTTCTTTCCCAGCAGACTGCGGAAAACCTCATAGTACCGCCAGAGATAAATGGGATGAAGCGGGAGCAGGATCGCCTTCCATTCCTTCGGTGTCTTGATGTAAAGTACATCGAGTAGCAACAGTGCGCGGGCGACATAGCCAGTTCCTACCGCACTAATCTGGCGCATTGTGGGTTCGTTGACGTTAAAAGCATGATATAACTTTTCCCACGCCCGGATGTAGTTAATCAGGAGATTTCGACTTTTCTCATCAGAACCAAACAGCAGAACCGGATGATACATGATCATATCCAGTTCACGGCACAGGGCGCTTCGATACTCGGTCAGTTCTTTTATAATCGGCAAAAACGGTTCTGCCGTCTCAATCTGCTTTTCGGCAAATTGAGAATCAAACTGAGTCAGAAAATCAAACAGGGCCTGACCGCCATCAATCCCGCCCTTAAAGGCAACAAGGGATTCCTCGTCCTTCGGATTGAAACTATACTGTTCTTTGATATCCGCAGAGATAGCATCCTTCAAAACGGTTTCCTCAGTTTCAATCAATGCACCCCATGCCTCGTCATTGCAAACACGCCCAACGAGTTTGCGGAGATCCGTCTGATTATTCTCCAGCACAATAGGTCTGTCACCGAATCTGCCGCCGATTAATGGCAAATCCTCTTCGTTTTCGCCATTTTCTGTATCGTAGTGTTTTCTTAATGCCGCCAGCAGCTCCTTGATATTTTCGAGATCATCTTCGCTGCCAAAAACAACGGCATCCGAGATAAGAGTATCCAGTTCCTTTGGGCGGATAGGCGCAATGGGGCTGGGATCAGCATCTAACTCTTCGATAGACGGATTGCCTGGATTAACCTCCGGTTTTTTCGGTTGCTCTTTTTTCTGTGATGCAGAGAATAACTCCTGTACGGATGTAAAATCGAGTTCCTGCAACGTACTCTTCTTCGCATACTTATAGAAATTTTGGAGTGCGCGGTATGCCGTCTGGAGCCGATCCTTATCTTTTGTTTTGGTCCGGGCAAGTGAGCGGCTGAGCTTCTTTCGGGAATCCTCACTAAGCTGTCCGATAGAGATTATGAGTTCACGGTTCCGGCGTAGCCGATCCTCTGGCTTGTTTTTCGTGCTGAGGATATCAGGGTCAGAGAGAAGATTCAGCCTCCACATATTGACCGGGATGGCCGCAGATTGTTCGTTCGCTTCGCCAACAGCGGCAACAAAATCACTTATCGCTTCAAAGGAAAAGTAATCGGAGGCGTCCGAAAGAGCCGTCCAGAAATTGTGTGTTGGCGTATTGTTGTCGTTCTTAATCTGTGCGCCAATCAGATGCTGCGACAGGTCTCTTACAGACACCACATCGAACTCCGCGAGAGAATGGAGTTTATCTGTATCGTTGCTGATGAACACCACAATATGCCCTGCACATTCCGGCATGCTGCGCCAAAGCACTGCTTTTTCAATGGAGTCAGAGAGAATATAGTTGTTCTTCTCGTCGGTATCGGCTATCGGGTAACCTACCGCTGCGGCGTAAATATACTGGCCCGTGCTTTCGGCGACAGAGGCCGTAATCTTATCCGCATCGATAGAATCCACGCCTTTGACAATGATTCCGACCTTAGTTTGGGGCAAGCGTTCATTCAGAAGATCAACAACAATCTGCTGTTTATCAATCATTGCTCAGCCCTCCCAATCTGATTTGCAGAATGCCATCTGCCATTTCCTCTGCGAAGTCCATTGATTCGAGCGCCGAAGCAAATGAGACGAAGTTTGCTTCCAGTGCATCTTCATCGACCTGCATAATCATGCCGCTTTGACGGATCTTGTCTAACTCAAATTGACTCCCACCGATGATGATGCCAAAGCGTTCCCATAGACGTTCACGGATCTCCTTGCCGTTCAGCACCTCATCCGGCCCCACACAAGAGCGAAGCATCATCTCCAAAACATCCTGTGAAAGAACGAATCGTTTGTTTGGATGTAACTTGTCCGGTGGATAGAGAATGCCAGAGGAGGTTCCTAAAATCTTCAAGCAGTTAACCGGATGTGAAGATGCTTCAAGCGCCAGCATGTCATACATCGTTTCTCCAAAGGTCAGACGCGCATCGTCCTCGGAGGCGGCGTTCTCAGCGCGTTCCTTTGCCAGAGACCAAAGCGTTTCCAACTCGTCCTTGCTGGTGTTGGAAATCTTCTTATCCTTCTTATAGGTCGGAACACTGCATTCGAGTAGCCCCTTTTTATCAAAGCCGTTCTCCTCCAGCCACTGAGAGTAACCCCATGCATAAAAACGGTTGATCGATTTGTGCATCTGCGTATACGACATTTCGGACGCTCTGGCAACGCTGCTCTGACTCGGAGCCTTTCCAGAGAAATCCAGCAGAATCGGTCTAATCTGCTCACCGCAGTAGAATGCCTCGAGCATGGCCATATACCGAATCAGATGGAAGATGCAGAAAAAGTTGAACAATCGAAGTTGGGTAAGTGTATTAGGATGCACCTTGAAATTTTCAAGAAGGCAAAGGCCGCTCTCTTTGATTCCCTGCAAGAACCATGCTGTATTCTCGTTTATATTCTGGAAAGCCGGGAGTTCTTCGTGGCGACTCACATCTTGAAACTCTTCCATGTCTTTTTCTAACACCGGCTCGAACAGCAAGGAAATCGGGTCATTTGCAGCGGAGAGCACATCCTTTATGTAGTTTGCCAAATCAGGACAATACTCCTTGATGAGACCGCCAATGAACTCGCCGGTGTCCTCGTACATTGAGCGCCGAGTGATAAAATAACATGATCCAGCGGAATAGGAAATCATGTCGTCCTTGAGCCCCTTTACGACATAAACACCCTTATCGGCGGAAAGTAATCTCTGCATGACGTTTCGGAGAGATTCCAGAGCATTCTGCGTGACGCTTTCCTCGATTTTCTCTCTCTCCTTCATCAAGTCATAAATGGTGTCGAGTTCGTTTCCCTTCGGCACCATGCCTTTCGCATCAGAAACCAGTGCCAACCGCTTAATGCTCATGGTGGTATTGTATTTACCATAGATGCTTCTCAATACACCACCCGCAACATGGACAGGTTTGATGGAACCGCCATTTGGAGTGAAGCCAACATATTTTCTATCGACAGCCGTTCTGCTGTCGCTGAGAAAAATCTGCTCTGCCATTTCATGCTTCCTCCGTTCTTGAACTGTTCACCGAGAGATACTTTTTATCCTCACGGTCAATCATGACATCAATTCGCTTTTTGTTCTGGATATCGAGCAGATTGATACTTACGATATCTTCCTCAATCCCATTAAAGGATTGCAGTTGTTCGATGAAACGCCAGACCTTCTTTACGAGATCGGACTCAAGGAAAAGGACGGGAACTCCGCGTTCTGCTTCCGAAAGTAGTAGATACATATCGAAGTCAATTTTCAGGAAAATGTTCGCTGCGTCCTTTTTCTCAAAGCGCACATAGTTCGGAATCATTTCAATTCCGGCCTGCATATTTTTTTGGAGCATGGGTCTACCGATGCTAAAACTGCTGGCCTTTTGGGTACCGATGGAAATCAGCACCTTGCGCGGTTCATTATCAAACCTGTGTCCAGACCAAATCTTCATCTCGGAATTCGATGGTTTTGCACTTCCGAAGAATGCGTTAATTTTTCGAATCAGTTCTTTGACGATTTTCTTGTCGTTCTGCTGCAGGAAGGCTTGGAACTTAGAGACGTCATCATCAAGTATCTTTAGGAGTTCCTCACCGTGGGTATTGAAGAAATAAAACTGTCTTTTGCGGAGTTTGAACAACTCATCATTATCGTAGGCGATGGTCTCGGCAGGAATCTTGTAACTCTCCACCCATGAGTCTGCCTCGAGATCATTCAGAATGATTTTCTCATCCCAAAGTGGGTGCGAGATCTTGACCGGATCGATACTGCGCCTTATTGCGTCAAACAGTCCACCCTTGCCCGCATAGACCAGATTAGCGATATCATATTCATCATTGCCGGCCGTCTGATTCAACTGTTTGCAGGTGCGGTTGCCAAAGATCAGGAAAGCAATGAGACTCTGCATCTCTCGCAGCGTTGCGTGATACCCCTGTAGAACCACTCGTTCCAAGACGATAGACAGCCGTTTCTGGAACAGAGCACCATTTAACAAAGCGCGATTTCTTGTTACAACGCAGTCAGCGTGCAACGGGCATCCATCACATTCTTTATAATGCTCTTTCGAGGTGAGTTTAGTAATCGCCTGGGCAAGCACCTCCTGAGTAAGAACCTCGCGTTTGCTGAGATCAAATACGACCACGCTATCAGGATTGCTCTCCTCGCTATGAAAAACGATTGAGGATGTCATTGCGCGGTATGCCTCAGCAATGGGCGCAAAAGCACTACCGTACTCCTTATTCACGGAGTAGAGTACAGCAGCGTTAATCGCAATGACAAACGCTTTCCCGTTATCGTGAGCATTGACCCAGCCATCAAAAATCTCTCGATTTGATAGCGTACTGGCATCAAGAACGATTTCAATGGGCTTGCCCAGTTTTTCCAATGCGGGCTTCATTATTCTGATGATGTGTGTCTTACCATCGCCCGGATTGCCCGTAAGGACAATGTCTTTTCCGTCCTTTGCCGCGTCTATAATCGCAGAATCAAGTCTCGTTTTCAGGTGGATGAGAGATAGACGTTCGGGAGCAATGTGATCCGCATAACCGCTTGAACCGCGATAGAAGTCACGAACGAATTGGAGCCCTGCTTTTGCTTCGTCATTCGCCGGCATTTGTGCCACCTCCAATTGGGGGAAACTCCACTCTTTTTCTCCATCAATTTGGTTTCCGACCATGAATGCGTTTTTATCAAACGCCCGTATCCGCTCATAGATCGGTTCATAATTCAGCCTGCTGGAGAGCCAACGCTCAGACCAATAATCTATAATTTTTTGCGTTCCGGTCTCATACTGCTCCATATCGGTGTAGTAGTGCGGTCTATCATCTTTGCCCAACAGGTAATCCGATGTATTAGTTGCAAGACAGGCTCCATATACGATTCTCGACATGGCATGCTTCGAGAAATCCTTTGAGTCCTCATTTGTGGCCTCAAGGAGTTCCCGGATTGCCATTGTGAGAAGACGCATTTTGGGGCTGGCACCCTCGCCGAACACATGATTGATCCGGTTAAATCCGTCGCTTGTCGCCTCGGTGAGACTAAGAGTTGTGGCCTTGCTGATATGCATCGTGCCGAAGCCAATTGTCATTCCGAGCCGTTTCCAAACGACATCAAAATCCGATCCAAATACCTCGCCGGGGATTTTAAGCCGGTTATACTGGCTTGAGCCAACATAATATAAGGACGTAGTGCCGACATAGACAAGCTCCGCTGGACGACATACTGGCTGGCCTTTGAGTCTGCTGGCAATTTCGCTGGCTTTGTTTTCATATCGGGTTTTATAGTCATGGACGACCTGGGGAGAGGTGGCAAGCAGAGCAACGAGTTTTCCACCCAAGATTTCGTTGTACGGCGGGATTGCTCCGCAAACATTCAGTTCCATGAGGCTGGAGCCGATATGCTTGGCCTTTTGAGCAACGAGGGCATTGCGAATTACAGAACTACCAGTTTCGCTTTTGCAGAAATTAATCCAGTTCTCATCATAACCAGGATCGTTTACAACGTCGGTGAGTGTTTTCTTGGCAATCAGCAATCTCGCAAGCTGCTCGGCCCGTTTCCTGTTGTAAAGGGCTTGCTCTGTTTTTGTAGATATGCTTCCGAGTTCGCTCCGTTCATCATCGTTGTATCCGTTTTCGGAAGAATTTCTGAGAGAATCCTGACGCTGTTGCTCTGCATCTGCTGCAAAATCAAGAAGCATACGGATATCTTCATCCGTTGGATTCCTGACCGTCATTTCTGTACAAAGCTCGGAATAGTCGATGCCGGAGATACCATCCTCGATATATCCCAGCAGACGCTGGAACTCAAGACGTGCATCATCGCCGGACAGCGTGAGGATATTCTCGATAAAAGCATGCTGGTTCCAGCCAATATAATCATCTCTACAAGTGATCTGCACGGCACAGTTTTCCAGGGATGCTATTCCCATGACTGCATGCATGGGGTGGGCGGCATCTCTGATGAGATATTGCATCGTTCTTCCGGGAGTAGTCTCGGAAGGCGTGGACCATGTCAGCCGGAAATATCTCCAAATCTCTGATATCTTAAGGCCGGTAAACTGGTCCCGTTCGTTTTCCGTAACGAGTTGCAGATATGGCTGGATTGCCTGCTTAACACTAATCCTTCCTGCGTGCGCCTGTTCTAACCGGTTGGCAAGTTCAGGGCCGTCTGCAATAAGTTCGGAAATATCGTATCCGGCAGAGTTCCGAGCCTCCATATGCTTGATAAAGTCGGTAAAAGTAAGCAGACGCTCGTGCCGACTCTCACTCATCCAACTCCGTAGCAACTGCTTTACCTCGGGGGCAGACCCATCATGGGTAGAATTCTCGTTGAGGGTTGGAAGGTTCATGTAAAGGACGCCATCTCTATAAAACGCCTTCCACGAAGCATGGATAAGGTCCCGGAAGAGGAACCAAACTGCTCTGTATTTTTTTCGTTGATTAAGATTGAAGGTGCATTCAGAAGTTACCCACTTGATTTCCTCATCCGCAATGTTTTCGATATCGGCCAGAGTCGTGTTCTCAGTTATTCTGGATACCGCATTGTAAAACCGGATACGAAAATCACCTTCGAGCCTTGGCCTAAAAGGGATTTCCCGATTCAGCATGAATGAAAACCTCTCTCTCCGATTATTCTCTCACCAACTCCATGATGTCTCCTACATCACAGTCGAGGGCGCAACAGATTTTGCAAAGGATCTCGGTATTGGTGTTTCCGCCGTGACCGAGCTTTGCAAGAGAGGTTGCGCTGATTTCAGCCAGTTCGCAGAGGCTTTTTTTCTTGATTCCCTTATCAATCAGCAGTTTGAACAACTTATTGTAGCTGAAACGTCCTTTTTTACCGATATTGGTTTCCATTACACTACCCCTTGTCATTTACGAAATCGATAGCAGATACAATTTGGGAGATTATTGGCCAGCGCCCCTAATCGCCCGAAAATTGATGCCTCGGGCTGAAAACGAGAATATTTTATCGCAAAATTACGCTTTCGTCTATATTTTTTTGCTTTCGCCAAAATATTTTGCCGAAGTCTTAATTAGAAGTTTAATTGTCTCTTCGATTGTTGATATTCTTATCCGTACTGCTCAGAACATAAAGCCATTATCTAATATCTGCATAACGGCCTCCTTCAATGGTCAGAAGCTTCAGGACTTTCGGCAGAACATTCTTTTTTCTTTCGATACTTCTCGGAAAAACCGATATATTTCCCGCTTTTGATCCTGGCGTCATCAGGCTTTTGAGCATCTTTTGGAATCGCCCAGCTTCGTCCAAGGCGCTCTGCTCCGGAGATACGGCCAGAGGCACACAGAATCTGAACCCGGCGGGAACTAATCCCCCATTTTGCAGCCGCATCAGAAATGGTCATGTAATCCATCTGGGCCCTCCTAATCGACAATACTGCAAATTCCTCTTAATTCTGATAATACACGATTTGGCGAATATTATCAACATAAATCTACACTTTTAGCCTGTCGTGCCCCGGATCCTTCGTGTTATGTGGCGCGACCCATCATATATAGAAAATATGTAAGTTTACTATCGTTGTGAAACTGAATTTGTTCCAGTATAATAAAATTAAAGTAAATGGTGAGGATTTTCACAGAGAGCAGGTGTCGCAAAATGATTGCCCCTACCATGGAAAAGAAAACCGCATCCGTCTTTCCCGCTACTTTTCCTGGTGCCCCGGTGATTTACCTGAATACTTACTCTAATGAGGGGCAGAAGGTATATGAGACTGCACAGGCGGTTGGCTGTCCCACCTTTTCCTTGGTGACCATCAGCAATCTGGACTGGAACCACGACATGGCCCCGTGGAACAGCCCGGCGGCGTTCAAGAACGGGGAGCCCTTTACCGGCGGGGCGGATGATTACCTGCGTCTACTGGTGGAGGAGATCATACCCAGGGCAGAAAAAGACTTGGCCAGTCCTCCGGCATGGCGGGGGATCGCTGGGTACTCGCTGGCCGGGCTATTCGCTCTGTACGCCATCTATCGGACGGATGTGTTCTCCAGGGTAGGGTGCATGTCCGGTTCTCTGTGGTTTCCTGGTTTCAAGGAGTACATTTTCTCCCACGAGCCGAAGCGCCGACCGGAGTGCATCTACTTCTCTCTGGGTGACAAGGAGGCTAAGACCCGCAATCCGGTTCTGAAAACAGTTCAGGAAAATACAGAGGAGATCCAGGCTTTTTACCGGAGCAAGGGCATCGACACGGTGTTCCAGATGAATCCCGGAAACCACTTCGTCCAGGGGATCGAACGGACCATTGCGGGCATTCAGTGGCTGTTGAGCAGATAGTGGATGGTCCTCGGCCCTTATTCTTTGAATAGGTATGTGAAAAACTGATACGCCTACCGCTGAGAAAAGACTTGCTTAACACCCCCGGCAGAGGTACAATATCCCAAACAACAGAAAGGATTGAAATGATGGGCTATCACCGTTTTTCTTCTTGGCAGATAGGCTGCCTGTAAGAGAGCATGTTTCCTTGACGACTCTTGCAGGCGGCCCGAACTGTCAAGGAGTGAGCACAATTGAACAGAGACCGCAGTTACTATCGCAAACAGCGCATGCGTACGATCCACCGCAAGGAAACGATCCTCCGCCAGCTTGGAGGAGAAGAGTACGTCCTTGCGTGGGAACACGGTGCCGCCGGACGGCTGTCCAAGGGGAAGATCCACTGCTCCTGCTGGATGTGCCGCAGGAAGTCGTATGACGATCCACAGATTCGGGATAAGCGAGCGGCTATGGATGCAGCCCAGCAACTGCTGGAAATCGAGTAACTTCTCTCACGAAAAAACGCTTCCCGGACGGGGCTGGCAGACACCTGCCGCCCCTGGTCAGGAAGCGTTTTTGACCCCATATTTGACCACAGTCAGGACCGGAACACGTGGAAACAGCGGATTTAAGAGCGTCAAAAAATATCTGATACCGATCAGAAAGTGCCGGAAAGCACTACAAATCACCATAAAAAATTTGGTTCAAGCGTTTGGGACCACGAGGCCGCTGGTTCGAGACCAGTCACTCGGACCAAAAGGCAGTAGATTTTTCAATAAAATCTACTGCCTTTTTCTGTATATTACCACCTGCATAAGTCTCCAAGTGCTGGTTAAATTGACAATTTATATAGGGTTTGATATACTATAAATACAAACAGACTACAACATGTTTGACTGTGTTTTTGGATGGATGATATATGTTCACGGCTCTGACAGAGAATAACAAGAGGATTTCAATAGACGAAGCTATCCCCGGTGAAAGTTACCTTTGCCCCGTATGCAGTAGTCCTGTTGTGGTGAAGGCCGCAAGTTCGGTGAACATCCGCACACATTTCGCCCACAAGAAAAACACTCCTTGCCTTGATAACTGGAAACATGATATGAGCGATTGGCATTTTGACTGGCAGTCAAAGTTCCCTCTCCATAATAGAGAAGTCATCGTCGAAAAAGATGGTATCATTCACAGGGCAGACATTCTAATCAACGGCACGGTCATTGAATTTCAACATAGTCCCATAAGCAGTGGAGAATTTGAGGATCGAAACAGCTTTTATAAAAACTGCGGGCATCAAGTTGTCTGGCTTTTTGATGCAACTGACAAAATGAAAGTTGATGATTGCTTTGAATTGGTGTGGAAACGAAGGACCACACTATTTTCCAATATAAGGACCCCAATAGATGGTCTTTTTATACAGAATTATTTGCCAGAAAAGAAAAATCTCCTTTGTATTGCGGCACCAGACCCTAAAGAAGTCCGTTGCCATACAACGGTTTTACCCATAATGCCCGAGAATTTTTTGAAGGAATTTGGTGCCATACAAGATGATGACATTCTTTCAATCCAAGCCATTTTTGAAGAAACGAAAAAATCAGTTCTTGAAAGAGAACGCGAGCTAAGGAAGGCAGCGGAAAGTCAACGCATAGCAGTGTCTAATGCAGTATTTAACCACTTATCTGGTATTCGAAATAGACATCCCAGGAGATTTTAACTATTTTTTTCATTGAGGAGGTTTATATGAGATACTGCCCAATTTGTAGTAAGGAACTTCAAGATGATATGCAATTTTGTCCAAGTTGTGGCACATCTGTCCAGATAACCGATGAAGATCCGATGCCAAATAGAGCAACTTATGTAGGGGAACCAATTCCAAAGAAAAAACATAAAGGCATAGTTGTCATCATTATTCTTCTCATACTTATCGCCGGAGCGTGGTTCTTATACTCTAATGCCTCCTCAGTCAACACATATAATCAGTTCGTTGATTTATATAATACGATAGCCGATGGGGCCAGAAAAGCTGAAACTGCAAACATTCTTATCACAGATGTTTGGAAGAATAGCATATTCCAAACATCTGATGAGGAAACCGATAAATACACTAAGGCTAATGGCGGCAGCGGGCAATTCTATGATGACTTTAACGATGCACTGTCAAGTTTATATGAAGATCAAGACTTTGTAGATGACCTTAATGAAATATACACTCTGCAGACTAAAGCCGAAACCCTGATTAAAGATTTGACAAAGCATCCGAAAGCCTTTGATGAAGAATACTCAGATTTTAAAGATTGTTATAATCTGTTTGTGAAATTTACAAACATGCCTCTTACAGCTGAAGGCAGTTTAAATTCTTTTACAGACAATCATAATAAACTGGATGAAGAACTTGCAGATAAATTGAAGGAACTCGACATTTATTTTGATTGATAGCAATGCCGAACAGAAACTTCAAATATATCGCATCAATCATAGGCGGGAGCAATGATGCCATTTGCTCCCGCCTTATTATGTGCCATCATCAGACAGTCTGCGCCATAAAACCGCCCAATTTGTCTGCAGCTTCGATCTGCATCTTCATGGTAGCGTGGGTGTAGGTATCCAGAGTGAAGCCCGCGCTGTAGTGTCCCAGCATGGAGGACAGAGTCTTTACATCTACTCCGTTTTGGAGTGCCAGTGTTGCGAAGGTATGGCGTAAATCATGAAATCTGATATCCGGTAATCCGGCCTGCTTGAGCAGTTTCTTGTGTACCCGCCCTATGGCATCCGGGTGGTACATATTCCCCGTCACAGGAGAAGGGAACATATATGGGCTGTCCGGATGCTTTTCATGCTCCTCAACCAGCAATTCTACCGCTTCGGTGGGGATCACGACCTTTCGGATCGAATTCTGTGTCTTGGGTGGGCTGACCGTCATCTTCCCCGTCTTGGCACTGAGCGTTTTGGTCACAGAGATCGTCCGTTCTGCGATGTCCAGATCCTCCCACAGCAGAGCCAGCAGTTCCCCACGGCGCAGGCCGCTGGTCAGTTCCAGATAGAACATGGGGAGCACCCCGTTTTCCTTGGCGGCATTTAGGTATGAGCCCACCTGCTCCGGTGCAATGACCTTCATTTCCTTTTTCTCGAGCTGTGGGATGCGGCATCCATTCGTTGGATTGCTGGGGATGATCCGTTCCTTCACCGCTTGGTCCAACGCCTGGTGGAGCACCATGTGGGTCCCGCGAACAAAGCGGTTGGACAGCCCCTCCTCCTTCACGCTGTTATATCGCGGTACCCTCCCGTTGGTCTTGATATGGTTGTACATCTTTTGGATGTCTCGGGACGTCAGCTTCTCCAGCTTGATATGGCCGATGCCGGGGATGATGTGGTGCTCAATGTAGTTGGTATAGCAGGCCGCTGTCGTTTCCCGGATCTGCGGCTTGGAGTAGGTTTCAAACCAGACCCGCATCCACTCCTCCACCGTGTAGGACTCCGTTTTAGTGAAGTCGATCCCCTTAGCTGCTTCCTGCGCTTTTCTCAGCTTGTCCTTGACCTCCGCCTGCGTCCTGCCCAGCACATTCTTGAAAATCTGTTTTCCGGTCTCCGGGTCCCGGCCCGCTGTGAATCGACCCTCCCAGCGTCCGTCCTTGCGCTTGCGGATATTTCCCTCGCCATTGGCTCTTTTTTTCGGCATATCGATCGCCTCCTATCAGCAACACAACATACTACATCTTCTGTAAAATAGCCACGCTGTTGGGCTGGAGTTATCAAAGATTTCACACTTTCCTTCCGGACAAAGGGTTTTATCTTTGTTTTGCGACGCAATCTTTGAGGGGGGCCGCGTCACTACATGGTCTGCTGTTGGTCGGTGTCGTGGCTCAGCTTCTGCCCCATGGCCAGCTTCTTCAACGCTTCCCGGCGGCGCAGCTTGCTGTCTGTCCAGACCGGCGGTGTGGGGAGCTGCGGAAGGTCCGCTTCTCTCTCCAGCGCCCTGCCCAGCTGCACCAACCCGGCAGCCAGTTCCCCCATCCATCCTTCGTCCGGCTCCAGAGTGCCGGGACAGAAGCCCGTGGCCTGGCGGTAGGCGAACAGCTTCTCCAGATTTTCTTTCAGGAAGGTCTCATCGTGCAGACTGCTGTCTCTGCACTTTCTGCCGTTGGGACAGGTGAATGTGATATGCTTCCGAGTTGGCACCCAGTTGACTTCGTAACCCTCGTACTCCATGTTCTCGATAAAACTCTCCCGGTCGTCTGCGTACTCCAGCGCTTCATTGATCGCCTGGATCAGATCCAGCTTCCAACTGTCACCACGGAGTCCTGCCTGATACTCCCCAGACCGCATCTGCCGTTTCCGGGTGTGCTTTTTCGGCGGCTCCAGCACACTTAGCCCGTGGGTCATACAGATCTCATCATTCACCTGCCGGTGCCGCTGAAGGTCGGCGGCATTTTGGTGGAGTTTTCTGCCGTCCGCACAACTCACACTGTTGACCACCAGATGGTTGTGCAGGTGGTTGGTGTCCATGTGGGTGGCCACCAGGACCTCATAGTCCGGGAACTGCTTCTGCGCGAACTCGATTCCGATGGCGTTGACCTCCTGGGGTGTCAGATCATCCACGGCAGAGAAGGACTGGACGAAGTGATAGAACTGACGCCCGTCCGTCTTTTGGAAGCGGCGCTTGGTGGTGACCATCTCCAGGTAGGAGGACTGGGCCACGCAGTTGTGTCCGGTAACCATCCAGCGGTCACCCAGCATAGTTTTCTTCCTCTGGACTACATACTTCATCACGCCTGCCATCGTTCCTGCTGTTTGCTTCTTGTTTCGCACCGCTGTGAAGGTCGCCACTACCGTCCCCCCCTGGCGATACCGGTCATCCGTTGATAGAGATCAGCGTACCGGTCGATGAGTTCATCGCTGCGGAGGAACTGAATACGGCCCATGTTGGCCAGCGTGGTGAGCTGGTTCAGATTTCTGCCCTGGGCTTTCAGTTCAGACAGGATCTCGTCCAGACCGTTTACCTGGATGATTTCCTTGTCCAGGGCGCAGGTGACCAGGTAATCGGTGACAGTCATCCCGGCTTGTTTGGCCCGGTGTTGGATCTCTGCCTTTGTTTGCGGTGTCATCCTTGCGGTGATGATGGCCGTTTTTTTCTTCTGCATTTTTCTCCTTTCTCCCCCTTTAGGGGGCAGGGGGGGCCGGTGCTCTGCCCCGGCGAGTGCGACCGGCGTATAGCCGGACGCTATGCTTGCCCCACCCGAGGGTGGGCATCGTCCTCCGACACCCCCCTGTGATCCTCGTTACAATCTGCATTCCAAGGCGTTTTTTTAGGCTTCGTATGAGGGGGAGGTATCCTCGTCCCCCAGAGCTGACAAGCCGCACACAGCGGCTCACAGGCCGCTGCACTTGTCCTGCATCGCCGCAGCTTTCTGACGTGCTGTGGTCATCTCCAACTGCTCCAGCTGGCGGTCATAGTGTGCTGCGATCCACTCCTGAACGGGCCGGAGGGTGTAGCGCAGATTTCCGTTTCGTTTCTGCCCGGTTGCTGTCACCACCTCGGTGGGCTCGGTGGAGAGCAGTCCCCGTTCTTCCAGCCGCAGTGTGTACTTACGCACTGTGTTCTCGCTCATGCCCACCGCTTTTCCAATGGTCTTGTAGCTGGGCCAGCACTGGTGCGTCCCTCGGTCCTCGCACCGGCGCAGGTAACTGTACACCGCCAGCTCGCCGGGACGCAGTCCCAGAAGGAAGATCTCATTGGGCAGAGAGAAAAAATTTCCGTTGCTCCGCTGCTTCATCCGTTCCCTCCTGTGTGCGCATCCACCCACTGGATGAACGGTTCCTTGGGCACCACGATACGGTTGCCGATCCGCAGAGAAGGAAAATCCTTTTCATGCAGGAGTTCGTAGGCGGACGATGGTGCGATGCCCAGGACCTTCGACACGATTTCCGCATTGAGAAACAGAGGCAGGTCCTTGTAGGACTTGTACTCAGACACTTTCATCCTGTTCTTCCTCCGTATTCCCGGGATAGAGCACATCCAGGAACTCATCCATGTCGCGGACCGCGCTTGCCTTCTTCATCTGCTGATACCGCAGCAGATCACAGCAGGTACGAAAGTTCACCTCCATGCACTGAAGCATCTGATCCATTGCCACCATCTGCTGCTGGGGGTCAAGGGCTGTATCGCCATCCGGGGCCTGAAGAAATGCGCGGACCTGCTCCGCTGTTGGCATCGCTTCATCCGCCAGAAGCGTACGCATCCCTTGGAGGATATCATCCAACGTTTCCCGCTCGCACTTGATTTTTAAGAGATGATACAAAGCCTGATGATCCATTTGAAACTGATCCATGATCGATCCACTCCTCTTTGTGATTTTGATGAGGGCACTCTGGCTGCGGCCATTCAACCAGATTTTCAGACATTGAGAATTTACCCTCTACTGATAAGGACACTTACAGCCGATTTGTAAACCAGAAAAATAAAAAAGTTGAGGGGCCCTGTCATGTGACAGAGCCCCTCAACTTTTCGTGGAGTGTTTTCAGCCGCTTTGATACCGCCGCTTTTGAGATGCCGTAGACCTTGCCGATCTCTTCCATGGTCAGTTCCCTGCCATATCGAAGGTCGATGAGTTCACGGCTTTGTTCACCCAGATCCTTGACGGCTTTCCGCAGATTTTCAAGCCGGAGGTTCCGGAGCGCTTCATCTTCCACGGGACGCCTGACACATTCTGAACAGAACAGCACCGTTTCAAACTCACTTTTACTCAGATGCCTGTCGTCCTGCTTATCCTGTGCCTGCTGCCGTTTCCGATCCTGCTCCAGGAAGTCTGCGACCTCCTTTGGCACTGATACTGGCTCCCCATTATAGATCACAACGACTGTGTCGTTCATTCATGTCCTTTCCGCTCTCAACGGAAAAGTACACACCCGCGCTGCCGGCACAGCGCCAAATACTGAAGACCTTCATGGAAGTTTCCTTCGTTCAGGGTGGTCATTGTGCCCTACGAGGCCCATGAATGTCTGAGGTCCCACCGGGGTGTGGACCTCACCGGAAAGCTGCGAGTTTTGGCTTTCGCCTATCTTGATTATAGAACAAATATTCGATAACGTCAATCGCAGCAAAAATGAACTATGGTCTTTTATTTTGTTTTGCGGCGCAATCTTTGAGTAGGAGCTCGTGTTCTCTGGTCATCCTGTAGCCCGCTATTGATCGGTACCGTTGCTGGGGTTCAGATTCGGTTCCGTGGTCCGATGATAAAATCCCTGTTCTCACCCCCTATCCGTTTAAGATTTTCTTAAATTGTTATTTGTTCATGATTTAGAAAAAATTTGGTCGTGTCTCTATGGTAAAATTGGGCATTAAAAATCGGACCGAGGATCACTCTCGTACAAGGAGGGAACATGATGCAGCTACCAGCTGGAGCCACAGGATTTTTTGAAGCGGGCACATTCCGGGAGCCCATCCAGCGAGGGGAATTCTTACAGCTGGTCTATCAGCTGGCCCGAGAGAGCCGGTGCACCGTGGGAGAAACAGACACTTCATTATGCGGGAAAAACTTTTATGCCGCACAAATCGTCCGAAACAGTGGAACAGAAATTCTGTTCATGAACGCATATACCGGCCATCTGGCCTGTTCCGACTGCTGGGAAGCACAGCCGCTCCGATTTACAGCGCCCTCAGCTATGCTGGCCGCCCTGCTTCCGCCGAATCAGCTGCTCTCCCCCTCGTTGCTGGAACGATCCATCGATGTGGTGCTGCTGGATGCACTGGCTCCGGCAGAGCAAGAGCAGCTGCGCTATTGGCAACCCAACACGATCGGGGAAATTCTGTTTAACTTTTGGGATTAAGGCTTGTGCCGAAAAGGGGGATGTCTTGATGAAACACACCAAATATCTGCACATCCATGACTGGAACTACTGGTGGGGCTATTATCGCTGCGGCAAGGACTGGGATACCTTCAACGGGGCCGAATTTTCTCTCACCGAGGACGAGGCTGGAGAAAACTCCTTTTTTCATTTTGACTTCTATAACCTGCCTGCGCTCCATCAGATGATTCAGGACGGCGAGTTTATAAAGCCAGAGAGTCCGGATCATCCCAACTTTTTGAAGCAGGCCGAGCGGCTCAGGAATGGTGAGCAGGATTTGTTCGTCGGGGCGCTGTACTATCCGCATTTTTCGCCGGATCTGGCTTTCTGTAATACTCCAGCCCAGAGCGGCGCCCCTCTGACGCAGCTGCTTTCCCCGGCTGTACCGCCCTATTACGGGGTGATCTTTCTCCGGGAGGAGCGGCCCCTCTCCCCGAAGGTGCTGACGCATTGGGTGGAACAGTTATCCCAGCCTTTGTTTGGCGCGCCGTTTTCCTGCACTCTTGCCGATTTTCCCACTCGACAGATGGCAATGAAAAATTTTGAAGAAGAAATGAGGGGCCTTTAATGGAACAAAACTTTGTATTTCAATGCACCCCTCTGGAACCGGACGCCCTGATCCCCCAGGTAAGTCAGGCTTTGGAGGTTCGAATGGAGTTCGTTTCCCGTGCAGTCTGCCCCAAGTTGTGGGCTGCGACTGACCGGCTGAACCGGACGAAAAAAACTCCCGCAGCGCTTCGGGCCAGACGCCGCCGAAAGGGGCAGATCCTGGGGCTGGTTAACTGGATCATGGCGTTGCTATTACTTCCCACAGCTTTTCTCACTCCAGACTCGCTCCTGCTATCCATTGCAGGTGGGCTATGCCTTGGTGCCGGTGTCGTAGAGCTCTGGCGGTATTTGCCAAAAACGCTGGGCATCCTAAGCCTGTTGGCCGGAATCTTTTTCCTCTCAGCAGTACTGGGCGATCCCGATGAGATGGCGATCCTGGTATATCTGGCCGCCCAATATTTGATCGTCGCCCTGGCATCCCTGCTCGTCCGCAGGCGGCGTGACCCCTTCGAGCGGGCGGCTCGAAAGGTACTTGCGGGCAGGGACCGTGCCGACTTTGCTGCGGGCAAGGCTGACATGCAGGTCATCTTTTCTGAAGAAACGATGACTGTGAACACATCAGGGAATGCGTCCGCCCAGTTTCCATACACTGATTTCAAACAGGTCTTGGAGACGCAGGATCTGCTGTTGGTTATCTTCGACAAGCGATTCCTGATTTTGCAGAAAAAAGATCTGACCGCAGGAACGGTTTCTGACCTGCGGGACTTTTTGAAGGAGCGGGTAGAGCACTGGGTCGAAATCATCGACAACGGGCTTCTGGGCTCCTGATGATATAAACACCTACCGGATCGGGGGCTTTGATATGACGCTGTTTTCTTTAAACCTGACGGATCTTGAGCTGTCGGATAAGACGCATCGGGAGGACTTCTTCATTGGTCTGTTTGGGACAAGAGCCCAGGCAGAAGCGGTTGCCGCCCACTATTTGAAGCAAGTGCCGGGCTTTTGTGACTATGACTGTACTTATCGTGTGGAGGAAAAGTCCATCCATAATGTCCAAAGGGAGAGCCTGCCTGATTTCGTCTGGCAATTCGCTGGATGGGACGAAACAAAGGACGGCGAGCCTGTGAACATTATCAAGAGCGACTTCTTTTTGACGGAGGAACAGGCTACCTTCGAGCTGGATTACCTGAAGCTCCAGTGCCCACATCAGGAGTGGTGCATCCGCCGACACAAAATCGGAGAAATGCTCTGGCAGAATGGCTTTGTTCGGGTGTAGAATCCATATAAAAATCAGGAGACTCAGAAATGAAGCACAATTCAAATATTCGATTATTCAAAATTGCCCTGCTCATCGGTGTACTGGGCTTGAGCATTCTATTGGGAATAATCGTCTCCGGCGCAGCCGATCCGGAACCTCTATTTTGCATTGGTACTCCAATCGGGTTGTTACTCTGCTTTGTGGGGGCAATCCTAATAATCATTACCTATACCTGTGAAATTTTCCGTGGTATCAGAGAGAAAAAATTCATTTGGGTGATAGTTCTTTTGATTTTGGGCGGTCTTTTGTTCATCCGTATACTTTTGAGGCCATGAAAAATTAGCAATGCAAAGGAGGCACACGATGAAGATCATTTCAACGAAGGGCCTATATAATATGCGGCCTGTCAGCGGCTCTGCGGAGTGGTATTGGTGCTGTGACTATGTCAGCGGTGACCTGTATGAGGCGGAGGAGCTATACCAGGATGGTCACCCCATCAAACAGAACCGCCTGCTATTCCTCCACTATCCCGACGGGCACACCGTGGAGCCTATCGTCGCCCACGAGGGGCAGTATTTTGGCGCTCCCGGCTTTGAAAATGGAAGACTGCAAATCTTGATGGCAGATTTTCCAGCAGGCAAAATCTATGTGTTCCAGTACAATCCCACACCAGAGCAGCTGACGCTCCGGGCCGAACTATCCCGGTCTGCAATCAAGGACTGCTATAATCTAATGTTCCAACAGTCACCCCTCATGCTGGTCAGACATAGCTTTGAAAAACGACTCCAGTTTCTCTGGCCGGAGACAGCAGAGTTTGAAATTGGGAATACCGAAACATTTTACAGTCGGGAGGGAGACAATCTTTACTTTACTCGCTGGTTCGAAGACCCAGACTACCGGGAGGAGACGGTCATCCGCCGCTGGCCAACCGGAGAGATTGCGGAAGTCATCCCCGGCACCCTGATGGAATTCCCCGATGGGCAGAGATGGGTGCTGCAATAAGCTGTACTGTTCCAATATCTTTTCGTACTTAACATATTTTTCTGTTCGCGTCACCGCCGTGAAAAGATATTTCGATTACTTTTGGGTGGTTTCTCTTACTTATCACGAGAGAACATTCCTGTAATTCACCAAATTATAGGAAGATTTCTTTTGACCCATATCCTGACCCATACGCTGAGAGAAATATATGGAAACAACGGATGGAACAGGGCTGCAAAGGAAGTGCTACCCCACCGAAAAGGGATGGAAAGGCCACAAAATGTGCCGTTGGATGGTTAGACATTAGTTTGGGAGCAAGATGCCGGGAGTTCGAGTCTCCCCACTCGGACCACCTTTCGCAGAAAAATCGCCTGTTTAGGCGGTTTTTCTACAGCTTGTCAAAGAACGCCAGTACTCAAAACACGAGGACAGACATTTTGGAATTAAATGGCGCAAAAATCATGATATAAGAAGCAAAATTGGAAGCATTCCACCTCCAAACAGAGATCTTTTTGAGATTCATGGTAGCATATTTAAGCCTCTCCCAAGCAGAAACCCGTGCCAGACCTTGGTGGTGCGTATAACGCATGGCGCGCTTTTCTTTTTCATCGGCAAAAACACGCTCTATGGTCTCTTTTCTCATGGCATAGAGTTGCTTGCCACGTTCGGTTTTTCTCAATTGTTCGACCAAATCGAGATATTCCTGCCAGATATGCGTTGTGAGCACCCGCTGTCCGCGTTCATTTGCGCCACAAACAGCTCTGCAGGGACAGTCCTTGCAGATTTTGGGAGAGCTGCGGTAGGTCCGTTTCCCTTCTTTAACTTGTAGTCGTATGCCGCAGTTCATGGGTAAAGCTGTCTGTTGCTGCATCATAAGTAAAATCCCAAGGCTTAAATTTATCTTTCTTTCCCTTGTATCGGGTATAGGGAAGGATGGGGATTCTGCTGTCTTCCAGAACTTTCTTTGCGATCCAGGGTGTTTTGTATCCGGCGTCCATCGTCACGAATTTAACTTCGGGAAAAATGTTTGTTACCTGGTCGTATACTGCGTCCCATGCAACACTGTCGCTGACATTTCCGGCGGTCACTTCCACGCCCAATACAATCCCGTGTTTGTCGCAAACTGTATGTGCTTCGTATGCGAACTGCTGCTCATGTACACCTTTTACGAACATACCGCAGTCAGGATCGGTTTTTGATACTGTTTTTTCAACCGTACCTCCTCCGGTGCAGCTGCCAGAGTTCTCATCATCATCCTTGTCCTTTTTCCCCAGATTTCGGCGTTCCTCGGCGACCTCTTTACGAAGCTGCTCCCCGTACACCTTTGCCGTCTTGGCTGCCTGTTCTTTCTGGAACTTCTTTTTATTTGCAGATGCCTTGATGTGGGTCCCGTCTATAAAAATCATACTGGGGTCTACCATGCGGTGATTCAATGCCTTGTTCAGGATATACACAAAGATATCCTCGCTTATCTCTGGAGGAAATCGCTTGCAAAAAGCATAACTTACCGGTGCGAAATGAGAGATCTCTTCCAGTAGACTGTATCCCAAGAACCAACGGTATGCTATATTTACCTGTATCTCCCGGTGTGTCTGATGCAATGATGGGATCCCATACAGATGCTGAAGCAGTACCATTTTGATCAACACCACTGGATCTGCTCCGGGACGGCCGTTATCTGCGCAATAATATGGACTTAGACGTGCATACAGCCATTCATAATCCATTACAGCTTCTATCTTGCGCAACAAATGATCCTTGGGGACTAAGGCATCTACATCCACCATCACGATATCTTTTCGAGAGTCCTTTCTCCAATTTTCCATCCTTAGGCCCCCTTTTTCTCTATTATAGCAGAAAACCCCGACACCAGCGTGGTTTTTTGATATGTTGATAAGGGGAATCATTCTGAAAAAGAATGATTCCCCTGCTTTTTCCAATTCTGTCTGACAGATTCCGTAAGCGTAATTTTAAGTGAATCACTTTCTTACGAGCACCTGCCCATTCGGCGGTGATTTTTTGAGCAGTGCGGCAGACCCGGCTTGCTGGACCTTTCAGGCACTTGTGGAGCCAATAGATCGAGGGGGAGACAGGAATGTCCTCCATTTCACCTGAGGCACGGAAAGAGGCCACCGAAGCGGAACACAGTCAGAGAGCGCGCCACAGAGCGCGGCGTCGTTCCAACCTAATCAACGGGTCCACGGTTTTTCACACACAGCGCGCGCTGACGGCGGCTCTTGCAGCACAGCCGGTCCTCCATGAACTTTTGATGTGAGATGTCGATCACCATACCGGTAAGAAGCATATTGCCCCGATGTTCAGAGAGGGATCCATTCATCAGCAGCCACACAGTCTTTCCATCAGGGCGGACCACACGGTATTCCAGGCTGACAGTCTCTTTTCCCTGCTCGATGGTGTTTCTCAGCTGCTCATCGAGCCGGTCAATATCCTCCGGATGAACCAAATGGATCGTTTTATTTCCAAATTGATTGCGCAGGCCCTCTCTTGTGAAGCCGTGCAATGCATAGTAGTAGTCATTTGCATAGATCAGAGTAAAGCCGTGATCCATTCTGGCCCGAAAAATCCCGCCAATTGGACACTGTACGATAGACTCCAGCTCAGCCTGAGCCTCTATTTGCCCGGTAATATCCAGGCAGAGGCTGACCAGCACCGACGCTCCGTTGGGCAGGCGTCTCTGCACGCCCGTTTCCTTGACCCAGATATGTCCCCTGTCCCTGCACATCATCCGATATGTTGTTGTATAGCTGGCGCCATTGAGCAGGGCCTGCGCGATCTCAGCCTGCCGCCCTACCCGGTCCTCCGGCCGAATACAATTGATCATGGCCTGGCCATTCGCGGCGATCAGCTCCGCCTGGCTTGAATAATCCAACAACGCCAGCATCCGCTCATCTATGTAGTAGAGAGGAAATCCCGGCGCGGCATAGGTGATCATGATCCCACTGAACACACATTGGCTCAGCAGGTCCATCACAGCTTTCTCGATACAACGCTCCACCTCCCCGCTCACATCAGGCTCATAAGTGGCAAGCGGAAACGCAGCTGGCGTTTTTTGATCCATTTTCATTTTGACATGACGCTCCCATTTCGATATTCAGCAGATCCCTCTTTATATCGCTTTCTGACGGGATGTGGCGCTTGAGACGGCCTGTTGGATCCCGGACGCCAAAGCTTTCATCTCCGCCAGGATCTCGTTGTATATCTGCGCGCGGCAGGCTGACAGGTTGTTGCACGAAATTTTCTGTGTCTGATGTGCCTCCTGTGCCTCCTGCTTCCAACGCAGGAACAGGACCTTAAGTTCATTGGAGTTTTGGGTATTGACGGGATCCAAATAATGCTCCACCGACTTAGAATCCCCATGCGTCAAAGCGCTCTTAAACGCGTATCGTATCCCGCGCTCCACCTGTGAAAAGCTCGCTCCGTGCTGTTTGGCGATCTTTGTGTACAGGGCGCAGACCTTGCCGGAAAAATAGTAGGGATCCTGATCCATGATCTCTAACGCGTCGTGAATATAGAGGAAGCCTTTTTTGCCGGGATCCTTGCACGCAACAGGACGTCTGTGATCTCATCTTGTATCATTCTAAACTATCCTTTCTGCGATTATGATTTCGCCGCATCCGCGGTAGATTATGCGCATTTCTGGGTTGACAAGCGCCGTGTTTTGACATAGTATTATCCATAACACTTTAATAACACAATATGACACTGTATGTAATTCACAGTACATATATCCATGTATCACGAACATCATCTCTAGCTTACAACAAATATTCTTGAAAGTCAACCGATTTTTACAAATTTCTTGTTAATATTTTCTGGTGAGCAAGAGATTTGGAGGCACGAAATAGGGATTGCAGTCATTGCAGTATCTGATAAGGAGGACCTCACATGAGTCTGGGGGATAAATTACGGCAGAGGAGACAGGAAATGGGCCTCACCAGGCCACAACTGGCCGCGAAGATCTGTGTCACACCGTCCGCCATCGCGAACTATGAAAATGGTATCAGCACCCCGAAGCCCGACATTTTGATTTCCCTGATCAATGTGCTGGAGGTCGATGCCAACTATATGTACTCCGATTACCTCGGCAACAGCCAAATCAGTAAAATCTATGAGCATAGCCTCAGCAGGGAAGAGGTCGATGCCATCAAAAAATACCGGGAGCTTTCCGAGGAAGGAAAGCGGCTTGTAAGACTTATCATCAATGAGGAGTACAGCCGGACCACAGCGGGGAATCAACTCACCCTCCCCTGTTATCTGCCCGGTGTGCGAAAGATCCACACTGGCTTTTTGATGCAGGCAAAGGTGAGCAGCGTGCGCATCGCGCTCAAGGACCTGCCCAAGGGAACTGACTTCTGCTTTCAGATCCAGGTGGATCAGTATCTGCCTGTCTTCCGGAACCACGATATTCTGGCGCTTCAAAGAAGGCAGGCGAAGCATAATGAGATGGGACTGTTCTGCCTCAACGGGATCTACTATCTCCGCACATTGTTCCACGAGCAGGGAGAGCGCCGCCTCCGGGCGCTCAATGTCATTGACACGGATATTCTGGTGAAGGAAACGGATGAATTCCGCTGTATGGGCACGATCCTCGGCCGGGTCAACGGCATTTTGGAGACTTGAACAGGGCCAGGCGGCTGGCCCTGTTTGGGACCCGCTTCCAAGTCCACAGAAGGAGTGACCCCATGAAAATCGGTATTCTATGCGCGGGCGATGACGAGCTGGCCCCGTTCCTCCCCCTGATCAAGGGGTGCTGCGTCACCGAAAAAGCCATGCTGAAATTTTATACGGGGCGGATCAACGGCATAGACGTGGCCGCCCTGTTCTCCGGAGTCTGCAAGGTGAACGCCGCCATCGCGTCACAGCTTTTGATCGATCTGTTTGGCGTGGATGCGATCATCAATGCCGGAACAGCAGGCGGCATGGCGCCGGACCTGGACGTATTCGACACTGTCATTTCCACAGAAGCCTGCTACCACGATGTCGCGCCGGATATTTTGACTGAATTTCATCCATGGATGGACTCTCTATCTTTTCCGGCGGATCCCGGTCTGATCCGCCTTTCACGGTCCGCAGTCGCCGGAATGAGCCCCGTTGGAAAGGTGGTCTGGGGCCGGATGGCAACGGGCGAGTCCTTTATCACCCATCACCGCCGGGCGAAAATCTGCGCGGAACTCGCCCCCCTGACGGTGGATATGGAAACCGCAGCCATCGCCCATGTCTGTTACGTCAATATCATCCCCTTTCTTGCCATCCGCTGCATCACCGACACCTCAGAGCACAGCAGCGTGGAGCATTTTGAGCAAAATTGCAAGAGGGCCTCAGACATTGCAAAGGACATCACGCCACCCTGCTCGCGGAGCTCGGCAGGCATTCTTTTCACGCCTAGCGAAACACAGACGCCCGTGTGGGAACGGAGTCCTCCGTTTCCACACGGGCTTTCTATCCAAAAAACAGCTTCCCTGCCGCAATGCGGCAGGGAAGCTGTTTTTTAAATGCGCTTTGAGGCGCCTTTGGCTCTGTTTTATTTGGCGTACTCGATGGCCTTGGTCTCCCGCAGGAGATTGACCTTGATCTGGCCGGGGTACTCCAGCTCGTCCTCGATCTTCTTGGCAATGTCCCGGGCCAGAAGGACCATCTGATCCTCGCTGACCACCTCGGGCTTGACCATGATGCGGACCTCGCGGCCGGCCTGGATGGCGAAGGACTTCTCCACACCGGGGAAGGAGGAGGTGATCTCCTCCAGCTTCTCCAGGCGCTTGATATAGTTCTCCAGATTCTCCCGCCGGGCGCCGGGGCGGGCGGCGGAGATGGCGTCGGCCGCCTGGACCAGGCAGGCCACCACAGTCTGGGGCTCCACATCGTTGTGGTGGGCGTGGATGGCGTGGATGACCGCCTCGCTCTCGTGATACTTCCGGGCCAGCTCCACGCCGATGGTGACATGGGAGCCCTCCACCTCGTGGTCGATGGACTTGCCCAGGTCGTGGAGCAGGCCGGCGCGCTTGGCCTCGGTCACGTTGGCGCCGATCTCGGCGGCCAGCAGGCCGGCGATGTGGGACACCTCGATGGAGTGGTTGAGCACGTTCTGCCCATAGCTGGTACGGTAGCGCATCCGGCCCAGGAGCTTGACCAGCTCCGGGTGCAGGCCGTGGACATTGGTCTCAAAGATGGCGCGCTCGCCCTCGGCCTTGATGGTGGCGTCCACCTCACGCTTGGCCTTCTCCACCATCTCCTCAATGCGGGCGGGGTGGATGCGGCCGTCCAGGATCAGCTTCTCCAGGGCCAGCCGGGCGATCTCCCGGCGGACGGGGTCGAAGCAGGAGACTGTGATGGCCTCCGGCGTGTCGTCAATGATCAGGTCCACCCCGGTCAGGGTCTCCAGGGTGCGGATATTGCGGCCCTCGCGGCCGATGATGCGGCCCTTCATCTCGTCGTTGGGCAGGGGCACCACGGATACTGTCGCCTCCGCCACATGGTCGGCGGCGCAGCGCTGAATGGCCAAAGAAAGGATCTCGCGGGCCTTGGTGTCGGCCTCGTCCTTGAACCGGGCCTCGATCTCCTTGATCTTCATGGCGGACTCATGGGTCACATCGGCCTCCAGCTGGTTGAGGAGATAGGCCTTGGCCTCCTCCGCGGTGAAGCCGGAGATCTTTTCCAGCATATCCACCTGCTCCTGCTTGAGCCGCTCAGCCTCCGCCTGGGTAGCCTCCAGACGAGCCAAGCGGTTGGACAGGTGCTCCTCTTTCCGCTCCATGTTTTCCGTCTTGCAGTCCAGGTTCTCTTCCTTCTGCTGGAGCCGGCGCTCCTGCTTCTGAAGGTCGCTCCGGCGCTCCTTCTCCTCCCGCTCATACTCGTTGCGGGCCTTGAGGATCTCCTCCTTCGACTCCAGAAGGGCCTCACGCTTCTTATTTTCCGCGCTCTTGTACGCGTCGTTGACGATCTGCTTGGCCTGGTTCTTGGCGGAGTTCAGATCCTCGTCCGCCTGCTTCCGCTCCCGCAGGACGCCGAACACATAGACCAGTGCCGCGCCCAGGGCCAGGCCCAGGACCGCCGCAATGACATAGGGTAACATTTGGCTTTTGACACCTCCAAATCAGAATCAATGTTGGGGCGCTCCTCTCCCCGCCGCGGCACAGCCGCGGAAATATGGTGTTCCACCGGCGGCGGAGCTCTTCCGCCGGGTCAGACAGCATAAAAGGAGCCGCAAGGAACAGCCCGTGTCGCGGCCTGTCTCCTTGCGACAACTGAAAAACATCCCCCAAGTTTTTCACTTTTGTCCTGCATATCATTGTAAATGGAACCGGGTGTCATGTCAAGTTTTATTCCACATTCCGGCGGGGACTTTCCAAAATTTTCGGGATCTGTTCCCCCGCTTTCAGCTGCGCTCCACGCGAAAGCGCCCCGGAGCCACGGGGAAGATCCCGCCGCTCCGGGGCGTTTTCTCTTCAATCAGCGTACGCCTGATCCTCCTCCAGGCCGTCCAGCAGGCGCAGCAGACTCCCGGTCCGGGGCGGAAGTGTCAGGACCTGCCCCTGGGGGGCGGTCTGAAGCCGGGCCGCGCCCAGCAGCGGCTGGACCCGCTCCCCGTCCTCCAGGCGCAGGACGGCAGCCTGATCCCCGGCGTTCAATGCGGCCAGGACCGTCTCCTCCCCGCAGGTGCGGGTAAAGGCCAGCAGCGGCCCGTCGCTCGCCCGATAGCGGATATCGCCCCGGCGCAGGGCGGCGGACTCCTGACGCAGATGGCCCAGGCGGGTGAACCAGTCCAGCAGCTCCGGGTCCTCGCGGCCCCAGGGGAAGGTCCGACGGTTGAAGGGGTCCTCAAAGCCCTCCATCCCCGCCTCATCCCCGTAGTACACCGTGGGGGAGCCGGGGAACGCGAACAGCAGGACGGCCCCCAGCTTCAGCAGCTCCTTCCCCCGGCGGCGCTGCTCCGGGTCCATGCGGAAGCCGGCGCGCCACTCCCGAGAGCGGTCCCGGCACTCGCTCCCCACGCCCAGCAGGGTGAGGATACGGGAGGTATCGTGGGTACCCAGGGAGTTCATCGCGGAGTAGAAGGCGAACCGGGGATAGTTTTCCCGCAGAGTCTCCATCGCCTCCATAAAGTCCCGGGCGTCCCCGCCCCGGAGGTAGTCCAGGGCCGCGCCGCGGAAGGGGTAGTTCATCAGCCCGTCGCAGTGCCCCCCCAGGATGTGGCGGCGGCGCACACCGTAGGCCACCTTGGTGGAGCCATCCTCCCACACCTCGCCGATGACCACTGCGTCCGGCTTCTCCGCCCGGGCAGCGGCGTGGACCCCATGGACAAAGTCGTCTGGCAGTTCATCAGCCACATCCAGCCGCCAGCCGTCCGCCCCCGCCCGCAGCCACCGGCGGACCACTGAGTTCTCTCCGCCGAAGATGAACTCCCGATAGGATGGGTCGTGCTCGTTCACTGCAGGCAGGGTGTAGATCCCCCACCAGCTCTCATACCGGTCGGGCCACTGCTGAAAGCTGTACCAGGAATACCAGGGGGAGTCCTGGCTCTGGTGGGCTCCCGGCTCCGGGTAGAAGCCGTCCCCGTTGAAGTAGCGGCTGACAAAGCCGGTGTGGTTGAACACCCCGTCCAGCATCACCCGCATTCCCAGGCTGTGGGCCTTCCGGCAGAGCTGGGAAAAGTCCTCCTCACAGCCCAGCATGGGGTCGATCCGGCTGTAATCCGCTGTGCCATAGCGGTGGTTCTCTGCCGCCTCAAAGATGGGGCAGAAGTAGAGGGTCGTCACCCCCAGGCCGTGGAGATAGTCCAGCTTCTCCATCACGCCCCGCAGGTCCCCGCCGAAAAAATCCCGGTTGCGGATCTCGCCGTTCCGGTCCGGGCGGTACTCCGGCTCCTCCTGCCAGGCGGAGTGGACCCAGCGCCCGCCCACCAGCCCATCGGGCTTGGGGACCCGGGTACGGCGGAAGCGGTCGGGGAAGATCTGATAGGTCATCCCCTCTCCGAACCAGGCGGGGACCTCCTCTCCGCCGTCGTACACAGTCAGCTGATAGGGACCCAGCTGCTGGCTCTTCTTCCCGTCCAGCCGCTCCAGCGTGAAGGTGTACCACACCAGCCCCACATAGTCCCCAGTGTCCAGCACACAGGAGAACAGGTCCCGGTCCCCATCCAGTCCGGACCAGGGCATGGGAACGGCGCGTACCTCGTCCTCCCTGGCCTCGAACCGCGCGGTGAGCAGAGCGCGGGAATAGCCCTCCTGCCGCGGCGGCCGGAGGGTCAAAAGCACCAGGGTCCCCGACGCCGCCGCCCCATAGGGGGACTTGCACCGGGGATCCCGGGAGTTGTAGATCGGTTCTGTCATGGTAGCACCTTCTGTCTCAGTCAGAAATGAAGTATCTCGGCGCGCCCTCCCCGCGCGCCTTCAAGCCCTGTCCGGCGCAGCCGGACCCCAATTCCTAACTCCTAATTCCTAATTCCTAATTCCTCACACATAGTGGTAGGAGCCACCGCCGATAAACTCCCGGAGCAGCGAGCCCTTATCCACCAGCTCCGGGTCGATGGGCTGGAAAAACTGGAATGCGTCGATCAGCTCCAGCAGCTCTCCCCGCCGGACATTCTCCTCCGGCACAGCCTCCAGCAGGGGAAGGGCATAGTGCTTCATCACCGACACCTCATAGGGGAGGGAGGAGTCGAAAATAATATCCGCCTTGTTCTTGAAGGGGGAGATATACAGCTTCTCCCCGCGGCGCACATTGGCCCACATATCCAGGGTATCCTCCACCCCGGTGCCCCGGAAGTTGTAATCCCGCACCGCCCGGCGGGTCAGGCGCATCCAGGTCCCCTTGAAGCGGAGGACGGAGCCCTCATTGATGTTGGAGCGGGCGGAGATATACAGCTTGGCGGCCTCCGGGTGGCGGCCGGCGATGCTGTCGTTGAGGGCATGGATCCCTTCAAACACCACAATCTCGTTTTTCCCCAGGCGGAGCGGGGTCCCCCGGCTGTCGTTGCGCATCTGGCGGACAAACTCATACTTGGGGATCAGGATCTCCTCCCCCCGGCTCAGGGCAGCAAAGTGGCGGTCCAGCAGCTCCATGTCCAGGCAGAGCGGAGACTCAAAATCCAGCTCCCCCTCCGGGGTGCGGGGCGCGGTCTTGGGATTGGTCGTCTTGAAGTAGTTGTCCATGGCCACCGCGTGGGTGTTCACCCCCCGCCGCCGGAGCTCCTCCGCGATCTTCATGGCGGTGGTGGTCTTGCCGGAGCCGGAGGGGCCGGACAGCAGGACGATGGGGCTGGCCTCCAGATTGGACAGGATCTTATCCGCGGCCAGCGAGACGCGCTGCGCGTAGTTCTCGTCGCACTCCGCCAAAAATTCTGTCACATCGCTCTGGATGCGGCGGTTGATCTCCTGTAATTGATATGCCATGGGAAAACACTCCTTTCACATGGGGCTGGGGGTCAGGGGACCGCCGGGCCGTAAAACCGGACCAGCTCCTCCTTCTGGGCCAGCACCTTCTCCCGCAAGGTCAGGTAGTCATGGGGGTACTTGGGGTTGGGCAGGCGGACGATCCGCCCGGCGGCATGGTCCACCAGCTTGGTGACTCCGCCGCCACCCACTGACACCACCGTCTGGAGCTCCTCCATCATAATGATGTTGTACAGGTTCTCTGTCCCGGGTTTGGCCCATCCCACATTCTCCAGCGCGCCGGACATATATTTCTGCCGGTATAAATAATACGGGCGATAACCACGCTGTATCAAAATCTCCCGGGAGAAATCCAGCATCTCCGCCACCTCCGCCCCGCTGGGCAGGCTCCCGCCCCGCTCCATAAGGGCAGAGCCCTTTTTCAGGGCCAGCGTGTGGACAGTGATGTTCTCCGGCTCCATCTCCAGCACCCCCTCCAGGGAGCGGCGGAAGCCCTCGCAGGAGTCCTGGGGAAGGCCGGCGATCAGGTCCATGTTGATGCAGTCAAAGCCCACCGACCGGGCCAGATCGTTGGCCGCCCGGATGTCCCCGGCGGCGTGTTTCCGTCCGATGGCCCGGAGCACATGGTCCTCCAGGGTCTGCGGGTTGATGGAGATGCGGCCCACGCCGTGCCGTTTCAGCACCTTCAGCTTCTCCCGGTCGATGGTGTCCGGCCGGCCGGCCTCCACAGTATACTCAGTACAGCCCTCCAGCGGCAGGACCTCCCGGCACCGGGCGAGCAGCCGGTCCAGCTGGCCGGCGGACAGGGTGGTGGGCGTACCGCCCCCCATATAGAAGGTGCGAAGCCCCCTGCCCGTCCGCTCCAGGACCCGGCCCAGGGCGCCGATCTCCTCCAGAAGGGCGTCCAGATAGGGCTCCAGAAGCTTCAGCGTCCGGCCCACATCGGCGGACACAAAGGAGCAGTAGGCGCACCGTGTGGGGCAGAAGGGGATGCCCACATAGAGAGAGACCTCATCCTCCTTCAGGGCGCGCTGGGCGTCCAGGCTGGCCTGGGCGCAGTCCACCGCCAGCTTGGCCCGCTCCGGGGAGACATAGCAGTCCCGCTCCAGGCTGGCCCTGGCCTGTTCCGGGGTGGCTCCGGCGGCCATCTCCCGGGTGGGCAGCTTCACCGGGCGCACGCCGGTGAGCATCCCCCAGGGAGGCGTCTTGCCGGTGGCCTCACAGGCGGCCAGGAAGAAGCACCGGCCGATGGCCCGGCGGCGCAGGCCCTCCCGCTGAAATTCATCCCCCGCCAGGGGGGCGTCCAGCCGGTGGGTGGCCGCCATTCCCCGCCAGGACAGCTCCACCTCCACGGCGCAGCGGTCCGCCTCCTCCTCAAGGGAGACCTTGGCCCAGGCGTTGTCCTCCGGGCCGATTGGCTCATAGACGGGCCGCTCACCGGGGAACAGGTTCAGCATCCCCTGTTCCACAACATATCGCTCGTCGTGCCCCTTTAGCACTAATTTCATCGCAGTTCCTTCCTCAGCTCCGCTGTCCCAGGGCCTCCCGCAGGAAGGGGTTGTACTGCCGCTCCCGCTCCAGCGTGGAGGTCCGGTCGTGTCCGGGACAGACGTGGTAGTCCCCTTCCAGCCGGCCCAGACGCTTCAGAGAGGCCATGATCTCCTCATAGCTGCCTCCCCGCAGGTCCGTGCGTCCGCAGGAGCCGCAAAACAGGGTGTCTCCGGTGAACAGCACATCCCCCACCTTCAGCGTAACGGAGCCCTTGGAGTGCCCCGGAGTGTGGAGGACCTGAACGTCAAGGGAGCCCACCTGGATGTGGTCTCCCTCTCCATAGAAGTTCAGCCCATCCACCTGTCCCGCCAGGGGAAACAGCGTGTTGCCCGCCCCGTTGGCGTCGGCATGATGGATATAGATGGCCGTCTGGGGCAGGGCCTTCTCCAGCTCCGGGACGGCGGTGGTGTGGTCATAGTGGCCGTGGGTGAGCAGGATATGGGTCACCTCCGCCCCGTCCTCCTTCAGGGCGGCCAGGATCCGCTCCGCCTCGTCCCCGGGATCGATGACGGCGGCCTTGCCGGTGGTCTCGTCCTTCAAAATGTAACAGTTGGTGCCGATGGGCCCCACTTGCATAACGTTCACCTTCATGTTTTGTCCTCCTCACGTGTGTCAGAAATCAGGAATTCGGAATGATAAATTGGGAATATGGCGTCCCGCCTGCGGCGGGACGATGAAAAACCGGCGCTTTGCGCTGTCACGGCTCACAAGATGAAAGCGGAATCCAGACCGCTTTTATCCAATTCCTAATTCCTAACTTCTAATTTATAATTCAAACAGGATGGTAACCGGCCCGTCGTTGACCGATGCCACCTGCATATCCGCCCCGAACTCCCCTTGCTCCACCCGGAAGCCCCGCTGGCGGCACTGGTCCATGAAGCGCTCATAGAGGGGGATGGCCACATCGGGCTTGGCCGCCCCAGTGAAGCCGGGACGGCGGCTCTTGGTATCGGCGTAGAGGGTAAACTGGCTCACCACCAGAAAAGCGCCCCCTACCTGCTCCAAATTCAGGTTCATTTTTCTGTTTTCATCCTCAAAGACCCGCAGATTGCAGATCTTCTCAGCCAGCTTGTCGCACACAGCTTCCGTATCCTGGGGACCGACTCCCAGTAGGACCAGATAGCCCTTTTCAATGGCGCCCCGCACCGCCCCATCAATGGTGACGGAGGCGGAGGACACCCGGGTAACAACTGCTCTCATAAAGTTCGACCTCACAGCACAGATGATATATGACAGGCGCGGACAGGCACCGCGCAGCCTTTACTTCCCGGTCAGCCGGGCTACATGATAGACTCCCTGGATATTGTTCAGCTTATTGATGACCGAGGCCAGCTCCTCCTTGTCCCGCACCTCCACCTCGATGCGAAGGATGGCGTGTCCGTCCGGCATGGAGCGGGCTGACAGGGCGGTGACCTTTACCTTGGCCGCCGACAGGGCCATAGCCACGTCCAAGGTCAGATTATCCCGGTCCTTGGAGGCCACCTCCAGGGCGGTGCGGTAGTTGGGCAGCTTGCTGTCCACCCAGGACACCCGCACCCAGCGGGCGGCCTCCTCCGGCTTGCGGTTCTCCGGTGCGGCGTTGGGACAGTCCGCCCGGTGGACAGATACCCCGTAGCCCCGGGTGATGAACCCGATCACCGGATCGCCGGGGACGGGGGTGCAGCACTTGGCAAACTTCACCAGGCAGTTGCCCAACCCCTCCACGATGATGCCCGAGTCGGTGTGTTTATTGGAGCCCTTCAGCTGGCTGACGTCCACCGGGGCGGCGGTACCGGGGACGATAATGCTCTCCGCCGTCGTGCGGGATGAGGCCGCGGCCTTCTCCGCCTTCAGCCGCCCCAGGCGCAGCAGCTCGTCCTTGATGCGGGCTACGCTCTTCACGGCGGTGGTGCCGCCGTAGCCGATGGAGGCGTACAGCTCGTCCAGCGTGCCGAAGCGGACCTTCCGCAGGATGCTGGGCAGCACATCCTCCGCCGTGACGGAGCTCAGCGGGATCTTGGCGTGCTTCAGCTCCGACTCGAACAGAGCCCGGCCGGTGGCGATGTTCTCCTCCCGGCGCTCCCGCTTGAACCACTGGCGGATCTTGTTCCGGGCCTCGTTGCTCTTTGCGATCTTGAGCCAGTCCCGGCTGGGGCCCTTGGCCGCCTTGGAGGTGAGCACCTCCACAATGTCGCCGTTTTTCAGGTGGGTGTCATAGGGCACCATCCGCCCGTTCACCCGGGCCCCCACCATGCTGTTGCCCACAGCAGAGTGGATGTTGTAGGCAAAATCGATGGGGGTGGCTCCGGCGGGCAGGCTCTTGACGTCCCCGTTGGGGGTAAAGACGAACACCTCATCGGAGAACATATCCACCTTCAGGGTGCGGACAAATTCCTCCGCGTCGGTGTCCTGCTGGCTCTCCAGCAGCTTGCGGACCCATTCAAAGTCCACCTCGCTGCCCAGCTTCTTGTTTGCCATCCCCTGCTTGTACTTCCAGTGGGCCGCGATGCCGTACTCCGCGGTCTGGTGCATCTCCCAGGTACGGATCTGCACCTCGAAGGGAATGCCCTCCCGGCCAATGACCGTGGTGTGGAGGGACTGGTACATATTGGGCTTGGGCGTGCCGATGTAGTCCTTGAACCGGCCCAGCACCGGCTTGAACATATCGTGGATGCAGCCCAGCACGTTGTAGCACTCCGGGATGTCGTCCACGATCACCCGGAAGGCGTACAGGTCGAAGATCTCGTCCAGCGTCTTGTTCTGGGCGAACATTTTCCGGTAGATGGAGTAGGTATGCTTCACCCGGCCATACACCTTGCAGCGGATGCCCTCCTGTTCCATCCGCTGCTGGATGCGCAGCTGGATGGAGGCCAGGAACTCCTCGTGGGCGGCGGAGCGGGCGGACATCTCATCCTCGATCTCCTTATAGCCCACAGGGTCCAGATAGCGCAGGGAGAGGTCCTCCAGCTCCCACTTCAGCTTCTGCATACCCAAGCGGTGCGCCAGCGGCGCGTAGATCTCCATGGTCTCCAGAGATTTCTCCCGCTGCTTCCGGGGGGACTGATACTCCATGGTGCGCATATTGTGCAGCCGGTCGCAGATCTTGATGAGGATCACCCGGATGTCGTGGGCCATGGCCATGAGCATCTTGCGCAGGTTCTCCATCTGCTCCTCTTCCTTGGAGACATACTGCACCCGGGTCAGCTTGGTGACCCCCTCCACCAGCTCCGCCACCGACTTGCCGAATTTTTTGGCAATCTCCTCATGGGTGGCGTCGGTATCTTCGATGCAGTCGTGGAGCAGGGCGGCAATGACCGAGTCCACATCCAGCCCCAGATCGGCCACAATGTCGGCCACTGCCAGGGGATGGATGATATAGGGCTCGCCGCTCTTGCGCAGCTGCCCGTGGTGCTCCGCGTCCGCATAGGTAAATGCGTCGAACAGCCGCTTGGTATCTAAATTGGGCGTATAGGCGGCCACCTTGTCCTCAAGGGCCTGATAGCGCTCTAAAATCGGATCCATTCGATCACCTTCTCACGAATTAGAAATTAGGAATGAGGAATTTGATCGGGCGGGAGCCAGGACAGCCATTTCCTCTTTCCTAACTCCTGGCCCCTAATCCTCCAGCGTGGCCTTCCGCAGCCGTTTCAGGATCTCCGAGGCGTTCAGATCCACCTTGTGCTCCAGCTGGTGCAGAGTGATCTCCAGCTGCTCGGACTGCCGGACCAGCGTGAGCAGCCCCCGCTCCTCCATCACCTCCAGGCACACCAGGGTATGGGTGGGCAGCTCCGGCTGCCCGCCGGAGCGGGCGGCTCCCCGGGCGATGCGGGGGACTGTGTCCCGGAGGATGGGCTGTCCGGCGCTCTGGCGCTTCAGATACCGCCACAGGCAGACAAATTCCGCCCGGGTGGGCAGCAGGGACTGGGCCTCCAGCGGCGTGAGGAGGTCCCCCCGCCGGTATTTTTCATAAATAGACTGCTCCAGCTGGGCCCGAGTCATGGCCCGGCGCAGGTCCACCACCTGAAGCTGGACCGAGCGCAGTCCCCGGAACTCGTTGATCTGGGGATAGAAGGCCACATCCACCCGGCAGCCGGCGGTCAGGCCCAGTTCTCCGCCGTCGGCGGAGAAGAAAATGGCGTCCAGCGGGACCCCTCTGGCCTCCAGCCGCAGCTTCAGATGCCGGCCCCGGCCCACCTGAGCGGCGCTGAGCACATGGGCTCCGGTGAGGACCAGCACCGGTCTGGGATTTCCGGTGCCGCAGGGCTCCAGCCAGTCCAGCTGCTCCACCGCCTCCACCGTGAGCTCCTGGGGTAACACCGCCGCGTCCGCCTCCAGCACTGTGGCCAGTTCCTCCCCCTGGCGCTCCTCCAGCACCAGCCGGCGCAGCCGGGCAGACAGCTCCGGGATCCTCTCCTCCCGCACGGTGAAGCCGGCAGCCAGGGCATGGCCCCCAAAGCCCTCCAGCAGATCGCCGCACTGGGCCAGAAGCCGGAATAGGTTGATCCCGCCCCAGGAGCGGCAGGAGCCCTTCCCCACCCCCTGGTCCAGGCACACCATAAACGTGGGGCAGCCGTACTTCTCCGCCAGGCGGGATGCCACGATGCCCACCACCCCCTGGTGCCAGCCCTCGTCCGCCAGCAGGATGACCCCCTCCTGGGGCCTCTCCTCCAGCCGCCGGACGGAGTCTTGAAAGATCTCCCCCTCCACGGCCTGACGCTCCCGGTTCAGCTCACACAGCTCCCGGGCCAACTCCGATGCCCGGTCCGGGTCCCGGGTGAGGAGCAGCTCGGCGGCCAGACCGGCCTTTCCCATCCGGCCTGCCGCGTTGATCCGGGGCGCCAGCGTATAGCCCACAGACACCGAGGTGAGAGGCCTGTCCCCCAGCCCTGCCTCCTGGATCAGCCGGGCAAGGCCCAGCCGCCGGGGATGGGCCAGGGCGGACAGCCCGGTCTGAACGATGGTGCGGTTTTCGCCGGTCATGGGCATCACATCGGCCACTGTTCCAATTGCGGCCAGGTCGGCATACTCCAGAAAGATCCGCTCCGCCCGCTCCGGTCCGGCCACCGCCATGGCCAGCTTCAGGGCCACCCCCACCCCGGCCAGTCCCTTGAAGGGGTAAGGGCAGTCGGTGCGGCGGGGATCCACCACGGCGCACGCGGGGGGCAGGTTTTCCTTACACTCATGGTGGTCCGTCACCACCACATCCACCCCCAGGGAGGCGGCGAAGGCTGTCTCGGCTCCGGCGGTGATGCCGCAGTCCACGGTGACGATCAGGGTGACACCCTGGGCGGCCAAAGCGGACACCGCCTCAGCATTGAGGCCATACCCCTCCTCCAGTCGGTCCGGGATATAGGGAAGGATCCGTCCGCCCATACGGCTCAGGCAGTCGGTGAGCAGGCAGGTGGAGGTGATCCCGTCCACGTCGTAGTCCCCATAGACTGCCACTGTCTCCCCCGTCTCCAGGGCCCGGCGGACGCGGCGGACCGCCCGGTCCATGTCCCGCAGGCCCATGGGGTCCTCCAGCGGCGTCTCCCCGGGGGCGAGGAGGGCCCGCGCCTCCTCCCATGTCCGGATCCCCCGGGCAGACAGCACAGCCGCCAGAAGCGAAGGGATCCCCGCCCGCTCCAGCTCCTCCCGGGCGGCGCGGCTGGGCGCGGCGACCCGCCATTCCTGATAACGCATCGGGCATCCCTCCTCTCTCCCCAGCGCAGGCGGACGCACTGAGACAGTATTACAGGTTATTATACCATAGTTTTCAGAGGTGGCACAAGTAAATTTCACCATATCCCCCATCCGCTCCCCGTCCCCTCCCTTTCCTGAGTTCTCCTCCAAGCAGAAAGAAACCGGCCGGAGCCCCGCATCCCGCAGGCTCCGGCCGGTCCGATCTTCTGTTCTTATTCTGCCAGGATCACCCGGCAGTTCTCGCTCCAGGGCTGCTCCGGCCTCTGGAAGGAAACGTCCGCCGCCTCCAGCGCCCCGCACAGGGCCTCCAGCGTCTGGGCGCTCACCGTACAGAAGCTGCGCCCCTGGCCGTCCAGCTCCCACTGGTCCAGCGCGGGCAGCAGCTCCGCCGCGCCTTCCGGCAGGGCGGTCAGCAGCAGCTCCGTTTCCTCCTGCTGTACGCTGTACAGCGCGGGTCCCCCCGCTTCCCTGTCCGCCTGGGCAGGCTCAGGGGCCGCGCCCGCCGCGTTTTCCCCCTGGGCAAGAGAGGCGCGCGGCACGCCTGCAACCTTCGACGGATCCTCTCCATTGGCCGCGCCGCTCCGCGGCGCACCGGCAGTCTCCGTCCCATCCGCTGTTTCCAGCGGTTCTGTCGTCTTGCTCTGCACCGGCTCCTCTTCCAAAGCGGCCGCGGAGGCCGCGCCGGCCACAGGGGCCTCGCCGGAGCCCGCGGACTCCTCTGACCACTGGGCGGGGTCGGGGACCGCCGCGAGGCTCCCGGCTGTGCCCGCACCGGACCGGTCCGCGCCGTAATACAGCCCCACGCAGATCACCGCGCAGGCCGCCAGTCCGGCCGCCGCCCTCCACTGGGGCCGCCGCCACAGGGGGACAACCTTGGCGGGGGCGGACTCCTCCCGGACCCGTTCCATCACGAGGTCCGCAAAGCCCTCGGGGGCCGGCGTCTCCTCCAGCTCCCCCATGGCCTGATGCAGCTCCCGCAGGGCCGCCCAGTCCGTGCGGCAGGCGGGGCATCCGGCCAGATGGGCCTCCAGCTCCCCCCGCTCCTCTCCGGTCAGCGGACCATCCAGGGCCTGGCTCATCTGTTCCAGAGCCTCTTCACAGGACAGCACGCCAGGTCACCTCCTTTTTATCTCATCTGATGGCTTAGACGCAGGCGGAGCGAAAAAGTTCCCATTCTCCAGCAATCTTTTTTTCAGGGCCAGCCGCGCCCGGGCCAGGCGGGACTTCACCGTCCCCAAGTCCAGGGACAGAAGCTCCCCGATCTCTTGATAGGACAGTCCGGACACCTCCCGCATGACCAGGATCTCCCGCTGATGGTCCGGCAGGGCCCGGAGCTCCCGCTCCAGCGCCTGCCTCCGCTCCTTCCGCTCCAGTTCCTCCTCCGGCCCGGCCCCTGGAGCCGCCGGCTCCGGCCAGCCCGCCGCCTCGTCATCCAGAGAGTGGGGGGCTTCCCCCTCCTGCCGCCGCTTCCGCTTCCGCAGCAGGTCGATGCAGGCGTTGGACGCCAGACGGTACAGCCAAGTGGAAAAGCTGCTGTCCCCCTGGAATGAGGCCAATCCCCGCCAGGCGTTGAGGAACGCCTCCTGGGCCGCGTCCTGGGCATCCTCCCGGTCCCCTGTCATCCGCAGGCACAGGGTGTAGATCCGGTCCTGATGGGCCGTCACCAGCTCAGCGAAGGCGTCCTGGTCGCCCCCCTTCGCCCGGAGCACGATCTCTTGTTCAGTCAAGCCGCTCCCTCCCCTCCTATACGGCTCACGCGGCGCGGTCCGGTCCGGCTGGAGCACAGGCCCCGCCCGGCTGGACCTCCTTACCGCTCCGCCCCGGCGGCTGTCGGCGCGTCCGCCAGATCCCTCTTGATCCCCCTGGTCACACGGTACACATCCTCCAGGGAGGTGATCCTCACGATCTTTTCCTTGTAGTACCCCGCATGGGGCACCCCCTTCAAATACCAGGCGTAGTGCCGTCTGGCCTCCAGACAGGCGATCTTCTCCCCCTTGTTGGCCGCCGACAGCTCGAACTGCCGCACAGCGGTGTCGCACCGCTCCGCCAGGGGCGGCATAGGCGGGATCTCCCGTCCCTCCAGGGCCGCCCTGCACTGGGCGAACAGCCAGGGATTTCCAAAGACACCCCGGCCGATCATAGCCATGTCCGCCCCAGTGTATTTCAGGATCCGGGGCGCATCACTGGGCTTGAACACATCTCCATTGGCCAGAACGGGGATCTTCACCGCCTGCTTGACCTCTCGGATCCAGTCCCAGTTGGCCGTCCCGGCGTACATCTGGTTCCGGGTCCGGCCGTGGACAGCCACTGCGGCCGCGCCGGCCTCCTCCATGGCCCGGGCAAACTCCACACAGTTGATAGAGCCCTTGTCCCAGCCCAGCCGGAATTTCACGGTAACGGGACAGCCCGCCCCCCGGACCACCGCCTCCAGCACCCGGACCGCCTTGTCCGGATCCCGCATCAGGCCGGAACCGTCCCCGGAGTTGGCCACCTTGGGCACAGGGCAGCCCATGTTGATGTCGATGATGTCCGCCCCGGACACCTCGTGGGCGATGGCGGCCGCCTCCTCCATGCACACCGGGTCACTGCCGAAGATCTGGGCGGCGGCGGGGTGTTCTCCCTCCCCCAGCTGGAGCAGAGGAATGGACTTTTTATCCTGAAAGCACAGGGCCTTGGCGCTGACCATCTCGGTACAGGTCAGCCCCGCCCCCTGCTCCCGGCAGATGGTACGGAACGCCAGGTCTGTCACCCCCGCCATAGGGGCCAGCGCCAGCGGGACATGGATCTTGATTCCTCCGATTTCAACCATGGGGACCTCCTGGAAATAAAACATACAGAATGGGCGGCGCACCGCCCTGACCGCAGTGTATTCTACCATATCGGCCACAGGTTGACAAGGCCGCCCGTTCCCATTAAAATAGGGGAAAACCGCGAAATCGGGGGGATCTGTATGGAATGGAAGGAACTGCGCGCTGCCCTGCGGGGGTTGACCATCTATCAGGAGCCGCTGGAGACTGAGATCGGCCAGACGGTCACCGGACTGCTGGACGCCCTGTACCGTCAGGACGGCGAGGGAGCCCTGGCCGCCTATACCGGCCTGTTTGCCGCCCTGTGCCGGGCGGAGTTCCACGGCCTGGGAGACTGGCTGTGGGACTGGCTGCGCTGCCACGAGAGCGCATACTCCTTGCTGATCGACCAAGGCGGCTCCAACCCTGTGCTGGAGCAGGCTGCACGGCAAGATGTGAATACCCTTGCTCAACTGGCTGGGACCGGCTACAGCTGCTTCCTGGACGCCATCCAGCCCCTGCTTCCTCCGGAGTTCGCCCCGGTGCTGGCTGGGCTGCCCCAATGGCGGACCGAGGTTCCCTTTGACTTCGACACTCTCACCGCCTTCTACCGGGAGCACGGGGCGGGGCTGTACGCCAAATACCGGGCCTTCCTTTGGGAAGACGGCAGCCTGATCCCGGTGGCCGACCCGGACTGCCCCCACCCCGTAGAGCTGCTGGGCTATGAGCAGCAGCGCCAGCAGGTGCTTGAAAACACCCGCCTTCTGGTGGCGGGCCGCCCCTCCAACAATGTGCTTCTCTTCGGCGATGGCGGCACGGGCAAGTCGGCCACGGTAAAATCCATGCTCTATTTGGATGGCATGGAGGACCTGCGGCTCATCGAGATCCAGAAGGAAAACCTTGTGGGGATGCCCCGGCTCATCCGCTCCCTGGCCGGACGCCGCCAGAAGTTCATCCTGTTCATTGATGACCTGGCTTTTGACCAGGACGACCAGACCTACTCCTCCCTCAAGACCATCCTGGAGGGCGGACTGGAGAAGCGGCCGGTCAATGTGGCCATCTACGCCACCTCCAACCGGCGCCACCTGGTCCGGCAGACCTTTTCGGAGCGGGCGGGCGAGGAGATCGACACCTTTGAGACCATCTCGGAAAAGACCGCCCTGGCCGAGCGCTTCGGCCTGCGCATCCCCTATATGACCATGAACAAGCGGGACTATCTGGCCCTCATTGACCACCTGGCCGGTCTGTACCAGGTGGAGATGGACAGGGAGCTCCTCCACGCCCGGGCCATGGAGTGGGAGATCCGCCACGCAGGCCGAACCCCCCGGGTGGCCCGCCAGTTTATCGCCAGCCTTACCGGCTGAGCTTCTCCAAGCATTATAAGAGACCATCAAAAAGTACAAGCGCTTTTTGATGAGCTGAAGGGCCCGGACCGCGTTGCGGTCCGGGCCCTTTTCACAATCTCCGCAGCCTCATTCCACCGCCACCGAGATCTTGGTGCGGTACTGGGCGGGATCCCTCTGGGCGATCTCGTCCCACAGCCCCTCCTTATAGGAGCAGCCCACCGGACGCAGGCCCCGGGCGGAGATCTCCTCCAGCAGCTGGCGGTAGGCCCCCCGGGCGCGGTGGTAGTCCCCCTGGAGGCAGATGGCGGCATACCGCCCCGCCGGTTTTTCAAACACCGGGACTCCGGCGGACGGATGCTCCACCTGGGTGAAGTAGCAGGCATACTCGTCAAACCGCCCCGCCGCCAGACTCTCCGCCGAGATCATCGCTCCAAAGGGATAGCCCTCGTTCCAGCCCTCCCGGTGACAGCGGGCCAGGTGCGCATACAGGATGGGCGCGGCCACCGCCGGGTCGGCGCTGCGGATGGGGTCGCTGAGGATCAGCAGGGCCGGGGGACACACCTCAAAGAACACCTGGCCGCACACCACCCGCCGCCCCTGCTCCAGCAGCTTCCGCTTGGTGCGGATCATGGTCTGGATCCGGCGGAGTTGGGCCAGCCCCCGCTCCACCTCCGCCTCCTGCTGGTCCAGCAGGGCAGAGAGCCGCTCCGGGTCCCGCCGGTCCAGATACGCCTTGATGTCCAGCAGGGGCATCCCCAGCTCCTTCAGGGCGGCGATGACCATGAACACGTCGTACTGCTCCTGGCTGTAATAGCGGTAGCCGTTCTCCCCCCGGAGGGCGGGGGCAAACAGGCCGATCTGGTCGTAGTGGTGCAGGGTGCGCTTGTTGGTCCCGCAGATGCGGGCAAAGTCGGCCGCCCGCAGGCGGGAGACGTTCTCTTTCTCCGGCATGGGAAAATTCCCCCTTGACTATCACGTTACGTCATCCTTTATTGTATCAAAGAAACAAGCGCAAGTAAAGGAGGCACATTGCCATGCCACAGCTCAGCCGCCGCGTGCAGCTGTTCACCGACTCCGTGATCCGGCGGATGACCCGGATCAGCGAGCAGTATGACGCCATCAATCTCTCCCAGGGCTACCCCGACTTCGACCCGCCCCGCCCCCTGCTGGACCGCCTAGCCCAGGTGGCCTATGAGGGGCCGCACCAGTACTCTGTCACCTATGGAGCCCAGAACCTCCGGGAGGCCCTGGCGGACAAGCACAGCCGGGCCACCGGCCGGGCCGTGGACCCCAACGCCCAGGTACTGGTCACCTGCGGCGGCACCGAGGCCATGATGTCCGCCATGATGACGGTGTGCAACCCCGGGGACAAGGTGATCGTATTCAGTCCCTTCTATGAGAATTACGGGGCGGACGCCATTCTCTCCGGGGCGGAGCCCATCTACATCCCTCTGGTCCCGCCCGCCTTTGATTTTGACCGCGCCGCTCTGGAGGACGCCTTCCGCCAGGGGGCCAAGGCCATCATCGTCTGCAACCCCTCCAACCCCACAGGCAAGGTCTTTACCCGGGAGGAGCTGGAGTACATCGGCGCCCTGGCCCGGCGGTATGACGCGTATGTCATCACCGACGAGGTGTATGAGCACATCGTGTTCGCCCCCTTCCACCATGTCCACATGGCCGGCCTGCCCGGGATGGAGGACCGGACCATCACTTGCAGTTCCCTGTCCAAGACCTACTCCATCACCGGCTGGCGGCTGGGCTATCTCATCGGCCCGGCGGAGGTCATCGAGCACGCCAAAAAGGTCCACGACTTTCTCACCGTCGGGGCCCCCGCCCCCCTTCAGGAGGCCGCCTGCGTGGGGGTCCGCTTCCCCCAGTCCTATTATGAGGAGCTGACCGCCCTGTACACCCGGAAGCGGGATGTGTTCCTGGCGGGCCTGGACCGGCTGGGGCTGAAGCACAACGTCCCCCAGGGGACCTATTTCGTCCTGCTGGACATCTCGGACTTTCTGGCCCTGGACCGCTTCCGCGGCTGGAGCGACCTGGAGTTCTGCGAGTGGATTATCCGGGAGATCGGCGTCGCCGCGGTGCCCGGCTCCAGCTTTTTCCGGGAGCCGGTCAATCACCTCATCCGCCTGCACTTCGCCCGGAGCGAGGAGACCCTGGAGCAGGCCCTGGACCGGCTGGCCAAGCTGGCCGCACTGCTGCACTAAGGAGGTTATACGACATGGAAATCAAACCCTTTCTGGTAGAAGAATGGATGAATCAATATGAGGTGGGCGCCCGGTACAATATCGCCGAGACCTGTGTGGACTCCGTCTCTCTGGACGAGCTGTTCCAGCTCACCGGCGAGGACAAGGAGGCTTTCCTCTCCTCCCTGTGCGCCCGGCGGCTGACCTATGGGGACATCTTCGGTCAGCCCGCCTTCCTGGAGGGGATCTGCCGCCTGTACCGGGACCTGCGCCCGGAGCAGGTGATCCCCACCCACGGCGCTGCCGGAGCCAACCACCACCTGTTCTGCGCCCTGGTGGAGCCGGGTGACAAGGTCATCTCCGTTCTGCCCACCTATCAGCAGCTGTACTCCATCCCCGACGCCCTGGGAGCCCAGGTGGAGCTGCTCCCCCTGTCCCCGGACACCGGCTTTCTGCCCGACCTGGCCCGACTGGAGGAGCTGGCCCAGGGCGGCGTCAAGCTCATCTGCCTGAACAACCCCAACAACCCCACCGGGGCCCTCATGTCCCAGGAGATGCTGGAGGAGATCGTCGCTATCGCCCGCCGCCACGGGGCCTATATCCTGTGCGACGAGGTGTACCGCCATCTCACCCAGGAGGAGGGCTACTGCCCCTCCATCGTGGACCTGTATGAGAAGGGCATCAGCGTCAGCAGTATGTCCAAGGTGTTCTCCCTGGCTGGGGTCCGGCTGGGCTGGATCGCCTCCCGGGATCCCGGGGTACTGGAACACTGCCTCATCCACCGGGACTACGACCTCATCAGCTGCGGAATGCTGGATGAGACGGTAGCCGCCCTGGCCCTGAAGCACGGAGACAAGCTGCTGGCCCGCAACCGGGGCATCGTGCGGGAGAACCTGTCCATTTTGGACAGCTGGGTCCGGAAGGAGCCCCATGTCTCCTATGTCAAGCCCCAGGCCGGGACCACCGCCCTGGTGTACTACGACCTGGACATCCCCTCCTATGATTTCTGCCGGGAGATGTATCACACCACCGGGGCCTTCGTCACCCCGGGCGACTGCTTCCAGCAGGAGCGCTGTGTCCGGGTGGGCTACGCCTGTGACCGGCAGACCCTGGTGGACGGCCTGGAGGCCATGAGCGCCTTCCTGGCCCAGAAGTCCCAGAACTGAATCCAGACGAAAAAAACGCTGCCGGAGGCCGCTGTTAGGGCGGTCTCCGGCAACGTTTTTTGTTGTCATAAAATACCGGAATCTTCTTGGATGGGAAGCCCCGTCAGCCGCCCAGGTAGGCGCGCTTGATCTCCGGGCTCTCGATCAGCTCCGCGCCAGTGCCGGTGGCCACGATCTTTCCGGTCTCCATCACATAGCCCCGGTGGGCCACGGACAGAGCCATCTGTGCGTTCTGCTCCACCAGCAGGATGGTGGAGCCCTTCCGGTTCAGGTCCTTGATGATGTCAAAGATCTGCTCCACCAGGATGGGGGCCAGGCCCATAGAGGGCTCGTCCAGCATCAGCAGCTTGGGATGGGACATGAGGGCGCGGCCCATGGCCAGCATCTGCTGCTCGCCGCCGGACAGCGTGCCCGCCACCTGGCTGCGCCGCTCCTTCAGACGGGGAAACAGGTCGTACACCATCTCCAGATCCCGGGGCACACCGGCGGGGGGCTGGGTATAGGCCCCCATCTCCAGGTTCTCCTCCACCGACATCTGAAGGAACACCCGCCGTCCCTCTGGCACCTGGGCCAGGCCCCGGCCCACCAGCTTGTCGGCGCTCACAGTGTTGATGTCCTGTCCATCAAAGAGGATGCTCCCCGTCTTGGAGCGGAGCAGACCGGAGACGGTCTGGAGTGTGGTGGTCTTGCCTGCACCGTTGGCCCCGATGAGGGTGACGATCTCCCCCTGATTGACCTGGAAGGAGATGTCCTTGATGGCGTGGATGGCCCCGTAATAGACATTGATGCCCTCTACCTTCAGCAGTGTCTCCATCGGTCACGCCTCCTTCCGCTTGCCCAGATAGGCCTCAATGACCACCGGGTCGTTTTTGATCTCGTCCGGGGTGCCCTTGGCAATGATCTGCCCGAAGTTGAGCACCGCGATGCCCTCACAGATCCCCATGACCAGGTTCATGTCGTGCTCGATGAGGAGGATGGCAATGCCGAAGGTGTCCCGGATCTTGACGATGTTGTCCATGAGCTCCGCGGTCTCCGAGGGGTTCATGCCCGCCGCCGGCTCGTCCAGCAGCAGCAGGCTGGGGTTGGTGGCCAGGGCCCGGACGATCTCCAGCTTCCGTTGGTCGCCGTAGGGCAGGGAGCCCGCCTTGTATTTGGCCAGATAGCCCATGTCGAAGATGGACAGCAACTCCATGGCCCGCTCGTGGGCCAGCTTCTCCGCGCTCCAGTATTGGGGCAGGCGGAGGATCCCCGACCACATATTATAGTTGATGTGGTTGTGCAGGCCCAGCTTCACGTTGTCCTCCACACTCAGGTTGGAGAACAGGCGGATGTTCTGGAAGGTACGGGCGATGCCCGCCTTGTTCACCTGGACGGTGTTCATATTGTGGGTGTCCACCCCGTCCACCAGGATGGTCCCCCGGGTGGGCTGGTACACCTTGGTCAACAGATTGAACACTGTGGTCTTGCCCGCGCCGTTGGGGCCGATGAGGCCGGCGATCTCGGTGCGGCCGATGGCCATGTTGAAGTCCTTCACCGCCGCCAGGCCGCCGAAGTCGATGCCCAGGTGGCGGCACTCCAGGATGGGGCTTTTATCGATATCCCGCTCCGGGATCTTATTGGTACTGGGTACCGGGACCAGCTTGACAGGTTCCTTTTGCATCCGACTCATTTCGCCGCGCCTCCTTTCTTTTCTGCTCTGCGCTCACGCAGACGAGCGAAGAAGCCCCAGATGGCGGGATTGTTGGTGGCCAGCATCACCAGGATCAGCACGATGGCATACACCAGCATCCGGTAGTCGGCAAACTGCCGCAGGGCCTCGGGCAGGATGGTCAGGGCCGCCGCCGCGATGACAGAGCCCCACATATTGCCCAGGCCGCCCAGCACCACAAACACCAGGATCAGGATCGAGGTGTTGAAGTCGAATTTGGTGGCCACGAAGGTGGTCTGGCTGCATCCGTACAGCGTCCCGGCCGCGCCCGCCAGGGCGGCGGAGGTGACGAAGGCGATCATCTTGTACTTGGTGACGCTGATGCCCACGCTCTCGGCGGCAATGCGGTTGTCCCGGGCGGCCATGATGGCCCGTCCGGTGCGGCTGTTGACCAGATTGAAGATGACCACCAGGGTGATCATCACCAGCACAAAGCCCACGGTGAAGGTGGAGATGCGCTGGGTATTCATCACGCCCATGGGACCGCGGATCAGCTGGAGGCCGCCCTCCTCCAGGGCGTTCTTATCGGTGAGAAAGCTGAAGTGCAGCCCCTTTTTGTCCACCCCCAGATAGGTGTTGGTGAGCACACTTTTGATGATTTCTCCGAACGCCAGCGTCACGATGGCCAGATAGTCGCCGTTGAGGCGCAGCACCGGAATTCCGATGAGGAATCCAAAGAAGCCGGCCAGGGCAGCGCCGATCACCATCGCCACCCCCAGGCGCACCGGCGTGAAGGGGATCAGCTCCGCCAGCCCGTTGGCGGCGGCGCAGCCCAGGAACGCGCCGATGCTCATAAAGCCCGCGTGGCCCAGGGACAACTCCCCGGACACGCCCACCACCAGGTTCAGGGCCAGGGCCATGGTCACATAGGCACAGATGGGGATCAGCTGTCCCTCCAGAACCGAGCCCAGCCCCGTGGTCATCCGTATCAGCTGGAGGATCACAAAGGCGCCCACCACCAGGGCATAGGTAAATACGCTGGACCGGGTGGTCTTATTCATATTTGCAAGTCGGTTGACAACACGGCTCATAGCTACCACCTCACACTTTCTCGCGCACGGTCTTGCCCAGCAGACCGGCGGGCTTCACCAGCAGCACCACGATCAGCACGCCGAACACCACCGCCGTGGACAGCTGGGTGGAGATGTAGGCCCCGGCGAAGATCTCGATGACGCCCAGCAGCAGGCCGCCCAGCAGGGCCCCGGGGATGGAGCCGATCCCGCCGAACACGGCGGCGGTGAAGGCCTTGATGCCCGGCATGGAGCCGGTGGTGGGGGTGAGGGTGGGGTAGGCGGAGCACAGCAGCACACCGGCGATGGCCGCCAGGGCCGAGCCGATGGCGAAGGTCATGGAGATGGTGCGGTTGACGTTGATGCCCATCAGCTGGGCGGCCCCCTTGTCCTCTGAGACGGCGCGCATGGCCTTGCCCATCTTGGTCCGCCCGGTGAAGGCGGTGAGGGCCAGCATGATGACCACACAGGCGGCGATGGTCACCAGGGTGACGTGGGAGATGGTCAGCGGGCCGATCTTCTGGCTGCCGCTGCCCACAATGGGGGAGAAGATCTTGGGGCTGGAGGACCACAGGATCAGAGCAGAGTTCTGGAGGAAATAGCTCACGCCGATGGCGGTGATGAGCACCGCCAGAGAGGGCGCCTGGCGCAGGGGCTTATAGGCCAGCCCCTCGATGACCACGCCCAGAACGGTGCACACCGCCATGGACAGCACAACGCCCGCCAGGGCGGGCACTACTGCGGCGGCCATGCTCCCCGCCTCAAACATGGGGCTCAGGCCGGTCATGGCAAAGAAGCACACATAGGCCCCCACCATGATCACGTCGCCGTGGGCGAAGTTGAGCATTTTGGCGATGCCGTATACCATGGTATACCCCAGGGCGATGATGGCATAGACGCTGCCCAGGCTCAAGCCCCGGATCAGATAGTCCAACAGGGTCAAAACATCCATAATTCACTCACCTTTTCTCTCTCCTTTTTTTCTTTGGACGCATGGGAAAAACGCCGGGCCTGCCGGCCCCTTTCCCACACATCCCGGCCAAAAGGAAGGCTCCCCCCGCGGGCGGTACACAGGCCCCCGCGGGGAGAGGCGCTTCCGGTCACACAGGCTCAGTCCATGCCCACATAGGCGCCGTCCTGGATGACCATGCCCTTGGGGCTCTTGGACACCGCGCCGGTGGCATCCCAGGTGATGCCCGCGCCGTCTCCGGTCAGGCCGGTGAAGGTGATGGTGGGGAAGGTCTCCTTCATCTTGGCGTTCAACTCGGCCGCGCTCATGTCGGGGGTGCAGCCGGCGGTCTCCAGGGCCAGCTTATAGGCATACACGCAGTCATAGGCGTCGGCGGCGAACTGAATGGGGGTCTCGCCGTACTGCTCCTGGTACTTCTTGACAAAGTTCTGGGTGGCCTCGTCCTCATCGTCGGCGTTGAAGGGAGTCAGCAGCATGACGCCCTCGGCCAGAGCGGGGTCAAAGTTCTTCATGGTGAGGATGCCGTCCATGCCGTCCACGCCGAAGAACTTGGGAGCATAGCCCATGGCCTTGGCCTGGCTGAGGATCAGGGAGGCGGGCTCATAGTAGATGGGCAGGAACAGCAGGTCAGCATCGTCCTGCTTGGCCTGGGTCAGCTGGACGTTGAAGTCGTTCTGAGAGTCGGTGGTAAAGGTGGCGTTGCCCACCACGTTCAGGCCCAGCTTTTCAGCCTCAGCCATGAACTTATCCTTGATGCCGGTGGAGTAGTTGTCGTCGCTCTTCCAAATGATGAAGATCTTCTCCCCCAGCTGCTGCTCCGCGATGTACTGGGCGGAGGCCAGGCCCTGGTTGGGATCAGAGAAGCACATCTGATACACGTTGTCCTTGCCGGCGATCACATCGGGGGAGGAGGCAGAGGGGGTGAGGGCAAAGATGCCGTCCTCCTGGTTCAGGGCGGAGGTGCTGATGCCAGGCTGGGAGGTGACGGAGCCCAGGGAGATCTGCATTCCCCACTCCTTCAGCGCGTTATAGGCGTTGACCGCCTTCTCCGGGTCGTGCTGGTCGTCCTCATACTTCAGGTCGAACTGGATGGCGCCACCCTGGGCGTTAATCTCGTCCACGGCGATCTGCGCGCCCCGCTGGGCGGCCAGGCCGTAGATGGAGGCCCCTCCGGTGAGGGGGCCGGTGCCGCCCAGCTTGAAGGCGGTGCCGGCGGTGCTGTCCGTGCCGCTGGACGCCGCGCCGGAGCCGGAGCCGCCGCAGGCGGTCATGGACAGGGTCATGGCCGCGGCCATGGCAAAGGCAAGAAACTTTTTGCTGTTCATAGAAACCTCTCCTTTTTTCAACAGGATGGATATATTAAAAGGGCGGCTCCGTTCCAAAGAACGGAGCCGCCCTTTTAATCCTTAATGGATGGAAAGCGGTTGCCTCTTTGGAACAGTGCTTCGGCCCTCCAGGGCCAGAATAATCAACAGCCCGGCTACGCACAGTACAGACAGTACGTTCACCAGCAGGAGGGACCCGGCCAGAAGGCGCACGAACCCCGCCAGGATAACAAAAAAGGACACCATCATCATGGTGTCCAACAGGCTCACAGAGGCATTTCCAGACTGGGCCTGGAAATTCGCGCAGGAGGAAGCGGCCGCTGCCATTCCGGCGGCAGAAGCGCAGCTGTACGCGTTGTGTCCGCAGCTCTGCTTCTTCATGCTCCCTCTCCCCTTTCCAGCTCTGGATGGTTGTGAATTTTGTTCTATTGTAAAGCACCCTCCGCAATTAGTCAATGGTGCTTTCCACCAGAATCCAGAAAAAGTACACCCCACTTCATGTCCGTTCTGCACAGAATTTTGTCCATGTGCGACGGTCATACCGCAAAAAGCGACCGGGCCGCGCCTCCGGCGGAAGCCAGAGACGGACCCGGTCCAGATCCATGTTCACAGCTCTGTCAGCGGCATGGGCGCGGGGACCTTCTCCCGGTCCGTGCTGTCATAGGCCCGGGACAGCTCCTCCAGGGCCACATCCTGGTCAGCCAGCAGGGCGTTCACCTGCTCCAGGCATTTCCCCGCCTTCTCCAGCTGGTCCGCCGCATGGGAGACGGTGGACTCCACCTCGCTGCGCAGGGCGTCGTACTCCAGCTGGACCCGGCCCAGCCACTGCTCCATTCCCCGGCGCAGCTCCCGCGCCTGTCCGTCCGCCTCATTCAGCACGTTCTGCGCCCGGCAGTGGGCCTCCAGCTCCACCCCGGCGGCCCGCTCCTTGACGGCCGTGTAGGCTGCCGCCCCGGGCTCCAGCTCCGCCACACGGCGGCGCAGGCTGTCCCGCTCCCGGCGCAGCTCCTCCAGCTCCCGGCTCTGGGCCTCCTCCCGCTCCCGGCTGGCCTCCAGCACCGCCTTCACCTGCTCCAGCTGCTGGCTCAGGCTCTCCCGGTCCCGGTTGAGGATGGTCACACGCTCCTCCTGGTCCGACTCCTGAGAGGCCAGCTTCCGCCGGTCCTCCTCCGCCTCCTCCAGGCACCGCTGAAGCTCTTGCTGCTTCTGAGCGTTCTCCGCCGCCGTCTTTTCCAAATAGTCCAGCACATCCTGCCGGTTGAAGCCGCCGAAGGCGGCGCTGCGAAAGGGATGGTCCATGGGGCACCTCGTCTCCGCCCCTTTCGGGGCAATTTGTCATATTCCGTGTTATTTTATCACATTCCCGGCGGAATTACAATTCCAGCCTGCGCCTTCGTCAGGATTTGACGCAAACTTGAAAATACGCTATACTTAAGCTGTCAAAACCGCCCAGTTCTGGCCCGATCCCCGGGGATGTACGATCTTCCCCGCACCCGTTTTCCTGATCCTAGGTCAAAGGGGGCCTCCTGATGGTATTCAGCAGCCTTGTGTTTTTGCTATTCTTTCTGCCCGCCCTGATTCTGGTCTATTATCTCGTCCCCGCCCGGTTCCGGGGACTTCGGAACCTGATCCTACTGGGGGCCAGCCTCTTCTTTTACTGGTGGGGGGCCGGTCCGCTGGTCCTTTTGATGCTCCTGTCCATCGCCGTCAACTATGTGGGCGGCCTGCTGGCCGGTCAGAGGGACCGGCCCCGGCTGGCCCGGGCGGGGCTGCTCTTCGCCGTGTGCGCCGGGCTGGGCCTGCTGGCCTGGTTCAAGTACGCCGGATTCCTGGCCCGGACCATCTGCGGCCTGGGCTTTTCCATCCCCATCCCACAGGTCACTTTGCCCATCGGCATCTCCTTTTTCACCTTCCAGGGCCTCAGCTATGTGATCGATGTGTACCGCGGGGACGCCCCGATCCAGAAGAATCCGCTAGACACGGCCCTGTATGTGGCCCTGTTTCCCCAGCTGGTGGCCGGCCCCATCGTGCGGTACACCACCGTGATGGAGGAGATCGCCCACCGGGAGGAGAGTTTAACGGAGTTTGCCGCCGGAGCCACCCGATTCTGCTTCGGTCTGGCGAAAAAGATGGTGCTGGCCAACTCCATGGGCCAGATCGCCGACGGAGTCTTTGGCCAGACAGCGGCCAACCTGGACCCCGGCCTGGCCTGGGTGGGTGCTCTGGCCTATACCTTCCAGATCTACTTTGATTTCTCCGCCTACTCGGATATGGCCATCGGCCTGGGTCGTATGTTCGGTTTCCACTTCCTGGAGAATTTCAACTATCCCTACATCTCCCGCTCCGTCACTGAGTTCTGGCGGCGGTGGCATATCTCCCTCAGCTCCTGGTTCCGGGACTATGTGTATATCCCTTTGGGAGGCAACCGCTGCTCCAGGCCTAAGCAGATCCGCAACATTCTGGCGGTGTGGCTGCTCACCGGCCTGTGGCACGGGGCCGCCTGGACCTTTATCCTGTGGGGGCTGTGGTTCTGTGTGCTGCTGCTGGGTGAAAAATTTCTGTGGGGAAAGTATCTGGAGCGGCTGCCCGGCCTGATCCGCTGGGCCTGCGCCATGCTGGCCGTCATCCTCAGCTGGGTGCTGTTCCGGGCGGCAGATCTGGAGCAAGCCCTGGCCTATCTGGGGGCCATGTTCAGCCAAACCACCGGCCTGGCCCAGGACGGTCAGGCGGTCTACTACCTGCTCCAGTTCTGGCCGGAGTGGATCCTCGCCCTCATTGCCTTCCTGCCGGTGAAGCAGTGGCTCCAGTCCTGGCTGGAGGCCCGCGGGTCCGCCGGACAGAGGATCGCCCTGTGGGCGCCCCGGGTACTGGCCCTGGGGCTGCTGGTCCTCTCCTATGGGCTGCTGGTCACCGGCTCCTTCAACCCCTTTATTTATTTCCAATTTTAAGGAGGACCCTCCATGAAAAAGAGCAGATGGGCCGACTGGTTCCTGGTCATCGGCTTTGTGGGATTTCTGGCTCTGGCCCTGGCGGTCACTCTGGTCCGTCCGAAATCCGGCTGGTCCTACTATGAGAACCGGAATCTGGCCCGCCCGGCGGAGCTGTCGGTGGAGACGCTGCTGGACGGGACCTTCCCCGCCAGCGTGGAGCCGGTGCTCCAGGACCACGCCGCCGGGCGGAACACCCTGATGAAGCTGTCCGTCTGGGTCGACCTGCACCTGTTCCACCGCCCGGTGGTCAACCAGGTAGTCCCTGCGGATGGGATGCTCCTGGGCTGGAACCCCTATGAAACTCCGGACCCCGCCGGGATCACCGCCCAGGCGGAGCACATGGCGGAGGAGCTGGCCCGCCTGCGGGATGTGGTGGAGGAGTACGGCGGGCACTTCTGCTATGCAGCGGTCCCGGGACAGTACGCCTACTACCCGGACGCCTATCCGGACTTTCTCAACAACCGGGAGGCGTATACCGCTCTGGAGGTCCCCGCCCTCACCCATGCCATGGCGGAACGTGGGATGGATCTTCTGGACATGGGGCCGGTGCTGGACACAGCTGGTAACCCCAGGGAATATTACTCCATGGCCGACTACCACTATCAGTTCGGCGGAGCCTATCTCACCTACCGGGCCATCCTGGAGCGCCTCAGCGCGGAGCTGGGTACAGAGCTGACCATTTTGGACGGAAACTCCCTCGCGGTGGAGACCCTGCCCAACCCCTATCTGGGCTCCCGGGGGCGGAAGCTTTTTGGCCTGGAGGACTGCGGGGAACACCTGACCATCGGCCTGCCCAGGGCCCCCGTCCCCTTCACCCGGACGGACAACGGCACGGAGACCGCCCCGACAGTATATGCCCTCCCCGCCACCGGCACAGAGGGGGTGCTTTACTCCCTCTACATGGGGGGCGATGTGGGCGAGACCGTAATCGAGACCAACCGCCCCGACCTGCCCTCCATCCTCATCTACGGGGACAGCTTCACAAACCCGGTGGAGTGCCTGGCTTATTACAGTTTTGATGAGATGCGCTCCATTGACCTGCGCCATTATCGTGAAATGCCCCTGGCCGACTACATCCGCCTCCACCAGCCGGACATCGTGGTGGGGATCCGGGACTATGAGGCTCTGCTGTCCACCGACTACAACGGAAATCTCTTCCAGCTCCAGCCCTGACAGGAGGTACGCGCTATGAAGTTCAAAGACGGATCCGCCTGCCCGGCCCCGGACGTGGAGGCGCTGGCCCGGGACTATGAACAGGCCCGGGACCTGGGTGAGGTGCGCCTGGGCCGTCTGGGACTATACCTTCCCCGGCTCACCCAGACGGTCTTTCTCCCTCTGGCGGCCCTCGCCCACGTCTACCTGCGTCTGGAGGACCTCCCGGTGGGCATGGGCTGCCGCCGGGTCCCCGTGGGGCAGTATTTTCTGATGGCCGTTCTCCGGAACGGCGGAAGCTATAAGGCCGCCCTGACGGACCGCACCTGCGGCGACTGGGCCCTGGAGCAGCTTCATACCCTTGTGCCGGAGCTTCGGACCGGCTGGGTCCCCGGCCGGGATTGACGGCCATTTTCCCTTTTTCTGGGTTTCTCGTGTTCCGCTTGTGCAGACTGAATAATTAATTTGAAAAAGTGCTTGACATTTTGGCGGAAGTCGTTATAATGCAGATAACGATATGTGCTGCTTTAGCTGTCAGATAGGGCCTCCGCCCTGCCATCACAGATAAAATCCAGCAAAGACGAATCAACATCCCGTGTTGCGGGCTATTCTCCGTCTTTGCTGGTTTTTTTGTTGTTCGGAGCCTTCCCCCCTCCGGGGCCCGTCAGACCGGGCGCTCCGGAGGCCGCAGGACCCGGGTCAGGCACATATCAAATACGAAAAGGAGAATGGACATGACGATCGGCGTAGTAAAGGAAATCAAAAACAATGAGTTTCGTGTGGGACTGACCCCCGACGCAGTCAGCGCTTTTGTTCAGGCTGGGCACCCCGTACTGGTGGAGAAGGGCGCGGGACTGGGTTCCGGCTTCCCCGACGAGGAGTATGTGCAGGCCGGCGCCACTCTGGAGGATACCGCAGAGGCCGTCTGGAACAAGTCCGGCATGATCGTGAAGGTCAAGGAGCCCATCGAGTGCGAGTACCGCTTCTTCCGTAAGGACCTGATCCTCTATACCTATCTGCACCTGGCCGCTGACGCCCCCCTGACCAAGGCTCTGATGGAGTCCGGCGTGAAGGCCATCGCCTATGAGACCATCGTGGGCCGCAACGGCGGTCTGCCCTGCCTGACCCCCATGAGCGAGATCGCCGGCCGTATGTCCGTGCAGGAGGGCGCCAAGTACCTGGAAAAGACCTTCGGCGGCCGCGGCGTGCTGCTGGCCGGCGTCCCCGGCGTGGCCCGCGCCAACGTGGTCATCCTGGGCGGCGGCAACGTGGGCACCAACGCCTGCAAGATCGCCGTGGGCATGGGCGCCAACGTGACCATCCTGGACGTCAACCCCGCCCGTCTGGCCTATCTGGACGACATCTTCCCCCGCCAGATCACCACTCTGTACAGCACCCGTGAGAACATCCGCAGCTGCCTCAAGACCGCCGATCTGGTCATCGGCGCCGTTCTCCTCCCCGGCCGCGCCGCCCCCAAGCTGGTCCGCCGTGAGGATCTGAGCCTGATGAAGCCCGGCGCCGTCCTGGTGGACGTGGCCGTGGATCAGGGCGGCTGCATCGAGACCACCCACGCCACCACCCACGCCGACCCCGTCTTTATGGTGGACGGCATCGTCCACTACTGCGTCGCCAATATGCCCGGCGCGGTGGCCCGCACCGCCACCCAGGCCCTGGTCAACACCACCCTGTCCTATGGCCTGCGTCTGGCCGCTGACGGCGTGGAGAAGGCCTGCGCCGCCGACCCCGGACTGCTGCTCGGCCTGAACTGCTATGACGGCCACTGCACCTTCCCCGGTGTTGCCGAGGCGCTGAACCTGGAGTATGTGGACCCCAAGACTCTGATCTGATTTTTGCGCGAACCCCCTTTTCTGATTGGACAGGCCCGCTCAGCATGAGCGGACCTGTCCTTTTTCCCTTCTCTGCTCGGAATCTGTGTTGATATAAAAATATCCAGCAAATCATCCCTCGATTTGCTGGATATTATGCTTATACCCCACATATATTGATACTTTGGTCTCACAATTTATTCCTATCATGTGTCATTCATCAGAAACCGCTCCCCATCAGATACCTTGACGCAGATAAAATTGCTGGAATCTTCTTCCTGAAAGACAAGCCCATCCTGGTCAACAGCAAAACGGTTTACGCGATCATGTCCGCTATCATCAGAAATCGTTAAAATATTTTGTTCCAATTCCCATGTTCCATGTCCAATATAGCTGCTCAAAAGTCCTTCATAATACTGGAATGTACCATCACTGTTAATTGTAAGGGTAAAATTCCCTCCAAAGCCATCTCCCTCATAGGTATAGCTCTGATCTGTGATGTCGTCTTCCTGCACCATTGCCTCTTGTCCACTTCCACAGCCTGCCAGCACACAAGACAATATCACACCAAATAATATGAACAATTTCATATCAATTACCTTCTTCAAAGTTATGCTTATGATATACAATAGACGCAGAATCCTTTGGTATTTTCTTATTTTACTATGTTTAAATGGTTTCTGCAAGGTATGTCGGTAAAATCGTCGGAGTGACGGCCCATCAAGCACGATTCGGAACCAAGAGTGCCGCTCATGCCGTTTTACAGCTCGGGGCTGCCATTTCGTGAATCGATGGGCTTTTTCAATCAGCTTTCAGCCTGAGCAGGGGACTTTTTCTCTTTTGCTGGACAAATGCTCCGGCTTGTGTTAGGATACCTGCTGACGAGTCTCCACACCTCGTCCAAGCGGGACCCGGCCCTCCGGCCTGTCTCCCGTTCGTTCGGCGGAGCATCTGCTCCGGCGTTCTCTAAACAAGAAAATGGAGGTTTTTTTATGCGCAAATTCTCTGTCCAAGACCTGACCCTGGCAGCCCTCCTGGCGGCGGTGTACGCCACCCTCACCCTGGTCCTGCCCATCCCCGCCTTCACCGGCATCCAGATCCGTATGTCCGAGGCCCTTACCGTTCTGCCCTTCCTCTTTCCGGCGGCTACCCCGGGCCTGTTCGTGGGGTGCATCGTGGCCAACCTGTTTTCCCCCTATCCGCTGGACATCGTGTGCGGCTCCGCCGCCACCCTTCTGGCCTGCCTGATGACCCAGCGGATGCCCAGCCGCTGGCTGGCTCCCCTTCCCCCGGTGCTGTGCAACGCCGCCATCGTGGGGGCGGAGATCGCCTGGTTTGAGACGGGCTTCGGCCCCGGCTTCTGGCCGGCCTATGCCTTCAACGCCTTGACCGTGGGCCTGGGCGAGCTACTGGCCTGCTATCTTCTGGGCAGCCTGCTGCTCAGCGCCCTGCCCCGCGTCTCCTTCTTCCGCGCCCTCATTCCGGCCGACCGCCTGGACCGGCTGGCCGCCCACGCCTGAATCAGCTTCAGCCCTCACAGCGCCGGACGGGTGGACGCCCGGTGCTTCAGGACCCGGACTCTCCGGGTCCTTTTTTATTTCTACTTCATCGTTCATTTACTTACCTCTCATCCTACTGTATAATGGGATCACACAGTGGCGGTCAGCTAAACCGCCCTTCTACTTTTGAGATCGGAGGTCTGTCTGATATGAAGTTTCATCTTGTCACTGGAGACATCACCACGTTAGAGGTGGACGCCATCGTCAACGCCGCCAACACCTCCCTGCTGGGCGGCGGCGGAGTGGACGGGGCCATCCACCGGGCAGCCGGTCCGGAGCTGTTGGCCGAGTGCCGCACCCTCCACGGCTGTCCCACCGGCCAGGCCAAGGCGACGAAGGGCTACCGCCTTCCGGCCAAATACGTCATCCATACAGTCGGCCCCGTGTGGCACGGGGGCGGAAGGGGGGAGCAGGAGCTGCTGGCCTCCTGCTACCGCACCTCCCTGGCCCGGTCTCTGGAGCTGCGCTGCCGCACGGTGGCCTTCCCCGCCATCAGCACAGGGGTCTACCACTATCCGCCCCAGGAGGCCGCCGCCATCGCGGTGGCCGAGTGCCGCCGCTTTCTCACGGAACACCCAGACGGACCGGAGATCACCTTCGTCTGCTTCAGCAGCCACATGGCCGCCATCTACCGGCAGCTGCTGGATCAGGAGACGGAACAGATGTGACCTATGCCTGCGGAGGCCTCCGGGCTCGTCCCAGCTTGCCGGAAGTGTCAGGCCAACGGCCTCCACTGTATTGTCCGGAACTGTGGGCGTTCTCTCAAGACACGCCGTTCTGCAACTCCCGCTTGCCGCCGGGGCCGGTTTATGATACACTGGACAAAAACGTCCCGGGGGCCGTGCCCAGCGCCAGCCCCGTCCAGGGGCAAGGAGGGATCACCTATGGACGCTGCCGCGCGCCGCGCCGCAATTTTATCTGTTCTGGAGCGGGCCGAACACCCGGTGAGCGCCGCCGCTCTGGCCCGGGAGTTCTCCGTCAGCCGCCAGATCATCGTGGGGGATGTGGCCCTGCTTCGGGCGGGGGGGCTGTCCATCGCCGCCACCCCACGGGGCTATATGCTCCCAAAAGAGCACAGCGGACTGGTTCGCACCCTCGCCTGCCGCCACCGGGCGGACCAGATGGAGGACGAGCTCAACGCCATCGTGGACCAGGGCTGTATGGTGATCGACGTCATTGTGGAGCATCCGATCTACGGCCAGCTCACCGGCCCCCTCCAGCTGTCCAGCCGGTACGACGTAGCCCAGTTTGTGGACCGCTGCCGCCAGTCTGACGCCCTCCCCCTGTCCAACCTCACGGAGGGTATCCACCTGCACACCATCTCCTGCCCAAACGAGACCACCTTCCAGCGAGTCCGGGCCGCCCTGGAACAGCTGGGCGTCCTGCTGGAGGCATGATCCATACGAACTCGCATCCTGCTCCATACCAGAAGCGCTCCCCTCTGCCTGACCGGCGGAGGGGAGCTTTTTCAAAGAGGTGAGAGATTCAGAAAAAGCGGGTTGACAATCAGTCCCGATTCGTGTATGATGCGATATATAAGTGTCTTGACACCTATATACTATTTACAAAGCAGGTGTATCCAATGGAAGGATTCAAATCATTCCTGAAACGGAAAAATATTGAGATCTCAGCCAAGCGCTATGGGATCGACGCCCTGGGCGCTATGGCCCAGGGTCTGTTCTGCTCTCTGCTCATTGGCACCATCATCAAGACCCTGGGGCAGCAGCTGTCCATCCAGTACCTCATCGACATCGGCGCCTATGCCATGGCTGTCTCCGGCCCGGCTATGGCAGTCGCCATCGGATATGCCCTGAAGGCTGATCCCATGGTCCTCTTCTCTCTCGCCGCCGTGGGCTGGGCGGCCAACGCCGAGGGCGGAGCAGGCGGCCCGCTTGCCGTCCTGATCATCGCCATCATCGCCGCAGAGTGCGGAAAAATGGTGAGCAAGGAGACTAAAGTGGATATTCTGGTCACCCCAGGCGTCACCATTTTAATCGGCGTGGCCCTGGCTAAGCTCATTGCCCCCCCGATCGGCACCGCCGCCAGCGCCTTCGGCCTGGTCATTGACAACGCCACCAAACTCCAGCCCTTCTGGATGGGAATCGCCGTATCCGTCCTGGTGGGCATCGCCCTCACCCTTCCCATCTCCTCGGCCGCCATCTGCTCCGTGCTGGGCCTGACCGGGCTGGCTGGCGGAGCCGCCGTGGCCGGCTGCTGCGCCCAGATGGTGGGCTTCGCCGTCATGTCCTTCAAGGAAAACCGCTGGGGCGGTCTGGTCTCCCAGGGCCTGGGCACCTCCATGCTCCAGATGCCCAACATTGTGAAAAATCCCCGGATCTGGATCCCTCCCACGCTGGCCTCCGCCATCACCGGCCCCATCGCCACCTGCGTGTTCGGACTGGAGATGAACGGCGCCCCCATCAACTCCGGAATGGGCACCTGCGGCCTGTGCGGACAGATCGGCGTGTGGACCGGCTGGCTCGCCCCCAGTGAGGAGGCCCTCGCCAGAGGGGCGGCCGCCATCGTCCCCACCGGCTTTGACTGGCTGGGCTTGATCCTGATCTGCTTTGTCCTGCCTGCCATTCTGTCCTGGGTCTTCTGCCAGATCCTGCGGAAGACCGGCTGGATCCGGGAGGGCGATCTGACCCTTCCCCAGTGATTCGGTAAAGTACACAATTTTCCCGCCGCTATATTGCTTTTTTTAAGAAAATAAGGTACGCTCTCCAGTATAGGACAGAACCGTCAGAAGCACTGGGTTGAGGCGGTGGGCGGCGTCCGCCCTGCCGCCTGTGAGGTGTACTTATGAAAAAGCATCCGGGCAAGGCGCTGGTCAATATGGTCCTCAGCTGCGTGCTGTGCAGCATCGCGGTCAACTGGGTGGCCCTCCCCAACGACTTTGTGGTCACTGGGATCACCGGCCTTTCCATGACCGCCGCCCAATTCACCGGCGTCAACTACGCGCTGATCTACTATGGTCTGGCCTTGGCGATCCTGCTGTGTACCGCCCTGACGCTGGGCTGGCGGGAGGTTTCCAACATCCTGGTGCTCTCCCTACTCTACCCGGTGGTGCTCTGGGGGCTGAACCACATCCAGGTGGAGATCATCCTTCAGGAAAAGCTCATTGCGGTCATGCTCTTTGGCGCGATCTACGGTCTGGGCTCCGGTCTCACCTACCGTCTGGGCTACTCCTACGGCGGAACGGACACTCTGGCCAAGCTGCTGAAACAGCGCCTGTTCCGGGCGGTTCCGCTGAAGTATCTTCTGTTGGCTCTGGACGGAGGCATCATGCTCCTCATGCTGTCCGCCTTTTCGCTGGACGCGGTGGCCTATGCCTTTGTGGGACAGCTGCTCTATGTCAGCTGCATGAACCACATCGTCTTCAACCTGGGGCCCAAGCTCTATGAGGTAGAGATCATCTGCGACCAGCCCCAGGAGATCGAGCGCTTCATCATCCAGGACATCTGCAAGAGCGCCACCATCGACCAGGTGGTGGGAAGCTACTCCGGGCAGGCCAAGACCCAGCTGGACTGTGTTTGCACCTCCCGGGAGTATGTCCGCCTCCGGGAGTTCATCCGGGACGGGGGCTATGACTGCTTCATCAAGGTCTATCCCCTCACCCATGTGTTCGGCCATAACAAGGACTTCCACCATCTGGACGATGACAATTTGGAATAAGGAAGGACCTCTCCGCGGCGCGGAGAGGTCCTTTTTCTTTCTTATCCGGCAGATCAGAGCCGTGCGTTACCCGTGGTCCAGCCCCTTCAGCCGTCCCACCAGCAGCTGGGCGCACAGGCCGGTGAACAGGCCGCTGGCCGCGCCGGCCACAACCAGATAGGGCAGATAGGCCAGCACCGTCCAGCTTCTCAGCAGGGCGGCGGCCACCAGCAGCTGCCCCAGGTTATGGAACACCGCTGAGATGGGACTACACAGCCAGATCTGCCTCCAGGTCAGCAGCCGGGACAGCAGCAGCAGGACCAGCCAGCACAGCAGCCCGCCCCCCAGGCTGTAAAACAGCGTCATCATCTGCCCGGAGAACACCGCCCCCAAAAACACCCGGGTCACCAGAATGAGCAGCGCGTCCCCCGGCCCCAGGGCAAAGACGGCGTACACCGTGACGATATTGGCCAGCCCCAGCTTGACCCCCGGGATGGGGATGGGGACCGGGATTTGCGCCTCCGCCATGAAAATGGTCAGGGCGATAGCGGTGAGCAGGGCCAGCCGGGTGATCCGGCGGGCTCCGTCAGCCGGCCGCCGTGTCCGCAAAGCCCTCACCCCCCACGATCTCCACGATCACCTGGTTGGGCAGGCAGACCACCGGAACGGTGGAGTCGGAGATCCACCCCTGGCGGACGCACACCTGATCGGGACAGGTGGCGGAGACGATCCGGATCCGGCCCGGCTCCACCTCCACCACGTTTTCCGCGCCCCCCTCTCCGGTCAGCGGAAAGGAGTAGGCCTCCCGCACCCGGTCCAGACGGATCTCCTTCACCAGCTCGCCCCGCTGATAGACCCGGGCCAGCACGCCTCCGCCGGGGCCGCTCCGCTGCCACCAGATCACGCCGGCGCACAGCAGAACCACGCCCCCCAGCAGGGCGGCCAGCAGCGCTGTTCGTTTGTTCATGCCTCCACCACCGTCACATCCAGGTCCTGATGCTGCGGATTGACCTGGTAATTCTCCTCCAGCCCTTCCGTCAGGGCCACAGAGCCGTCCTCCCGGACCCAGATCACCTGGACGTCCAGTTCCGGATGGGTGCGCCAAAACTCGATCCCGGCCTCCTCACCCAGCACAAACAGGGCGGTAGCCAGGCCGTCGCACACCGTACCGTCCGGCCCCGCCACCGTGACCGACGCCAGCCCGGTTCGGGCCGGAGCGGCGGTCTTCGGGTCCAGGATGTGCCAGTAGGTCTGTCCGTCCTGCTGAAAATACCTCTGATAGCTGCCGGAGGTGACCACAGCCTGATCCGCCACCTGGATGGCCAGCAGGTTGTCCACCTGCTCCGAGGCCGGGTCCTGGACCCCCACCGACCAGGGGGAGCCGTCCGGCTTTCCGCCCACGGTCTGGACGTTGCCCCCCAGGTTCAGCAGGGCGGAGGTCACCCCCTGCTCCCGTAGCCGCTCCGCCAGGCGCGCCCCGGCATAGCCCTTGGCGACCGCCCCCAGGTCCAGCGCCATCCCGGCGGGCAGACGGACCCTCCGCCCATCCAGGTCCAGCTCCACCTGAGTATAGTCGATCCCCTCCGCCAGAGCGGACTGTTCCGCCTCCCCAGGCACCCGGTACTCCCCGGTGGTAAAGCCCCAAGCCTTAACAGCGGAGTAGGCAGTGAGGTCCAGCGCTCCGCCAGTGAGGCGGCACAGATCCAGCGCCTGGGAGAGGAGTCCCGCCGTCTCCCCGGAGAGTGAGACCCACTCCCCGCCGCTGTGGTCCACCGCCCAGATCTCGCTGTTTTCATCGGTGGCCGACCACAGATCCTCCCAGTGGTACAGCTGCTCCACCGCCTGGTTCAGCTGCTCCTGACCGCCCCCCTCCCACAGCTCCAGAGACATGATGGTATCCATCACAAAGACCTGGGTAGACACGGCGGGCTCTGTCCGGGTCACGCAGCCGGACAGCAGCACCGCGCCGCCCAGGGCCAGGGCGGCCAGGCGAAGACACTTCGCTCTCTTCATGGACTGCCCCGCCTTACAGCAGCTCCCGGTACAGGGCTGAGGCGTCCGCCTTGCCCACGCTGTCCGCCACTGCCAGCACCTCCACCTTTACGGTGCGCTCGCCGAACTTCAGCTCCAGCACATCCCCGGGCTTCACCTCATAGCTGGCCTTCACGCCGCGGCCGTTGGCCGTCACCCGGCCGTTGTCACAGGCCTCATTGGCCACTGTGCGCCGCTTGATCAGGCGGGAGACCTTTAACCACTTATCCAATCGCATGGCTTCTGTTCCTCTCTGTCGCTGATAAAAATAGGGGCGCCGCCCCTCGGTGTGGCGGCGCCCCGGGATCACGCTCCGGACCGGCCTTTACTTCGCCACCGCGTCCTTCAGGGCCTTACCGGCCTTGAACACGGGCAGACGGGCCTCGGAAATGGGGATCTCCTCCCCGGTCTTGGGGTTGCGGCCCACACGGGCGGCGCGGGTCTTGACCTCAAAGGAGCCGAAACCCACCAGCTGGACCTTCTCACCCTCGATCAGCGCGCCGGTAATGGCCTCCACGGCGGCGGTGATGGCAGCCTCGGCGTCCTTCTTGGACAGATCGGCCTTTTCCGCCACAGCGGCGATCAGTTCAGTTTTATTCATGTCGTCTTCCTCCTAAGAACATCGACGGCCGCGCACGCAGCCTGTCTTTTGAAATATCACTTAAAGCCGGGACGAACGCCAGCTTTTAAGCCTGAGCCTCCGGATGTGATTTCGCCCGGGTCCAGAGGGCCTCCAGCTCCTCCAGGGAGCACTCCTTCAGAGCACGGGGCGCCAGCTCCTCCACCGTCCGGAACCGGCGGATGAATTTGTCACAGGCCTGTGTGAGGGCCTGCTCGCTGTCCAGCCCCAGGAAACGCCCCGCCTTCACCGCGGCGAAGAGCAGGTCGCCCAGCTCCTCCTCCGGGTCTCCGTCCCCGTGGGCGGCGCGGCGGAACTCGTCCACCTCCTCGGCCAGCTTGTCCAGGGCGGGCTCCCGGTCCGGCCAGTCAAAGCCGGCCTTGGCGGCCTTGCTCTGGACCTTCTCCGCCCGGATCAGGGCGGGAAGGGAGCGCGCCACCGCCTCCAGAGTGTCTGTGGCGGTGCGCTGGGACTTCTCCTCCCGCTTCTGGGCGTCCCAGGTATCCAGGGCCTGCTCTGAGTCTTCTGCCCGGACCGCGCCAAAGACATGGGGGTGGCGGAACACCATTTTCTTAGCCACGCCGTCCACCACGTCGCCGAAGGAGAACAGTCCCTCCTCCTCCGCCATGCGGGCATGGAACACCACCTGGAGCAGGACGTCGCCCAGCTCCTCCTTCAGGTGCTCCGGGTCCTCCTCATCGATGGCCTCCACCGCCTCATACGCCTCCTCCAGCATATTCCGGCGGATGCTCTGGTGGGTCTGCTCCCGGTCCCAGGGACATCCCCCGGGCGCCCGGAGCAGCTCCATGATGCGCAGCAGGTCCTCGATCCCATAGGAATCTACATATTGAAAATCTACCACAATCTCGCTTCCTTCGCAAGGTATTTTTTACGTCTTTTCTAGGAAAGATGCAGGATCCGGGCTATTTTTTCCCCCTTGGGCATGAGGGCGAGGTCCTCCCGGGTGATGGCCCGCAGGGCAATGATCAAAATCCCATACACCGCCACTGCCACCAGGATGGCGCAGATCACCGCCAGACCGTTGCCCGTCCGGCTCAGGCCCACGATCTTCTGGGTGGCCTGATCCAGCTCACACAGCTTCCCGGCAGCCATCAGCACCTTGGACAGCAGACCGTACACCGCCCAGGCCCCCAGACCCATCAGGGCGGAGGCCGCCGCCGGCTTGGCGAACACCTGGAAATAAGAGGGCCGCCGGGGGATCACCCGGGCGATGACCACCAGGTCCAGCACCATGCACAGGGCAAAGCACAGGATATTGCCCATAGGGGCCCCATAGATCCCCATGCTGGGCACAACGACCACATGGTAGTTGGTAAAGATCTTCACCACCCCGCCCAGCAGCATAATGGCCACCGGGAGGTTGACAAAGCCGTGGGCCTGGAGGATGGAGTTGCACACCAGCATCATACACACGAACAGGGTGGCCAGACCCAGTGTGGACAACAGGGGGCCGGCCAGGTCCGCGTTCAGACTGGGGAAGATCAGGGCCATGATGGGCTTTCCCAGCACATACAGCCCCACCGCCATGGGACAGGCCACCAGGGCCGTGATCCGCAGGGCGGAGCCGGTGATCCGTCCCGCGCCCCGGCGGTCCCGGCGGGCCAGCGCGCCCGAGACGGCGGGGATCACCGCCGCGGTCACCGCCGCCATCAGGGAGGTCGGCAGGTTATAGATATTCAGCGCTCCGTTGTAGTTGCCGTAGAGGGTGCGGCTGATCCCCTCCAGCGTGGTATGCAGGGCCATCGCGGCCTCCGCCTGCCCCCCCTGCCCCGCCATGCTCTGCTCCAGCAGGGCCATGGTGACTGCGCTTCCCTGGGGCAGGGCGGCCTGCCACGCCTTCATGGCCTGCTCCAGATCGGTGAAGTCTACGATCCCCTGGTACAGCGCCCAGGTGTCCGGGTTTTCCAGCAAGGCCCGCTGGAGCTGTCCCTGGACTAGGGAACTGTCGATCACGGTGACGATGCCCACCATGGAGGAGCTGATGGTGATGGGCACGGCGATCATCAGCAGGTCCTTCAAAATCTTGGCGGCGCCGTCCGGCCGGTCGTCGGACAGGTCCCCCTCCTGCCCCCGGGTGATGAGGAAGTTCATCAGCATATAGGCCAGGGCCACGATGGTGCCCACCGTCACGCCGGTGATGGCGCCCGCAGCGGCGTGGCTGGCGTCCGCGCCCTGCTTCACCAGCCAGTAGGCCAGACCCAGGCCCACCGTCAGCTTGCACAGGGCCTCGATGATCTGGGACACCGCGGTGGGGGTCATGCGGCCGTGTCCCTGGGCATAGCCCCGGAAGGCGGACAGACAGCCCACACAGATCACCGCCGGGGCCAGGGCCTTGATACCCGGGGCGGCCATGCTGTCGTGCATCAGACCGGCCAGCTGGTCGGCACAGAAGAACATCACCAGGAAGGACAGCACGCCCAGGGTCAAGAACAGGGCCATAGCCAGCCGGAAGGTCCGCCGGACCTGATTCTGACGGCCCAGGGCGTTGGCCTCGCTCACCAGCTTGGATACCGCCACCGGCAGTCCCGCGGTGGAGATGGTAAGCAGCACGGCGTAGATGTTATAGGCGTTGCCGAAGTCTGCGGTCCCCTGCTCGCCAATGATGTTGAGCAGCGGGATCTTATAAAACAGACCGATCAGCTTGACCACCAGGATCCCGGCCGCCAGCACGGCGGCGCCGCCGAAGAAGGTATTCTGCTTCGGGCTCTGCGCCACGCGGCGCGGGGGATGGCTGTGTTGGGCCATGGGAAACCTCCTTTTCGTTCGGGGCGGAACGGGCCCGTCAGGCTCCGCCGCCCCTCACGCTACCAAAAATCCGGGGCAGGGCATAGCTCTCCACCTCCGCGCGGATCTTCTCCAGATCCAGGGTGAAGAACTCTCCCTTCTCATATATGACCCGTCCCCGGGCCATATTCATCACCACGTTGGAGCCCCGGGCCGAATAGACCAGATCCTCCTCCACATCGTGGCAGGGGAACAGATTGGGCGCGGCCAGATCCACCAGGATCAGGTCCGCCGTTTTGCCCGGAGCGATGACCCCGGTGTTCCGCCCCAGGGCCCGCGCCCCGTTGACGGTGGCCATCTCCAGGGCCTGCCGGGCGGTCACCGCCGTGGGGTCCAGGCCGATCCCCTTGTGGAGGATGGCGGCCAGCTTGATCTCCTCAAACAGGTCGTGGCTGTTGTTGGAGGCCACGCCATCGGTGCCCAGGGCCACGTTGACCCCACGCTCCAGCAGCCGGGGCACCCGGGCCGCGCCGGAGGCCAGCTTCAGGTTGGACACGGGGTTGTGGACGGCGGTGATCCCCCGCCGGGCCATCAGCTCCATGTCCTCATCAGTCACCCAGACGCAGTGGGCGGCTGTGCCGCCATTGGCCCACACACCATATTGGTCCAGCAGGGCCACCGGGGTCTTGCCGTATTTTTGGAGGCAGTTTTCATGCTCAGACCGGGTCTCGGACACATGGACGTGCATCCCCAGTCCGTGCTCCGCGGCATAGCCGGCCATCCACTCCCACAGGGGCGGGTTGGAGGTATACTCCGCGTGGATGGAGGCGTCCACCTTGATCTGGCCGTCCCCCGCGCCGTTCCACTCCTCCGTCAGGGCGATCTGGTTCCGGCAGTCCCCGCAGGCGTCCGGAGAAAAATCCTCCGGCGCGCCGAAATATACCCCGCCGCAGGACAGGTTGGCGCTGACGCCGGACTCCAGCACCGTCCGGGCCACCGCGCCGGTGTGCATATACATATCCGCGATGCAGGTGGTGCCCGAGGCGATCATCTCCGCCAGGCCCAGGGCGGTCCCGGCAGCCACGCATCGGTCATCCAGCTTGGCCTCGGCAGGGAAGATATAGTCGTTCAGCCAGTGCTGAAGGTCGTGACCCCCGCCATAGCCCCGGAGCAGGGCCATAGGCACATGGGTGTGGCAGTTGACCAGGCCGGGCAGCAGAGCCTTGCCCTGTCCATCGATCACCCAGTCGAACTCCCCACGGGGATGCTCCTGGCCCACAGAGGCGATCCGGGTCCCCTCCACCGCCACGCAGGCGTTTTGAAGCACAGGCCGGGCCGGGTCCATAGTCACAGCGGTGACATTTCGGAACAAGATTTTCATAGAGACCTCACATTTTCCTCAAACAGGCCCGGATCAGGCCGGAGAATTTTTCCCGGGCAGCCTCAGCGGCGTCCAGCACCTCCTGCTCGGACAGGGGCTGATCCAGGATCCCCGCCGCCATGTTGGACAGCAGGGTCAGACCCAGCACCTCCATGCCGCAGTGGCCAGCCACAATGACCTCCGGCGCGGTGGACATCCCCACCGCGTCGCCCCCCAGAATCCGGGCAGCCCGGATCTCCGCCGGGGTCTCATACTGAGGACCGTAGCAATAGAAATATACGCCCTCCCGCAGAGGGATGTCCAGCTCCGCCGCCGTCTCCCTCGCCAGCTCCCGCAGGCGCGGGGTGTACAGGTGGGAGGCGTCGGGGAAGCGGACGCCGAACTCCGGCAGGTTCTCCCCCCGGAGGGGGGACTCGGAGAACATCTTGATCTGGTCGGTGATGAGCATCAGGTCGCCGGCCTTCCACTCCAGATTTACACAGCCGGCGGCGTTGGTGACCACCAGGGTATCACAGCCCAGCAGGCGCAGTACCCGGACGGCATAGGAGACCTCTTCATAGGAGTAGCCCTCATAGTGGTGCATCCGGCCCTGCATCACAGCCACCCGCTGGCCCTCCAGCAGGCCGAACACCAGGCGTCCCTTGTGGCCCGGGGCGGTGGACGCCTTGAAATGGGGGATGTCCCGGTAATCCACCGCGATGGGGTCCTCCACCTCATCCCCCAGATAGCCCAGGCCGGAGCCCAGCACCATTGCGACCTTGGGAGTAAATTCCCCCAGCCGCTCCCGGAGCGCCCGGGCGCTCTCCTGATATTGCTCCATGGTAAAGTTCATCGTCCGCTCCCTCTCACAGTCCGGCGCCGCAGCGGCGGCAGAATTGATCCTCTTTCCCGCATACCGCGCCGCAGGCGGGGCAGGCCCGGGACTGGCGCAGGGCGGAGATCCGCTCCTTCAGCTCAGAGATCCTGGCGCTGAGGCCATCGGCCCGCTCCAGCAGCCCGGATACCTTGTCCCCCTCCTCGCACTGGCCCCGGTGGGCGTCGTACATGACCTGCCCCAGCTGGCGCAGGACGTCGTTGAACTCCCCGTTCAGGTCAAACAGCTGCACATTCAGCTTGGCCACATCCACCATCTGGCCCGCCTTCTTTCCGGCCGCCCGGGCGGTCTGATTGGCGGCGTCCGCGGCCTCCGCCGCAGTGTCCCGGATCCGATCCAGCAGTTCCTTCACCTTGTCATCCATCGCGCGCGCTCCCTTCTGATCTGTCCATACAGCCTCCGTGTGGACGGACGGCCGTTCCGCTCCGTGTCCCGTTCCCTCCGGCGGCCCCGTTTCCCCATGTGTGCGGCGCACCGGACAGGGTATGCAAATTTTGGTCTTTATAGTTTACACCAATTCAGGTCAAAAAGCAACGGATACCACGGGAAACGCTGAAACTCTACGGAGCGTTTCTTGTATTCCGGCGTTTCTTCTGATATGCTGGTATTCGGAGGTGAGGGAAGATGGACAATATACGGACCGGCGCGCTGATCCGCAGGCTCCGCCGGGAGCTGGGCCTGACCCAGCTCCAGCTGGCCGGCCAGCTGGGTGTGAGCGACAAGGCGGTCAGCAAATGGGAGCGCGGCCTTGGAAGCCCGGAGGTCTCCACACTGCCCCGGCTGTCCCAGGTGCTCGGGGTCGATCTGGCCCGGATGCTCCAGGGGGATCTGACCCCCAATGATCTGGTAGGAGGAAATATGAAAAAGCTGAACTATTACGCCTGCCCCGTATGCGGCGGGCTGACCTTCTGCACCGGCGCGGCAGAGGTATCCTGCTGCGGACGGAAGCTGTCCCCGCTGACGCCCCGCAAGGCAGCCACGGAGGAGAAGCTCCAGATGGAGGAGGTGGAAACCGACTGGTTCATCACCAGCAGCCACCCCATGCGGAAGGAGAACTATATCTCCTTTGTGGCCTTCGCCACAGGCGACCGCCTTCAGGTGATTAAGCAGTACCCCGAGTGGGACCTTCAGCTGCGCATCCCCCGCCGGGGGCACGGGATGCTGCTGTGGTACGCCCAGGCGGACGGCCTGCTGTACCAGCTTCTGTAACGGGCCCAAGACCGTTCCGCCACCGGTTGGACACCTTGACCCTTTTTATGGTATAGTAGAGGCAGACAGCCGGCGGCGGACGCCCGTTCTTCAACCGCTTCCGCAGCCAGCTTCCCCGGACCCGGCGCTCAAGCGGCCGCGGACCGGATCATCACAAAAATGATTGAGAGGTATTGCGTATGAGCCAGAATCCCATTCCCCAGGGCAAGTACAAGCCCGCTGTCCGCCACGGCGACCTGATCTTTACCGCCGGGATGACCCCCCGCAAAAATGGCGTACTGCTGATGTCCGGCAAGATCACCCCGGACCGTCCCCTGGACGACTACCGGGAAGCGGTCATTCAGGCGGCCTCCAACGCGCTCACCGCTGCGCAGAACACCCTGAAGGAGGGGGAAAGGATCGTGCAGATCCTGTCTCTCACCGTCTATCTCAACGCCTCTCCCGACTACACCACCCACGCCAAGGTGGGCGACATCGCCTCCAACTGGCTGTATGAGCAGCTGGGCGAGGCCGGCATCGGCCCTCGGGCCGCCATCGGGCTGGCCACCCTCCCCGGAAACGCTCCAGTAGAGATCCAGCTGGTGGCCGCCGCCGGATGACCGCTCCGCCTTCTGCTGCAATGTGAAAGGGGGTGTCTCCCATCCAAACGCCCCAGCTTCCTCAATGGGCAAGCCGGGCGGGGACCTGGCTCCTGGACCTGCTGTTCCCCAAAAAGTGTCCCTTCTGCCAGCGTATTCTGGAGGATCCCCGCGCCCCGGCCTGCCCGGACTGCCAGAAAACGCTCCCCTGGCTGTCCGGCCGTGAGGCGGAGCGCCCTGTGGAGTTCACCTCAGGCTGCCTGTCTCCCCTGGCCTACCGGGGCAGGGTGCCCGACTCCGTCCACCGCTATAAATTCCCCGGGACCCCAAGCTATGCCGGGGCCTACGGCCTGCTCATTGCCCAGTGTGTCCGGGACAACCGCGCCGCCCCTCTGGATCTGGTGACCTGGGTCCCCCTCAGTCCCAAGCGGAAACGAAAGCGGGGCTTCGACCAGGCGGAGGCTCTGGCCCGGGCAGCTGCCCAGGAACTGGGGCTCCCTGTCCGCGGGACTTTGGAAAAGTTCCGGAACAACGGCCCTCAATCCCACCTCCACGAGGCGTCGGAACGCCGGGCCAATGTACTCGGGGCCTACCGCCTGCGGGAGGGCGCGGAGCCTGCCGGGCTGCGTATCCTGCTGGTGGACGACGTGGTTACCTCCGGCGCCACCCTCAGCGAGTGCGCCCGGCTCCTGCGCTCCGCCGGAGCCGCGGAGGTGCTCTGCGCCACGCTTGCCCAGGCCCGCAAAAGCTAATCTTCCGTTTTTTTCCTGAAAAACTCACTTTTCCCCTCTGAATTGCAAAATGTCTCGTTTTCTGTTATGATGTCCACCATCAAAACCTGACAGGATCCGCCCCAGCCGCTCTGCTGCGGCCGGCGGTCCTCCGGGACCCTTCCAGGATCCCGTCCACAGTGTGCGCCGGGCCGGGCTGAACGCCTTCGGTTCGCTCCGCCGGGCCGGTGGGAAAGTGAGTCAAACAAATGAAACGAATCGCGCGGTACCTCCTTTTTGCATTTCTCCTGTGGCTTTTGTTCCTGGTCCTGTCCATGGTCCTCCCGCCCCTGGTCCACAAAACAGCCGGGCCCGGAGACTGGGATGAGAAGTCCGGTATGATGGACGCCGCCCCGGAGCGGGTCCGAAGCATCGACGATAACCAGGACGCCCTGCTGTGGCGGCTCCGGCTCATCGAGGCTGCCCAGGAGCGTGTTATCCTGGCCACCTTCGACTTCTGGGACGGGGAGAGCGGCCGGGATATGATGGGCGCCCTCTGGAACGCGGCGGAGCGGGGCGTGGAGGTGCAGATCCTGGTGGACGGCCTCAACGGCGGAGGCAAGCCGCTCTCCAGCAGCGGCCTCTTCTGTCAGCTGGCCGCCCACGAGAATGTGGAGGTCCGGCTGTACAATCCCCTCAACCTGCTGACCCCCTGGAAAACCAACTACCGGATGCATGACAAGTATCTGATCGCCGATGACCTGGCCTATCTCCTGGGAGGCCGGAACACCGATGACCGTTTTTTGGGGCGCTACACTGACGGGTATAATGTGGACCGGGACATTCTGGTCTATGAGACAGAGCCCGGCCAGGGACAGTCCTACCGCCAGCTTCTGGACTATTTTGACCGGATCTGGTCCCTCCCCTGCTGCAAGGTCCTGGACCGGCCCGGCGAGGGAGAAGACCTGTCCCAATGCTATGAGGAGACAAGGGCCAGGTATCCCGAGGCGTTTGCCGCTCCGCTCACCCAGACCGAGTGGGAGGCCGCCACTCTGGAGACAGAGGGGGTGGAGCTCTGGACCAACCCCATCGAGCCGGAGAACAAAAAGCCCATCCTCTGGGCCCGGATGATGGACGCCATGGCAAAGGCGGAGGAGGTCCTGGTCCAGACCCCCTATATCATTTGCAGCCGGGATATGTACAGCGATCTCCGGTCTGTCTGCGGCGGCGGCACCCGCACGGACATCCTGATCAACGCGGTGGAGATCGGCAGCAACCCCTTCGGCTGCACCGACTATTTAAACCAGAAGAAGCCCCTGCGGGACACCGGGGCGTCCATGTATGAGTACCTGGGGGACCAGGCCCTGCACACCAAAGCCCTGGTGGTGGGGGAGGATCTGACCCTCGCCGGCTCCTGCAACTTTGATATGAGAAGCGTATATCTGGACACCGAGCTGATGCTGGCCATCCACAGCCCCCAGCTCAACGCCCAGATCCGCGGTCAAATCCAGGTGCTGAAAGAGCAGAGCCGCCGGATGGCCCCGGACGGCTCCATCACCGACGGCCCCGCCTATCAGCCCCGGGAGCAGGGGCTGGGCAAGCAGCTCACCTACGGTCTTCTACGGGTGGTCACCCTGCCCTTCCGGCATCTGCTGTGACCGCTCCCATATCCGCATGATAAACGCCGGAGCGCGCCATCTTTAGGACGGCGCGCTCCGGCGCTTTTTTCTTCGTCCACATACAACTCCCGGCACTTCATGACCGCTTTGAGTTTCCCGCCACGCACTCGATGATGGCGCCCAGGCCGGAGGGACGTGCCGCCGCCACAAAATATGCCGCCATTCACTTGACAGGTGAACGATTGTTCACTATACTATGTGAGTGAACAATCGTTCACTGATTGGAGGGTCATGGTGATGAATACGAAGGAAAAGATATTGGTAACTGCCTTGCGGCTTTTTGCCGTTTATGGATATGAAGCGGTTTCTGTCAGCCAGATCGCCGGGGAATTGGGCATAACAAAAGGCGCCTTATATAAGCACTATAAAAATAAGAGAGACATTTTTAACTGTATCTTTGAATATATCTGCCAACTGGATGTAGAGCGTTCCCGACAGAGCGGCGTTCCGGAACAGGACCATTCAGATATGCCGGAAGCATTTTCTCATGTATTGCCAAAAAGTTTAGCCGATTATATGAAAGCGCAGTTCCATTATTGGAGCGAAGATGAAATCGCCTGCAACTTTCGTAAAATGCTGACACTTGAACAATACAAATCTCCGGAAATGAGCGCTTTATATCAAAAAGTTCTCGTCAGCGGACCATTAGAGTATGTTGAGCGTTTGCTTTGTGAAATGTCAGAAGGACGAGAGAAGCAACTGCCCTCTCCTCATGTGTTGGCAGTCGAGTTTTATTCGCCCTTTTATCTGTTGCTCAGTATGTCCGATGGAGTAGATTGTAAAGAAGCAAAAGAGAAAATCGTCAAAAGCTATGAGTATTATATCGACAATTTCTTCAAAAGATATTTTCCGTAAAACGGAATGAAGAAAGGAATTTATAGTGGATCATTTGATCAATATGAAAAAATACGGATTTCCCGAGGTATTTTCAAATCAAACTTTGCAAAACAGTCATTTAGAACCAGCTCGTATTCTTTCACAGGAGAAAGGATTTTATCGAATCATAACTGACAAAGGAGAAAAATTGGCGGAGGTGTCAGGAAAGTTTCGATTTCAAACGACAATTTTATCAGACTACCCTGCTGTGGGAAACTTTGTACTGGTAAATTGGAACGAATCTGGTAATAGTTCTATCATTGAATCGCTGTTACCACGAAAAAGCGCTTTTATCCGAAAAGCTGCTGGAGAACCACAGCAGGAGCAGATCGTCGCTGCGAACATTGATACGGTATTTCTCTGCATGGCATTGAACCATGATTTTAACCTGAGACGGCTGGAGCGATATATTTCGATCGCGTGGGACAGCGGCGCCATGCCGGTTGTTGTACTGACAAAATCGGATTTATGTGATGATTTAGAACAGAAACTTTCAGAAGTATCTTCGGTTGCTTTTGGCGTAGATGTTCTGGTTACGACTTCAACAGAAGAAAATGGATACAAGGTACTTCTGCCATTTATTTCAGAGGGAAAAACGATAGCGTTCATTGAGTCTTCAGGCGTGGGAAAATCCACTCTTATCAATCGTCTATTGGGTAAAGATCAGCTAAAAACAAATGGGCTTCGCAATGACGATAAAGGCCGGCATACCACTACACACAGAGAATTGTTTCTGCTCCCTTCAGGCGGCATGGTAGTCGATACTCCGGGTATGCGTGAATTTGGAATGTGGGATAACGATACAGGAATTGAAAAAACTTTTGCGGATATTGAAGAACTGGCTGCTCAGTGTAAATTCCGCAACTGTACTCACACAAACGAGCCAGGATGCGCCATTCGGAGCGCGCTGGAAATGGGAGAATTGGAAATGAACCGCTGGCAATCCTATCAAAAGCTAAAAGCAGAAAATGATTATATGGAAGATAAAGAAAGTTATATGATCGCAAAAGGAAAGCGGGAAAAGGAAATTTCCAAGTTAATTAAAAAAATGCCAATGAAACAGTAACAGAATGGAGAAAATTTATGGAACAGAAAATCACGATCAGAAACGAGGAACAAAAAGATTGGGCAGTTGTTGAGAAAATCACAAGACAAGCCTTTTATAATCTTTATGTGCCGGGCTGTGTGGAACATTACTTAGTACACATCATGCGGGAACATGAAGATTTTATCCCGGAACTGGATTTTGTTTTGGAGCTAAACGGTGATGTAATTGGAAATATCATGTACACAAAAGCAAAATTGACGGACGAAAACGGGTGTGAAAAAGATATTTTAACCTTCGGTCCGGTCAGTATCCATCCGGCTTATCAGAGAATGGGATATGGAAAAATGCTTATGGAGCATTCATTCCAGGCAGCGGTGCAGTTTGGATATGATACCATCATCATTTTCGGAAGTCCCAGCAACTATGTCAGTCGCGGATTCAAAAGCTGCAAAAAATATAATGTTTGTATCGAAAATGGGAAATACCCTGCTGCGATGATGGTGAAAGAACTGTGCTCTCATGCTCTGGATGGTCATAGATGGGTCTATCAGGACAGTCCGGTTATGGCAATCAGCGAGGAAGAGGCGGAACGCTATGATGCCACACTGGAGCCGATGGAGAAGACGCATCTGCCCTGCCAGGAGGAATTTTATATTCTGAGTCGTTCCTTTGTAGAGGAATGACAAACCGCACCCATGAAGTGTTGACCGAACATCAAAGCGGGCCGGGCGGAGAGGTCCCCCCTCTCTGCCCGGCCCGCTTTCTGTTTAAAGTCCGAAGGCTGTTCTTTCCCCACCGCGCCTTCCGTGACGCGTCCATTCGCCCCGGTTCTGAATCCGGGGATCTGTATCCTATTGAACGGACAGATCCGCGGCCTCTCTGTCCCCGGCAAGGGGACGCCGCTCCAGCGGCCCGCGCGGATGGTAGACGCTCCAGATCAGCGCGGCAAATCCACAGCCGCCGATCAGGTTCCCTGCTGTGACCGGCAGCAAATTTTGGAGGAAGAAGCGGCTCCAGGTCAGAGATTCTACCGCAACGCCGGCCTCCCGCGCCAGCTCCGCATAGCGGGGGACCTCCAGAGCCAACAGCCCCGCCGGAATATAATACATATTGGCAACACAGTGCTCAAAGCCGCAGATCACAAAAAAGCAGACTGGCAGGAAGGCGGCCAGAGCGCGTCCGGCCGCGCCCTTCGCGCACAGGCCGCACATCACGCCAATGCAGACCAAAACGTTGCACAGGATCCCCAGGACCACCGCTCTGCCAAAGGAAAGGGAACACTTCGCCGCCGCGGTCCGGATGGTGCACACAGCCAGGGCCCCGTCAGACAGGTTCAATTGTCCGCTGTACACGATCGCGGCCGCCAGCAGCACCGCGCCAATCAGATTGCCGATATAAACCCAGCACAGGTTTCTCAGCATCCCGGTCCAGGCCAACCTTCTCTCCAGAACAGGAATGGTGATCAGACAGTTCCCGGTAAACAGCTCCGCCCCGGTAAACAGCACCATGACCAGTCCAAAGGGGAACAAAAATCCGCACACCACCCGGGCCACGGACAAATTTTCCAGGGCGTGGCTCGCGGTATTGGACACCACCGCTCCCATTCCAATGAGAATTCCCGCCAGGATCGCCAGCAGCAGGATCCGCCCTGCCGGCGACCGAGCCTTTTTATATCCGATCTCACAATACGAATCCAAAAACTCCGATGGGGTCAGCACGAATCCTCCCGCCTTTCCATTTGACCGGCCCATACCGTTCAGCACAGGCCCAGCGCGTGGCGGGCCTCTCCGATCATGTACAGCGACCCGCACACACAGACCACATCATCCGGCTGCGCCAGATCCAGCACAGTCCGGATCCCTTCCGAAACGCTCCCGCAGGGCTGAGCCTCCGCCCCCGCCTGCCGTAAATACTGGGCCAGCTCTCCGGCTGAGAGGGCGCGGTCGCTGTCCGGCGTAATGGTGACGAACCCCTTGGACAGCGGAAGGAGCTCCCCCAGCATGGAGGGATAGTCCTTATCCGAGAGCACGCCGGTCATAAAGAGGATCTTCCGGTTTGGGTACAGCTCCTCCAGGGCACGCCGAAGGGCGCCCATACACTGGGGGTTATGTCCCCCGTCCAGGATCATGTCCGGATTCCGACGGACCAGCTCCATGCGGGCCGGCCAAACTGCCGCCCGCAGGCCCCGCGTCACAGCTTCCTCCGAGATCCTCCAGCCTCTCCGCACCAGTGCGGCGACCACTTCCAGGGCTGTGGCCGCGTTATAGAGCTGATAGCGGCCCAGAAGTGAAATATGGAATGTCCCCCAGTCCCGGTAAGTAAAGGTCTGTCCCTCCCGTCCGGATCCCAGCACACGCAGTCCCTCCGGGTCGGTCAGAGTCAGGGGGATCCCCTGACGGCGGCAGGCGTCCGATACGACCTTCTCCACCTCGCCGCTCTGATGGTAGAGCACCGCGTCGCACCCGGGCTTTAAAATGCCGGATTTCTCCGTGGCGATTTGGGCCAGCGTGTCCCCCAGCTCCCGGGTATGCTCCAGACCGATATTGGTGATCACCGCCACTTCCGGGGCCGGGATCACATTGGTAGAGTCCATGCGCCCTCCCAGGCCGACCTCCAACACCACGAGATCACAGCCGGCCTCCAGGAAATAGAGCATCCCCACTGCGGTCATCAGCTCAAACTCTGTGGCCGGATCCTCCATTCCCCTGCCCGCCTGAATGACCCGCTCCGCGATCCGCCCCAGGGCGTCATCCGAAATGGGCACGCCGTTTACTTGAAACCGCTCATGAAAGCTCCACAGGTGCGGAGATGTGTACAGTCCCACGGTCAAGCCCGCCTGGGCCAGCACAGAGGCCACCATCGCAGCGGTAGAGCCCTTCCCGTTGGTTCCGGTTATGTGGACATATTTTAGTTTCTGGTGGGGATCTCCCACCCGCTTCAGCAGCTCTCTGGTCCGGCTCAGACCAGGCTTTCTTCCGGTCCAAGCCTCCTGACGGATCAGTTCAACCGCTTCCTGTCCGGTCATAGGCCGTATCTCCTTCCTGAATCTGTGTCATGTAAGGGCTCGATCCGGTCAGGCCGTTTGCCCGCAGAGCCGATTCCACCGTATGCGCGGACAAGACCGCCGAGGTCACCGCGCCCACGCCGCCGGGTACCGGAGTAATGGCCTTGACCACCGGCTCCACCTGCGCAAAGTTGACGTCCCCATGCATCTTTCCCTGGTCGTCAAAGCTGACCCCCACGTCGATCACGACCTGGCCGGGGCGCACATACTCCCGTCCGATCAGTCCCGCCTTTCCCGCCGCCGAAATGATAATATCGGATTCCCGGCACAGCTCCAGAAGCCTTCTCGGCTCCGTCAGAACATTGCAGGCCGAGACTGTCGCGCCCAGGTTCATCAGAAGGACCGCCGTCGGCATCCCCACGGTGGCGCCTGTCCCCACAATGGTCACATGCTTTCCCGGAAGCGAGATCTGATAGAAGCGGAGCAGCTCCAGGCAGGCCGCCGCCGTGCAGGGGGGAAAGGTCTCCATTCCCGGAACGATCAGCCCTCCCATAGAGGCCCCGGTCATCGCGTCAATATCTTTCTCCGGAGACAGCGCTCCCAGGACCGCGCGCGTGTTCAGATGGGGCGGAAGCGGCCGGAAGAGCAGGCAGCCGTGGATCCTCTGATTTTCATTTACCTCCCGAAGCGCTTCCAGGAGCTGCCGCTCCCCCACGTCGCCCGGGAGCAGGGTCCGGGAGACCGCGATCCCCAGCGACTGGGCCAGCTTTGTGGCGCCTGTTTCATAGCTGACGTCCTCCGGACGCGCGCCCACACGGACGATCCCCATGGTGGGGATCTGACCGATTTGGCGCAGCTGCTCCACCCCGGTTTGAACGCGGCGGCGCATCTCCCGGACGACCGGGATTCCAGACAGTCGGACTGCCATGCCTCCTCCATCTCCTCCCTGTAAAAGTTCTTCTACCGTGTATAGATCACCGCCGCCATCACTGCGGCTCCCGCTTGACTCTCCAGGCGCAGGAGGGACGCATCCGCCCTTTCACAGAGCAGAAGCTCCCCGGCAGCCGCCCGGGCTCCCGCGCCTGGGAGCGTCAGATCTCCCTCTGCGCAGTACAGTGCAAGCGTGAGGTTTGGATAGTCCTGAGGTGCGGACACCGGAGCCGCCCACTGACAGCTGCCTCCGGCGGGCAGCGTAATGGGCTGCACAATGCCCTGACACGCGCCCTTCCGCAGCATCAAATTAAAATCCACACAGCGCCCCCAGGACTCCACCGGAACGCCTCCGTCAAACCCGCGGACTGTGCAAACCTCCAGCGCGCCGCGCTCTCCCTGCCCAATTTTAAGCTCCAATTCGCCCTTCAAAACAGAGATGAGGCGGTTATAATCCGGCAGCGGTGTAAAATCAGAGTGCTCCAGCTCTACCTGGGCGGAGCTGAGCCGCCAGAGGAAATCTCGCTCGGCATATACCGCCTCCTCCGGCGCAATCGCCAGTTGAGTGGTCGTTCCTCCCGACCAGGCAGTTGTCACATACTGCGCCCGGGTGAAATGCCTCCATTCCATCAAAACGCTTCCTTTCTTAATTCAAGGCCGGAACCAGGCCGCCCCGGCGCAGCAGCTTCATCAGGGGAATCACGATCGTCGTCACGATAGCCACGATCACAATATCCTTTCCAAAGCGGATCAGCGCGCTGCCAAACACGAAGGCAAAGGAGTAATAGTCATAGATCAGGCTGTCCAGCCACAGGCAGACGGTTGTCACACAGCTGGTTGCAAAGGAGCCCACAAGGCAGACCGCGTAGCAGGTCACAGGACACGACTCCAGCAGACGGCCGCTCTTCCAAAAGAACTTGGCCGCGCACCCGATCACCAAGCCGCGGACCACGGGCGGCAGCAGCCACAAAATCGTGGTGGGCATCAGACCATACATCATCACCTGACACAAAAATTCCCCCAGCAGAGCCGTCAGGCCGCCGGCCGCCGGGCCAAACAGCAGCGCTACTACAACCACTGGCAGAGACTTGAAGGTGATCTCCAGGTTTCCTGTCTTAATTGTAAAGGTCATGCTTAAAAGCACATAAACCGCAACCAGAAGTGCAATATAACACAATTTTTTCGTAGTTTTTGACATAAAAATACGCTCCTTTCATGGCTTGTTGCCATGAAAGAAGCGCACTTCTCCATGGCAGCGGATGCGGCTCTGCAACGCGGGAATCCCCTTCGTTCACCGGCAACCTCCCATCCGGTGACACTTAACGCACAAAGCCTACTCTGTCAAAATGGCTTCAAAATCACATCTGGCTCAGAACATTCTGATAGATCTGGTCCGCCAGGGGCAGGGCCTTCGCCAGAAGCTCCTCGCCCTTCTTACGGTAATCCTCCGCCAGTTCCTTGTTCTTCAGGCTGCCGATATTGATCAGCACATTGAGCCACGCGCCCTGGATGGCCGCCCGCATAGACAGAGCGGAGACGCCCAGGTCGCTGGCCGCGCTGTCGTTGGTCTTGCCCAGCAGCTCAGCGGTCAGCTCCAGAGTCTCAGCGGCCAGCTCCATCATCTCAAAGGGAGTACGCGTACAGCCCTCCAGCCCCTTCTGAATGGCGGCGGAGCGGGCAGCCTTCTCCTCGTCCGTGGCCTTCGGCATACCAAACGCGGCGCTGACCACGTTAAACGCCTCTGTATCCCGATCCATCACATCCACAAAGCGGGCCTTCAGATCCAGCGCCTTCTTCTGGCTGGCCAGAACAAATTCCTGGTATTCGGCATACTTCTCCTTGCTCTTTCCAATGGTAGTCAGGCCGCACACCATGGCGGTCAGAGCGGCGCCCAGCGCGCCCTCAAGAGCCGCCGTAGAGCCGCCGCCGGGCGCGGGAGCGTCAGACGCCAGTACGTCGCAAAACTGGGTCACCTGCATATCTGCTAATTTCATGGTCCTGCCTCTCCTTTCCTTCGTGTGTCCCCGGTTACTTCATATCCAGGAGGTGATACTCCATGATCTGGTTGTGGCAGTTGAAGTCGCGGGCCTTCAGATAGAACTCGGCGCAGTCGATCATGGCCTTCGCGGGCGTCAGGCCGACGATCTCGCTGTCCACGATATAAGTACCATAGCGCTCCGCCAGAGCGCGGACCTGCTCATAGACCACATACAGAGGGGTGTCCTCATAGTTGACCATGTTCATGGAAACCTGGGCGATGCCCCGGTCCTCCATCATAAAGCCCATAGCCTTGCAGCTGCGGAAGCCGCCGGAGGAGCCGCGGATGACCTTCGCGATCTTCTTGGCAACCTCAACATCGGAAGTAGCCAGGTTGATGTTGAACGCGACCAGGGGCATACGGGCGCCGATGGCCGTGATGCCGGCGGTGGGATGGATCTTCCGCTCGCCGTAATCGGGAGCCCAATCCTCCTGAAGCAGCTTCTCCGGCATCCCCTCAAACTCGCCCTTGCGGCAGGTGGCCAGGTTGCGGCGCTCAGGACGGGTGGCGGAGTCCTCGTACAGGAAGGAGGGAACCTTCAGCTCGTCCCAGATGCGCTGGGCCACGCGCTTGGACAACTCCACGCACTCCTCAACAGTGACGTCCTTGGACTGGGGAACAAAGGGGATCACGTCCGTAGCGCCCATGCGCTTGTGCTCACCCTTGTGCCTGGTCATGTCGATGCGCTCACTGGCCACCTTGGTCAGCTGGAACGCCACTTCCTCAATGGCCTTGATGTCGCCGATCAGGGTGAATACGCAGCGGTTATGGTTGCCGTCCGTCTGGGCATCAAAGAGCGTGCAGCCGGGCACGCTGTTGGCGGCCTCAACCAGAGCGTTGTAGGTAGCCTCGTCCTTTTCCTTGCTGCAACTGAAGTTAGGGATACATTCTACGAGCTTTGCCATATCAATTCCTCCAAACATACTGCACAAAAATGTGAGGTCTATTTCTCGGGATCTTTGGACAGATTTTTGATTCCAAAGCCATTATAGCAAGCTTTTTCCTGAACAAAAAATATCGTTTTTGTCTATTTGCTATACTGATATGGTATTGCGTTCCCGTTCTCCCCCCTCTATTTCTCCGCTTCCTCCCCTTCAAATATGGCCAGAAACCGCTTGACGCAGCTGGCATAATACAGGTTGCTGCTCCACACCAGCGTCGGGTAGGACAGAATCGAAATCCCCTGGATCGGTTTTGTATAGAGCCCCGAATGAGGCTGCGTTTCCACGATCGAACGGGGCAGGTAGCTGATCCCAAAGCCAGCTTGGACCAGCTGCATGGCCATGGGTGTGTCATAGCACCGGAATGTGGCATTGGGTGTAAACCCCTGCCTTTGGCACTCCTTGATCAGGTAACTGCTGTACCCCCACAGGTCATCGCTGCGCAGCAGGCACATGGGGACTCCCTTCAGAGCCTCCAGTGGAACGGAAGCCTGATCGGGGGCCGGGTCCAGCTCCCGGATCATCACCAGCTCCAGCGGATCCTCCCCCAGAATCCGCTCGTGCAGGCCGGAGCCCCGCTCCGAAGAGCTGCGCAGAAACAGCAGATGCAGATCGCCCTTGTTCAGATCCTCCAGCAGGTCGCCGGGCGACCCCAGGCGGACATAGAACTCCACCTGGGGATACTGAGCCCGAAACTCCTTCAGGTACTGCAAGGCGATGGAGATATTGGAATAGATCATTCCGATCTTCAGCAGTCCCCTCATCCCCGCGTTGATGTCCCTGACGCTGTCCACGATCGTACGCATATCCTGAAAGAGATTCTGGCTTTGCTGGTACAGGCTGCGTCCGGCCTCTGTCAGCTCCACCCCTTTGTTGGTGCGCAGGAACAGACACACCCCCAGCTCATCCTCCAAGAGAGCAAGCTGCCGGCTGATGGGGGGCTGCGCCACATGGAGGTTCCGCGCGGCCAGGGAAATGCTCTTGGCCTCAGCTACGGCGGAAAAATATTCCAGCTGTCTAAAGTTCATAAAAACACCATACCCTTTCTATATGGCTAATATATAATATGGATTCTTTTCATTATAGCAGTTTTCATGTAAAATACAACCATACGGAGGACGGTTTTGCGGTGCGCATTACACGTTTTTCACAAAATGTTATGAAATGAGGGAATGACAATGAGTAGTACCATAAACGACGCTATGACCATCAAGTTGGACTATGAGCTGCCTGAGTACCCGGCTTTTGAAGCGGGAATCCGCCGCGCACCCCGCCGGGAATCCCACCTGACCGAGGCCGACAAGGCTCTGGCCATCAAGAACGCTCTGCGTTACATCCATCCGGATCACCACGAGCAGATGGCTAAGGAGTTTGCCCAGGAGCTGGAGGAGCATGGCCGGATTTACGGCTACCGTTTCCGCCCCGCCGGCAAGCTGTACGGCAAGCCCATCGAGGAGTACAAGGGCAACTGCACCGAGGCCAAGGCCTTCCAGGTCATGATCGACAACAACCTGGACTTTGATGTGGCTCTGTACCCCTATGAGCTGGTGACCTACGGTGAGTCCGGTCAGGTTTGCCAGAACTGGATGCAGTACCGCCTGATCAAGAAGTATCTGGAGGTCATGACCGATGAGCAGACTCTGGTGGTCATGTCCGGCCACCCCCTGGGCCTGTTCCACTCTCATAAGCTGGCGCCCCGCTGCATCATCTCCAACGGTCTGATGATCGGTATGTACGACGACCAGAAGAACTTCAACCGCGCCGCCGCTCTGGGCGTTGCCAACTACGGCCAGATGACCGCCGGCGGCTGGATGTACATCGGTCCCCAGGGCATCGTGCACGGCACCTTCAACACCCTGCTGGGCGCTGGCCGCCTGAAGCTGGGCGTTCCCGAGGACGGCAACCTGGCCGGCCGCCTGTTCATCTCCGCCGGTCTGGGCGGCATGAGCGGCGCCCAGGGCAAGGCCGCTGAGATCGCCGGCGCCGCCTCCATCATCGCCGAGGTGGACGATTCCCGCATCACCACCCGCTACACCCAGGGCTGGGTCACCCACCGCACCGACAGCCTGGATGAAGCTCTGTCCATCGCCCAGGAGCACCTGAACAGCAAGACCGCCTGCGCGGTTGCCTACCACGGCAACGTGGTGGATCTGCTGGAGTACCTGTATGAGAAGGGCGTCCATGTGGATCTGATGAGCGACCAGACCTCCTGTCACATGGCTCACGACGGCGGCTACTGCCCCCAGGGCCTGACCTTCGAGCAGCGCACCGAGATGCTGGATAAGGATCCCGAGGGCTTCGCCAAGCTGGTTGACAAGACTTTGAAGCATCACTATGAGATGATCTGCAAGTTCCATGAGAAGGGCACCTACTTCTTCGACTACGGCAACGCCTTCCTGAAGTCCGTTTACGACGCCGGCGTGCCCGCTGAGAAGATCTGCAAGAACGGTGAAAACGACCTGGACGGCTTCGTATTCCCCTCCTATGTGGAAGACATCCTCGGTCCCACCCTGTTCGACTTCGGCTACGGTCCCTTCCGTTGGTGCTGCCTGTCCCGGAAGCCCGAGGACCTGGCCAAGACCGACGCGGCTGCCGCCGAGTACATCAAGGCGCACACCCGCCGCTATCAGGACCACGACAACTACGTCTGGGTCCGTGACGCCGGCAAGAACAAGATGGTCGTGGGCACCCAGTGCCGGATCCTGTACTCCGACGCTATGGGCCGCATGAACCTGGCTCTGAAGTTCAACGAGATGGTCCGCAACGGCGAGATCGGTCCTGTCATGCTGGGCCGCGACCACCACGATACCGGCGGAACCGACTCCCCCTTCCGTGAGACCTCCAACATCAAGGACGGCTCCAACATCATGGCCGACATGGCGACCCAGTGCTACGCCGGCAACGCCGCCCGCGGCATGAGCCTGATCGCGCTGCACAATGGCGGCGGCGTGGGCGTCAGCAAGTCCATCAACGGCGGCTTCGGCATGGTGCTGGACGGCTCTGAGCGCGTGGACCAGATTCTGAAGATGTCCATGCCTTGGGACGTGATGGTGGGCGTTGCCCGCCGCTCCTGGGCCCGCAACGAAAATGCTCTGACGACCGCGGCCGAGTACAACAAGATGTACGAGGGCCAGGACCACATCACCCTCCCCTATGTGGCGGATGACGCTGTGGTGGAGAGCGCGGTCAAGACCATGAAGGGCTGATCTCTGATCTCATCACCCAAATGAATAAGCGGGGGCGCAGCCGCGCCCCCGCTTTTGGAAAGGAGCACGCATGAGCGAACTACTGCTGACCAACATCGGAATGCTGGCCACCCCCACCGGCTCCAGCGCCCGCAGAGGCGCGGAGCAGGGGCAGATCCAGATCCTGCGGAACGCCTGGGTCCTGATCTCCCAGGGCCAGATCGCCCAGGTGGGGACGGGGACGCCTCCTGCCGTGAGCGGTGCCCAGGTGGTGGACGCCGGCGGGAAGCTGGTGACCCCCGGACTGGTGGACGCCCACACCCATCTGATTTTCGGCGGCTGGCGCCAGAATGAGCTTGGCATGAAGCTCCATGGAAAGAGCTATCTGGACATCCAGAACGCCGGCGGCGGCATCCAGTCCACCACGAACGCCACCCGTCAGGCCACTGAGGAGGAGCTCACCCAGAAGGCCGCCGCGGCCCTGGATGAGATGATGCGGTTCGGTACCACCACCTGCGAGGCCAAAAGCGGCTACGGACTGGCCCTGGAGCACGAGCTGAAGCAGCTGCGTGCCATCCGCCGCCTGCAGGAAGAGCACCCCATGGATGTGACAGCCACCTTTATGGGCGCCCACCTGGTCCCGGCAGAGTACAAGCAGGACCGCGCGGAGTATATCCGCCTGGTCTGTGAGGAGATGATGCCCGCCGTCAAGGAGCAGGGCATCGCCAAATTCTGCGATGTGTTCTGTGAAGCGGACACCTTTACTGTGGAGGAGGCCCGTCAGATCTTGGAGGCCGGCCTGCACCATGGCCTGCGCCCCAAGATCCACGCCGACGAGATCGAGGCCATCGGCGGCTCTCAGCTGGCCGGGGAAATCGGCGCGATCTCCGCGGAGCACCTGATCGTCTGTCCTCCCGAGGGCATCGCCAGCATGGCCAAGGGCGGCGTGATCGCCTGTCTGCTGCCCGCCACCAGCTTCTGCCTGGGCTCCACCTATGCCCCGGCCCGGGAGATGGTGTCTGCCGGTGTACCGGTGGCCATGGCCTCCGACTTCAACCCGGGCTCCTGCCCCTGCCTCAACCTGCAGCTCGTCATCAATCTGGGGTGCCTGCGCTACCGCCTGACCCCGGAAGAGGTGCTGACAGCCGTTACTCTGAACGCTGCCGCGGCCATTGACATGGCAGACCGTGTGGGTTCCGTGGAGACCGGGAAGCAGGGCGACCTGGTGATCTGGGACGCGCCGGATCTGGATTATATCTGCTACCGCTTTGGGAGCAACCTGGTACAGACTGTCATCAAAAAGGGCCGCCTGGTTTAAACCCGCCGGCTACCCCGTTCTGGAAGGAGGCGGACCGCTTTGGACCGGACTGACTATCAGATTTTGAATCTGCTGCAAAACGACTGCCGCGCCACCCTGAAGGTAATCGGAGAGCAGGTCGGCCTCACCGCCCCCGCCGTCTCCGAGCGGATCCGCCGCATGGAAGAGACCGGCGTAATCCGGAACTTCCGCATCGATGTGGACCGCCGGCAGCTGGACTGCAACATTACGGGCTTCATTTTAGTGGCCCCAGAGCCGGATAAATACGAGCGTTTCTGCCGCTTCTGTGAAAAAACGCCGGCCATTCTCAGCCATTCTCACACCATTGGAATTTTCAACGCGGTACTGCGTTTTGCCGTGCGGGACACGCAGGAGCTGGACGCGATCCTGTCCGGCATCAAGCGCTATGGAAATTCACAGACCTCGGTGGAGCTGGGCCTATACTTTGACCACAAGGATATTCCGCTCCCCGACTGAACCACTTACTTTCTTTGCCATTCTCCAACCTTCCTTATATGTGGAATGAGCCGCATGCCATCTGCATACGGCTCTTCCATTATTCCTTTTTGGATCAGAACAGGCCGGAGATCACTCCGTTTTCATCGATGTCGATCTTTTCCGCAGAGGGCACCTTGGGCAGACCGGGCATGGTCATAATGTCGCCCGTCTTGGCCACCAGGAACCCAGCGCCGGCATTTACCTTCACTTCCCGGACCGTGATCTTAAAGCCGCGGGGCGCGCCCAGCTTGGAGGCGTCATCGGAGAAGGAGAACTGAGTCTTTGCCATACAAATGGGCATCTTGTCAAAGCCCAGCTCAGTCAGCTGCTGGATCTGCTTCTTCGCGGCGGCGGTGATGACCACGCCGTCCGCACGGTAGACCTTGGTGGCAATGGCGTTGAGCTTCTCCTCAATGGTGGTGTCCAGGTCATAGACAAACTGGAAGCGGTCGCTCTTCTCCTCTTCGCACAGACGGATCACTTCCTCCGCCAGGGTCTTGCCGCCCTCGCCGCCCTTCGCCCAGACCTGGGACAGACGGACATTGACGCCCTTTTCCTTGCACTTCTCTTCCACCATCTTCAGCTCGGCCTCCGTATCGGTGGGGAAGGCGTTGATGGCAACCACGCAGGGCAGGCCGTACACGTTGGTCACATTGTCCACATGCTGCAGCAGGTTAGGCAGGCCCCTCTCAAGCGCCTCCAGGTTCTCGTGGTTCAGATCGGCCTTTGCCACACCGCCGTGATACTTCAGCGCGCGGACTGTGGCGACGATCACCACGGCGTCGGGATGGAAGCCGCCGGCGCGGCACTTGATGTCCAGGAACTTCTCAGCGCCCAGGTCCGCAGCAAAGCCGGCCTCGGTCACAGTGTACTCGCCCAGCTTGAGCGCCGTCTCCGTGGCCTGGATGGAGTTACAGCCGTGGGCAATATTTGCGAAAGGACCGCCGTGGATGAAAGCGGGAGTCCCCTCCAGCGTCTGAACCAGGTTGGGCTTGATGGCGTCCTTCAGGACCGCGGCCATGGCGCCCTCCGCCTTCAGATCATGGGCAGTGACCGGCTTGTCATCGCGAGTATAGGCCACGACCATCTTGGCCAGGCGCTGCTTCAGGTCGGACAGGCCGCTGGCCAGGCACAGAACAGCCATGATCTCAGAGGCGACGGTGATGTCAAAGCCGTCCTCACGGGGCACGCCGCTGGCCTTACCGCCCATTCCGCAGACAATGTGGCGCAGCTGACGGTCATTCATGTCCACCACGCGCTTCCAGACCACCTTACGGGTGTCAATGTTCAGCGCGTTGCCCTGATGAATGTGGTTGTCGATCAGCGCCGCCATCAGGTTGTTCGCAATGCCGATGGCGTGGAAGTCGCCGGTGAAGTGCAGGTTGATGTCCTCCATGGGGATGACCTGAGCGTGACCGCCGCCGGCAGCGCCGCCCTTCACGCCAAACACCGGGCCCAGGGAAGGCTCACGCAGGCAGACGATGGTTCTTTTGCCCAGACGGTTCAGCGCGTCCGCCAGACCCACCGAGGTAGTGGTCTTGCCCTCGCCCGCGGGGGTCGGGCTGATGGCGGTCACCAGCACCAGCTTGGACTTCCGGGGTAGGTCCTTCAGGGCCTGAATATCCACCTTCGCCTTATAATTGCCGTACAGCTCCAGGTACTTCTCATCGATCCCCGCGGCCGCGGCGATCTCCGTGATTTTCTTCGGGGTATGCTCCTGGGCGATTTCGATGTCAGACTTGATGTTCATAATTTTCCCTCCTAAGCTTTTAAAAAATCTTGCATTTTACCTGATTTCATGGTTTCATTATACATGGTTTTGTGAAAAACCGTAAAGATGCTTTGTTTTCTGACACAGTCAATTTTCTTTGCATTTTCATGAGAATAAGGGGAAACACCGAAGAATATTCAGCGTGTTTTCCACGTTTTTCGAGGCGCCTGCCGCCCCGAACGTCAACAGGAGAACTGAACTATGAGTACCATTACCTGTAAACTATTTGGAGTCCCCCAGATTCTAAAGGATGGTCAGCCTGTCTTTTTGCCTTATTCTAAGATCAACGCCCTTCTCTACTACGTCCTGGTGTCCAAGGTGGTCAGCCGCGAGGAGCTGGCAGGGCTGCTGTGGCCGGACGAGATGGATGAGACCGCCCGGCGGAATCTGCGAAACGCGATCTACCAGGCGAAAAAAGCGCTCGGGACCAATCTCATTCTCTCCCCCAAGAAATCTCTGCTGATGCTCAACGAAAATTTGGACCTCACTTTGGATGTTGACCAGTTTCTGCAAGCCCCTCAGGAAAATCTGCGCCTGTATACCGGCGAGTTTCTCCAGGGCTTCTTCCTGAAAGGGGCAGAGACGTATGAATATTGGATCGTCAAAATGAGGAATTACTTCAAAGAAAAATTCTTCTCAGAGTGCTATCAAAAGGTAGCCGACGATCTGGATGCCCGCCGCTATGACTCGGTGGAGACGCACATCCGCTATCTCATGGAATTGGACGAGTATGACGAGCGCGCCTTCCGCCTCCTGCTGCGCTTTTATCAGGAGACCGGCCGCAATGGCAAGGTGATTGAAAGCTATTACGAATTTGCCAAGCTGCTGCGCCGGGAGTTGGGCGTTGCTCCGGATCAGACGACCAAGGAAATTTATGAGCGCGCCTTGGAGGAAATGCATTTTGAGACGGGGCGTTCCGCTTCCAACGACGAGTCCTTTTTCTTCGGCCGCTATCAGGAGATCGCCGTCCTGGACAAGGCGCTGAAGGAATTCAAGGAAAATCCGGCGGGCGGCCGCTCCATTCTGATCTGTGGGGAGCCGGGCTCCGGCCGCTCTACCATGAAACGCCGGGCCCTGGACGGGGCGGAAGAGCATTTTTACATTTTGCAGACCCAGGGTCTTTCGATTGGGCAGGATTTTTCCCTCCGGCCCTGGCGGCAGATCGCCCGTGAGATCACCCATCTGCTTCAGGAGGAGCCCTGCATCCCGCCCTTGTTGTGGAACGATCTCATGAGCCGTGTATTTCCGGACTTTCAGGAGCATCTGCCCTCGGCTGAGTTTCTTACCGAACCGGAGAGGGTCTCCATCGGCCAACTGGCCCATGTGATGGTAGAGGCGATCCACACGCTCTCCGCTCGAAAGCGGGTCATTCTGGTGGTAGAGAACCTCCAATGGCTGGACCCCGACAGCCTGCGTCTTCTCACCACGGTGATGTTAGAACTGTCTCCCAGCCAGGCCATTCTTCTGGCTACCTGCACACTGGCGCGCAACCGCCCGCTGGATGACGCCCTTTCCGCCCTTCAATACCACTCCCCCATGCTCATCCTCACCCTGCGCCGGTTTACGGTGGAGGCCTGTCACAGCCTGATCAAAAAGGCACTGCCGCCCAGTCAGGCAGGAAACGGAGAACTGCTGGAGCAAATCTATAATGAGACGGAGGGCAATCCATTCCTGCTGAACGAGTACATCGCCATGCTTCAGCGGGGAGAGTCGCTTGACCACTCCTCTCCGGCCATCCAGTCCTTCCTGCGCACGCAGCTGCTCGGCCTGTCTCAGGAGGCGCTGGAGCTGGCTGAAGTGCTCTCCTGTTTCTATGACGGCGCGCCGCTCTCCTCTGCGGCTCAGATTCTGGGAAAAAACGCATCGGATCTGCTGGCTCCCCTGGAGCAGCTGGAAAATCGGGGAGTCTTCCTGAAACACACCGGAAGTCAGGAGGCAATTCACTTTGCCCACCCCAAGCTGCGGGAATTCATTTACCACGCGCAGCCAGTTTCCCAGCGGGCCGCCCGCCACCTGGCAATCGGACAGCTTCTGGAACAGCAGCTACACCAAAACCGGCACAAAAACCGGGTCTATCCCCTTCTGATTTTCCATTTTTCCCAGGCTGGATATCAGCTGGAGGCCATGAAGTACAAGATTGCGAATCTGAACAGCCGGCTCAATTTCAGCCACGAAATTTTCCCGGTGCTGAGCGAAGAGGACCTGGATCCGGATCTGGACCCCGTCCCCTACGTCTCACGGGACAAGATCGACGCGCTCTTTCAGAATCTGGAATCTGATATTCGGGCCTTTCGTGCCGCCCATTCGGAATCGAAGGAGCTGGAGCTTCTGGAGATGCAGTTCTTCTACCTGAAGGGCCGGTATCCCATTTTGGAAGGCCGGTATGAAGAAGGGGTGGGCAACATCACCTGGGTCATCGAGACCTCCCGCCGGCTTGGCCGCGTGGACTACACCTTGGCAGGGTATAAACAGTTGATCTTTTACTTTATCCAGATCGACGATGCCGATGGGATGAAGCAAAATCTGGATCTGGCTCTGGACCTGGCTGTACAAGAGAACAATCATAGAGAGATCGGAGTGCTTCTGCGGCTTCAGGGCCTCTATCACATGATGACCGGAAATTATGAGCAGGCGGAAAAGCGGCTGCTAGAGTCTATCAACGCACTCACTGTGACTGAGTCCATGGCCCGCAGCTACACTGTAAATATTGCCGCCTCCTACAACTACATCGGCGAAATCCTGATGGAAAAGGAGGATTATGTACAGGCACTCCCCATGTTTTCCAAGGCGATCTCCCTGTGCCCCGGCAATGTGTTTTCCAGCCTCTCAGTTTTCTACATCAACGCGGGAAAGGCCTCTTTTTTCCAGCGGGACTACGCCGCAGCCCAGGCATTTCTGGAGAAGGCGCTTGCCCTGTATGGACAATTTGACTCCTTCTGGCGCCGCCCGACCATGAACTCCTATCTGGCGCTGACGCTGGTAAAAAACAGGAACCTGTCCGCCGCCCGACGGCATCTTCTTGCCGCGCAGAAATATATGTGGCAGATGAAGAACCCCAGCGACCAGGGTTCCGTCTTTTTCTCCCAGGCCCTGATCCGCGCCTGGGCGGACCAGGATCCGGAGGTGGGCCGTTTTTTTGACGAGCTCCTGCCGGATCCCGCGCTGGACTATGGACGTCTGGCCCTCAAGCACCTCAGCCGCTGGCTGGACCGCCCGGAAATCAACAGCCTACTTCGGCTGTTTCCGGAGCTGTGATCCTTTGCTGCGGGATCGCCCCTCCCCATTCGGGAAGGGGCGATCTCTGCTTATGTATGCCGCGCTGTTGGTCAGCGGGACTCCAGGACCTTCTGGATCTCTTCGATCATCACGGGCAGGACCTTGTAGAGGTCGCCCACGATGCCGTAGTTGGCCACACTGAAAATGGGGGCCTCCTCATCCTTGTTGATCGCTACGATCACATCGGAGGTCTTCATGCCAGCCAGGTGCTGAAGGGCGCCGGAAATGCCGCAGGCGATGTACAGTTTGGGGGAGACCGTCTTACCAGTCTGGCCGACCTGGTGCTCATAGGGGATCCACCCGGCGTCCACAGCGGCGCGGGAGGCGCCGACGGCAGCCCCCAGGGTGGCGGCAGCCTTGCGGATCAGATCGAAGCCGCTGGGATCGCCCAGGCCGCGGCCGCCGGACACGATGATCTGCGCGTCAGCCAGGCTGATCTCGCCGCTGGCCTTGGCAATGATCTCCTTCACCTTGGTGCGCAGCTCCGCGTCCTCCACGTCATAGGCCACCGTGATGACCTCGCCTGCCTTGGAGGCGTCGGGGTCGTCCTTCGACAGGGCGTTTCCGCGGATGGTGCACATGGCGGGACACTTCTCCGGGAAGACGACCTCAGCCATGATGTTGCCGCCATAGGTGGGACGGGTGGCGACCAGCTGGCCGTCCTCCAGAGCCAGAGCGGTACAGTCGGCAGCCAGGCCGGTCTCCAGGCGGCTGGCCAGACGGCCGGCCAGGTCACGGCCATTGGTGGTGGCGGCCAGAAGCAGGATCTCGGGCTCATTTTCCTTGACCAGCTTCTCCAGCACCTTGCAATAGGCGCCGGTGTTGTAGTTCTCCAGGTTCTCATTGTCGCAGACATAGACCTTATCCGCGCCATAGGCGAAGGCGTCCTTGGCCTGCTCCTGGACCTGATGTCCCATCAGGACGGCACACACCTCGCCGGACAACTCGTTGGCCAGCTTTCTGGCTCCGCTGAGCATCTCATAGGAGACGCCGGCAATCTTCCCGCCGGTCTGCTCCAGGCAGACCCATACGCTATTCTTGTTAGACATACTATGCTCTCCCTTCAATCAGATGATCTTCTGCTCAACAAGCTTCTGGACGGCGATCTTTGCGATCTCTTCCGCCTCTCCCTTGATCAGCTCACCGCTCTGACGGGGAGCCGGAGTATAGAGTTTCTTAATGGCGGAGGGAGAATTCTTACCTACCTTGGCAGGATCAGCGCCCACGGCGGCACAGTCCATCTCGGGAATCTCAGCGCGGTTGGCCATTCTGGTGCGCTTCAGGGTGGGGTAGCGCGGCTCGTTCAGGGACTTCTCGCAGGTCAGGACCACAGGCAGCTTCGCCTCGACCACTTCCTCGCCGGCGGGGCTGACGCGCTTGGCGGTCAGGGTGTCCTCCGTAACAGAAACGATCTCGCTCACATAAGTGATCTGGGAGATGCCCAGCTGCTCGGCAATGCCGGGGCCCACCTGGCCGGCGTCGTTGTCAATGGCCTGCTTGCCGCAGAGGATGACGTCGAAACTGCCGATGGACTGGATGGCCTTGGCCAGACCGTAAGAGGTGCCCCAGGAATCGGATTCCTCAAAGGCGGGATCCTTCAGCAGGTAAGCCTTGGCGGCGCCCATGGACAGGCCGTAGCGCAGAGAGGTCTTGCTGCTCTCGCTGCCCATCGTCAGGACGGAGACCTCGCCGCCGTGCTCCTCCACCAGCTTCAGGCCGGCCTCAACCGCGTTCAGGTCAAAGGGGCTCTCCATCAGCTCCACGCCCTCAGTGACGACACGGTTGGTTTTTGGGTCCAGCTTGGGCACCACGGAGTTGTCCGGTACCTGCTTGATACATACCAGTACGTTCATACTTTATCCTCCCTAATGTAACCATCGCCTGCCGCGATGGCGCAGTTGTTTTGAAACGGATATGGACAAACCTTGTAGCAGCAAGATTTGCCCATATCCTTTCACGTACTATAAAATGATCTGAGCGTTACGTTTTTCCGGTTGTGTTGGTGAAGATCAGTGGAGCAGCTGGCCGGCGATCACAATCTTCTGGACCTGAGAGGTGCCCTCGAACAGCTCGGTGATCCGCTGGTCGCGGTAGATGCGCTCAATGGCGTACTCCTTCATGTAGCCGTAGCCGCCGTGGATCTGCAGGGCGGTGTCAACCACCTTGTGGGAAGCTTCCGCGGCAAACAGCTTGGCCATCGCGGCCTGCTTGGTGAAGGGAACGCCCTGCTCCTTCAGGTCGGCGGCGTAGTAGGTCAGCATACGGGCGGCCTCCAGCTGGGTGGCGGCGTCGGCCAGCATCCACTGGATACCCTGGAACTTGGAGATGGGGCGCTTGAAGACCTCGCGCTCCTTGGCATACTTGACCGCCAGATCCAAAGCGGCCTGGCCGATGCCCACCGCCATAGCGGCGATGCCGATGCGGCCGCGGTCCACCACGTCCAGAGCCAGACGGTAGCCGCCGTTGAGCTCGCCCACCATGTTCTCCTTGGGAACGCGGCAGTCCTCGAAGACGATCTCGGCGGTGCGGGCGCCGCGGATCCCCATCTTGTTATCCTCGGAGGCGATCTTCATGCCGGGGGTGCCCTTCTCAACCACAAAGCAGGTCATGCCGTGCTTGGGGTCCTCTTTGTTGGTGATGGCAAAGCAGCACAGGAAGTCGCAGTGCGCGCCGCCGGTGATGAAGTGCTTCACGCCGTTGATCACATAGCTGTCGCCGTCCTCCACGGCGGTGGTCTTGTTGGAGGTCATATCGGAGCCGCCGGCGGGCTCAGTCAGGCAGAACGCGGCGTACTTCTCACCCTCCAGGGCGGGGCGCAGCCACTTCTCCTTCTGCTCGGGAGTACCGGCCAGGTACAGGGCGTCAAAGCCCAGATAGTGGCCGGTGATGATAGAACCGGTGGCCGCGCAGGCGGCGGAGATCTCTTCCATGGCGATCGCCTCAGAAATGGCGTCATAGCCGGCGCCGCCCAGCTCCTCCGGATAGGCCAGGCCCATCAGGTCCTGCTCGCCCAGAGCCTTGATGGTCTCAGTGGGGAAGCGGTTGTTGACGTCGATCTCTTCCGCCTTGGGGGCGAGGTAGCTCTGGGCCCACTCACGAACCGCGCGGCGCAGGGCGATTTGGTCCTCAGTGTATTTGAATTCCATGATATATTCCTCCTAAAAAATTTTTATACAGCGTTCCTTTGCCGGATCAAACAATGTTTTCCTCTTTCCACTTGGCGATCTGCTCATCGCTGAAGCCAAACACATCGCGCAGGACCTCCTGGGTATCCTGGCCCAGCAGCGGCGCAGGATGACAGGGATCAGGCGGGGTCTGGGACAGCTTGATGGGGTTGCCAGTGATCTTGACCTTGCCCATGCCGGGCTGGTCGATCTCCACCAGCATATCCCGCTGCAGGATACTGGGGTTCTGGCAGGCCTCGTCCACCGTGCACAGAGGACCGCAGGGGATGGACTCCTTCTGCATCATCTCCATGGCCTCGGCCACAGTGTAGTCGGCGAAGAACTTCTCCAGGATGGCCTTCAGCTCCACGTCATTTTCAGACCGGTGGGGGTCGGAGTCAAACTTTGGATTCTTGATCAGATCGGGCTGGCCGATGATCTCGCACAGCTTGGCGAAGTGGTGGTCGCTGGCCACGGCAATGATGACATGGGCGTCCTTGCACATGTAAATGTCGAAGGGGGCGCTCAGGGGATGGCGGGCGCCGACACGGGTGGGATGGACGCCGCCGATGGTGTGACGGACGATGTTCGTCTCAATGAAAGCAAACACGCTGTCCAGCATGGCGATGTCCACATACTGGCCCTGGCCGGTGCGCTCCCGGTTATACAGCGCCAGCAGGATGCCTGTCACCGCATAGAGGCCGGCACTGACGTCGCCCAGAGAGCTGCCCACACGGGCGGGAGGGGTATTGGGGTAGCCGGTAATGCTCATCATGCCGGACATTCCCTGCGCCACAATATCGTAGGCAGGCAGATCCCGCATGGGGCTGTCCTGTCCAAAGCCGGAAACAGAACAGTAGATGATCTCCGGATTGATCTTTTTCAGCTGCTCATAAGAGTAACCCAGCTTTTCCATAACTCCGGGCTTGAAGTTCTCCACCACGATGTCACAGTTTTTGACCATCTCGTAGATGATGTCCCTGCCCTTCTTCAGGTCGATCGCGACGCCTTTCTTGCCGCGGTTCACCAGGGTATAATATCCGCTTTGTCCGTTGACAAACGGGCCAAAGATCCGGCTGCCATCACCTGTTCCAGGCTTCTCGATCTTAATGACTTCGGCGCCGAAATCCGCCAGGTTCATGGTACAGAAGGGCCCGGCCAAAACCTGGGTAAAGTCCAGAACCCGGATCCCACTCAGGGCTTTGTTCATATAGGAAACACCTCTTTCAAGTCAAAATTTACGCAAACCGTTTAAAACAAAACGTGGGCGAATACCGCTACGATCGGAATGGCGATCAGAGTGCGGATCAGGAAAATCAGGACCAGCTCCGGGAACTTCAGATTCAGATCGCTCTGCATCATCGCGTTCGCGCTCTCTGTAAAGAAGATGATCTGCACGGTGGACAGCACGATGACAAAGAAAATACTCATCGGAGCAATTTTCATACCGGCGATGGTCATCACGGGCAGGGCGATTTCCGCAATACCTACCAGGGTAGCGGGCGCGATCGCCGCAGCGTCAGGCATCTGGCACAGCTCCAGATACGGGACCATGGGCATCCCGATCCAATCGAAGAAGGGGGTGTAGTTGCTGATGAAAAGCGCGATGGTGGCCAGCGCCTGCACAAAGGTCACGATCTTGACCGTAAAGGACAGCACGCCGGGAATGGATGTAACAAAGATGGAATACGGAGTCTGAGACACCTTGGTGGTGGAAGCCGCGACCGCCTTCTTCATCGTATCCCTGGAATATTTGCTGGACTTCCGCATGGCGTCTGTCTGCTCCACCCCGTTGTAATACCGGTCCTTCTTCATAGACAGCGGAGGGATCCGGATCACAATGGCCGCCAGGATAAACACGATGACCAGGGAGGAGATCACGACCTTGCCGTACATATACTGGGTATCCGTGATCGTAACGAGCAGCGCGAAAAATCCGAGGGAAACGACGCTGAAGTTCGTGGCCACACAGCAGGCCTCTTTGTGGGTGTAGACGTTTTCATGGTACAGTCTGTCTGTCATGAAAACACCCACCGCCGGCGCGGCCACAAAGGCCGATACCGCCGTAACGGCCGACTGTCCCGGCAGCTTAAAGACCTTACGCATGATCGGCTCCATCAGGGTACCGATAAATTCCAGGATTCCAAACTCGATCAGGAAGTTGACCAGCCAGCCGGCGATGGTCACGGTCAGCAGCGTGGAGCCGGCCAGGCCAATGGCCTCGATGCCGACGCTGTCGTTCACGATCTGGCTGGGGCCGACGTTGAAAACCACCATGACCGCAAAAACAGCGGACAAATAGTAGAGGATGCCAGTTCCCCATCCGTCCTTCTTATGGAATCTGCGGATGGGACCGTCCTTTTGAATACGGGAAATGGTAAAGGTGATCGAAAGCGCGATACATAAAATCAGGACCATCCAGTTCATAACAGTGGGTCCCAACAGCGCCTTTACTGCATCGATCAAGAGCACCATAGGAACATTGCTGACTCCGCCAATATTGGTTGGAATAAAGAATACCCATACGCCAATGGCAGAGAAGATCAAGAACTTAAACAAGTTGTTTCGAGTCATGGTGCTGTAATCAACCGCAACTCCAACATTTTTATTCAGTTCTTCCTCCAACTGCTTCGCGTCCAGTTCTGCTATATCTTTCTCTGGGACAATTGATTCCATGCGCGTTCCTCCTTTATCACATACAGCAAATCGGTCTCCCCTCTCTGCTTCCTCCGAGGTATACGGCCGTTTTCCCTCAAACAAAGCGGTTCAGGGGAAAAACAACTTTCATGTAACAAGTATCTTCGCGTCCAAAGAAATGGAAATCTCCAGGTCATGTAACAATTCACGCCATCTGTCCGCGCCTCTCAGGGCACATTGTCAGCTTTCAGATGTTACCGCAGCAGGGAGCGGGAAATGACCATCCGCTGAACCTCACTGGTTCCCTCATAAATCTGGGTGATCTTTGCATCACGCATCATGCGCTCCACAGGATACTCGCGGGTGTAGCCATAACCGCCCAGCAGCTGCACGCACTCGGTCGTCACACGCATCGCGGTCTCTGCCGCGTACAGCTTGGCGTGGGCAGACTCCACGGAGTAGGGCAGATGGTTGTCCTTGGCCCAGGCGGCGCGGTAGACCAGCAGCTTGGCCGCCTCGATCTGGTTGGCCAGGTTGGCGATCACAAACTGGGTATTCTGGAAGGCAGACAGAGGCTTCCCGAACTGCTCACGCATCTTCACATAGGCGATCGCTTCGTTCAGAGCGCCCTCGGCGATGCCCAAAGCCTGCGCGGCAATGCCGATGCGGCCGCCGTCCAGGGTGTGCATCGCCACCTTAAAGCCCTGGCCCTCCTCACCCAGCAGGTTCTCGGCGGGAACGATACAGTCCTCAAACACCAGGCTGGCGGTCGCGGAGCCGCGGATGCCCATCTTCTTCTCATGCTTGCCGATGGAGAAGCCCTCGAACCCGTCCTCCACGATGAAGGCGGAGATGCCGTGGTTGCCCTTCTCTTTATCGGTCATAGCCATGACCACATAGATCTCAGCCTCGCCGGCGTTGGTGATAAAGCACTTGGAGCCGTTAAGCACATAGTGGTCGCCCTTCTTCACCGCGGTCGTCTTCTGGCGGGACGCGTCCGTACCGGCGTTGGGCTCGGTCAGGCCAAAGGCGCCCAGGCACTCTCCGCTGGCCAGCCGGGTCAGGTATTTCTGCTTCTGCTCCTCAGTACCCCAATCATAAATGGGGGCGGAGCCCAGGGAGGTATGGGCCGACAGGGTAACGCCGGTGGAGGCGCACACCTTGGACAGCTCCTCTACCGCGATCACATAGCTCAGATAGTCGCCCTCTTCGCCGCCGTACTCTTCGGGGAAGGGAATGCCCAGCATCCCGTTGTCCGCCATTTTTTGGACGCTCTCCTTGGGGAAGCGTTCATTCTCGTCGATCTCCTCCGCAAGGGGCTTGATCTCCTTCTCCGCAAACTCGCGGTACATCTTTTGAATCATTTTGTATTCATCGTTGAAGCCGAAATCCATGTTGTTTCCTTCCCTTCTTTTGATGTTTTGCTGACAGAACCTCAATTCTGTTCGCCTGTGTTGGCTATTATAGACAATGCGCCGCACTAAAAACGTCAAATCCTCTGGACGTGCTCCACAAATCTTAAGGAGCGGGCCGCTGAAAGATCCGGAAATCGGTTGGCTGATCCCCCTTCTTCCACTGTCAAACCGCTCCTTTTTGAAATCTCCGCCAAGATTCCGCCTTCTGTTCCGTCTAATTTTTATCAATTTGACCGGCGTGGGAGGATGATGGGGCCCTATGTCTATTCTGCTGAATTTTCAGTCCCCTGGGGGAGACACTCCCGGGGGAACAGGAGCATTTTTTTGCTTTTCAACAAAGAAACCCCTCATTTACATCTGCAAAAGATGTAAATGAGGGGTTTATCCGTGATTTTACGCCGGAACATCCCGCCGCTCTGTTACGGAATCCGGTCCTGGTGCAATTTTTTTCCGGCCTGGGCGATCACCTGAAGGATCGTCAGTGCGGCCAGCCGCTGCGTACACCCTGTCGGGTCATAGGGAGGGGCCACCTCCACCAGATCCATCGCCACGACCTTCCCGGTCTCACAGATCCCTTTCAGCAGGTCCATACTCTCATCGTATGTGATCCCACCGGGGAGCGGCGAGGCTGCGCCGGGGGCCAGCGTCATGTCATAGCCGTCAATATCGAAGGTAATGTAGTAGGCCTCCGCCTCCGGGATCTGGCTCAGCACATAGGACACTCCCTTGCTGTGCAGCTCCCGCGCGGAGATCAGCCGGCTGCCGTAGGCGCGGGCGTCATCGTAGTCCTGCTTTTTCCCGCTGCCCATCCCTCTCAGTCCGATCTGCACCATTGGTCCAATGTGTTCCATCTCAGACATTCTTCGCATGGGGCTGCCGTTTCCCTGAACCAGCGGTCCCACATGGCTGGTCCAATCCAAATGGGCGTCAAATTGAATGACGCAGATCTCTTTGTGGTACTCCTCCAGCGCCCTGCCCACCGGAATGCTGATGGAGTGGTCCCCGCCGATGACAATGGGGATCGTACCCGCGCGGATGATGCGGCGGACCGCCCGCTCAATGCAGTGGAAGGAATAGTCCCGGTCCCCCTGGAGCACATCGGCGTCGCCGCAGTCGGCGATGCTGACCGGAGCCGCCAGCAGCTGCTCATCCGCTTCGTAGTCATAGTATCCCTGCGTCCCCCGTCCATACTGTGTGGAGGCCTCCCGCACCCTTCTGGGTCCCATGCGCGCCCCGCTCAGGAAGCCGACTCCCATGTCGAAGGGAACTCCCAGCACGCCGAAATCCGCATCCAGCTGGTCCAGATCCAGGCAGATCGGATACCGTCCAAAGGAGCAAATTCCGGTGATAGGCTGACTGATCAGTTCAGGCCGCATCCAACATCCCTCTTTCCAATGAATTGTATTTCCTTCTGTCTGCACCATTGTACCTGTAAGCGCATTGATTTTCCAGTGGATTTATAAAGTGTTTCTCTCCGTTCAAATAATAAATCACATGATTCTGCCCCCATCAGATCGCTTTGTGAGGAACCGGGTCCAGGCGGAGCGTTACAATGGTCCCATCACACCATCATAGGAGGTCTGACCATGAACGAACGCACCATCACCGCCAACCTGCTCCGCCGCTATGTCCTCCATCTGCGGGAGGAGGAGCGGGCGGACAGCACCATTGAAAAGTACGTCCGGGACCTGGAGGCCCTGGGCCGCCATCTGGCGGGGCGGCCCGTCACCAAGGCCGCCCTGATCGGCTGGAAGGAGGAGCTGGCCCGGCGCCACGCCCCTGCCACGGTCAACAGTATGCTCGCCGCCGTCAACGGCTTTCTGCGCTTCATGGGCTGGCGGGAGTGCGCCGTGAAGCTGCTGAACATTCAAAAGTCCCCGTTCTGTGACGAGGGCCGGGAGCTGACCCGGAGCGAGTACGTCCGGCTGGTCCGGGCGGCGGAGCTGGACGGAAACCGGCGCCTCGCTCTGGTCCTGCAAACCATCTGCGCCACCGGCATCCGGGTGAGCGAGCTGAAATTCATCACCGTGGAGGCCGTTCAGACGGGCCGGGCGGAGATCGCCAACAAGGGCAAGCGGCGCACCGTTTTCCTGCCGGACAAGCTGCGCCGCCTGCTGCGAACATACCTCCAGGCACAAAAAAAGACCGCCCAACCGGCGGACGTCAAAAATCCTGTATTCACCACCCGGACGGGCAGGCCTCTGGACCGCTCTAACATCTGGCGGGACATGAAAAAGCTCTGCGACAGCGCCGGGGTGGAGCCGGGAAAAGTCTTTCCCCACAACCTGCGCCACCTGTTTGCCCGGACCTATTACACGCTGGAAAAGGACCTGTCCCGGCTGGCGGACATTCTGGGCCACTCCAGCGTAAACACCACCCGCGTCTACACCATGGAGAGCGGGGCCGTCCACGCCCGGCAGATGGAGCGCATGGGCCTTGTCTTGACCACATAGTTTCCGTTCTGTCGTTTTGGGCAGAAAAAAAGACCACAACAGAATTTCCGTTCTGTCGTTTTGGGCAGAAAAAAAGACCACAACAGAATTTCCGTTCTGTTGTAGTCCATTTTTAGATAAAGGCCCAAATACCCTTTGGGACAGGCCCATTATACCCCATTTCGACAAAAAGCACCAGCCAAAACTGAATTTTCCCACGCCAAAGCAGACGGCGCAGAACAAACCACCTGCCCCGTCTGATTGGCACGCCGAAAATCGGAAAATCACTTGCTATTTTCCTACTTTAAGGCTATAATCCACTTATGTAATGCTACATAAATTGGCAGGACTACAACAGAACGGAAAGAATGTTGTTGCGGACGTTCTTTCCGCAGAAAAGACGGGCGGGAGCCTGTCAAAAGAACTGGGGGCGTTGCCGGAATAGTCAAGTGTCACGTTTTCCCGGCCTGTGGGGGCAGGCGCAACTGATTTTTACATAGACAGAGAGGAGAAAAACGGAATGAAAAAACGATGGTTGGCAAGCTTTCTATCGCTTTGCCTGCTGGTGGCCCTCCTGCCAACGGCGGCGATGGCCGTGGACGAGGTGGAGGATCCAAAAGTCTTTACAATAAGCGACTTCTTTGAAGCCAAGGCGGACGGCACCTACGACAATTCCCAGGATGAAAACTACGAAACAAATGCCCAACATATCACCTACACCTACGATGAAAACAAGACGTGCTCTTATAATAAAAAAGACGATGAGGGTAATTATATCGAAGGAAATCCTTATTGGGTCAAAACAGTGACATTCAAAGGGATCACTTTTAATAATCTTGTTGTTGGCTCCGATGAGATAAAAACGCTGCAGAGTGTTATCATGAACGGCAGAAGGACCGATACCTCGAATCAGTTCCAAGCATCCATTGAGGTTAAGTTTGAGAACTGCACCTTTAATCAGACATCCGGCACATTGCAGGTCTACCAAATCATGCCCTGCAATGTGACAAAGTATTCCTTCGATGAGTGCTCGTTCAACCAAAATGCAACTTCGCAGTATGCGATTACCCTGAACGCATCTGAAACTGCTTATAAAACACACATCTCTTATGAGATTACCAACTCTCATATCAGTTCCAAAGGGAGAGGTATCAACATCACTGCTGGCACCGAACAAGAGACGCTGAATGAAGTTAATGGTACACCTCACATTATTATCAGCAACAATGCTTTTGAGCTGCCGAAGTCAAGCGACAGCAATATGGCGGTTCAGATTGCTGGCAACTGGAGTGCCGCGAATTTGGACAGTACCGAGGACGCCTTGATCACCATATCTGACAACACCATTGACGCTTATACTGCGGTCCGTATCCATGATTCCATGGGCAAGAACACGGGTGACAGTGCAAAATATTTGGTGTCCTTTTCCAATAATACTCTGCTCAACAGCACTCAAGCTATTGTCGCTAAAACAGGCACCAATAGCGATGAGAATGCGATGCTGGAGGCGATCAGGGACGCTTATCAAAGTGCCGAGGACGGTTTTATTACGCCTGCCACCAGCGTCAACCTGAATACCACCACCTTGTCCCTGTACAGTAACACAGAGCCCAACACTGCTACGCTCACCGCCACGGTGCTCCCGGAGAACACCACAGACGAGGTGGTTTGGACGAGCAGTAACACTAATGTAGCAACTGTTTCCGAGGCCGGCTTAGTAACGGCTGTCGCTGATGGGACCGCCATCATCACGGCTACGGCTGGCACCAGAGAAAGTGCTCCCTCTGCCTCCTGCACCGTAACTGTCACCACCTATTACTCCGGCGGCAGTTCTTCCGACGATGACAGCGACCCCACTTACAGCGTTACCCTGCCCAAGAACGTGAAGGGCGGCGAGGTCAAGACCAGCCACCGCTACGCCGAGCAGGGCAATACCGTCACCATCACCGTCGATCCCGACAAGGGCTATGAGCTGGACGAGCTGACCGTGACCGACAGCAAGGGCAAGGAGCTTGACCTGACCGACAAGGGGAACGGCAAGTACACCTTCAAGATGCCCGGCACCCGTGTAGAGGTGGAGGTCAGCTTCAAGCTGATTGAGACTGAACCGGAATCCCCCGTCTTTGCGGACGTGTCCGCCAGTGCCTACTACGCTGACGCGGTGAAGTGGGCCGTGGAGCAGGGTATTACCTCCGGCACCTCCGCCACCACGTTCAGCCCGGACATGAGCTGCACCCGTGCCCAGATCGTCACCTTCCTGTGGCGGGCCAACGGCTCCCCCAAAGCTGACGGGGCCAACCCCTTCACCGACGTGAGCGCTGACGCATACTACTACGATGCAGTCCTGTGGGCCGTGAAGGAGGGCATCACCTCCGGCACCGGCGGCAACAATTTCAGCCCGGACGCCCCCTGCACCCGTGGGCAGATCGTGACCTTCCTGTACCGCGCGGCCGGCGCTCCGGCTGTCACCGGCGGCAGCTTCGCCGACGTGGCCGCTGACGCTTACTACGCCGGCGCTGTGGCCTGGGCCGTGAAGGAGGGCATCACCTCCGGCACCGGCGGCAACAATTTCAGCCCGGACGCCCCCTGCACCCGCGGGCAGATCGTGACCTTCCTGTATCAGGGCGTGAAGTGATCCAGGCGCTCCAGTCCATGAGGCGAGGACAGAATCCACTGTCCTCGCCTCATTTTGTTTCTTCGCAAGCTGGGCGCGGGCAGCGGCGCCTCCGTTACCCGCCTGGACAGCATTGGAAAGATCACCATTGACGGCACGGAATATCTGCTGCATTTTCTGATTGCATTTCTCCACATTCCGTACTATGATGTAGTTACCAATGTAACATGAGGTAGGTACAGCAATGACTCCCAGCCAAGATAAACTCCAAAAGCTCGCCTATGTGGCACAGCAGTACTATCTGGAAGACCGGAAACAGGGTGATATTGCCGCAGAGCTGGGCGTCTCCCGCCCTCTTGTCAGCCGTATGCTCCGGGAAGCCAGGGAGCTGGGCGTGGTGCGGATCACCGTTGCCCGGCCGGAGACTCGTGTAGAATCTGTGCAGGACCGGCTGCGGCAGACCAGCTCCATTCGTGACTGCGTTCTGGTGCCGGACGGTGAGGATGACAACGCCACCAATCAATCCCTCTCTCAGGGGGCCGTACAGCTTTTGCGGCAGTTAGGCTCTCAGAGACTTGGGATCGGTTGGGGCCATCTGATTGGTCAGCTTGTTATGTGGCTGGAGGAAAACCCGCAATTTAACAGCAGTGTCACCGACATTTGCCCTCTGGTGGGCAATGCCAGCATCCCCGCCCGGAACTATCAGTCCAATGAGAATGTACGCCTGATCGCCCAGCAACTGGGGGCTGTCCCCCATTTCATCTATCTCCCCGCTCTGCCGGAGAGCGTGGAGGAAAAGCAGCTATTGTGTTCCACTGAGATTTATCGGAAAATCCAAACGCAATGGGCCGCCATGGATACCGCCCTGGTAAACATCGGCAACTATCCATCCAGCCCGGATTTTGCTTCCCTGGTCCGATACGGCGATCTTCTCCAAAAAGAGCGCACCTGCGGCCGTCTGCTGGTCTACTACTTTAACGACCAGGGAAAAATCATTGAATCAGACCAGGATTTCGCCATCCAGATCCCGTTGGAACTCCTAAAAAGCTGTCGAAACATCATTGGCGTCTGTTCCGCCAACACCAGCGTCCAGGCCGTGCGCGGCGCGCTGCGGACTGGTATCTTCACCCATCTGGTGGCAAGGTCCGCCGCCGTCGAATCCGCTCTGAATTAACATTTGTAACACCTCTGTGATCCATTTTTACTGGGACACAGAGGTTTCTTTTTGTATTTTGCACAATTTTTAGTTGCATTTCTTATTTGTTTTGCAGATTATATGCCATTCAATTGACATTTGTTCATTTCAAATATAATATTAGGTACAAAGGTAACAACCATACTCCCCCAAACTGTACTGACGCAAGAAAGAAGGAATCGACTGTGAAAAAGACCGAGCTGGCGGTGCGCCTGACTAACGCATGTACCTGTGTCTCCGAAGCAGAGGATATTCTGACGGAGATCGACTCAAAATTCGGCGACGCTGACCACGGACTGACCATGACCAAGATCGCCAAGGCCATCTCCCAGGCAGTGGCTGAAGCCGATGGCGGTATCCAGTCTATGCTGGATGCTGCGGCCATGGCCGTGATGATGCTCAACGGCGGTAGCGCCGTCCCCTTGTGGAACACCTGGCTGGACGGTATGCAGGAGGCCGCCCCCGCCAGCGACGAGGTTGACGTGGCCGGCCTAAAGGCCATGTTTGCCGGCGCTTTTACTGCTCTGGATGAAATGTCCGGCGCAAAGGTAGGCGACAAGACCATGATGGATGCTATGATTCCCGCCAGCCAAGCCATCGCCGCCTACGCCGGAGACAGTGAGAGCGAGCTGTTCGACGTGGCCGCCGCCGCCGCCCACGAGGGTTCCGAAGCCAGCAAGCAGTTTGTCTCCAAATTCGGCCGGGCCAAAAGCTATGGGGAGCAGACCATCGGCACCCCCGACGCCGGGGCCACTTCCATGGCCTACTTTTTCAAGGGCCTCTCCAAGGCCAACTAAGCTGAGTCAATCTTAACCGGGAGGTATTTAATATGAAAATGAAGAAGTTTATCAACGCCCCTGAGGCCATTACCGACGAGGAGCTGGTGGGTCTGGGTCTGGCCTATCCCGACATTCTGGACGTGGACGGCCACCTGGTCATCAGCAAGGATCTGGCCGATGCGGACCGCGTAACAATCGTGACCTATGGCGGCTCCGGCCACGAGCCTGCCCAGGCCGGCTTTGTAGGTACAGGTATGCTGGACGTCCAGGCCGTGGGCGATATCTTCGCCGCCCCCAACGGCAAGCTGGTCTTTGACGCCATGAAGCTGGCTGACAAGGGCCACGGCGTTCTGCTGCTCACCCTGAACTACGCCGGCGACCAGTTGGCCGGCAAGCAGGCCATGAAGCTGGCGGAGAAGGCCGGCCTGAACTTCCGCCAGGTGGTAACGGGCGAGGAGGTCCAGTTTGACCCCAACGGCGAGGACAACAAGCGCGGTCTGGCAGGCGCCGTGGCCCTGTACCATATCGCCGCCGCTGCGGCCAGGGAGGGTAAGAGCCTGGACGAGGTCGCCGAAATCGCCCAGCGCTATGCGGACAATATGGCCTCCATCACCGTCAAATCCACCGATGCCACCCATCCCCAGAACGGGATGTCTTTCGGTAACCTGGGGGAAACGGACCTGATGGAAATCGGCGCCGGTCAGCACGGCGAGGGCGGCGGTGTCCGCGTGCCTATGATGTCCTCCAAAGAGACGGTCGCTACTGTCGCCGATGCCCTGTGCAAGAAGCTGGAGCTGAAGGCGGGCGACCAGACCTTCGTTATGGTCAACGGCTGCGGCGCCACAACCATGATGGAGATGCTGGTGCTCTTTAAGGACACTGTGGAGTTCCTGAAGGCCAAGGATATCGAGGTCGTAGCCAGCATGGTGGGCGAGATCCTCACCGTTCAGGAGGCCGGGGGCTTCCAGCTGAACATTGCCAAGTGGGACGACGAGTTCATCCGCCTGTGGAAGGCCCCCTGCCACACCCCCGCTTACAGCAAAGCGTAAAAGGAGCAATCATTATGGCTGATAATATCGGAAACAAGGCCGCCCATGACTATCATCTGGACGTACCTGTGGCCCAGGAAGGCTTTTACGTCAAGGGCAACACCCACTGTGACTGGGGCATGAAGAACCGGCTATCCAGGATGTTCGACCCCAAGTCGGGCAACACCGTTATGCTGGCCTTTGACCACGGCTATATCATGGGGCCCACCGCCGGACTGGAGCGCATCGATCTGGTCATCCCGCCCCTGATCCCCTATGTAGACGTGCTGATGGGAACCCGCGGCGTCATCCACTCCTGTATCTCCCCCACTGCTCAGGTGGGCAAATGTGTCCGAGTGACCTATGACTCCACCGTCCTTTTCGATGATATGTCCAATGGCGGCGGCTTCGCCTGCGACATCGACAGTGTTATCCAGCTGAACGCCGACTGCATGGCTGTCCAGACCTTCATTGGTGCCGCCGGTGAGTCCCGCTCTCTGGAGCTGCTGGCCCGCACCGCCGACGCCGGTACCAAGTACGGCATCCCCACCCTGGGCGTCGTGGCTGTAGGCAAGGACATGGAGCGCACCGAGAAGTTCTTCCAGTTGGCCACCCGTGTGCTGGCGGAGAACGGCGCTAACGTGGTGAAGAGCTACTACTGCGACGGTTTCGAGAGAGTGGCCGCCGCCTGCCCCGTGCCCATTGTCATCGCCGGCGGCAAGAAGCTGCCTGAGCCGGAAGCTCTGGAGATGGCCTATAAGGCCATCCAGGAGGGCGCCCACGGTGTGGACATGGGTCGAAACATCTTCCAGTCCGACTGCCCCGCTGGTATGGCTCAGGCCATTGCAAAGGTGGTTCACGAGGGTTACACCGCCGCTCAGGCCTTCGAGATCTATGAAACAGTTAAACATCAGCGTTGAGCTGAAGAAGGAGGAAGTACCATATGTCCGCTGAATATATGCATATCGGGATCCCCATCACCAACCGCAAGCCTGGCATGGTCTATCAAGAGGGAGCCAAGTTCTGGGTCAGTCAGGTCGATGACTATGACTATAAGATCGAGTATCTGAAATTTGAGGAGGGCACTCCCTTCCCCGAGGTGCTCCACCGCATCCCCCATGTGGCGTACCGGGTGGATGACCTTCAGAAATACATGGACGATGCGGATTCTGTCATTTGCGGCCCCATGGACGCCAATGACAAGGGGGATAAGCTGGCCTTCGTGTGGAAGGACGGCGCCATTCTGGAGCTATACCAGGAGGCATGATCCGCTCTCCCTCCTGTTGACGCGGCCGCGGATACGCGATGACGCTATTTTCAAGCAGAGCCTCCGGCAGGACTACACTGCCGGAGGCTCTGTCCTTCTGCTTGCGATCAAACACCGGGATGCGGCTTTTCAAAGATAATGTAACCATACGAAATTTGCACTTATATCTTGTGATATATTCGTTCGCCTCACTCCGTCTGCTCCAAAATCTGGACCGCCTCAGCAACAGAATCAGAGAAATCGGAGATGCCTTTTGTCCGCTCCAAAGAGACAGGCTGTACAGTCTTTCGGACTGTCCAGCCTGTCTCTTTAGCCTAGTTTTCTCTTACTCCTTTGCTTTGCCAGGAATCAACTGGTGAAGGTCAACGTCTCACCAAATCTCTGTAATTTACCGTTCATCCCGATACAGGAAGGCCACGATCTGGGCGCGGGTGCAGGGGGCGTCAGGACTGAATGTGCTGGCGCTGGTGCCAGCGGCGATGTTCTCCTTCACCACCCAGGCCACGGCCTGCGCGTAGTAGGCGTCCGCGCTCACATCGGAGAAGGAACTGCCGGAGGCTGCCGGGGAACCGGCGGCCCGCCACAGGAAGGTGACGGTCTGGCCGCGGGTCACAGTGGCGTTGGGGCTGAAAGTAGTGGCGCTGGTGCCGGAGGTGATCCCCTTGTCCACCGCCCACTCCACTGCATCATGGAAGTAGTCGTTTTTGCTCACGTCGGAGAACAGAGGCTGATCCACCACCGTTCCCTCCTTGGCAAAGGCAGCTTCCACCGTGACCTTGCTGTCGGGCATCTGGAAGGTATAGGTGGCCTCAGAGCGCTTGGTGACCTTTACGTCCTTGCCCTTGGCGTCGGTGACCGTCAGCTCATCCAGCTCATAGCCGCTGTCCGGCTTCACCGTGACGGTGATCCGGGTGCCCGTGTAGGGTTCATCTGCACTGGCGGTCACCACACCATATTGGCCATTCTCAATCACAATGGGTAGATACGATCTTTGTCAGACGAACCAGAGCCGCTATCATCGGTTCCATTCTCAACGCTCTTCTGAAATTCTGCTACTTGAATATTGTTCGTTCCATCAGGCGCATCGTAACTGTAAGAAACCAGAATGCTCTCGTCCTCACCCAAACTGATCACCGGATAGTGGAAGCTGCTCAGACCAGTCATATCCTCTTTCAAGGGAGTTTTGACCCAAGTTTCGCCCTCATCTTTGGATGCACCTAGCGCGATTATCTGTCTTCTCGGCAGCATCCTGAATGGTCTCAGTAATGGCCATCACCCAAGTACCATCGGACAGTTTCACAATATCGAAGCCCCCACATGGTTCAGTTGGGTCTCCACCTCCACGCCGCCCCAGGTCTTACCATAATCAGTGGACTCATGGTACACCAGATAACCATAAGGCTCTGCACTTCTGAAGTAACCCGTCCTCTTTCTGGACTGTGGCCGCCTGAATGTCACCCATAGCAGAAATCACATTTCTGTACTCCCAGGTTTTCCCGTCATCATCGCTGTATGCCATGATAGAGGCGGCAAACTGGTCCGTATACAAGGGAAGTAGCAAACGTGTATGCCCATCCACCATAATTTCCAAGGGCTTATTCTTGGTCTGCCAGCCGACCCGGCGGAAGGTTGGATTACACTTTTTCCAATTATTCGTCGCACCGGATGCCACAGCTGAAGTAGCCTCCGCTGCCTCCTCCAAGAGAGATCAATTCCTTCTTCGGCTCGTCGGGGTAGATGTCACTGTTTTCCACATAGTCCACAGCATCCATATAGCCATAATACAAGTCCACCACGAAGGAATCCGTGATATAGTGGTCTTCCACTTTCACATAGGTAGTCGGCTCATCCTTGTAAGCCCACTGCTGAAACTGATCCTCACTCAGGTGACGTACAGTATCGCCTTTGATTCGGTACTGAGCCTCTCCCTGAGCATCGATGAAGGTTGCCTGACCCACAAAGTCATCACCAGGAACAGGATACATGATCTCCTGCCAGTCCCAGTCCAGCTGCTGAGGATAACCATTAGCACTCCCGTAGTGCCCCTACTGGAACTTAGGCTGAGAGCTCTCCCACTGGTTTGTCAGGACAGGATACCAGAACAGCCACAGGCGGTCGTTTTGATCCACATAGACCGCCGGGTTCACATTCAGCATCCCCGGCGAGTCCGCAATCACAAAAGGTTCACCCCACTGGTCGCTCCCAGACGGCATACGTGCAGCCATAATGCGGCCCACATTGGATTTCCGCTCACCATTTCCCTGGAACCACACGGCCATCCGCTCTCCGTCCTGGAACTCCACAATGCTGGACCCGTGTGTATGCTCCTGAATCCGGTCAAACACACCGGTAACGACCGGCGCCTCATATCCCTCAAGCCCAGTAAAGGAACTCTCTGCTGCGGATGCGGGCAGCACCATAAACAGACTACTGATCATCGACACATTCAACAGACAAGATACCATTTTTCCCATTTTATCATCGATCCTCCTCGTATAATAAGATTTGCCGACAGTTTTAAGTGAGTCTGCTTAGTTCATTTTTGAATATCAGCAGGCTTGGAGATGCCCGTGATACAATAGCTGTAGAACAGCAGGGTCAAGTTCTCATCCTCCTAGTTGAGCCGTAAGGCTGCTTCATTGTAAGTCCGTTCCCCTGATCCGGAAGTTCGCTGCAAACTCATTGGCTGTTTGCCGGAGGCAAGGCCACCCTTTCAGCAGTATGGGCTTTCGCATTGGCCTTCTCCGGAATGATTCTGATACGCGAGGTTGCGGATGCTCCGGTTATCATGGGTATCTCAAAGCCTGCTGACCTGAAATCTCCATGCGGGGAGGTGAAAATGTGAACCCACTATTCGTTGGCATTGATGTGAGCAACAGGAACAATGTCGCCTACCTGATGGACCCCGACGGCAGCAAACATTCCAGCTTTTCCGTGCAGAATAATCTAGGCGGCGCTAAACTGTTGTCAAAGAGAATCGTATCGGTGCTTGGATCCATGCAACTCAGCGATGTGGTGATTGGCCTTGAGGCACCTCCATCTACGGGGACAGCTTAGTCTATGCTCTGCGTTAGGATGGCAGCTTGGGGCAATTTCAACGGAAGATCTATGTCCTCAACCCAAAGCAGGTGCATAAGTTTAAGGAAGCCTATCCTGACCTGCCCAAAAACGACTGGGTGGATGCTTTTGTGATTGCCGACCATCTCCGTTTCGGCAGGATCGCCAAGGAGGTCTACATGGACGGCTATCGCTACCAGGCGCTCAGAACCCTCACCAGAGCCAGATTTGATGTCATTCAAAACCTAACCCGAGAGAAGCAGCGGTTTGCAAACTACTTATTCCTGAAATGCTCCGGTATCGCTCAGGACAAGGGCATCCAGAACACCAGCGCCACTACCATTGCGCTCATGGAGCGGTTTGAAACAGTAGATGACTTGGCAAACGCCGATTTGGATGAACTGACTGCCTTCATTGATGAAACCGGCAGAAACTTTTCTGACCCGGCAGCGAAAACGAAGGCCATTCGGGCTGCTGCCAGAGATTCTTACCGTTTGCCTATTACCCTGAACAATTCTGTGAACCAGGCTATGGCCGTATCCATCGCCTCCATGAGGGCGTTAAAAAAGCAGGTCAAGGTTTTGGACAAAGCCATTGAACACCAGTTTGAGATCATCCCGAACACGCTGACCTCCATTCCCGGCATTGGCAAGGTATACTCCGCTGGTATCATTGCTGAGATTGGCGACATTCACCGCTTCGATTCTCAAGCCTCTGTCGCCAAGTTCGCTGGTCTTGTCTGGCACAAGAACCAGTCCGGCGACTTTGAGGCCATGCACTCCCAAATGATCAAATCCGGCAACCGCTATCTCCGCTACTACCTGCTGGAAGCCGCCAACTCTGTGAGAAGATGCGACTCCGAGTTCCGGCGCTACTATGACCTTAAGTTCCACGAGGTCAACAAGTTCCAGCACAAACGTGTACTCGCTCTCACTGCAAGAAAATTGGTCCGGTTAGTCTTTCGACTGCTGAAGGACAACCGCCTCTATATCCCGCCAGAGGGCTAAGCGTACCGCTTGCCCCTCTGACGCCAAAGCCCTGTTTCAAAAATTCTTAGGGGCATGGCTTTAGTTGGTGTTGCCTTTTTGCAGACTACACCGTACTTATTGCTTTGTTTTGTGCACTTTTTTCTTGTCTCACCTACTTGACTCCATACCATTGAACTAACACAGGCTCTTCATGGCTGCGTTAGGGGGTATTTCAGCACTTCTCCGCTTTTACCGGTTTCGCGCACACACACATTTACAGCTTGGCTTTTATCCGCTCATTGGGCGGAGACGTACTTGTGCAGGGTCTTGCGCACCGCGCCGGGGCCGGCGAACAGTTCGGCGGCCATAGCCTCGATCTTCTCGCCCAGTCCGGCCTCGTACAGGTCCAGGCCGAACACATCCTTCCGGGTATAGAGCTGCTTCAGGCAGCTCATGTCCTGGGCGCTCTCCCGGATCTCCAGAGGGGCCACGATGGCCTGGAGCT
>CABIYX010000003.1:134868-145931 GCA_902363045.1 Clostridiales bacterium
GGGGTTCAGACAGGTGCACACCTTCATCTTCTCCACCTTGTCCACCGTCTCCCGGTCGGCGTACAGCACGCCGCCCTGCTCCAGAGGGGGACGTCCGTTGGTGTACTGATCCTCGATGACCAGGTACTCCGTCTCCTCCGCGTTAACGAAGGGGGCGGTATAGGTGTGGCGGTCGGTGATGATGGTGTAGTTATCTTCGAAGCCGTCCTCCTCCAGCATCTTCTGCACCTTGGCGTCGGGCCGGGGGGTGATCTTGTCGATCATGCTCCAGGGGAAGGAGACCTTGCTCTCATCCTTCAGGTAGTCCAGGAAGCCCTGGGGGACCAGGCCGGCCTTTACCCACGCTTCGGCGTAGGCCATGGCGGCGGCGCGCACCTTGTCGCCGTTGTGGGAGCAGTTGTCCATGCTCTGCACCGTGATGGGCATGGCTCCGGCCTGATAGCGCTCATACAGCAGGGCGGTGACCTTGCCCATAATCAGCTGGGGCTCCGCCCCGCGCTCCAGGTCAGCGGGAGAGACGGAATATTCCTTCTCGGTGATGGTGAAGCTCACCATCTGCACGACCTGCTAATAAAAAATTGAAGAAATGCAAGGCTCTCTGTAGGCCAAAAAAAGAGTATAAAAATCTAAGCCACCGCCTTTGAAAATTTTTGACGCCAGCCTTAGATAGGTGGATTTGAGATAGGATGTTAGGCTTCGAGACTGTCCAGATACCGCTTCACGATAGCGTAGTAGGTACGCAGGAACTAGTTGGCGGAGGCCATCATGTAGACACGGTAGGGCTTGCCCTCGGTGCGTTTCCTGTCCATAAACTGGTACACAGGCTCATCAGCAGGAGAACGCCGGAGAATAGTACTCATCACAAGAAACAGCGTCCTACGCAGGGCAGAGGAGTCACGTTTAGAGATGCTGCGGCTGCGTACTTCCATCTGGCCGGAGTTGTAACTGTGCTTCTTGCACCACTTCTGGTACTTGGCCGTAAACGCTTTTTCGGACAGTCCACAGACACACTCACAATGCCAAAAGGCGGCAACAAAGTCCACCCATTTCTCGCTGCCATCCGCCCTGGCAGTGCTGGAAAACAGGCGGTTCGTGTCCGGGAAAGCGGCGTCAAGCAAGGAGATTAGATTGTTTTTAAGCATGGTCTGTACTTTAGCGCATTGCTGGTACTGCCGGTATGTGGTTTTCAGCATGAGCCGTACTTCATCCTCCGGGATGTATCTGGGCAGCGCCAGCCAGTGGTCAAGGCCGTAATTGGCCAGCTTGATCGCATTCTTCTTATCGGTCTTGGCCCGCCGCAGACTGTTGTTCCCGTAGCCATGTACCAACATGGCATTCACTACGGAGACGTAAAACCCGGAATCGTAAAGGAAGCTGGCCACCGGTAGGTGGTAGTTCCCGGTGGCCTCCATCACTACGCGGGTCTCGCCATCCAAGTCTCCAAGCCGTCTGGGCAACTCGCACAACTCAGCATCGGTGAGCCCCACCTCAAAAGGCGGAATCTCCATCTCCCCCAAAGGCCGTATGATGGCGATTATGCTCTTGCCTTTGGAAACATCAACGCCTACACAGTTCACGTTCATTCCCCCAATACTAAATTTGCAACCGAATCCCATCTTTTTCTCGCTGCCGATTCAATCTATTGGGTGACGCGAACTCAAGGCTCAACCTACTTAAACCGAACGTCGCAACAAGAGGATGGCTGACAATCTTGCTGACGGACTTCTTAGCCCAAGGAGGGATAGGTTAGCCAGTTGCTCCCCTTATTGTAGCTTTGGCGCGAGACGGATGAAACCCCCGGCTGGCTGCCGAGGGTTCCATCCTAATTATATTGTAATAGGAGGGATTGCGGAAAATTTCCACCAGCCGGGCCCAATCCGATCCGAACTGAGGGTCCGCCTTCAGGCTCTCAGTGACGGAAGACACAACCCGCTTCTCAATGGAACCGTCTGACTTGAGCAGCACCAGCAGGCTCATGCTGTCATAAGGGGCATAGACCTTGTCAATAATCTCATAGTCAAAGCCCTCAGCCACAATGACGCCCCGGTCATATTCCCCTGCGTCCAGCACACCCTGGAGCAGAGCAGCGGGAAAGGCCCGGAAGATGTTGCCCGCGCCGAAGTGAATCCAGGTGGGCTCATCATGTGTCTTCTTGCGAACGGCCTCCAGATCGAACTAGGGAAGCTCGTAGCCCTTGTCAGCCTACTGCTTGGCGTCGTAAGTACCGGCTTGAATCTCAGAAAGTTTCACGATAACAGACTTCTTTCTTATTGCTTTTCCTGGTCCAGCTTGTCCAGCATATCCCAGATGCCCCAGATATACATGATGCCTAGGGCACGGTCGTGCAGGCCGTAGCCGGGACGGCAGGTGCCGGGGCCCTCGCCCTAAATCTGACGGCCGTGGTCGGGACGGATATAGCCCTCAAAGCCGCAGTCGTGATAGGCCTTTACGATGTCCAGGATGTGGGTATCGCTGTCGCAGTCCCAGTGAGAGGCCTCGGAGAAATTGCCGTTGAGGAAGTGCTTTATATTGCGGATGTAGGCAAAGGCGATATGTTCCCATCTGTTTTTTGATATAGAGATACGCAAACCTTGTTATTCCTTTGCCTCCATAATATCCACAATCATGCGTTCGGTTTCCACCATACCAGGGTCTGCAATGAGCCCAACATTTTTTATCGTCTGTTCCGGGGTCCGCTCACAGATCCCATGAGGCGCTCCTACCGCCGCTCCATGGACAGCCAAAGACGAAGCGGTAAACGCACAGTCCACTGCTGAAACCACTTTAAGACAGCAGCAATGGTTTCCCCCTGTACAAATCATGCCTGTAATTGCTGCGGCCATATTGTCAATCGTCCGGTTCAGGGCCTCTTCATCTCCGCCCATCAGATAAGCAAGCGCACAGGCAAGTCCAGTTCCGCCAGCAATTCCACATCCGCAGAACGCAGACAACTTACCGGAAAACTCCTTCATATACATGGTAACCAGATAGCTGATCGCAGTAGCACGAAGCATTTGTTCCCTCTCAATCCCTATTACCTGACAATAGGCCTGTAGGGGCAGCGTACAAATAATACCGTGGGTTCCGCTGCCGGTAATACTCATCGCCGCCTTATCAATGCCCAAAACCCGGGCCTCCGCAGCTGCACAGGCCAATGCCTTTGCGCTCATGCGGGCATCATCCGAAAGCAGTCCCCCACCATTTTGCCGGATCATCTCTTTCGTAATGACACAACACTCCCATTGCGCCCCGGACTGAGCCAATTCTCCGTTTACCTTATATGCCTCTTCCATAAACAACAGTTTCTCCAAAGGGGCCTGCTGCGCGAAGGCAAACAACTGAGCAATCTGGTATTTTACAATAGGCGAGCGAGTCTCTTCCGTAGGGGTAAAATCTTTATGGAACAATACCTCCCCATTTTTCTCAATGTGGCAAATGTTCGTGTGGCCCCCCTGCAGAATCGTCTGACAAGTGTCATGTTCCGTTTCCACCACAGCGCTGATATACAACTGGGAACTAATGCTGTCTATTTCCACACGGACCATCCCGGCTTCAATCATCGCTCTGGCTGCAGACACATCCTCCTCTGTGACGTGCTCCAGGACACAAAGCCCTTGTTCGGCATCCCCGCATAGAACACCAAGGGCGGCAGAATATGCATTTCCCACTTCGCTTGTCCCCGGAATTCCACAGGTAAATGCATTTTTATAGATTCCGGAATTAACACGGACCATGACCCGTTTTACCGGCTTCTGGCTTAGCGTTCTTGCTTTGGCGCAAGCTAACGCAATTGCTGCTGGTTCCGTCACTCCCAAAGCAGGCCTCATGTCCTCCCGGATCAGTTGGCATAATTCGTTCATACTTAAGCCTCCTGCTTTCCGACACTATTCAGGGCCGCCTGTCCTAGCAAATCCAGCTGATAGTACATCGTAACCGCCCCTGGGTCCAAATGCCCCACGCCTTTATTGGCCTGGTAGCAGGCACGCCCACGCACAGCCTCCATATCTCGGGTGGCTTCCATTCCCTGCTTAGCCCCCTGGCGCATGGTCTCCACAGCCTGTACTTCTCCTTCCGCAATGGTGCTGCGCATAGCTTCCACTGCCTGATACAGAGGATCAATCATCGTCTTAAATCCCGGCTTGCTGTTTCCGCGCTGCATGATTCCCTGGAGTTGTGCATCCAAAACATCCAACAGGCCCTGTGCATCCAGCACCTCGCGCTCTGCTACCGCACTGCTTGCTTTTAAATACGCGCTGGCATACAAGATCCCGGAAGATCCCCCTACGCCAGACATAATGGTCATGGCCACCTTCTTAAATAGATCCGCAAAGGAACAGGTGCGCAGCTGCGCTTCAATCTCCACCAGCTTGGTAAATCCGGTATTCATGTTGGCCCAATGATCTCCATCACCAGTAGCCGCATCCAATTCCGTGATGTAGTCCTTTTCCGCCGCAATTTTAGCCGCGACACATTTTAAATAATCCACATACTGCTGAGTCGTCAACGCTACTTTATTCATCCCTCAATTCCTCCAAGCCGGCGCATTTGTTTCCGCGTCCAGGTATCCTTTCAGCTCCTCGTCCAGTTTGAGCAACGAAACAGAGCAGCCGCTCATTTCCAGCGAGGTCATGTAATTGCCCACGTACCAGCGGCAGGGCTTTATCCCCTTGGCTTTCAAAAGCTTATCCACCTCGCCAGTCAGGATATACAATTCCATTAACGGTGTGCCGCCTAACCCGTTAATCATGACCGCCAGCTCTGCGTCAGCGAAATCCATATCCGCCAAGATATGGGAGCAGAGAATCTCCGCCAGCTCCTTGGCCGTTTTCACACTGGTCCGTTCCACGCCAGGCTCTCCATGAATGCCCATTCCAATTTCTATTTCCTGCTCACCCAGCGTAAAGCCGGGCTTTCCCACGCCGGGCAGCACGCAGGGCGTCATTGCCATGCCCATGGAGCGGGTATTGTCAATCACCTTCTGGGACAGATTCCGGATATCTTCCAGGCTCTTACCCGCCTCCGCAGCCGCACCGGCAATTTTATGGACAAATACAGTTCCGGCAATGCCGCGCCGACCGGTGGAATATACGCTATCGGGAACAGCCACATCATCTTTGGTTACCACAGACATAACCTTGTAGCCTTCCATTTCGGCCAGTTCAGCTGCCATTCCAAAGTTCATAATGTCGCCGGAGTAGTTCTTTATAATCAGCAAGACTCCCTTTTCCCCGGCCACCTCATGGATCGCGCTCAGAATCCGGTCCGGAGAAGGCGATGCAAACACATTCCCCGATACCGCCGCATCCAGCATGCCCTGTCCCACATAGCCGGCATGGGCAGGCTCATGACCGCTTCCACCGCCTGAAATCAGTGCTACCTTATTTTTGTCTGGCTTCTGCCGAACGATGACCTCGCTTTCCGGTAAATAGCGCAAATTTTTCTCCGCAATTGCCAATCCGGCCAGCATTTCAGAGACCACGTGATCGGGATGATTAATTATTTTTTTCATATTCATTTACCCCTTTTAAAATATATGGGACGGACTCCTGTTTCGTTTGAAGAGCCAAAACCTTCTCCAAACGCTCACAGGCTTCCGCCCCATTCGATTTTCGCCGTTATCACATCGGACTGTTTTGTGGCGGCAAGCCAAATTTACCTTTTCAGGGTCAGCTTCTGCTTAGGCAGTTACTTCTTCTTGAAGCACATAGTACATTTGCCACACCCCGAAGCAATCGTATTCTTCAGGTCCATTTCCCATCCCATTTTTTCGGCCATGCCTCTGTCCATATCCATGCAGATATCGCAGATGTCCGCCATGTACTTCTCATCATCCGTGAGTTTCTGCCACGCGGCTACCAGGGGACAGTATCCCAGATCAATCTCCAGTTCATCTTCGGTCTGCCGGACAATCTCACCCTCGTTTACCTTTTCCACACCATAGGTAAAAAACTCCTTAGCAAACTCATCAATCGTTGTCATGCCCTTGAAGCGGCTCTCATACTGAAAATACCCCGCCCGCCGCATGGCATCTCGGGCGAACTCCAGAGGAAGGCCCTGCTCCAGTCCTTCTTTCACAAGGTAATAGTACCACCGGCCTCGATTTTCATAAGCATTGCGGACAGAATCTACCTCATAGTCGTTTAAGTACTTTTTCGGCTCGTTGATAATCATTCTTCTGGCCCCCCAATTACTTTTTGTAGAAATGCAATTCACAGACGTCGTCGCCACATCCGATTGCCTTTTCCAATTTGAAGCCAATGTGCTCATACAGGTCGAACACACCTCTGTCCACGTCCATAGCACAATCACAGATAGTGGCAATCTCCTTTTCGTCCTTGGTCAGTTTGGTCCACGCCCCGCACATAGGACAGTAGTGGAAGTGTACCACAGCTTCTTCATCGGTAAGGCTTTTCAGCTCCATGTGGAACTGCTTAATGTTGTGGTCATTGAGAAATGCGCCCATAAACTCAGGCACACTGTCGGTATCCGGATACAAGCCTCGATACAGATTGCCAAGTTTCCGGATTGCGCTGCGGGCGAACTTTTCTTCATCCAGTCCATACTGGCCGGCGCTTTTTACCAGCTCATAGTACCACAGTCCTCTGGTTTCATTGGCTTTTCGAATTTCGCTGGAGAGGAAATCATTGATCATATGCTCGTTTTTAATCATAGTATATCGTCTCCCATTCATAGTCATTATCAAACAGCGTCAGCTGCCATATCCCAAAAGGCGCGGGATAAAGAGGATCAAGCCTTCCCAGTAGGTGCAGATAAACAGCACGATAACCAGAATGCCAATCCATGGCCAGATGCCCCGAATCATGCGGTCTACCCGTACTCCGGTTGCCATAGCCGTGGTGTACAAGCAGGTGCCGACCGGCGGAGTCAGAACACCAATGGTCAGGTTAAAGCACATCAAAAGGCCAAAGTGTACCGGATCCAGCCCATACTGCTGAATAATGGGAAGAAATACAGGAACCAGAATCAAGACTGCGGGGGCTGCATCCATGAACATTCCCACAAACAGCAGGAAAATCTGGATGATAAAGAGAACAATCAGAGGGCTGTCTGTCAAAGACATCATAAAATTACAAATCTGCTGCGGAATCTGCTCAATCGCTAAAACCCATCCCATGACACCTGCCATGGAGGCAATCATCAAAATAGCCGCGCTCATAACTGCCGAGTGGATGATCATGGGAATCAGGTCTTTGAGCTGGATCTTTTTGTAGATAATAGTACCTACAATCAGAACAAAAACGATGATGACAGAAGCGGCCTCGGTGGCTGTGGTAATACCGGCAGCAATGCAGAAAAACGTAAGGAAGGGTGCAACAATGGAGAATGCAGCCTCTTTAAAGCACTTCCACACATGACCCCAGCCACGCCACTCGTGCGTTTTCCACTGCCGCTTAGGATTCCGTCCCAGAAGGAAGATCACCAGCATCAACGCAATAGCGACCAAAAATCCCGGAACCAAACCCGCCTCAAACAACGACTTAATGGGCGTACCACTGGACACACCGTACACCACATACAGCAGCCCCGGCGGAATCAGCGGTCCCACTACAGACACAGAAGCAATAAAGCAGGCAGAGAACGTATCTTCATACCCGTCCTTACGCATCTCCGGATAAATGGTGGAGCTAAGCAGCGCCGCCTCAGCGTTGGCCATTCCTAAAATTCCGCCCAGCATGAGACCGACGATGGTACACACATAGGCAATGCCGCCCCGAATCCGTCCAATGATGGAACGGCAAAAGTCCATTAGGCGGTTAACATCGCCGGACAGACCCATGAGCTCACCAGCCAGGATAAACATGGGGATTGCCATGAGGCTGTAATTATTGGCGGAGGAAAACAGCTTTTGTGCAACGGTGGAAAAATAAGTGGGGCCCATCGTGATAAGGCCCGCCGCACCCACAAGGCCCAGAACGTATGCAATGGGTACGCCTACAACCATTGTCACGATAAAGGTGATTACAAGAACCATGTTTCCTCCCTCCCTCATTCACTGTCCGTGTCCGAGGCCACAGCAGATTCTGTCTGCCCTTCTCTCGGGACAAAGATATGAAAAATTCCCAGTAGTTCAGTAAATAGAAGCAACCACATGGCCACAGGGAGGCACCACCAAACGTATTTCACCGGCATACGCAGGGCGGAGCTGGTTTGGTTTTGAATCACAGGGCTGAAATACAGCTGTGTCCCATAAAACGCAATCCATCCGACCAATCCACCCGAGAGTATTCTGGCAACAACCTGGACTGCTTTGCCCAATGCTCCTTTGAAAGTCCCTGATACCAATTCTACTTTTGCCAAGGCCCCCATGTTAGAAGCCACATAGCCGCCAAGGAACGTGATTGCAACCAACAAATAGGTCGTCAGCTCATCCGTCCACGGAATGGCGTGATTAAAGCAGTATCGCATAACCGCAGTAATGAAAATCAGCAAAATCTGCACACTGAGCATAATAGCTAACAGACCTTTTATAATCCGAATCAGGAAATCGTTGATTGCATCCAAAAAATTAAAGAACCGTTTTATTGTAATCACCTCGCTGCTGTATCCAAACTCCGGCAACCACAGTGCGTCTCATCATAACCTTCACCGCTTAGACAAAGAGCTTACTTTAGCTGAACATATCCATGTAGTCTTCCATGCCTACATAGGAGTCAAACCCCAGAGACTTACGGGCCTCTTGGACATATTTATAGACAGCTTTCATCGAATCATCTTCACAATACTTGGCAATCACAGGAGCACAAGCGGACATAGCTGCCTGCTGATCGATGCTGCTCACTTCCATGCCAGCCTCTTCAAAGCTCTTGTAAGCATTGTCCTGTGCCTCCTTGAAGGTGTCATAGCACGCTTGACGTCCCACCTCAACTGCCTCAGTCAACCAAGTTTGCTCCTGTTCGCTCAGCTTGTCCCAGGTCATACCGCTGGCTACAAATAGAGGAGATGCTGTGGCATGGCCAGACTTGACCACATACTTTGCAGTCTCATAAGTGCCGCCGGTGACTGTGGAACAAGCAGTATCTTCAAACCCATCCACCACGCCGGTTTGCATGGCATTGTAGACTTCGCTGTATCCCATTGGAGTGGCCACAAAACCCATAGCTGTATACATATCCAGATGCATTTGGGCCGTCATAGAGCGCAGCTTGATTCCAGAAGCATCTGACATGCTGTTCAGCGGCTTGTTCAGGAAGAAGTCCCTCGCCGCATTATACAAAAAGCCAACTGCACGCACGCTGGTCTGCTCATACACCTGATTTAAATAATCTTTCGCAAAATCAGAACTCACCACGTTGTTATGCAACTCCTCGTCTGCGTATCCGGTCTCATCCACCCACAGATAGGGCAGATCAAACGCTTCTAGGCAGTGAGTGAAATTGGACAAACTGGCAGAATTGAACACAGCACAATCAACTGTGCCCAGCTGCAAACATTCAAACACAGCGGTCTCGTCGCCCAACTGTCCGCCAGCATAAATGTCCAACTGGAGCGTACCGCCAGAAACTTCGTCCAGATATTTATTCATGGCGATAATGGCCTGTGTGTAGCCATGGGTCTCATCCCAAGATGTGGGCATGCTGGTTTTGAGCAGCTTCACCTCTGTATTGGAGCTACCAGAATTGGAGTCAGCGCTCTGGCTGGAACCATTAGACGTGGGTTTGCTCCCACAGCCAGACAGCAGTCCCACTAGCAGTGCCAATACAACAGTCATCGTGATGGTCTTCCTCATTTTCATTCGCTCCTTTTCTTTATATCCTGTCGGTTTGCAGGTTCATTACGTATGACTGCTTTCGAATAAGAGCCGCGCCGTCTCCGTCACACAGGTCTCCAGGGATCAACAAAACGGTTCAATTTCTAAAACATACGACGTAGGATGTCATACGTATGATATATCATTATAGCAAAAAATCATTTCAATTCAAGTGATAATTGGGACAAATTGACGACACACTTTTTGTGCAATCCAACTTATTTCTACATTTATACCCCTACGTACTTGAATATTTAAAATACAAATGGTATTCTGAAGCTGAAAACCAACATTGTTAACAGTAGGTGTTAATTATGCTTGCAAGCAAAAATCTTTCTGAAAATATTGCGGATAAAATCAAAAACCGGATTATTACGGGCGAATACGCAGTCAACGAACAACTGCCCAGCGAACAGGAGTTAGCCTCCTCACTCAATGTCAGCCGAACTACAATCCGGGAAGCAGTCAAGCTTCTGGTTGCCCGACACGTACTGGAAATCGAGCGCGGGAAAGGAACTTTTGTGACCAAGATACCCGGATTGGGAAATGATCCCCTAGGGCTTGATTTTGTCCCGGACAATAAGCTGCGGCAAGATCTGTTTGAATTTCGTTGTACCATTGAACCAGAAGTTTGCATGTTGGCGGCACAAAACGCCTCCTCTAACCAACTTGCCGAAATGTGGAAGCTGACCCAGCGTATGGAACAACTCGTATCAAAAATTAATGGTCCTCCATACGACGAAACCATGATCGATACTTACACCAACAACGAAATTCTGTTCCATACTCTTGTCTGGAACATGACCCACAATGTAATTTTTGAACGGTTAAGTGATTTGATTTCCCGGGCGGTAACCTTTAGCTATACCACTTTGCTTTACCGAAAAAGCTTTGACTTAGTCAGCAACACCCAGTCTCATGTTATGTTGTATAATGCTATAGCGGAGCGCGATACAGAGCGGGCAAGAAAGCTTGGAGAAGAGCATGTAGTGGATTTCATGAAGGTATTGTCCACGGAGTAGTCTTCTTAGCTTGCAACAACATACACAGGTTCTCAATTTATAATTGGACCGTAAAAAACGGTAGGCACAAGCACTGCATATGCATCTGTCAAGTAAAAGTAGACACAAAAAAGCGCAGCTAACAGAAGCCCAGTTCGGTCCTGTACTGAACTGGGCTTCTATAGCCCAAAGCAGCAGCCAGACGGCGGTTGTTGAAGAAGTCGACGTAGGAGTCCAACAGAGCTGGAACATCTTTTGCGTGGGCCAGATCGAAGTCGAGGAACAATTCTTCT
>CABIYX010000004.1:0-7870 GCA_902363045.1 Clostridiales bacterium
CGTCTTTCAGGCGCTGGCCGCACTATGCCCTTTTAGGGCTTGTTCAAGCCACGCGTTTCACGCGTGGTCTTGACTTGCCGAAAAAGTCTTTTCGACAAGCTGTCAAATTTTTGAGCACATGGAAAAAGTGCTCAAAAATTGTTTGATTGGACGTAAAAGACAACCCTGACGGTTTTCTTTCACACGATCTTCCCCTCCGAAGCCTTTGAATGGAGGGTTTTTTGACAGTCTCTTTATCACCCACAGCGAGGAGGAACTCACGATGTCCGATCCCTTTATCCGCACCCGCCTTCTGGTGGGAGTCGAACCCCTGGAGCGGCTCCGCCGCGCCCGCGTCGCTGTGTTCGGCGTGGGCGGCGTCGGGGGGTACTGCGTTGAGGCCCTGGCGCGGGCAGGCGTGGGCACTTTAGATCTATATGATGACGATACCGTCTCAGAGAGCAATCTGAACCGCCAGCTCGCCGCCCTCCACTCTACCATCGGCCAGCCCAAGGCGGAGGTCATGGCCCAGCGGGTGCGGGACATCAACCCGGACTGTCAGGTGCGGGCCATCCGGATGTTCTACCTTCCGCAGAACGCCGATCAGGTGGATCTGTCCCAATACGACTATGTGGTGGACTGCATCGACACCGTGTCCGCCAAGCTGGAGCTCGTCACCAGGTGCACTGCTTTACAAGTCAGGATCATCAGCGCGATGGGGTCGGGAAACAAGCTGGACCCCACCGCCTTTGAGGTCTCCGACCTGTCCAGGACCCAGGGCTGTCCCCTGGCCCGGGTGATGCGGAAGGAGCTGCGCCGCCGGGGGATCTCCCATCTGAAGGTGGTCTGGTCCCGGGAGGAGCCACGCACTCCCCTCCGCCCCATGGAGGCGGAGCCGCCCGCCTCTGCCTCAGAGACCCGGCCGGGCTCCACCGCCCGGCGGGACACCCCGGGCTCCATCTCCTTTGTCCCCGCCGCCGCCGGACTAGTGCTGGCCAGCGCGGTGGTCCGGGAGCTGGGTCAGTTTTGACCGCCGGACCACTGGATCAACACAATCTTTTGGAACCACTCGCCTGGCGCGAGTGGTTTTCTTCACACAAAAAGGCGGGCGGCAAATGCCGCCCGCCTGAGACTTTCGAAAAAGTGGCACAGCCACTTTTTCGAGGAGGATTGCACGAAAGCTTCGTCTCGATTTCTTGCGAAATTGTCGGCGAAGCTTTCGTGAGAAGTATCATTTCCGAGGTACACGCCCCCGGAAATGATGTATTTCATTTTATTCCGTCGCCTTCGGGCGACGGAACTCCTTGCAGGAGGGCTTTTTTAACAAGCTGAGGCGGGCGGCATTTGCCGCCCGCCTCTCTGCTCCCTCCCGCCGGAGCGGGCCGAAGCGCAGCTGGGTCACATATCGGCCGGAACGTGGATGACGCCCACAGGGCACTCCTTCACACACAGCTGACAGCCCACGCACTTGGACTGGTCGATGTAGGCCACATTGTTCTCCACGGTGATGGCCTCCTTGGGGCAGGCCTTGGCGCACTTCATGCAGCCAATGCAGCCCGCGGTGCAGGCCTTCCGGGTCAGCGCACCCTTGTCCTTGTTCTGACACAGGACCACAGGCTTGCGCTTGTGCTCAGGGATGATGGAGATCACACTGTTGGGGCAGACTGCGGCGCAGGCGCCGCAGCCGGTGCACTTCTCCCGGTCCACCTTGGCGATGCCGTCCACGATGTGGATGGCGTCGAAGGCGCAGGCCCGGGTGCAGTCGCCGTAGCCCAGGCAGCCGAACTTGCACAGTCCGTCGCCGCCGTACAGGCCCTTGACCGCCTGGCAGCTATGGATGCCATCAAACTCATAGCGCTTGGAGGTCTTGTCACAGGTGCCGGAGCAGGTCACAACGGCCTTCATGGGCTCGGAGGCAGTGGCCTCCACACCCATGATCTCCGCGATGGCGGCCACAGACTTCGCGCCGCCGGGGGTGCACTTGTTGATGGCGTTCCCGTCCTCAACGATGCTCTTGGCATAGTCGGCACAGCCGGCACAGCCGCAGGCGCCGCAGTTGGCGCCGGCCAGGACGCCGGTGATCTTTTCCACCCGCTCATCCACCGGAACATACATGAAGATGGAGGCGGCCACCAGAATCACAGCGCCGATCAGACCAATGACGGTCACCAGAATGATGGCCATTAAAATCGGATTCATTTTCTTCTCCCCCTCCTCTATTACACGTGGAAGATCGACTCGATGATCCCGCCGAAGCCCATGAAGGACAGGGAGGTCACCGCGGCGGACACCAGGGTGATGGGCAGGCCCTCAAAGCACTTGGGGGTCACGGCCTCCTCCACCTTGCGGCGGACGCCGGAGAACAGCACCATGGCGACCAGGAAGCCGATGCCGGCGCCGGCGGCGCAGACGATGCTCTCCATGAAGTTGTAGCCGTTGTCGATGTTCAGGATGGTCACGCCCAGGATGGTGCAGTTGGTGGTGATCAGAGGAAGGTACACGCCCAGGGACTTGTACAGGGCGGGGATGAACTTCTTCAGGATGTTCTCCAGCAGCTGGACCAGGATGGCGATGATCAGGATAAAGACGATGGTCTGGAGGTAGCCCAGATCCCTGGCGGTTCCTTCAGAACCAGGAGGAGTCAGCAGGAACATCTGGATGGGCCAGGTGGCGGCGGTGGCCAGCACCATGACGAAGGTAACGGCCAGGGACATGCCAACGGCGCTGTCCAGCTTTTTGGACACGCCCAGGAAGGGGCAGATGCCCAGGAACTTCACCAGAACATAGTTATCCACCAGGATCATGGTGAAGAAAATGGATGCAAGCTGCACTGCCATTACACGTTCCCTCCTTCCACAGCCTCAGCGGGCGCGGCGGCCTTCGCCTTCTTGGGGCGGGTGGTCAGCCAGGTGGCCGCAGCCATCATCACGCCGAACACGAAGAAGCCGCCGGGGGCGCTGGTCATAATGGTGAAGGGATCGATGGACTCAGGCAGGACCTGGATCACGAAGTCCTTGCCCAGGGCGGGGATCAGCTCGCCCAGGCCGGCCATCCAGGTGCCGGAGCCCAGGATCTCACGGATGGTGCCCATGATGGTCAGGGTGATGGTAAATCCGATGCCCATGCCGATGCCGTCCAGAGCGGAATCCACGATGCCGTTCTTGGAGGCAAACATCTCCGCACGGCCCAGGATGATGCAGTTGACCACGATCAGGGGCAGGTACACACCCAGGGACGCGTCCAGAGCGGGCACAAATGCCTTGACCAGCATCTGCACCACAGACACGAAGCCGGCGATGACCGTGATGTAACAGGGGATACGCACCTGATCGGGAATGACCTTTCTCAGGGCGGAGATGACCACGTTGGAGCACAGCAGCACAAAGGTGGCCGCCAGGCCCATACCAATGCCGTTGGACGCCATGGTAGAGGTGGCCAGGGTGGGGCAGGTTCCCAGAACCAGCCGCAGAACAGGGTTTTCATTCAGAAAACCGTTGGTTAGGATCTTCAGCTTGCTATTCTTACTACTCATCTTGACTCACCGCCTTTCAAGGAAGCTGGTTATAGGCGTCGATGGCGGAGTTGACCGCGCTGAGCACCGCCTTACTGGAGATGGTGGCGCCGCTATAGGCGTTCACGTCCTGATTCAGGACCAGCGCCTTCTCCGCGGACACACCGGCGTAATTCGCCCAGTACTCCTCGTTGGAGACCACGTTGCTGCCGATACCCTTGGTCTCAGCCTGCTCCGTGACCTTGATCTGCTTGATGGCGTCATCGGGGCCGAAGGCCACCATGACCACCACGTCGCCGCCGTAGCCCTTGCCGGAGGCGGTGATGACCGCGCCGGCGCCGTTGTCGGCGGTATAGATGCCGGAGACATTCTCCACCGCAATGTCCTTCACCTCAGTGAAGCTGTCCGCCTCAGGAAGAAGCTCAGTGCGGGCGGCGGTCTCAGCCGCCTCGATGGCCGCTGTGATGATGGGGCCGGTCACGCTGTTGGTAGCAGCCAGCGCGCCCGTCACGACCACACAGATCACGCCCAGGACCACAATAGGCTTAAAGATGCGATTCCAGTTGTTCATTTCGCGGCGCCCTCCTTCTTCTTCGTCTTAGCGATGCCCAGACGGTCCTGACGGGTCAGGATCTCAATGTAGGGAACCAGCAGGTTCATCAGCAGGATGGCGAAGGAGACGCCCTCGTTCATCGTGCCCAGGAACCGAATGGCGCAGGTGATGACGCCCAGACCCAGGCCAAAGACAATCTTGCCCTTGGTGGTGGTGGGAGAGGTCACATAGTCAGTGGCCATAAAGAAGGCGCCCAGCATCAGGCCGCCGGAGAGCAGCTGATAGATGGGGTCCCGGCCGGAGACCAGGGAGAGCACCGCCACAGTGGCCAGATAAGTGACCGGGATGGTGGGGCTGATGACCTTGGTGGCGATCAGGTACAATCCTCCCACCAGCAGGGTCAGCGCGCAGGTCTCGCCCAGGACGCCGCCGTGGTTGCCCAGCAGCAGGGTCACATAGTCGATGCCCTCAGCGGAGGCCAGCGGAGTGGCGGTGGAGGTGGCGTCCGCCGGGAAGCCGTAAGTGGACATCCGGCTGGCAAAGCCCATGGCCAGGGCGATGCGGCCCACGATGGCGGGGTTGGCAAAGTTATAGCCCAGGCCGCCGAAGAGCTGCTTGACGATCACGATGGCGATGAAGGCGCCCACGACGGCCATCCACCAGGGCAGAGTAGCCGGCAGGTTGAAGGCCAGGAGCATTCCGGTGACCACCGCGGAGAAATCGCTGATGGCCACCTCGCGGCCCACCAGCTTGCAGTACAGGTACTCGAAGATCACACAGGCCGCCACGGTCACCGCGGTCAGGATCAGGGAGTTGATCCCGAAGATGATGACGGAGGCGATCAGCGTGGGCACCAGAGCGATGCAGACCCGCTGCATGATCTTCTGGGTGCTGTCCGCGCTGGTAATATGGGGCGCGGCGGTTACGATCAACTTGTTGTCCATCACTTCTTACCTCCATTCTTCATCATGATCTTCGCCAGGGCGATGGAGGGGGCCAGAGGCCGCTTGGCGGGGCAGACAAAGGAGCAGGTACCGCAGCTCATGCACAGGTCGGCGTTCAGCTCCTGGAGCAGCTCCACGTTGCCGTTTTCGTACGCCTTCACGATGTCCTTGGCCGCCAGGCCCAGGGGGCAGGCGTTGACGCACCGGCCGCAGTGGATGCAGTTGGTCTTTTTCGGCAGGCGGGCCAGCTTCTCAGAGAAGGCCAGAACCGCGTTGTTGTTCTTCAGGATGGGCTGGGACAGGTCGGCCACACAGGTACCCATCATGGGGCCGCCGTACAGCACCTTGCCCGGCTGGGCGGTCAGGCCGCCGCAGAAGTCCAGCAGCTCCTGGATGGGGGTGCCGATCAGCACCTCCACGTTCTTGGGCTCCTTAACGATGTCCCCGTCCACCGTCAGGCGCTTGGTGGTCAGAGGCATACCGGTCTCCAGATACTTGGAGACGAAGGCCACGGAGGTGACATTCATCACGATCACGCCCACGTCGGAGGGCAGGCCGGGGAACGGGACCTCGCGGCCGGTGCAGTTCTCGATCAGTACCTTCTCAGCGCCCTGGGGGTAGCGGCAGGGCAGTTCCTTGACCTCGATGCCGGGCGCGTCGATGGCGGCCTTCATCTTGGCAATGGCCTCGGGCTTGTTGCCCTCGATGCCGATGATGCACTTGGGAATATTCAGATACTTCATCACGGCCTTGATACCGCCCAGCACATGGTGGGTGTCCTCAAGGAAGCAGCGGTTATCCGAGGTGATATAGGGCTCACACTCGGCGCCGTTGATGAGCAGTGTGTCGATCTCGTCCAGGTTCTTGGGGGACAGCTTCACCGCCGTGGGGAAGCCGGCGCCGCCCAGGCCCACCAAGCCGCTGGCCCGGATGGCGTCCACAAAGGACTTGTAATCCGTCACCTCAGGGGGGGCGATGGCGGGGTCCACCTTCTGCTCGCCGTCGGGTACGATGACCACAGCGGTCTGGGTCGCGCCGTTGGGGGCGGTGATGGTGGTGATCTCAGAGACCGTGCCGGAGACGCCGGAGTGGATGTCGGAGGACACAAAGCCCCCGGACTTTCCGACGATGGTGCCTACGTACACCTGATCGCCCTTGGCCACAGCCGGAGACGCCGGAGCGCCGATGTGCTGGCCCATGGACAGGACGATCTTGGACGGAAGCGGCATCGCGACCGTCTCAAGGTTGGAAGTTCTCTTCTCGTGAGGAACTCCCGCGCCTTGCGCAGAGCGTTTGAGAAATTTACTCATTCGGATTTCAACCTCCCTATACTGCAATCGCTGGGAAAATAGTCGCATTTTTTCTGCCGGCGCTCTGACGCCCGCGGAGCACAGCTGGAGCATCCTCGGCATTCCCCGCCCGGATCCTTCAGCTGCATCCCGGGACTCCCGTTCCCGGCTCTCTCTCAGCCCTCCCTAACCTTGACGTTCAAAGGTGATTTTTTTGCCCGCGCGGTGCCTGCACGACACGACAAATCCCGCCGCCCCCCTTTTTGAGCCTGAACAAAAAGCAGGGACGCCGGTCCACACGCAGGGGCGGCACGGCCAAGGGCCTCGGAGACAGGCACAGCCTGTCCCCTTCCCCGGCACGAAGCCGCCGGAACGGTTCCAAACGGAACGGTTCATTGGTCTTTATGATACACCCTTTTTCATCAAAATGCAATCATTCTTTTCAGAGACTGCATGGAATTCCCCTCAGGAACTTCCAGCCGCCCGGACGGACGGACAGATCAAAGGCGGCGCGCGCCCCTCCTGGAGCGCGCGCCGCCCATACGCGGATCAAGTCCGGTTCAGAACCACCGTCAGCAGCAGCCGCCGCAGTTATTTCCACAGCCGCAGCCGTTCCCGCAGCCGCAGGAATTCCCGCAGCCCCCGCCGTTTCCACAGCAGCAGCAGAGGATGATAATCAGCACAATGATCCACAGGCAGCCTCCGCCACCCCAGCCATTATTGCAGCACCCCATATTGAAGTACCCCCTGAAATATGAAGATTTGAGGCGGCAGTGCGCCGCGCTCAAACTATCCTATGTCAGAGGCGGAAAAGGGTTACAGATAGAGGCTGCTGAATTTCATCAGGATGACCGCCACCTCGGCCCGGCTGGCCGGGTCCGCCGGCCGGAGGGTCCCCTCGCCCGACGGGACGATCAGCCCCGCCGACACCGCCCAGGAGACCGCGTCCCGGGCCCAGTCCGCCACCTGGCCGCCGTCCCCATAGATGGACAGGTCCGCCGCGCCGGTGGGTTCCAGCTTCAGATACTGCCGGGCAAAGCTGTGGAGCATCACCAGCAGCTGCTGCCGGGTGACGCTCTGCTCCGGGGCGAAGCTCCCGTCCCCCATGCCTGCTGTGACGCCCTGGGCATAGCCCCACCGCACGAAGGGGGCGTACCAGCTGTCGCCGGCCACATCGGTGAAGGAGGCGTCCGCCGCGTTCAGCTCCCCCTCCGGGGAGCCCGCCAGGCGGTAAAACACCGTCACCAGCATGGCCCGGTTCATGGGGGTCCCGGGGCTGAAGCGGTCGGCGCTCATCCCGGAGAACAGGCCGTTCCTGTACACATACTCCACCGCGGCCTGGAACCAGTCCCCCTGGGCCACATCCACAAAGGGAAGCGGGTCCCCGCCCCCCGGCTCATAGCCATAGCTCCCCTGGAGCCCCAGATACATCGCACCGGAGCGCACCGAGAGCACGGCGGAGGTGTCCTCCCCCGTCAGATAGCGGTGTCCCGGCGTCAGCCGGCTCCCGGAGGGGACCTCCGCCCCCTCGGTCACGTCGATGAACGCGCCGCTGTGGATCACCTCTCCCGTCCCGGCCAGGGCCAGCACCCCG
>CABIYX010000004.1:8274-13452 GCA_902363045.1 Clostridiales bacterium
GGGCTGCTGCCCCGCCGCTGAGGACCGCCGCCAGGACGCCGCCGCTGAGCAGCAGTCTCGCTGTTTTCCGTCTCATGTCTGCTCCTTTCCTTCCTCGTCCTCTCCGTCCTCCCGCTGGGAGATCATATAGCTGAGGGCCAGCAGACTGTCGGAGAAGTGGACGCTCTCCACCACCACATCCGCCCCGGGGAAGGAGACCTCGTAATTGGTAAAGTTCCAGATCCCCTGAACGCCGGCGGCCACCAGCCGCTCGCCCATCTCCTGGGCGGCGGACTTGGGCACCGTGAGCAGCCCCACGCTGGCGGGGTGCTCCGCCAGGAATGACTCCAGGGTATCCGCGTGATAGACGGGGACGCCGGCGATCTGGGTGCCCACCGTCCGCTCCTGTACATCAAAGGCCGCCAGGAGCTGAAAGCCGTTGTTGGAAAATTTGAAGTTTTCAATGAGGGCCCGGCCCAGGTTGCCCGCCCCCAGCACGACGATGGTGTGTCCCCGGCTGATCCCCAGGATCTCGCCGATCTGTTCCTTGAGCACGTCCACCTTATACCCGTACCCCTGCTGCCCGAAGCCGCCGAAGCAGAACAGATCCTGGCGGATCTGCGACGCGGTCAGCCCGATGGATTTCCCAAGGGCGCTGGAGGAGATCCGCACGATCCCCTTCCGCTGAAGCTCTGAGAGATGGCGGTAGTAACGGGGCAGGCGGCGGATCACCGCGGTGGAAACCTTGACATTCCGCTTCATGCACACCCTCCGTTCCCGAAAAAAATAGTCCTATGGAACGGAATACAGTTTACCCGATGTGGACCGGGATGTCAAATCCTCCAATGTGGAAATCCGAAAAAAATCGCGGAGGGCCCGTTTTCACGGGTCCCTCCGGTCACATCATGCGCAGCATCTCCTTTTTCAGACGGGCGATGATCCGCTTCTCCAGCCGGGAGATATAGGACTGGGAGATCCCCATCACGTCCGCTACCTCCTTCTGGGTGCGCTCCTCCTGCCCGTCCAGCCCGAAGCGCAGGGTAATGATCTTCCGCTCCCGGGGCTCCAGACTGTCCATGGCCCGGTGCAGCAGCTGCCGGTCCACATCGGCCTCGATGGGCCGCATGACCAGGTCGCTCTCCGTGCCCAGGATGTCGGACAGGAGCAGCTCGTTGCCGTCCCAGTCGGTATTCAGCGGCTCGTCAAAGGAGAGCTCGGTCTTTTGCGATGAGGTCTTGCGCAGGTACATCAGGATCTCGTTCTCAATGCACCGGGAGGCGTAGGTGGCCAGCTTGATGCTCCTGGCGGGCTGATAGGTGCCCACCGCCTTGATCAGGCCGATGGTGCCGATGGAGATCAGGTCCTCAATGTTGATCCCCGTATTCTCAAACCGCCGGGCGATATAGACCACCAGACGCAGATTGTGCTCGATCAGCGTCTTGCGGGCCTCCTCGTCCCCCTGCTCCAGGCGGGCGATGGCCGCGGCCTCCTCCTCCTTTGGCAGCGGGGTTGGCAGGGTGTCGCTCCCACCGATGTACATCACCTTGCCGGGGGAGCACAGCCCCAGCCGGGTCAGCAGTCCGGCCAGGCGCTCCGCCAGCGCGCTCCAAATCTTCATCACCATTCCCCTTTCACCTTGCGGTCACTCCGCGCCCACCAGCACGCGGTAAGCACCTCCGTCGGACACCGGCGTGGGAGACAGGGCGGCCAGCATGGGGCCCCGGTCCTCCTCCCCCACCTGCACCCGGTCCATCCGCAGCGCCAGCAGCAGTCCCCGCTCCACCCCCACCGCCCGGTAGGGCAGCAGGCGGAACCGCAGCCGCCACGGCCCATCCTCCAGCCGCTCCAGCGCCCCCGCCGGGTCTCGCAGCTCCGCCGGGCCGGGCCGGAGCCCCGGGGGAAGCAGCTCCTCCAGGCTGTCCGCCTCCGCCACCAGCACCGGCCGGCCGGTGGCCGGATCGGTGAGGGTGTTGCCCGTATCCACCAGACCGGTGAGCTCCACCTGCCGCTCCCCCAGGGTCAGCCGCACCCGGGTCAGCTCCCCGGAGGGGCCGCCGTGCCGCCCGATCCCCCGGAACACCAGGGTCAGCAGGCCATAGCACCCCGCCGCCGACAGCAGCACAATCTTCAGATCCATCCCGGAGTACAGCACGCCGCCCCCCAGGGCCAGCCTCTGCCCCCCCAGCAGCTCCACCGCCAGCACTCCGCCCCCGAAGGCGCAGGCCAGGGCCAGGAAGATCAGCACCTGGCGCAGCAGCCTTCTGCTCCGCCAGAAGGCCAGCAGCACCATCAACACTGCTGCCGCCCCCCGGCACAGGGGCCGGGCCAGAAAGCCCATCCCCGGCAGGAAGATGGCCACCGCATACAATCCGCCCAGGACGGCCCCCAGGGCAAAGCGCAGCCGGGCCAGGGGCTCCCCCGCCAGCCGGGCCGAGGCCAGCAGCAGCAGGTAGTCCACCATCGTGTTGAGCAGAAACAGCGTGTCCACATAGATGACCGTCACCCCGGCCCCTCCTCCCCGTCTCCGGGCCGCGGCCCGTTTGCCTGTCCCCATTATAGGGCCCCAGGTCAACGAAACCGGTCAGAATCCGTTGTCTTGTTCCACAGAATTTTCCCGTTCTTCACCCCGATTCTTGACAATATCGTGTCTCGATATTATAATGAGGCCAGATAATATCGTGACACGATATTGCAAGGAGGTGTTCCAGTGGGAGGCAAGGACCGCGGTCCGTTGACCGAACCGATGTTCTATGTCCTCATGTCCTTTTTGAAGCGGGATATGTGCGGCACGGAGATCACAGAATTTGTCGCCCGCAAGACGCGGGACCGGGTCCGGCTTGGGCCGGGCACGCTGTATACCCTGCTGGGCAAGTTCCAGGAGGAGGGCCTGATCCAGGAGACCGAGGTGGACGGCCGGAAGCGGACCTACCGCCTCACCGGAAAGGGAAGGGCCGTCTTTCAGGAGGAGCTGGACCGGCTGAGGGCCTGTCTGAACGATGCGGAAGAGGAGATCTGACCCGGCGGAAGCGCCGGATGATGCAGAAAGGAGCGTTTTATGAAACAGCAGAGAGACCTTGTGACAAAGAGAGCGCCGGTCAGCGTCCTGGACCTTCCGGGTATGGAGCGCTGGCTGTCCGACATGGCCGCCCAGGGGCTGCTTCTGGAGCGGCAGACAGCCTCCACTTTTCCGTTCTCATTCAACACGCCGGTCCTGTTCCGCCGCCTCCGGTTCCGCCGGGATACGCCCAGGCCGGGCCGGCGCTACCACCTGTGCCCAGTCAAAGAGTGGGATTCCCCTCCCAGTCAGGAGCTGCTGGAGCTGTACGCCGCCCAGGGCTGGCAGTATGCCGCGGACTTCGTTCGGGATCTCATCCGCTTCCAGATCTTTTTTACAGACGATCCCTCTGCGCCGGAGCCCTTCAGCGACACGGACAGCCTGGCTCAGGCCCTGCGCTTCCCGGCCCGCGGATGTGCCTACGCACTGGGCTTCGCCCTTCTCTCTCTGGGAACGACCCGGCTCCGCTTTGCCCCCGCTGGAGCTTACGGACCTGTCTATGAATTGGGCCTGACCTGTATCACGCTGTTTCTGATCTCAGCCTGTCTGTTGTATCTCTGCGCTTACTGCGCCGATGCGGCCACAGTTCTGATCTTCCAGCGCCGTCTGAGCCGCGGGCTCCCCGGCCCTATCCCCGCCGCAGGCCGCCTGTTCCGCCTGCACCGCGGCTTCCGGCTCGCCTCCCTGCTGTGTTCCCTGGCCGCGGTGTTCAGCCTCTGCTTCTCTCTGTGGGCCTCCCGCTCCAACCTGCCGCTGACACAGTGGGAGCCGGATTTTCCGCTGTTTTCTCTTGGCACGGTGGAGAGCCGCGGCTGGGTCCCGGACGAGACATACCGTGAACGCATCTATCCCGATCCCCTCCGGCCCAATCTGTACGATTCCGTCACCTTCCACTTCAACGAGGCGGATGTCACCCGCGCCCCCATGCAGGCCGCATACCGCATTGAGCAGAGCGGCTCCGGAACCCGCGGAAACGCCGCTATGATGATCGCCTATCACACAGAACTGACCGTCCATTCTGCTCAGGGCCGTCTGGATCGCATGGAACAGGCCGCCCTGAGCGGAGACGGCTATTACAGTCAGCTTCCCGCCTCCCTTCCCTTCCAAAGCGCCGCCGTCCCGGGGGCGGAGGCCTTCCGCTTCCGGCAGGACGGGATCCATTGGGAGGTTTTGGCCCAGAAGGACCGGCGCGCCCTGTTCCTCTCCTACGATGGCAGCCGGGACCTGTCCCAGTGGTTCCCGCAGATCGCCCAAATGCTCACACAAACAAGCGAACCATAAGGAGGTCCGCCCGATATGAAGAGGCATACAGCAGTTCGATTTCCTCCGGTGAGCGGCTATGACATCCCCGGCCTGGAGCGCTGGCTCCAGCGTATGGCCGCCCGTGGGATGCAGTTTTTTATGACAATAGGGCCCTTCACTCTGTTCCTTCCGGCAGAGCCCGCCTCCCTCCGCGTCCATCTGGAGCCCGCCCGGACAAAGATCGCAGAGGACGATCCGGAGATCATCGGTCTGTACGCATCTGCCGGGTGGACACATCTGGGAGACTTCCGCAAAAACTTCTATGTGTTCGCCACCCAGGAGCCGGACGCACAGGCCCACACGGACCCCCAGGTGCTGAACTATGCGCTCCGCCGCTTTTTCAGGCAGAAGCTGCTGGGAGGCGCGGGACTAGCCCTCCTCAATTTCCTGGTCCTGAGCTTTTTCTACTCCTCCCGGTTTACCGATCCCACCTGCCTCCGCTTTCAGTGGGCCGAACTTCTGTCAGATGGGCTTCTGTCCTGGCTCCTGGCCCTGCTGGGCATGGGACTGACCGACCTCTCCTATCTGCTGGGTCTGTTCTCCCTGTGGAAATTCCGGCGGCAGATCCGGCACGATCTTCCCACCGCCGCCACACCGGCCAGCAGGCTGGCCGGCGTGCTCTCCGCCCTCGCCGTTCTCCCTCTCGTGCTGGTGGCAGCAGAGTTTTCCTTTCTCTACTTTACCAACGGCTACTTTCCCTATGACTTGGCCGGCTCCAACTTCGTCACCATGGCCGAGATCGAAGGGCCGGAGTTCCGGCCCACTGGAGATACCATGTTCAATATGGACTACATCTCCCACGGCGACAGCCCCCTCACCCCGGAGAGCTGGTACTACCAGCA
>CABIYX010000004.1:13566-145460 GCA_902363045.1 Clostridiales bacterium
CCCCGCCGTAGCGGAGCGGCGGGCCTGGGAGTGGCGCGCCTGGGGCGGCCATGAGAGCTATCAGGCTCTGGAGCCCGCCCACGGGTTGGAGGAGATCTGGTACTACCAAAACGAGCAAGATCCAGGCTTCTGCTATCTTGTCCTCCGGAAAGGCGGCCTCGTCATGCGGGTGGAGTACGAGGGCTCCAAGGACCTGACCCAATTTCTCCCCCGGTTCGCCCAAATGCTGGACACCCTTTGACCGCTGAAAGGAGGTCATCCCTGTGAAACAGAGAGAAACACTGATCCGGAAGATCATCCCCGTGGAACTCTTTGACATGGCCGGGCTGGAGCACTGGCTGTCCGACATGGCGGCTCAGGGCCTCCACCTGGTAAAGCTGAACCACGACACCGCCCGGTTCCGCCAGGGCGAGCCGGTCTCCGGCGTCCGCTTCGGGCTGGAGATCACCGGCGTTGCGGACATCGACCGGGAGCGCAACGCCGCCTATCAGGAGGCGGGCTGGACCTATGTGACCACCCTCCGGAATCTGTATTATGTCTACCGAACGGAGCGGACGGACGCCCCGCCCCTCCACACCGACCCGGCGCTCCAGAGCCAGCGGTAGAAAAAGCTGTACCGCTCGGCCCGCCGGGGCTTTGTCTGGGACGCGGCCCTTCTCGTGTTGGTGGCTGTTCTGACCGCCCTCCTGCTGGCGGACACGCCCATCCTCAATCTGCTGACCACCTCCGCCGTCCCTCTGATCCTCTTTGGGCTCTACCAGCTGTGCTCCCTGCCCGCCGCCTGGGCCGAGGTGCAGGACCTGTCCCGGCTGGTGCGCCGCCTGGAGGCGGGCGAGCCCATGGACCACCGCGCCCCTTATCCCCGGCGGCGGCTCGTCCCCCTGCTGTCCTTCTCACTATGTATTCTTCTGATCGTCCTGCTGGTCCTTCCCCGTTATATCCTGCCCTTCCTGGGTGGCGGCATGAGGCCCATCGGCGAAGTATCGGACTTCTCTCCCCTCTCTCTGGCGCAGGTGGAGGGCAAGGGCTACCGCCCTTATGAAATGGAGGATCCCAACCAATCGGACTACTTCCATTACAGCCGAAGGAACCACTATCTGCTGTGCTGGAACCAGTGGGAAGTATTCCAGGCCGGACAGGCGGACCTGGCCGGAAAGCTAAACTGGATGCAGATCGACTGGTACGACATCCCCGCCCCCCTGTCCTTCCTCTCCGCCCCTCTGGCAGACGAGCTGCTGTCCAAGGCCATGAAGCTGGATGAGGACATCTGGTGGACCGATCAGGAGGACGGGACCTGGCAGGTATCAAAGCATTCTGATCCCCGTGTGAATTTCTTATCCACAGCCCGAAAGGAGCGGACCCTGTTCCAGGCCGCGGCTGCCGCCACGGGCGACCATGTTGTTCTGGTCCGCTATACCGGACACGGGGACCTGTCCGAACATCTGGAGGACATCATCCAAATGACAGCGGGCGGAGCGGCCTGAATAATTGTTCTTTTCCATGATATGAACTTGATCGGGAGTGGGTTTTATGTCATTGATCCGAAAAATCATCCCCGTCTCTCTGTACGACATCCCCGGGCTGGAGCACTGGCTGGAGGAGCAGGCAAACCAAGGCCTGTTCCCCACCAGCCTAGGCTCCTGGGCCGTCTTTGAGGAGCGGGACGTCCCCGGCGTCCGCTTCCGGCTGGACCCCTTTGCCAACCGGGCCGGCGAGGGGTTGGAGCCTACCCCGGAAAAGCTGGAGCTGTACCGGGCTGCCGGGTGGGAGTATGCCTTCCGGGTGGGCCGGGCCTATTTCCTGTTCTACACCACGGACCCACAGGCCCCTGAGCTGTTTTCCGACTATCAGAGCCAGGGGCTGTCCCTGGACCGGCTGGTCCGCGGCCTGCGCTCCTACCGGAGGCGGAAGGCCGTGCTGTGGAGCCTGCTGGGTATCCTGTTCCTGGCCGCTCTGTTCCTGGGCCATTCATACGACGTACAGCCGGACCATTTCGTCCGCCTGCCCCTGATCCTGCTTTACGCCTTCGATCCGATTCTCCTGCTCTTTCTGGCCGGTATGTTCTTCTATTCTCTCCCCATCGACCGCCGGGACCGCAAGACCCTGTTCGCCACCTACAACGCCCTGAAGGAAGGGCTTCCGCCGCCCCCGTCGCCGGGTCCCAGCAGGCGGATCGTCCGGGAAAATATCACCGCGCTGGTACTTCTTCCGGTTCTGGTGCCGCTGGTCCTGTACCTCCAATTTGGGGATGGCCGGCTGACCACCGGGCCGGTGGCTGAGTTCTCCTCCCCATACATCTCGCTGTACGATCTGGAGCAGGTCCCCCTGGGCCCCTATGAGACCGTATACCGGAACAACTCCGGGCTGAACAGCGAGAACGTGGCCCAGCGGCACTTCTCCCTGCTGGCCCCGGCATGGTACGAGGTCAGCCAGGATCTGGAGGCCCTCCAGCCGGGGAGAAAACCCAATCACTATTCCGCCGACCCCCACGGGGGCGAGTACACCTACTCCCCCAGCCTGGACATGACCTATTTCCACACCCTCCCCATTTTGGCCCAGCCGGCGGCACGGGCTCAGATGGATCTTTACCGCCTGGTCAACCTGTACTGGGACTATGAGGAGGTGGACTGGCCGGGCGCCGACTTTGTCATCCTGGCCACTGTGGAGGACGACCCCTGGCAGATGGCGGCGGTGGGCCGGGGCGGCCGGGTGGCGGTATACCAGTACGCCGGGGTGGAGAAGCTGGCCGACCACCTGGACCTGCTGACCGACCTGGTGGCCGGACCGGAGCGGCGCGCACGTCACACCCATCAGACCTGAGCGCTCCCCTATACAAACAGAAAAGCCCAGCATCCGCCGGGCTTTTCCCTTAACCTGAGACAGCCCGCCCCAAGCAGGGGCGGGCTGTCCGGCAGGAGGGCTCTTTTGACGCGCTGTGTCCGGCTCCGCCGGACTGATCTCAAATCGCGCGCCGCAGGCGCACTCCTAATTCCTAATTCCTAATTCCTAACTCTGCCTGCGCTGCTGGTCCCGCTCCCAATCCGGGATCTGCTTGGCCTGCTCATACAGGCGGGCATAGCTGGCGTGGCGGCTCTTGGAGATCTCCCCCGCCTTTACCGCCGCCAGCACGGCACAGCCCTTCTCCTTGAGATGGGCGCAGTCCTGAAACTGGCACCGTTCCCGGTAGGGGGCGAACTCCCGAAAGCGTCCGGCCAGCTCCTCCTTCCGGCACAGCTCCATCCGCTCCGTATCAAAGGAGGAGAACCCCGGCGTATCGGCCACCATGGCCCCGCAGGACAGGCGGATCAGCTCCACATGGCGCGTGGTGTGCCGCCCACGGCCCAGCTTTTCGCTCACATCCCCCGTCTCCAGGGCAACGCCGGGCTCCAGCGCGTTCAAAATGCTGGATTTTCCAACGCCGGAGTTGCCTGTAAAGGCGGACACCTTTCCAGAGATCAGCTCCCGGAGCCGGTCCAGCCCCTCCCCCGTCTCGGCGCTCACCTGGACGGTCTGAAAGCCGGCCCGCTCATAGATGGCGGCCAGCTCCCCGCCGGAGGCCAGGTCGCACTTGTTGACGCACACGATGCTCTCACAATGGTTCCCCTCGGCGATGGCAATGACCCGGTCAATGAGGAAAGGGTCGGTTACCGGGATGGCCTGGGAGGCCACGATCACCAGCTGGTCGATGTTGGCCACCGCCGGGCGCTGGAACTGGTTTTTGCGGGGCAGGATGGCGTCAATGGCCCCCTGGCCGTTGTCCAGAGGGGTGAACTCCACCCGGTCCCCCACCAGGGGCGTGACCTTGGCATGGCGGAGCTTTCCCCGCCCCCGGCAGGCGGTGAGGGAGGTCCCATCGTCCACATAGTAGAAGCCGCTGAGGGCCTTTCGGATGATCCCCTCCATCATTCGGCCTCAAAGTCCACGGTCTTGGTGCTGTACGCGCTCCCATTCACCAGGAGGGTGAACTCCTCCGTCCCGGAGCCGCTCACGGTGACCTCCACCGCCACCTCCAGGTTGGTGTCCTTCTCCTCCGGGCCCCATACCGTGTTCCCGCTGCCGTCGATCACCTGGACGCTGACGATCTCGCCCGAGTCGGGCAGATTGAAGGTGACGGTCTTGGAGCTCTGCTGGCCGCCGCCGTCGGGGCCGGTGCTGATGATGATATTCACATTGGTCCCCGGGGCCACCTCGTCCTTGGGTTCCACGGACTGGAACCAGACCTGTCCGGCGGGCATATCACTGCTGGAGTGGTCCACGCTGCCCACCGCCAGGCCCAGACCCGTGATGGCCTTCTCCGCCTGCTCCTGGGTCATCCCCCGCAGATCCATCATAGTAACGGTCTCCTCCTCCTTGCCCAGGCTGATGGTGAGGTAGATCTTGGTCCCCTCGGTGAGGGGCTGGTCCTTGGCGGGGATGGTGGAGATCACAGAGTCCTTGGGGATGTGGTCGTCATAGTCGGTACGGGAGGTAAAGTCGATGTCAAACTCTCCCAATCCGTTCAGCTGGGACAGGGCACTCTGAAGGGGCACGTTGGTCAGATCGGGCATCAGCACCTCGTCCGCCGGTCCGGAGCTGACCGTGACCCGGATGGTCCCGCTGCTGCTCACCAGGCTGTTTGCCCCGGGATCTTGCTCCAGGATGGTTCCGGCGGGCTTTTCACTCTCCGCCTCCCCGGCCTGCTCCAGGGTGAACTCTCCAAGCAGCTCCTGATCGTTCTTGGCCTGGTCAAACATCATCCCCACCACCGAGGGGACCCGGATGGAGTTCTGGTTCGGTCCCAGCGTGTCAGAAAAGAGCGAGGAGAACAGAATAAACATCAGCGCCCCGACAAAGATCAGGATGGCGGCCACCGCGCCAATGATGGGCCAGTTGGGCCGGCGGCGGGGCTCGTCCTCCACCTCCTCATCCTCCTCCCAGCGGCGGCCGGAGGAAGTTCCCCGGGACCGGCCCGCACTGCTGTGGTCCAGCTCCCGCCGCCCACCGGTCCGGACGGCGTTCACCTGGGCGGTATTGAGGATCTGGGTGCGATCTCCATCGTCCAAAAAGTCTCCCGGCAGGTCGCCGGGGCCATAGTCCAAATTGATGTTGGGGTTTTTCCGAAACTCCTCCAGATCGGCCAGCATGGCGTCGGCGGAGGGGTAGCGGTTGTCCGGATTGGGGGCCATGGCCCGCATGGTGATGGCCTCCAGCGCCTCCGGGATGGAGGGGTCGATCTCCCGGGGGGAGAGGGGGATGGAGTTGATATGCTGGATGGCCACTGAGACCGGGGTGTCCCCCTCAAAGGGCAGCCGCCCGGTGATCATCTCATACAGGACCACACCGGCGGAGTACAGGTCGGAACGGGCGTCGATGTGACTGCCCCGGGCCTGCTCCGGCGAGATATAGTGGACCGAGCCCAGGGCCTCCTGGGTCAGGGTGCTGTGCCCCCCGGAGGCCACACGGGCGATGCCGAAGTCAGCTACCTTTACGCTGCCATCCCGGAGGACCATGATATTGTGGGGCTTGATGTCCCGGTGGATGATCCCACGGCTGTGGGCGTGGCCCAGTGCCTTGACGATCTGGGTGATGAAGTGGAGGGCCTCCCGCCAGTTCAGCTTGTTCCCCTTTTTCTGCATATACTGCTTCAGGGTGATCCCGTCGATCAGCTCCATCACGATGTACTCAAAGTCGGAGGAGCGGCTCACGTCGTACACCGCCACGATATTGGGGTGGGACAGCATGGCCACCGCCTGGGACTCGTCGTGGAAGCGGCGGCGCAGTTCCGCGTCCTGGACCAGGTCGTCCCGGAGGATCTTCACCGCCACCAGGCGGTTGAGCCGGTGGCAGCGGGCCTTGTACACCCGGGCCATCCCGCCCACTCCGATCAGCTCCAGGATCTCGTATCGGTTATCGAGTAATTTACCAATGTACTGATCCATGGTAAATTTTCTCCTTTCCATACAGGTTGGCTCGGACCGGCCGGTCCGGCGCGGCATGGCGGCTCAGCACTGGATCAGAACGGCCGTCACGTTGTCCGGCGCGCCCCGGTGCAGGGCGATCTCCAGCAGGCGGCGGCAGCAGGTACACGCCTCGCCTCCATGGATCACCTCATAGAGCAGCTCCTGCTCCGACACCACATTGCTCAGCCCATCGCTGCACAGCAGCAGATAGTCCCCCGCCGCCAGCGGCTGGCGGAACACATCGGCCCGCAGCTCCGGCTCGGCCCCCAGGGCCCGGGTGATCAGGTTTTTATGGGGATGGGTGCGGGCCTGCTCCCGGGTGAGCTCTCCCCGCTGGACCAGGTCCTCCACCAGAGAGTGGTCCCGGGTCACCCGGACGATGCCGCCCTCCTCGGACAGGTGATAGGCCCGGCTGTCCCCCTCGTTGAGGATCAGGGCCTCCTCCCCGTCCGCCAGTGCGGCCACCAGCGTGGTTCCCATCCCGGCGCAGCACTCCTCCCCGGCGGCCCGCTGAAAGATCCGGCGGTTGGCCGAGGCGGCGGCAGACTTCAGCCGGTCCAGGGTGCGCGCCCCCTCCTCCTCCGCCAGGAACTCGTCCATAATAATATCCACCGCCATCGTACTGGCGACGTTGCCCGCCCGGGCGCCGCCCATCCCGTCGCAGACCAGGGCCAGCACCCGCCCGTCAGGCAGCACCTGATGGGCAAACGCGTCCTGATTCTGCTCCCGGATCACGCCCCGGTCGGTGATTCCCCAAACATTCATGGCTGCTCGTCCTCTTTCCTGCCGGTTTCCCGGCTGTCTCCCCCGGTCCGCTCCCGGCGGGGCTCTGTCTCCCGCATCGCCTTCCGCCGCAGCTGGCCGCAGGAGGCGTCGATGTCGCTCCCCAGCCGGCGCCGGACGGTCACGGTGACCCCGTGGCGCTCCAGGCGCTTCTGGAAGGCCGCCACCCGGCGGCTGGGCTTCAGGGGGCTCTCCTCCACGTCGTTGAGGGGGATCAGGTTCACATGGCCCGGCATCCCCTTCAGCAGTCCGGCCAGCAGGTCCGCCTGCCGGTCTGAGTCGTTCACCCCGTCGATCATGGCGTATTCATAGGAGATCCGCCGCCCGGTGGTCTGAAAATACCGGCGGCAGGTGTCCATCAGCTTCTCCACCCCCACCGAGCGGTTGACTGGCATGATCCGGGACCGTGTCTCGTCATCCGGGGCGTGAAGGGAAACAGACAGTGTTAATTGTAACCCATACTGGGCCAGCTTGTCAATTTGTTCCGTCAGGCCGCAGGTGGACAGGGAGATATGCCGCATCCCGATGTTCAGCCCCTCCGGGTGGTTCACCAGGGTGAGGAATCTCATCACCGTCTCAAAATTGTCCAGCGGCTCCCCGATCCCCATGAGCACGATGTTGGAGATGGGGGCCCCGCTGTCCAGCTGGGTAAACAGCACCTGGTCGATCATCTCCGCCGGTGTCAGGTCCCGCACCTTTCCCGCCAGGGTGGAGGCGCAGAAGGCGCAGCCCATACGGCAGCCCACCTGACAGGAGATGCACACGGTATTGCCGTGCTGATAGCGCATGAGCACCGACTCCACACAGTTGCCGTCAGACAGCTCCCACAGGTATTTGATGGTGCCGTCCAGGCGAGACACCTGCTTTCTGGCCACCTGAGGGGGCGTCAGGAAGGCCAGGGAGTCCAGCTTCTCCCGCAGCGCCTTGGACAGGTCGGTCATCTCGTCAAAGGAGGAGACGCCCCGGTACAGCCAGTGGAAGATCTGCTTGGCCCGGAAGGCGGGCTCCCCCTGGTCCTTCAGCCAGGCGGTCAGCTCCTCCAGAGTCATGGATTTGATGTCGGTCACCGGTCACCCCTCCTTCCGCAGTCTGCACAGGTAAAATCCGTCCGTCCCGTGGACCTGGGGCCACAGGGTGAGCTGTCCCTCCGGGACCTCCCCCGCCGGTCCGGGGAGAGAGAAGCCCTCCCGGACAAACCCCGGATGCTCCTCCAAAAAGCGGTCGGTGACCGCCTGGTTCTCCCGGCGGAGGATGGTACAGGTGGAGTAGAGCAGCACCCCGCCCGGCTTCACATAGGCGCAGGCATTGTCCAGAATGGCGCTCTGGACCGCCGGCAGGGAGGCCAGCGGCTCCGGGTCCTTATAGCGGATGTCCGGCTTTTTCCGGATCACCCCCAGCCCGGAGCAGGGCGCGTCCACCAGCACCAGGTCGAATCCCCCCTCCCACTCTGTCCGGCGTACCTTGCCATCCGCGGTGAGGGCCTGGACGCAGGACAGGCCCAGCCGCTCCGCCCCACGGTGGATCAGGGTCTTTTTGTGGGGATGGAGGTCGCAGGACACCACCTCGCCCCGGTCCTCCATCTGAATGGCGGCGGCAAAGGACTTGCCTCCGGGGGCGGCGCACACATCCAGCACCCGCATCCCCGCCGCCGCGCCGGAGGCCAGCACCGCCAGACGGGAGGCCGGATCCTGGATGTAGAACAGGCCCTTCTGAAAGGCCTCCAGCTCCTCCACGCTGCCGCTGCGGGAGAGGATCAGGCAGTTCTCCAGCCAGGGGTGGGGCTTTACCTCAACGCCCTGGGCCTCCAGGGAGGCGGCCACCTCCTCCGCCCCCGCCCGGACGGTGTTCACCATGGCGGTCATGGGGGGCTGGCTGTTGTTGGCCCGGAGGAACGCCGCCGCCCCCTCTGAGCCCAGTTCGTCCAGCAGCTCCTCTACCAGCCACTCCGGATGGCTGTACAGGGTGCCATAGTAGGACGCCGGATCCTCCTGGGGAATGGTGGGCAGTTGGTCCAGACTGCGCTCCAGGCTCCGCAGGATGGCGTTCACCATCCCGGGGGCCCGTGGATTTTTGCAGTGGGTCCTGGTAAGGGCCACCGAGCGGTCCACCGCCGCGCTGTGGGGGATCCGGGTGAGGAACAGCATCTGATAGGCCCCCAGCCGCAGGGCCTGGACCACCTTGCCCTCCATCCGCTTCAAGGGGATATTGGAAAATTTTCCAAGATAAAAATCCAGAAGCAGCTTGTTCTGAAGCACCCCGAAGCACAGCTGGGTCGCCAGCGCCGCGTCCCGGCCATCCAGCCCGGCCGCCGCCAGCTGCTTTTTCAGCGCGCCGTCCGACCACCCTCCCTGCCGCTCGCAGGTGTTCAGGGTCAGCAGCGCCGCCTCCCGTGCGTCCATCCTGTTCTCCTCCTCCTACAACTCACACTTCTCTTCCCCGCCGGGGCAGCTTCCGCCCCCTCAGGGTCCCAATTCCTAACTCCTAATTCCCCAACGGGTGTCCCCGGAGGTAATCGGCGGCAGACATCCGCCGGGAGCCAGGCGCCTGAAGCTCTGTAACGCGAAGTACCTTGCCATCTCCGCACAGCACATTGATGCCGTCCTTTCCTCCGCCCAGCACCGTGCCCGGGGTCCCGGAGCGCTTCCCTTCCAGAACCTGGGAGCGGTACAATTTCACCGCCTCGCCGCCCAACACGTCGGTGGACGCCCTGGGCCAGGGCATCAGGCCCCGGATCTGGTCGTGGATCTCCTGGGCGCTCCGGCTCCAGTCCACCGGAGACAGCTCCTTGGACAGCATGGGGGCAAAGGACACCCCATTGGGATCCTGGGGCGTCCGGCCGGCGGTCCCGGCCTCGATCTGGGCCACCGCCTCCACCAGAAGCGGGCCGCCCAGCTCCGCCAGCCTGGCATAGAGCATCTCCGCGTCCTCCTCCGGGTGGATGGGAGTGGCCGTCTGGAGGATGATGTCCCCCGCGTCCAGCTCCGCCGCCATGTGCATGATGGTCACGCCGGTCTCCTTCTCCCCGTTGAGGATGGCCCAGTTGATAGGGGCCGCCCCCCGGTACTTGGGCAGCAGTGAGGAGTGGACGTTGATGCACCCCTTGGGAGGCAGGGCCAGAATGTCATCCGGCAGGATCCGGCCATAGGCGGCCACAACGATCAGCTCAGGGGCCAGCTCCTTCAGAATAGCCAGCGCCGTCCCGTCCCGCAGCTTCTCCGGCTGATAGACCGGGATGTCACGGCCCGCGGCCTGATAGCTCAGGGCGCACTCCTTCACTGGAGTGGGCTTGAGCTTGTTCTGGTGGCGGCCCACCGGCTTGTCCGGCTGGCTGAACACGCCGCACACCTCATGTCCGGCCTCGACCAGCGCCTTGAGGGAGGGCACGGCAAACTGAGGCGTGCCCATAAACACGATCCTCATGCCTCGTTTTCCTCCATCAGCTCGTCCAGCTCGTCGCTGTTGTACAGCCGGTCGGTCAGCTCGGTATACAGATGGCCGTCCAGGTGGGCCAGCTCGTGGCAGAAGCACCGGGCCGTCAGGCCGGTCCCCTCCACCTCGAAGGCGTTCCCGTTCCGGTCAAAGGCCCGCACCTTCACCCACTCCGGGCGCTTGACATAGCCCCACAGGCCGGGGACGGACAGACAGCCCTCCAGGCCGTTCTGCTCCCCCTCCTGGGCAATGATCTCCGGGTTGACCAGCTCCATGGGCTCAAAGTTCTCGTCCATCACGATCACCGCCCGGCGCAGGATCCCCACCTGGGGGGCCGCCAGCCCCACCCCGTTGGCCTGGGCCAGCGTCTCCTTCAAATCGTCCAGCAGGTCCCACAGCTTCTGATCAAACTGGGTCACAGGATGGCACACCTTGCTCAGAGCAGGCTCTCCATCCTTTAAAATCTCACGAATCGACATTTCGCGTCCTCCTTCGTCCTGGTTCTCATTTTGTTCTTCCCTTTCCCGGTCAATAGGGGTTCAGATCCGCGTACAGGGACACGCCCCGGTTCTCCCGGTCCTGGTGGGCCGCCTGGAGCAGGGCGGCCAGCAGCTGCCGCAGGGCACGGCTGTTTTGGGCCGTCAGGGTCAGGCGGTAGCGGTAGCGGTCGTTGATCTTAGCCACCGCCGCCGGGGCGGGACCCAGCAGCTGCCACTCCTGGTCCAGCTGTCCCAGCGCCCCCTCCAGCGCCTGGCGGAAGCGGACGCTGGCCCGCAGCACCGCCCCCTCATTCAGGCCGGAGGCTGTGATGAGGAACTCGTCCCGGAAGGGCGGCTCCCGGCGCAGCCGCCGCAGCTGGATCTCCGTGCGGTAAAAGCTGTCGTAGTCCTGCCGGGCGGAGAAGCGGAGCACATCGTGCTCCGGCGTGAAAGTCTGGATCAGGGCCCGGCCGGTCTTTTCTCCCCGGCCCGCCCTGCCCACCACCTGGGTCAGCAGGGAAAAGGTGCGCTCCCCCGCCCGGAAGTCATCCACAAACAGGGATTGATCGGCCAGCACCACCCCAACCAGGGTCACATTCTCAAAGTCCAAGCCCTTGGCCACCATCTGGGTCCCCACCAGGAAGGGCGCCTTCCCCCGGCGGAATTTCTCCAGAATGGCCTCGTGAGAACGGGCGGCAGTGACGGTGTCCGTATCCATCCGCAGCACCGGCGTCCCGGGAAAGAGCTCCTCCAGCTCCTCCTGGACCTTCTGGGTACCCACCCCGATGAAATTCAGCTTCCCACCACAGTCCGGACAGGCGGGCGGCAGCGGCTGGGAATAGCCGCAGTAGTGGCACATCAGCCGGCCGTTGGCCGAGTGGTAGGTCAGCTTGACCGAGCAGCGGGGGCACTCCGGCACCGCGCCGCACTCTCCACAGGATACCATGCGGCTGGCTCCCCGACGGTTGAGGAACAGAATGGCCTGCTCCCCCCGGACCAGGGTGTCCTCCAGAGCCTGCTGAAGGGGGCGGCTGATGGCCCGTCCGTTTCCTGCCCGAAGTTCCTCCTTCATGTCCACCACCTGCACCTGGGGCAGGGCCCTGCGGTTGAAGCGCTCCTTCAGGGTGAACAGCCCGCACCGCCCGGTCTGTGCGCTGTACATAGTCTCCACTGATGGGGTGGCCGACCCCATCACCAGCAGAGCGCCGCTCTGGACGCAGCGGTACTTGGCTACATCCCGGGCGTGGTAGCGGGGATTGTTCTCTGACTTATAGCTGGCCTCCTGCTCCTCGTCCAGGATCACCAGCCCCAGCCGCTCCAGCGGGGCGAACACCGCCGACCGGGTCCCGATGACCACCCGGGCCTCCCCCCTGCGGATGCGCTTCCACTCGTCGTAGCGCTCCCCCGCCCGGAGAGAGCTGTGGAGCACACCGATCTGCTCGCCGAAGTGGGCGGCAAAGATCCGCAGCAGCTGGGGGGTAAGGGCGATCTCCGGCACCAGCACCAGGGCCGTCCGGCCCCGGGCCAGTGTCTCCTGGATCAGGCGGAGGTACACCTGGGTCTTGCCGCTGCCGGTGACTCCGTACAGCAGGGCGGCCCCCGCCCCGGCGCGGGCCATGGCGTCCAGGCCCTGGAAGGCCCGTTCCTGCTCCTCGTTGAGGCGGATGGGACCCGCCGGCTCCACACCGTCCAGGGGGACCCGCCGGAACACCTCCTGACGCTCCAGGGTGAGCACGCCGCTCTTCTCCAGGGAGCGCAGGGTCTGCATAGAGGCCCCGGTAAAGTAGCACAGCTCCTTGACAGAGGCGGAGCCCAGCTGACACAGCAGCTCGGTGACAGAAAAACGAAGCGGCGCCGTCCTGCGCCGGGGAGCGACCAAAGCCATGGCCTCCTCCGCCGGCATGGCCAGCACCGCCAATTTTTCCACCTTATCCCCCACGCCCCGTTGGGCGCTGGTCACACGCGCCGCCGCCCCCCGCTCCAGCAGGCGCCGGATGGCAGGCTCCGGGTCTTTGGGGCCGAAGGCGGCACGGATCTGCTCCATATCCCCCCGACCGCCCAGGGCCAGCAGCAGCTCAGCCAGCTGCCGGGCTGGGGTGGAACCCTCCGCCGCCTCATAGACCGCCGCGCGGTCCACTCCCTTTTTCAGGACGATCCAGTCCCGAAGGGCGAAATACAGCCCCGCGGGGAGCATAGCCTTCACTGCGTCATAGACGGTGCAGAAATACCGCTCCCGCATCCAGAGGGCCAGCTGGATGGCCGCCCCGTCCAGCACTGGCTCCGGGTCCAGGGCGGCGGTGATGGGCTTGAGCCCCTCCGCTCCGCCCGGCCCCTCCCGGAGGGCCAGCACCAGTCCGTCTGAACTCCGGTTGCCCGATCCAAAGGGGACCAGCACCCGCATCCCGGGCCGGAGCCTGGGCTCCAGCTCCCCGGGGACCAGATAGTCGTACGGCTTATCGATGGCGTAGACCGCCCGGGCCACCGCTACCTTGGCCACCATGCTCCGTCCCCCCTCTCAGCGGCTCAGGACCTCACGCCTGGGCCTGCTGGATCTGCTCGATCTGCTCGTCCAGCTTGCCCTCCGCCACCTCGCGGATGGCGATGCTCACCGGCTTATCGTCCAGGGGCTCCCCGGCCATCTCCGCCTCGGCGGAGATCTCCCGGGCCCGGTGGGCCACCATATTCACCATCTGATAGCGGCTGGGGATCTTCTTCAGCAGATCTCTCATGGCAGGATACAACATCATAACGGCAAAACTCCTTTTCTTGTCAGTTCAGTTTGTCCCGGACTCAGGCGAACTGGGCCAGCATCCGGCTGCGGCAGTCCACGCGGCACTCCGCCGCGGTCAGGATGGCCTCGATCTCATGGACCGCGTTGGCCACCTTGTCATTGATGACCAGATAGTCATACTTGGGGATCTCCCGGAACTCCTGGCGGGCCTTGGCCAGCCGTCCGGCGATCACGTCCTCGCTGTCGGTGTTCCGCCGGTGGAGCCGGCGTGAGAGCTCCTCAAAGGAGGGCGGGATGATGAAGATGAACAGAGCGTCCGGACATCGGGCGCGCACCTTGGCCGCCCCCTGGACCTCGATGTCCAGCAGCACATCGATCCCCGCGTCCAGCTTCTCCCGGATCAGCTTGATGGAGGTCCCGTAGTAGTTGTCCACATACTCGGCATACTCCAGCAGCTCATCGTCGGCGATCATCCGCTCGAACTCCTCCCGGGAGACGAAGTTGTAGTTCACCCCGTCCTGCTCCCCCACCCGGGGCTGCCGGGTGGTGTAGGAGACGGAGAAGTAGATGTTGCTCCGCTGGGAAAACAGCTCGGCGATCACCGTGCTCTTTCCCACTCCGGACGGGCCGGAGAGCACAATGAGCTGTCCCCTCTCTTTTTTCTGATTCATTCCAGTTCCTCCTCTCCGTCATCGCCCTCCCGCTCACCGGCCAGGCGGTTGGCCACCGTCTCCGTCTGAAGGGCGGAGAGCACCAGGTGGTCGTTGTCCATAATGAGCACCGCCCGGGTCCGTCGGCCATAGGTGGCGTCAATGAGCACGCCCCGGTCCCGGGCCTCCTGGACCATGCGCTTGATGGGCGCGGAATCCGGACTGACGATGGCGATGAGCCGTCCCGCTGAGACCATGTTTCCAAATCCGATGTTGATCAGCTTCACGCGGGCGCCCCCTTACTCCATATTCTGGATCTGTTCCCGGATCTTCTCGATCTCGGCCTTGATGTCCACCACATGGCGGGCAATGTCGATGTCGCTGCACTTGGAGCCGATGGTATTGGCCTCCCGGTTGAACTCCTGGATCAGGAAGTCCAGCTTCCGCCCCACGGCGCCGCCCTTGTCCAGCATGGTCCGCAGCTGTCCGATGTGGCTGCGGAGCCGGACCGTCTCCTCATCCACCGCCACCTTGTCGGCAAAGATGGCCGCCTCCGTGAGGATCCGGGCGGGGTCAAGCTGGGTATTGGCCAGCACCTCGCTCATCCGCGCCTCCAGCTTGGCCCGGTACTCGGATACCGTCTGGGGGGAGCGCTCCTCCACCCGGCCCACCAGCTCCTCGATGGTCCGGGCCCGGGCGAGGACGTCCTCCTCCAGGCGCTGTCCCTCCCGGCTGCGCATCTGGTCAAAGTCGGCCAGGGCCAGGTCCAGCACCCGGCATATATCCCGGGCCTTCTCCTCCACGTCCGCCTCCGCCTTCTCCGCCATCAGGACCTCCGGGAAGCGGGCGAGGGACTCCGGCGTCACCCGGTAGGACTCAGCTCCGCACAGCTGCGCCAGCTCCCCCAGCGCGTTGACATATTGCTGGGCCAGAGGCCGGTTCACCGACACCCGGACCTCCTCCGCCCCGGCGCCGTCCAGGGTGACGAACACATCCACCTTTCCCCGGGAAATGGTGTTCTGCACCCGGCTCTTGATGGAGTCCTCCGCAAAGAGGTACAGCCGGGGGATCCGGATGTTGCAGTCCAGATAGCGGTTGTTCACCGAGCGCAGCTCCACGGTAATGGTGCACCCGTTCACCGTCTCCTCCGCCCGTCCATAGCCGGTCATGCTCTTGACCATAAGTGGGTCACTTCCTTTTTTCCAGTGTTGTAGTTCATGGGCCGCCCGCATCTCCGCAAGGCGTTTTTACTTCACAGCTCCTGCGTTTTCTTGCTTACCGCAGCTTCAGCCGGGCTGTCATCATTCCGATCAGCCGGGACAGGCCCCAGTCATAGAGGAGGAACACCAGGTTCCCCGCCCCGTAGAGCAGCCACACCTTTCCGGCCAGCCACTCCGGCAGGGCAGGCAGGAACAGCCCCCGGAATGCCACCCACAGCAGGGTGAGGGCCGCGTTGAAGCAGGCCAGCTTTCCCACCCACTCCAGGGGGCGGCTGGCGCACTGCTCCAGGCGGCTCTTCACCACGGGGTACAGTCCCATAAAGCACAGATACATCAGGGCCACGCCCTTATCCGGCAGGATCAGCAACCCCAGCACGGAGGCCGCCGCCCAGCAGAGGAACCCCGCGCCCCGGCCGGCCAGCAGCACCGCGCCGATGGGGAACAGCCCCGCCGCCGCCGCCACACCCAGCCGCCCGGTGGGTGTGACGCAGGCCAGCCACAGCACCGCCAGGCTCCCGGCGGCCAGAACGCCTCCCAGGGCCGTCCGGCCCGCCTTTGAGGAAAAACGCCCAGCCATGTCAGTTACAGCCTCCGCACAGGCAGTTCATGCACAGCATGGTGGTACAGCAGTCCATGCCGTCCACTGCCGCTCCGCTGCCGTAGGGGCGGTAGGCCTGCCCGCCCTGCTGCATCATCGCCAGGGCCTGACGGTACTCCAGGTTGCCCGGCTCCATCTGCACGGCCAGGTTATAGTTCTGCATGGCCTCGTCCAGCCAGCCCCGGCGATAGGCCACGCTGCCCATCAGGAAATACCACTCGCCGCTCTTCTGAGGCACCTCCTGAAGCAGCCGCTCCGCCGCGTTCAGGTCCCCCATGTTGATGAGGTTCCGCACCCGGGCGAAGGAGGGGTTCCCCCCGCCGTACTGCCGCTGCTGTTGCTGCTGATAGCCGCCCTGATAGTAGCCGGAGGACTGTTGCTGATAGCCGCCGCCCCCGCTGCGCTGCTTCTGGATGGCCTCGTATGCCTCGTTGACTTCCTTCATCTTCTCCTCGGCCAGGTCGGCCAGGGGATTGTTCACATAGTTGTCAGGGTGGTATTTGCGGGCCAACTCCCGATACGCCTTTTTGATCTCCTGATCGCTGGCATTCTGGCTGACGCCCAACACGGTGTACGGATCTCTCATGTGCTGCTTCTCCATATCTTTTGTTTTTGGATCTGTTTCCAGCTCCCGTCAAACACGGCGCGCTGTACCAGCGGGAGCCCCAGGTACAGGATATTTTCGATCAGCGGCCAGCGGCAGCCGAAGTCGGCCAGCTGGGCCGCGGAGTACATCAGATTTCGGGAGTGGTCCAGGGTGCGCGCCATGGCGTCCGGGTCCCCCTCCGGTCCGAAGCGGGCGGCCACGGGATTGTACCGCCCCGCTGCCCGGTCCTCCTCCAGGTCATCCTGGGCGTCCAGCAGATAGATCCACCGGCCCAGGTGATAGAGCAGCTGCTCCATGGCCCGGTCCCGGCTCTCCTCCCCACCGGAGGGAGCGGCCGCCCGGAGCAGCTCCGCGAAGGTGTCCGCCGCCCGGTCCAGGGAAGGACACCTCTCCGCCTCCAATTCGTCCAGACGCCTGAGCTGCTCCTCCACCGTCCGGTCAAAGTCCGGCCGGCGGGAGGCCGCGCGGCGGTAGGAGGGCCGGAGCAGCCGGGCCAGCGCCCGGGCCGTCCACCCCTTCCAGCCCCGGTCGTCCCGGGCCCGGTCCCGCAGCTGCCACCAGGTGAGCACCACGCTCTCATCCGCCGCCGTATCCAGGGCGGGCGTGGGCTGGTACATGGTCTTTTTCCGCAGGGGATTGGCGTGGCACCGGCCCCGGCAGGGGGAAAACGCCTCCTCCGGCGGGGCCAGCAGCAGGGCCAGAAAGGTAAAGTCGTAATTCAGGAACATGGGGGCCAGCCAGCCGTACCGCCGCCGCATGGCGGCGCACAGCCCGCAGTAGACCGCCCGGTACAGGTCAAAGTCCCTGCATTTCAGCTCGTCCCGCAGGGGGCGCACATACCCGAACACGGCCCCCGGTCAGAGCGTCACCCGTCTGGCGACCACAAACTCCGGCGCCGCCCGCCGGGTGATCCACCGGTTGACCAGCACCGCAGGAAGGAAGCCCACCAGCAGGCCCACAGCGGCCGTTCCCACCGAGGCCCCCTCTCCCAGTCCCAGTGCCTGTCCCACCAGATAGCCCAGTCCCAGGAACACACAGGGCAGGGCGAACACCACCAGGGACAGGCCGATGGAGTGTCCGGTGGTGGGCTCCACCTCTACCCGCTCCCCGGGCTGTACGCCGATGGGATCGCTGGCCGTAGCCAGCAGCTCCCCCTGGGGCTGCTGTACGCAGCCGGCGCAGTTGCCGCCGCAGCTCTCCTTCAGTCCGCACTCCGTCTGCCGCAGCAGGGAGATCTGGACCACATTCTCTTTCAAACGCTTTTTCACCAGTGCATATTGGTTCAAGGGTCTCTCCTCCGAAGGTTTTTCTTCCCGTCAGTCCCCGCCGGTCAGCGTTTTCTGACGTTCACGTTGATGGTATAGGTGCCCACCGGGCCCACCTCGTCGCTGGCGTTGAGGTACACCGTTGCCGCCACCGGATAGGTCCCGGTGGCCGTCACGTCCGACAGGTCGGCCACAATGCGGATCTGGCTGGCATCCAGGGACTCCAGCACGCTCTCGCTGCCCCGGATGACCACCACCCGCTCCTGAGTCACCACATCCACCTGATAGCTGCCCGGCTGGTTCACCGTCTCAATGTTGGTCACGGTAAAGGTCTTGGTGGCCAGGCCCTCCACCGACACGGTCACCTGGGCCTCGGTCACGCCGTCGGCGTTTTCCAGGGTGGGGGACAGAACGATGGGCTTGGAGATGGTGGCGGTGTCCACCACCTGGGACAGGTCGATGCTGCCCAGGGAGATCTCCGTCAGCCCCTCCAGTTCCTCCTTGGAGCCCACCACCGTGATGGTGCTGGGCGAGATCTCGCACTTGGCCTGCTCCGCCGTGGCACCGCCGCCGGACAGCAGGTTGACCGTCAGCTTCACCCGCTTGACCACGCCCACAGTCATGGTCACATAGGCGGAGTCCTCACTGAGTTTCACGTTGCTGTCCGTGATGGCCTCTCCATCCTCGTCCAGCAGCTTCAAGGGCAGCTTCCCGGCAAAGGACTGGTCCAGATTGTCGGCCTCCAGGATTGCGACGACCCGCTTCACACGGGCCACCTGCTCCGCGGAGCCCCGCAGCTCCACCGTCTCCGGATCGGCCACCGGCGTGCCCGCCTGGTAACCGTTGGCCACGCTGCCCTCCAGACGGACCTCCACATTCATGGTCTCGGTCACCAGGGTGTCCACTGTCACGGTCACCGGGTTGGACTGCTCCGGAAAGAAGGCCCCGGTGGTATCCACATTGTTGGGAAGGATCAGGCGGCAGTTCAGCTCGTACTCCCCCGCCTCAGTGATGGAGGACACATCCACCGACGCGGTGACGTTGCTCCGGGTCAAATTGTTCAGCACGCTCACCGGGCCGGTGACCTCCACCGTCAGGCTACTCTGAGACAGGCCGGACACCGTCAGTCCCCGCTCCTCCAGTACCCGCTCGTTGGCGATCTGGACCGGGACGTTGTAGATGGGCCGGCTCATGGTGGGGTCCTCCGTGTCCCGGATATACAGCCAGAACACCACCGCCAGCAGCACGGAGAGGAGAATATAGACCCAGCGGCTCTCCCGCAGACGTTCCATCATCGGTCCTCACCCTCCTTCCTCCGGGGCAGCAGCCCGGACAGCAGGCCGGACAGGGGGGTCCCCCGGTCCATCTCCTCCTGCTCCGACAGCAGCTCATTGCGCAGCAGGCGCTCCAGAGTCTCCGGGGCCAGGTGCCGCTTGAGCATACCTCCCATCGCGGCGGAGATGGAGCCTGTCTCCTCTGAGACGATGACCACCACCGCGTCGGAGTGCTCGCTCATCCCGATGCCCGCCCGGTGGCGCATCCCCAGGTCCCGGCTCAGGTTCACATTGCCTGACAGGGGCAGCATACAGCCCGCCCCCACGATCCGGCCCTCCCGCACGATCACCGCGCCGTCGTGGAGGGGGGCCTTGTTCCAAAACAGGTTTTTCAGCAGCTCGCCGGTCACAGAGCAGTCCAGCGGCGTTCCCGTCTTGATCACGTCATCCAGCAGATCCCTCCGCTCAAACACCATCAGGGCGCCCACCTTGTCCCGGGACAGGTCGGTATAGGCCTCCACCGTCTGGCGGATAGCGCTCTCCAGGTCGTGGGACGAGGCGGGCCGCTGGCTGCTGAACACGCTGGCCAGCTTCCCGCTGCCCATCCGCTCCAGAGCACGGCGGATCTCCGGCTGGAACAGGATGACCAGCACCAGGATGCCCCACTCCACCACCCGGTTCAGCAGCCAGCTGGTGGCGGTCAGCTGAATCGAGGAGGCCAGCCCCATGGTCAGGATCAGCACCATGATCCCCTTCAGCACCCGGCCGGAGCTGGTCTTCCGCATAAACCAGAAAATATGATAGATCAAAAAGGCCAGAATGGCGATGTCGATGAGGTCTGAGACCCGGACGGTGGCCATAAACGGGATCTCTTCCTGGAAAAAATTCAAAACCGTCTCCAACACCTAGGTCCCTTCCTTCCTGTCTCACGGACCGGCGTCTCCTCCGCCCACAGTCCGCCTTATTTTAAGTATTATACGATATTCCGCCCCTGATGGCAACATGATTTCCCGGACGAACTGTGAAAATTTCATAAACATTCTGTCTGTTCTTCTGGCAAGAATGATGGCGCGGGACCGGCGCTCCCCCATCCGGACAGAAAAACAGCCAGCCGGCCCCCTCTGGGCGCGTCCGGCTGGCCTGACAGTTCTTCCCGCCTTACACGGCTTCTTCTCTCAGCAGTTCCTCCATGGTGGCCAGCACCCGGCCGATCTCCTCCGGAACGGTAAAGGCGGACACGCTGGCCCGCAGGGTCCCGGACTCCAGCGTCCCCGCCGTCCGGTGGGCAAGCGGAGCGCAGTGGAGGCCCGCCCGCAGGGCGATCCCCCGCCGGCCCAGCGCCTCCCCCAGCTCCTCGCAGTCCCAGTCCCGCACCCGGAAGGACAGCACGCCCGACTGGGCTCCCGAAGCCCGCGGGGCCAGGTAGACCTCCGTCCCCGGCAGGCGGGACAGCCCCTCCCCCAGGCGGCGGATCAGTTCCTCCTCCCGCGCGGCCAGCCCGGCCTGCTCCCTTCGCCGCAGGAAGCGCAGGCCCTCCAGCAAACCGGCGATCCCGGCGATGTTGTGGGTCCCGGCCTCCAGCCGGTCAGGCAAAAAGTCCGGCATCTCCTGGCGCAGGGACACGCTCCCCGTCCCGCCCTCCAGAAGGGGCTCCGCCGCCCCGCCGCACAGCAGCAGGCCGGTGCCCTGGGGCCCGTACAGACCCTTGTGCCCCGGCATGGCGATGAAGGCGGCCCCCAGCTGCCGCAGCGAGATGGGCAGGCAGCCGGCGGACTGGGAGGCGTCCACGATCAGCGGGATCCCCCGGCTCCGGCACAGGGCGGCGATGTCCTCGATGGGCAGGATGAAGCCGAATACATTGGAGACGTGGGTGCACACCGCCGCCCGCACCTCCGGGGTCAGCGCCCGGCGGAAGGCCGCCAGAGCGGCCGCCCGGTCAAACAGAGGGCTGTCCGCCACCCGCACCGTCACCCCCTGGATGGCCCGGAGCGGCCGGGTGACCGCGTTGTGCTCATAGCCGGAGACCACCACGGTGTCCCCCGGCCGGACCAGAGATTTGATGGCCAGATTCAGTCCGTGGGTGGCGTTGAAGGTAAAGACCACCCGCTCCGGCTCGGGCACGTCAAAGAGGGCGGCGGCCTCCTCCCGGCAGGCAAAGGCGGCGTCCGCCGCCGCCATGGCGGGCCGGTGTCCCCCCCGGCCGGGGCTGGCCAGATGACCGATGGCCCAGGCGCTGGCCCGGGCCACCTCCGGCGGCTTTTGCAGCGTGGTGGCGGCGCTGTCCAGATAGATCACAGCTCCACCTCCCGATAACTCCCGTCCCCGGCGGTGATAAAGATCCTTTTGGGTTCCAGCCCCACCCGGTGGAGCGCCCGCAGGGCGTCAGCCAGCCGGCGCTGGGACAGCTTTACAGAGTGGCTGCACCCCTCCCCCGCAATGCTCTTGGGGGAGCGCAGGATATGAGCCGTGATCCCCGCCCGCTCCAGCGCCGCGGCAGTGCGCTGGGCATAGGTCAGGGACCGGCACACGATCAGATAATAGAGCATGGCATAGTTCCTTTCTCATAGGGGCGCTCAGCAGCAGTTCCCCCTGAGTCAGTGTATGTGGCCCCGCTCCCGCCGGTCACACCCGCTCCAGCAGACACACCGCATGGGCGGCGATCCCCTCCTCCGCCCCGGTGAAGCCCAGCTTCTCCTCTGTGGTGGCCTTCACGTTCACCTGCTCCGGCTCCACCTTCATCCGGGCTGCCAGGTTTTCCCGCATCTGTTCTAGATGCGGGGCCAGCTTAGGCCGCTGCGCCAATATGGTAGCATCCACGTTGCCAACTTTCCAGCCTTGTGCCTCCAGCAGCTCCACCACATAGTCCAGCAGCTTCAGGCTGTCCGCCCCGGCGTAGGCCGGGTCTGTGTCCGGGAAATGCCGCCCGATGTCTCCCAGCCCGGCCGCCCCCAGCAGGGCGTCCATCACCGCGTGGGTGAGCACATCTGCGTCGGAGTGGCCCAGCAGGCCCAGGGTGTGGGGCACCTCCACCCCGCCCAGGATCAGCCTCCGGCCCTCCACCAGGCGGTGTACGTCATAGCCGTGTCCAATGCGCAGCATCACAGTTCTCCCCTCTCTCTGGCGTCCAGAATGGCCTCCCCCACCACCAGGTCGAAGGGGGTGGTCAGCTTGAGATTCTCACGGCTCCCCCGGGTGAGAGAGACCTTCATACCCAGCCGCTCCACCGCGGCGCAGTCGTCGGTGAGCACCGCCCCCTCCGCCGCCGCCTGGTGGATGGCCGCCCGGATCAGGTCCGCCTGAAACACCTGGGGGGTCTGGACGGCAAACAGGGTGGAGCGGTCCAGCGTCTCCTGGGCCACGCCCCCCTCCGCCCGCTTGACCGTGTCGGTCACCGGGATGGCCGGGGCCGCCGCTCCGGTGGCCGTCCCCCGGTCCAGCACCTCCTGCAAGACCTCGGGCGGCAGCAGGGGGCGGGCCCCATCGTGGATGGCGATGAGCTCCGCGTCCTGACGCACCTCCGCCAGGCCGGCCTGAACGGAGTAGATCCGCTCTTTGCCGCCCACGACCACCTTGGAGACCTTTTCCAGGTCAAACTCCCGGCACAGGCGGCTGACCTCCACCAGCAGGTCCTCCCGGGTGACCACCACCACCTCGGCGATGTCCGGACAGTCCTCAAAGACCCGCAGGGTATGTACCAGGACCGGGAGATCCCCCAGCGTAGTGAGGATCTTGTCGATCCCCTCCATGCGGGAGGCCGTCCCCGCGGCCACCACCACCGCCGAACAGATATGCGCTTTTTGCTTTCGGTTCCGGCTCAGCCGGGACAGAAACCCTGTCATCATTTCTCCTCCTGCAACAAAGAGGAGCCCATCCGCCAACGCCGCTCCAAGCACGGCTTCCGGGCCCGGCTGGCACCGGGTTCGGGGGGACATTGGCTGACAGGCTCCTCTGTCTCTTTCTTTACTATGGTATTACGCCAGAGCGCGGTTGATGCGCTCCTCCACAGCCTCATAGCTGCTGCTTTGGCACATGACGATCTCTGAAATCAGGATCTGCTTGGCAGAGTGGAGCATCTTCCGCTCCCCGGTGGACAGCCCCCGGTCCACATCCCGGAGCATCAGCCCCTTGACCACACGGGCCACCTGGAACAGGTCTCCGCTTTTCAGCCGCTCCATATTTTCCCGGTAGCGGCGGTTCCAGTTCTGGGTCATCTCCACCTGGAGGGAGCCGATCTCCTCCAGCACCCGGTCCGCCTGCTCCCGGTCCACGATGGGGCGCACGCCGATCTCCTCGCTGTTCGCAGTGGGGATCATCACCACCATGGCCCGGACCGGCAGCTTCAGGACATAGTAGTCCCGCATCACGCCGTTGACCTTCTTCTGAACGATACTCTCTACAATTCCCGCTCCGTGCATGGGATGGACGACCTTATCCCCGATCTGAAACAACGGTGACACCTCCAATTCCACCATTTCCCCACATCATCCTGAGATCAGTCTGTACCGGCAGCCGCCTTCTCCCGGACGCTCCGAAAGGGCACGGTCCACGCCCCGCCCCTCCGGTCCGGCAGTCTATGCTGGATCAGATTATTTACATTATAACCATTTTTTCCGCGTTTGACAAGTTCTATTGTACTTTTTTCCTATATTTTTCTGATTTTTCTGCCGCTCCCACGCTCTTTCACAAGATTTTTTCCGTGTTCCCGGAAAACGCCGGAACGGACCCCGGGCCGCAAAAAAAGGAAGCGCCGCAGCACACGGCGCTTCCTTTGTAAAACAGATTTTCGAGGGGATTACTCCTCGTCCTCTCCGGCGGGAGCCTCCTCCAGCAGGGCGCGGATGGACAGGGAGACCTTCTGGTTCTCCATATCCACGTCGGTGATCTTCACGTCCACCTTGTCGCCCTCGGCCAGAACGTCGCCGGGCTTCTCGATGCGGTGGTCGGCGATCTGGGAGATGTGGATCAGGCCGTCCACACCGGGAACGATCTCGGCGAAGGCGCCGAAGGTCATCAGCTTGACCACGCGGACATTGGCCACGTCGCCCACCTCATAGGTGCTGGTGAACACAGTCCAGGGATCCTGGCTGCGGTCCTTCATGCCCAGGGAGATCTTCTTCTTCTCCTTGTCGGCAGAGATGACGTACACCTCTACGGTGTCGCCCACCTTCACCACCTCAGAGGGGTGCTTGATGCGGCTCCAGGACAGCTCGGAGATGTGGACCATGCCGTCCACGCCGCCGATGTCCACGAAGGCGCCGTAGGAAGTCAGGGACTTCACGGTGCCGGTATAGCGCTTGCCGTCCTCGATCTCGGCCCAAACCTTCTCCGCGGCGGCGGCGCGCTCGGCGCGCGTCACGCGGCTGATGGAGCCCACCACGCGGCGGCGGGCACGGTTGACCTCGGTGACCACCAGGCGCACCTTCTGCTTGAGCAGGGTGCTCATGGGAGTCTCACGGGGCAGGCCGGTCTGAGAGGCGGGAACGAACACCCGGATGCCCTTCACGGACACCACGACGCCGCCCTTGTTGTCCTCGGTGACCACGCCGTCCAGAACAGTCTCGTTCTCCCGGGCGGCCTCGATCTCCTCCCAGCCCTTGACCACGTCAAGGCGCTTCTTGGACAGGGTGACCACACCCTCCTGATCGTTGACGCGGACAACGAAGGTCTCGATCTCGTCGCCCACCTTGACCAGATCCTCCACCTTGGCGGTGGGGTCGTCGGTCAGCTCGGATACGGGAATGTAGCCGGCGTGCTTGGTGCCCAGATCCACCTGGATCTCAGTCGGCGTGATCGCTACGACTGTGCCGGTGACCTTATCCCCCGTATTCAAAGTTTTGATCGAATTCTCCAGCATATCAGCGAAGGATTCCTCGATCTCCATGATTTCATCGCTCATTTTGTCACAAACCTCCTTTATTATCCACGCGGGAGTCGAAGCACCCGCCGTGATGCCGACAACTTCTGCCTGGGCCAGCCGGCTCAGATCCAGGTCTGACGCCCGCTCGATGAGCTGGACGTCGGAGCAGACCTCCCGGCAGATCTCCGCCAAATGCTTGGTATTGGAGCTCTTACCGTCGCCGATGACCACCATTGTGTCGCACTGCGCGGCCAACTGATGGGCTTCCTCCTGGCGTTTTGATGTCGCTCCGCATATTGTATCAAAAAATTCCGGGTTTGTACACTCTTTTTTTGCTTTTTTCACGCAGTCATTCCAGATTTTTTGTGTGGAGGTGGTTTGAGAGACAAATGTGAGGGGAAGATCCCGCCGCTCCGGCTGCTCCTCCAGCCACTTCTCCAGGTCCTCCACACCCGCGAGGACCACCGGACGGCTGCACCATCCGGCGATGGCCGCCACCTCCGGGTGGTCCGGGGCGCCGATGATCACCGGCTGCCGTCCCTGCTCCTCCGCCCGGGCCACGATGTGGTGGATCCGCTTGACATTGGGACAGGTGGCGTCCAGGATCTCCGCCCCCCGCTCCTCCAGCCGGCGGTAGGTCTCCCGGCTCTCGCCGTGGGAGCGGATGATGACCCCGCAGCCCTGCGGGACGTCCTCCACCCGGTCCACTGCCGTCACGCCCTGCCGGGCCAGACTGCCCACCACATCCCGGTTGTGGATGATGGAGCCCAGCATCACACAGGGGCGGCCGGAGGCTGCGGCTTCCCCGGCCAGCTCCACCGCCCGGCGCACGCCGTAGCAGAAGCCGGCCGATTTGGCCAGACGCAGCTTCACTCCAATCCCTCCCCAAGGCGGTAGATCTCCGCCATCAAGTTCTCTGTGATCCGCTCCAGTTCCTCCGCCGTGGCCTTCCGTCCGGCGATCTCCGGATAGATGGGCGTTCCGATGACCACAGGACTGGGCCGGAACCAGTATTTCTTCCGGGAGACGTAGACAGGGACCAGCGGGGTCCCCGTCCGGGTGGCGAACAGCGCGGCCCCGCTCTTGCCCTCCACAGACTCGCCCTCATGGACCCGGGTGCCCTCCGGGAAGATCAGCAGCTTCTGGTCCTCCTTCAGCCACTTGAGGGCCTCCTTCACCGCGTGCACATCCGCGTGGCCCCGGTCCACATAGATCACGCCGGCCTTGCCCAGCAGCCAGCCCAGGACCGGCACCCGGGACAGCTCGATCTTGGCCATGGGCCGGACCATCCACCGCAGCGTGCAGGCAAAGCACACCAGGATGGGGTCGCACAGGGCGGAGTGGTTGGCGCACAGTACCGCGCCCCCCTCCGGGATGTTCTCCCGCCCCTGGGCGCGGACTGGGTGGGCCAGGCTGAAGAACGGCCAGACGATGCGGTACAGAGCGTGGTACAAGAATCTCATATTCACTGGGGCAGCCTCTCTCTCACAATGGCCAGCAGGGCCTCCAGGCTGCCCGCCCGGTCTAGCCGGGTGGTGTCCAGCAGCACGGCGTCCTCCGCCTGGCGGAGGGGGGCAACGGCCCGGGTGCGGTCCTGCTCGTCCCGGCGGAGGATGCCGGACAGCACCGCGTCAAACTCCGCCTCCTGCCCCCGCTGGCGCAGCTCCAGCAGGCGGCGCTCCGCCCGGGCCTCCGGCGCGGCGGTGAGGAAGATCTTCACCCCGGCCCGGGGCAGCACCACTGTCCCGATGTCCCGGCCATCCATGACCACATCCCGCTCTCTGGCCTGCCGCCGCTGGAAGTCCAGCAGAAAATCCCGCACCGCGGGCAGGGCCGCCACCTGGGAGGCCAGGGCCGAGACCGAATTCTCCCGGATGGCCTCAGTCACATCCCGTCCGGACAGGTACATCCGCTGTACGCCGTCCTCCCCGTAGTCCATCCGGATGTCCAGCCCCTCCAGCAGGGACTCCACCTGCGCCGGGTTGGAGGGATCCGCCCCCGCCTCCCGGACCCGCAGGGCCACTGTGCGGTAGATGGCCCCCGTATCCACATACAAATACCCCAGCTCCTGGGCCAGCGCCCGGGCCAGGGTGCTCTTCCCGGCTCCGGCCGGGCCGTCAATGGCTATACTTCTCTCCTGCATCTTACCATACGCTCCGTTGTCTTGTTGTTCCTCCTTTTTCTTGCGGGAAAAAGGAGCAAAAAAAACCGCTCGCCCGGCGCCATCCGCCCCGGGGCTTTGGGCCGCCGCCTCCTGTCCCCGCCTTCGCGGGACAGGGACATGAAGCGGCGAAAGGGCCTTACGGCTCCGCCAAAAAGGCAGCCGCCCCCTCCCCCGCCGCCCGGCCGGTGGCCCAGGCGATCTGGAGGTTGAAGCCGCCGGTATAGGCGTCCACATCGATCAGCTCCCCGGCAAAAAAGAGGCCTGGGAGCCTTTTGGACTGCATGGTCCTGGGGTCGATCTCCCCCACCTTGATCCCGCCGGAGGTGACAATGGCCTCGGCGATGGGCCGCGGCCCCTTGATGCGGACGGTCAGGCCCTTCAGGGTCTCCAGCAGACGCCGCCGCTCCCCCCGGGTCACGTCGTGGGCCTTCCGGTCCGGTGGGATATCCGCCAGCCGGAGGGCCACCGGCACCATCAGCCGGGGGACCAGGCTGCCCATCACGTTCTGCATATCCTTGTTGGCGTTGTCCCCCAGTTCCCGGAGCAGCCGGGCGTCCAGCTTCTCCTCGTCCAGGGCGGGCTTCAGGTCGATGACCGCCCGATAGGCGTTTTTCTCAAAATCACGCAGATGGGCACTGGCGCTTAGAATCAGAGGACCAGACAGACCGAAGTGTGTAAACAGCAACTCCCCCTGCTCTTGGAACAGCACCTTCCCCTTCCGATCCTTCATCCGCAGTATCACGTTTTTCAAAGCCAGGCCCTGCATCTCTCCGCAGAACGCCTCCTCCGCCTCCAGCGGCACCAGGGAGGGCCTGGGGGGAACCACACTGTGCCCCACGGAACGGGCTAGCTCATAGCCGTCCCCCGTCGAGCCGGTGGCGGGATAGGACGCCCCGCCGGTGGCCAGCACCACCCCGCGGCACGGGAGCTCCTTCCGCTCCCCGCCGTCCTGACTCAGCTCCACGGCGCGCACAGCCCCGCCCTCCGCGCACAGGCGGGAAACCCGCCCCTGTATGATGGGCACCGACAGGCGGCGCAGCTCAAAAAACAGGGCGTCAATGATGTCGGCGGACCGGTCGGAGGCGGGAAACACCCGATTGCCCCGCTCCACCTTCAGCTTCACGCCCAGCTCCGTGAAAAAGCGCTCCACCTCCGCCGGCGGCGTTTTGTTCATTGCGCTGTAAAGGAATTTTCCATTCCGGGGCGTCGCCGCCAGCGCCTCCTCCGGCGTGCAGTGGTTGGTGACGTTGCACCGCCCCTTCCCCGTGATGTACAGCTTCCGCCCCAGCTTGGGGTTTCGTTCCACCAGGCAGACGTCCGCGCCCAGGCGGGCGGCGGTGATGGCCGCCATCATACCCGCGGCCCCGCCGCCCACTACAACAAGCTCATGGCCGATCTGACTCAATCCTGCACCTTCTCATAGACCCCATACTCCTCCCAGATCTTCTCCAGCGTCTGGAAGGTCTTGGACAGGTCCTCGTTTTTCTTTCGGCTCACCTCCACCAGCAGGGCGTTCACCAGGCTCAGCGGGGCCACCAGGGAGTCCACAAAGGAGGCCATGTCGCTGCGGGCCTTCAGCGTATACTGGGAGATCTGAGCCAGGGGGGACGCCTCGCTGTCCGTGATGGCGATGGTGGTGGCCCCCCGGTCCCGGGCGAAGCTCACCGCCTGGACCGCCCGGCTGGAGTAGCGGGGAAAGCTGACGCCGACGATGACGTCCTCCGGCCCCACCCGCAGCAGGCTCTCGAACACCTCGCTGGGGGTATTCGCGGTGATCATCACCACATTGTCAAAAATCAGATTGAAGTAGAACCCCAGGAAGGTAGCGATGGCCGCCGCGGAGCGCACGCCGATGATGTAGATCCGGCGGGCCGCCACAATGGCGTCTGTGGCCTTTTCAAAGCTGTCCCGGTCGATCTCATCCAGGGTCTGGCGGATCTTGTCGATGTCCGACTGGAGCACCATGTCCAGCACATCCTGGTCGCCGAGCCGGTCGTTGGCCACCTCGATGCGCTGCACCGAGGTCAGCCGGTTTCGGATCATTTTTTGCAGGGATTTCTGCATACTGGGGTACCCGTCATAGCCCAGCTCCGCCGCGAAGCGCACCACAGTAGACTCGCTGACGCTGACCCGCTTGCCCAGCTTGCTGGCCGTCATAAAGGCCGCCTTGTCATAGGACTCCAGAATGTAGTTGGCGATCCGCTTCTGCCCCTTGGAGAAGCTGTCCATATTCTCCTGGATCACAGCCAGAATATCACGATTCATTCCGTCTCATCCTCCTGCGGGCCCCCAGACGCGCAAAACGGCCGGGCGCGGGGCTCTGCCCGCGTCCGGACTGCTCCGCCGCTCCGGGAGACCAGTTTCCTTGTTCTCCATGATAACGGTTCCGGAGGAAAAATGCAAGTTAATTTTGCAGGATTTCATTTTAATCTTGCAAAACCGATCCAAGTCCGGCGGGAGCCACCCCCGCCTCTTCCCGCAGAAGGCGCAGCTCCTCCCCGGTCAGGGGCCGCCACTGTCCCGGCTCCAGTCCCCGGTCCAGCCAGACCCGGCCCTCCCGCACCCGCTTGAGGCGCCGCACCTCCAGCCCCGCCTGGGCGCACATCCGGCGCACCTGGCGGTTCTTCCCCTGGTGGATGACCACGGAGAGGCGGGTCACATCCTCCCCCCTGCGGCCCATCCGCACCCGGGCCGGGGCAATGGGCTCCCCGTCCAGCTCCATGGGGCCGGACAGGATGGGCAGGGCCCGGTCCACGTCTCCCGTCACCCACACCAGATACTCCTTCTCCACCTCGCCGCTGGGGTGGAGAAGCCCGTGGGTCAGCTCCCCGTCATCGGTGAACAGCAGCAGCCCCTCAGAATCCAGATCCAGACGGCCCACCGGCCACACCCTCCGGCCGCAACCGGACACCAGAGAGGCCGCCGTCCGCCGCCCCTTCTCGTCCGCCAGAGTGGTCACATACCCTCTGGGCTTGTTCAGCATGAGATATGTACGTTCCACCCGGGCACGGAGGGGAACGCCGTCCACCTCCACCCGGTCCCGCTCCAGGTCCGCCCGGTCCCCCAGGGAGGCCCGGCTTCCATTCACCGTCACCCGTCCCTGGGAGATCCACGCCTCCGCTGCCCGGCGGGAGGCCAGCCCACAGGATGAGATCAATTTTTGCAGCCGTTCTTCCATATCAGGCCGCCTCCTTTTTGTTCAAAGCTCTTTCAGACGGTCCATCAGCCGCCGGAACAGGCCCCTCCGGGGCTCCGCCAGATCCCTGGGGACCGCCTCCCCGCACACCAGCGGGATCTCTCCAGCCGGCTCGTCCCCCACCGCTCCGCGGAGGGTGCCGATCCGTACTCCTTTCTGCACCGGAGCGGTGAGCTGCTCCATGTGCAGATCCAGCCGAAACTCCAGACGCTCCCCCTCCCGCAGGGGCCAGTGCAGGTCCGCTCCCGCCCGGACCGGACAGAAGGGGACCAGGCTGCCCCCCACCGGCAGAGAGCAGATCTCCTCCCCCGCCCGGACCGCCGTCTCTATCTTCCAGTTGGAGAAGCCCCAGTCGAACAGGGCGGCATGGTCCCGCCAGTCATCCGGATCGTCCAGTGTGACGGCGATCAGAGTCATGCCGTCCCGCTCTGCCGCTGAGACCAGGGTGCGCCCCGCCTTCTCCGTATACCCTGTTTTCAGGCCCACACAGCCCTCGTACCGCCACAGCAGCTTGTTGTGATTGACAAAACTCCGCCCCTCCAGGGTAACGGACCGGGTGGAGGCGATGGCCGCCAGAGTCTCGTTTTTCAGACAGGCCCGGGCCAGCAGGGCCAGATCCCGGGCAGTGGAGCAGTGTCCCTCCGCGTTCAGGCCGCTGGGGTTGGCAAAGCTGCTGTTCGTCATGCCCAGCCGGGCCGCACGGCGGTTCATCTCCGCGACAAAATTCTCCACAGTCCCGCCGCAGTGCCGGGCCACCGCCAGGGCGGCATCGTTGCCCGACTGGAGCAGCAGCCCGTACAGCAGGGTCTCCAGCCGCAGTTCCTCCCCGGACCGCAGGTAGAGGGAGGAGCCCTCCGTTCTGGTGTCCTCCTCCCGGACGGTCACCTTCTCCTCCAGGGGATGGCCTGACTCCAGCGCCACCAGGGCGGTCATCAGCTTGGTGACGCTGGCGATCAGCCGGGGGCGGCCGGCGTCCTGCTCATAGAGGACCCGCCCGCTCTCCGCCTCCATCAGGATGGCGGAGCCCGCGGAGGTGCCTATCCCATGGGCCGTGGGCAGGATATTCAGACACAGCAGAAGGGCCGCCGCCGCGGCCAGAAGGCGTTTCAATCCCCATCACCTCGTTGTTTGGATGGGTCCAGTATGCCCCGCCGCTCTCCCGCTTATCCCCGGCGCTTCCGCTCCGCGGTCTTATTCCACCACATCCGGGTCGGGCTGTCCCTTTTTCTCCTGCTGCTTCTCCCAAAATTCCGTCACCTTGTCCACCACCTCGGGGACCACCTCAATGACCCGGTCCACCGTGGTGGCCGGAGGAGGCGCCACCGGCAGCAGCTTGACGCTCTCCCCCCGGATGATGAGGAAGGCCACCGGCTCCAGCTTGGCGCTTGCCCCGCTGCCGCCGCCGAAGCTGTTGTCCGCCTCCGGCTTCTGATTTTTTGTGGTGAAATCGCTGCCGCCGCTGGCAATGCCGAAGGACAGCCGGGACACCGGGATCAGGGTCACGTCGCCTGTCTGGATGGGGGTCCCGATGATGGTGTTGGCGTCCACCATGGTGTGGATCTTCTCCATAGCCGTCCCCATCAGATCTGTAAGAGGGTGCTGCTTTTCCATTGTTCATGCCGCCTTTCTTTATGCTTCCCTTCGCGCTCCGCCCGGGAAAGGGTATGCTCTCCCCGGACGCCGCGCTCCGTACTGCTCTTTTATGATCTTCCGCCGCCCTGTGTCACACAGCGGCCTTCTGCTTCTGACCGGCCCGCCGCCGGTCCTCCCGGCGCACCGCCAGCAGCACGCTCAGGGCCTTCACACCGAAGCTCAGGCCCAGGGCCGCCAGCTCTCCCACCGTCAGGGACAGGGAGACCCGCCCGTACAGCGCGGGCTCCGTCCGGTCAAAATCCAGCTCCACCCGGGCCCGGCCATCCTTGACGTGAAAGGCGCGGGTCACCGGCTGCCAGATCCCCCCCAGCAGGGCGTTGGCCTGGCCGTACCGCAGGGCGGCGTCCGCCGGGTCGGGGGCCCCGGCCACCAGGCGCAGGCGCAGCTCGTCGATCTGGAGTTTTCTGCGGAACTGCCCCGCCGCCTCCAGCAGCAGGGGGAACAGACGGCGGCCCAGCTCCAGCAGGCCCCGTCTGGACAAAAAGGGCGGGCGGGGCTGCTTCCCGCCGCCGGTCCCCTCCTGCCGCGCCTTCTTCGGCCGGTCCGGCTTTTTCTCCTCCTGCCTGGGAAAAAGCCGGAACTCCGTGGGTCCGACCCGGAGCCAGGCCCCCGCCGTCTCCGGGGTGTACTCCCCCCGGAGCCCCACACGGAGCCCTCCCAGCAGGAACACCGCCGCCAGGGCAGCAGCCAGCACCGCCCACATCATGGCTCACGCTCCCCGGCGGACTCCGGCTCCTCCGGTCCGTCCTCCTCCGCCTTCAGTTGGGCCATCCGGGCCTCCAGCTCCAACGCCATCTGGTCCCCCTCCCGGCTGGCGGCAGGCAGCTCCGGAAGTTCCTCCAGACTGCTCAGTCCGAAGGAGCGCAGGAAATTCCGGGTGGTGCGGTAGAGGATGGGCCGGCCGGGCACCGCCAGGCGGCCGCTCTCCTCGATCAGCTCCCGCTCCAGCAGCAGCCCCACCGTATAGGCGCTGTCCACCCCCCGGATCTGGTCCACATAGGCCCGGGTCACCGGCTGGTAGTAGGCGATGATGGCCAGCACCTCCAGCGCGGGCTGGGACAGCCGGGCGGGCTTGCGGCCCTCCAGCGTCCTGCGGATACACTCCGCCTGCTCCGGCGCGGAGCAGAGCTGATAGCTGGCGTCCAGCCGCAGCAGCCGGATGCCCCGCCGCTCATAGCGGTACCGGTCCATCAGCCGCTGGGCCACGGCGTCCAGGGTGGGCCGGTCGGTCTCCAGCCCCAGGCACAGCCGCTCCACCCCCACCGGCTCGCCGGCGGCGAACAGCACCCCCTCCAGAGCGGCCTCCAGCTCCTTCAGATCCAAAACGCTCCCCCCTCTCTCTGCTTCAGTCCTCTGTCCGTTCTGTTGTTCCGGACTCTGTTTCCTCCCCCGGCCCGGTACAGGTCACGGTGCAGTCCTCCGCCGTCCCCGCTAGGCGCAGCCGCCGGTCCTTGCACAGCTCCAGCACCGCCAAAAATGTGGCCACCACCTCCGAGCGGCTCCGGCTGCCCCGGAACAGGGCCCGAAACCGGGCTACCCCCAGATGGAGCAGCCGCTGGAGCAGTTCCGAAGCCTTTTCCGCCACGGGATAGGGCTCCCGCCCCACGATGCCCTGGAAGGCGGATACCGGCGGGGGCAGCTTGTGGTCTGTGCGGCTCAGCACCGCCTGCATGGCCCGGCGCAGGTCCTCCTTGGGGTGGACATAGCAGTAGCTCCGGTTCGGACGAATCGCCTCCGGCGCCTTGGTAAGGCAGTCCCGGCCCACGCTGTACTGCTGGTCCATCTGAGGAATCACCTCCCGGATCTTCAGATAGTTCTCATTTCTCTGGTGGGCCTCCAGGGTGGCAATGAGCTGCTCCATCTCGCTCAGAGCCTCCTCATCGTGGATGGACAGCAGCATCCTGGTCTTGATATAGACCAGGTGGGAGGCCATGGTGACAAACTCGCTGGCCACCTCCAGATCCAGTTCCTTCCGCTGGGACATCCACTGGAGGTACTGGTCCAGGATCAGAGAGATCTGGATGTCCTTAATCTCCATTTTGTTTTTATTCAGCAGATGGAGGATCAGATCCAGAGGACCCACAAAGTCCTCCAGATCCTCGGCTTTCACCTTGACCACCCGCTCCAGGTGATAGATGGGGCCGTCCATGGGCGCACCTCCCTCCCGCGTCACCGGAACATCATCAGAAAAAGTAGTACTCCACCAGGGCGAAGGGGAATTGGGCCACACGGCACAGCTCCCGCAGCACCAGCTCCATGGCCGCCGTCAGCGGACCTCCAAAGGCGCCGGACCAGGCCAGCAGCACCACCGCCAGCATCAGATACCGCTCATACCGGAGGACCAGGTGATACCACCGCTCCGGCAGCAGGACGTCCAGCACCTTGGAGCCGTCCAGCGGCGGCATGGGGATCAGGTTAAACAGCCCCAGACCCACGCTCACCACCGCCAGCTGGCACAGGAACAGCAGAAGATAGGCCCCGGCGCGGCTCCCGCCCCAGAAGCGCAGCAGCAGCGAGCCCGCCCCCAGCGCGGCCAGCGCCAGCAGGAAGTTGGAGCCCGGACCCGCCAGGGCGGTGAGGGACATATCCCGCCGGGGACGGCGGAAGTTCCGCAGATCCACCGGCACGGGCTTAGCCCAGCCCACCCCCGCCGCCATCAGCAGGAACAGTCCGATCCAGTCGATGTGGGACAGGGGGTTCAGAGTCAGCCGCCCATTGATCTTGGCCGTCGGATCCCCCAGCCGGTAGGCGGCCAGGCCGTGGGCCAGCTCGTGGACCGTCAGGCAGATCAGGCAGGCCGCGCCGCTCATCAGGAAGAGCAGCATACTCATCCAGTCCATGTGTTCGATCAATCCGGTCAGCGCGCCCATAGCCGCTCCCACTCCTTTGGAACCAAAATCACTTTATTATAACAATTCCGAGCGGGATTGACAAGGCGGAGTTGCGCACGGCGCGCAAACGGTCCGTTCCCCGGCTCCGGAACCGGGCCCGTCCCCTTCTCCATTCTTCCCCGCCTCAGCCGCTCCGAAACGGAGGACAGGGCGGATCCACGCGGAAAACCCGGCTGCGCATCATGCACAGCCGGGTTTCTATGAACATTAAGAACATTAAGATGACGCTTCCACACTGGACAAAATGGCCCGCAGGAGCTCGTCCCGGCCGGTCCCCTTTTCCGCGGAAAAGGGGATGACCAGGTCCTCCTCCCCCAGCTCCAGGGTCTCCCGGATGCGCTGGAGGTTCCCTTCGACCTCGCTCTTTTTCAGCTTATCCAGCTTGTTGGCCACCACAAGGAAGGGGCAGCCCGCCCCCCGGTACCACTGAGCCATGGTGCAGTCGTCCGCCGTGGGCTTGTGCCTGGCGTCCACGATCATCACACCCAGGGTCATCAGCTCCGGATCGGCAAAATAGCCCTCCATCAGCCTGCCCCAGCGGTCCCGCTCCCCCTTGGACACCCGGGCATAGCCGTAGCCAGGCAGGTCCACCAGGTAGAAGGCATTGTCGATCTTAAAATAGTTGATTTGGGTGGTCTTGCCGGGCGCGGCCCCCACCCGGGCGAAATTTTTCCGGTTCAGCAGGCGGTTGATCACTGACGACTTTCCCACATTGGAGCGGCCCGCGAAGGCCACCTGGGGCAGCGCGTCCCGCCGGAAATCCTTTGGGGAGGCGGCGGAGAGGATGAACTCCGCCTTCTGTACGTTGATGGACATACGCTCCCCTCCTCACTGGCGCAGCCGGGCCGTCCCCCGGGACTTCTCCCCGGGCAGCTTCCGGTCCATCGCCCGCCCGGCCTCCGCGCCGCCGCCCAGGCAGCACAGGGCCTCGGCCAGCACCTGCTCCGCCTGGTCCACCAGCACGAAGCGCAGGGCCTTCCGGACCGTCTGGTCGATCTCCTCCAGATCCTTCCCGTTTTCCGCCGGGATGATCACCGTCTTGATCCCATTGCGCAGGGCGGCCATGGTCTTTTCCCGCAGGCCGCCGATGGGCAGCACCCTGCCCCGGAGGGTCACCTCGCCGGTCATGGCGAGCCCCCGCTTCACCGGCGCTCCGGTGAGGGCGGACACCATGGCGGTGGTGATGGCGATGCCGGCGGAGGGCCCGTCCTTGGGCACGGCCCCCTCCGGGAAGTGGACATGGATGTCCTTCGACTGGTAGAAGTCCCCCTGGATGCCCAGCCGGTCCGCCTGGCTGCGGATGAAGCTGAGGGCCGCATGGGCGCTCTCCTTCATCACATCCCCCAGGTTGCCGGTCAGCTCCACCTTGCCGGTGCCTGGGACCACATTGACCTCCACCTCCAGCAGCTCGCCGCCCACGGAGGTCCAGGCCAGGCCGTTCACCACGCCCACGCGCTCCTCCAGCGCCTGGCGCTCCGGGTAGTACCGGGGCGCGCCCAGGTAGTCCTTCAGCTCTTTTTCTGTGATGCGGATCTGCTTTACATCCTCTGATACCAGGTGCATCGCCGCTTTCCGGCAGATCGCGGCCAGCTTGCGCTCCAGCACACGCACGCCCGACTCCCGGGTGTAGGAGGCCACCATCTCCCGGATGGCCCCGTCGGACACCTTCAGCTGGGCCTTCTCCAAGCCGTGGCGCTTCATCTCCTTGGGCAGGAGGTAGCGCTTGGCGATCTGAAGCTTCTCCTCATCGGTGTAGCTGGGCAGCTCGATGACCTCCATCCGGTCCAGCAGGGGCCGGGGGATGGTGTCGGTGGTGTTGGCGGTGGTGATGAACATCACGTCGGACAGGTCGAAGGGCAGCTCCAAAAAGTTGTCCCGGAAGGTGCTGTTCTGCTCCGCGTCCAGCACCTCCAGCAGGGCGGACGCCGGATCCCCCCGGTGGTCGTGGCCCAGCTTGTCGATCTCATCCAGCAGCAGCAGGGGGTTGCAGCTCCCCGCCTGATTGATGGCGGAGATGATGCGGCCGGGCATGGCGCCCACATAGGTCTTGCGGTGGCCCCGGATCTCCGCCTCGTCGCTGACGCCGCCCAGAGAGAGCCGGGCCAGCTTCCGGTTCAGCGCCCGGGCCACCGACATGGCCACCGAGGTCTTACCCACGCCGGGAGGGCCCACCAAGCAGATCACCTGCCCCTTCAGGTCGGGGGCCAGCTGCTTCACCGCCAGGAACTCCAAAATGCGCTCCTTCACCTTTTCCAGGCCAAAGTGGTCCTTATCCAGGGTCCGGCGGGCCGTCTCCACGCTCACCCGCTCCCGGGTCTTTTTCCCCCAGGGGAGCTCCAGACACACATCCAGGTAGCTGCGCAGGACGGTGGCCTCTGAGGAGCCGAAGGGCTGTTTGGCCAGACGGCCTACCTCTTTCTCCAGCTTCTCCCGCACCTCGTCGGGCAGCTTGGCCTCCGCGATCCTCCGGCGGTAGTCCCCGATCTCGGAATCTCCGCCCTCACCTTCGCCCAGCTCGTTCTGGATGGCCTTCAGCTGTTCCCGCAGGTAGTAGTCCCGCTGGTTGTCTGCCATCTGCTCCCGGGCCCGGTTCTGGATCTCCATATCCAAGCCCAGGATCTCTACCTCCCGGCCCAGCAGGCGGTGCAGCCGCTCCAGGCGGCGCACCGGGCGCAGCTCCTCCAGGACCGCCTGCTTATCGCTGTTGCGCATGGCGATGTTTTGGGCGATAAAGTCGGCGATGTAGCCCGGATCCTCGCTGGCCAGCACATTGATAAGCAGATCGGGGGCCGTCTTGGGGGCCAGCTCGGTGTACTGCTGGAACAGCTCATAGGTAGAGCGAATCAGGGCCTCCGCCTTTGCGGAATTCCGCTCGTTCCGCTCGTTGGGAATGGGCTGGACCTCCGCCTCCAGATAGGGGACGGTGCGGGTCAGCCGCTCCAGGCCGCCCCGGCTCACGCCCTCCACCATCACCCGCACGTTGTCGCCGGGGGTGCGCAGGATCTGCCGCACATTGGAAATCGTGCCCACGGTGTACAGGTCCTTCTCCTCCGGGCGCTCCTCGGAGATGTCCTTCTGTCCCACCAGGAACACCGGGCTGCCGGAGGACATGGCCTCCTCCAGGGCCTTGATGGAGATCTCCCGGGCCACATCGAAATGGATCAGCACATTGGGGAACACAGTCAGTCCCCGCAGCGCGATCACAGGCATCACAGAGGCGCTCTCCATCGTCCACTCTTTTTTCATGGTACTCACTTCCTCTCAGGGGATTTCATACCGCCTTCTCCTCCCGCGCCGGGCGTGGGAAGGGCGGAACACGGATAAAACAACAGCCCCGGGCCCGCCGCTTGGGGGACCGCGGGGCTGGATCGAAGCTCAGTGACTCCGTCCGGACAGATCCGCTCAGCCCGCGTTGGTACCAGGCAGACCGCCCCGCTCAGACCGCAGGGCCGCCTGGCCCAGGGGCGGGCGCTGGCTGTGCTCCGGGTCCCGGAGGATCTCAGGTGCTGCCTCACCCCGGATACAGGCCGCAGTAATCGTCACCTTGACCACCTCTGGATCCGAGGGTACGTCATACATGATCCGAGTCATGACCTCCTCCAGGATGGCACGCAGGCCACGGGCACCAATACCACGCTCCACAGCCCGACCAGCAATCGCTTCCAGAGCCTCCGGAGTAAACTCCAGATCTACATCATCGTACTCCATCAGCTTCCGGTACTGCTTTACCAGAGAGTTTTTAGGCTCGGTAAGGATCTGCACCATTTGCTCCCGTCCCAGGGACTGGAGGGTGGTGAGCACAGGCAGGCGGCCAACCAGCTCGGGGATGATGCCGAACTTCAGCAGGTCCTGGGGCTGGATCTCCTTGAGCAGCTGGCCCACGTCCCGCTCCTTTTTGCTCTGGATCTCCGCACCAAAGCCCATGGAGCGCTTATCCAGGCGGCTCTCAATGATCTTGTCGATGCCCTCGAAGGCGCCGCCGCAGATGAACAGGATGTTCTTGGTGTCGATCTGGATAAACTCCTGGTGGGGGTGCTTCCGCCCGCCCTGGGGCGGCACGTTGGCCACAGTGCCCTCCAGGATCTTCAGCAGGGCCTGCTGCACGCCCTCGCCGGACACATCCCGGGTGATGGAGGTGTTCTCGCTCTTCCGGGCGATCTTATCCATCTCGTCGATATAGATGATGCCCCGCTCGGCCAGCTCCACATCATAGTCGGCAGCCTGGACCAGGCGCAGCAGGATATTCTCCACGTCGTCGCCCACATAGCCCGCCTCGGTCAGCGTGGTGGCGTCGGCGATGGCGAAGGGGACCTTCAGGACCCGGGCCAGGGTCTGTGCAAAGAGGGTCTTGCCGCAGCCGGTGGGACCCATGAGCAGGATATTGCTCTTCTGGAGCTCAACATCGTCCCCGCCGCCGAAATAGATCCGCTTATAGTGGTTGTATACCGCCACAGACAGGGCCACCTTGGCCTGCTCCTGCCCAATGATATACTGGTCCAGCACCTTGTGGATCTCCTGGGGGGTGGGGATGGCGTCGGGCACTTCGACGGCGGCGGTCTGGACTGTGTCGTGCTCATCCTCCAGGATGCTCATGCACAGCTGAACGCACTCGTTGCAGATATAGGCGCCCGGCCCGGCGATGAGCCGGCGGACCTGATCCTGGTGCTTGCCGCAGAAGGAACAGCGCACTGCGCGCTGCTTATCGTCATTTTTTGCCATGAATTTCTACCTCATCCTCGTAACAATACAAACAGAGTGGGGACGCAGGCCCCCACTCCGCGGTGCAGATCACCGCTTCTCGATGACCTTGTCGATCAGGCCGTACTGAAGCGCCTCTTCCGCAGTCATAAAGTTGTCCCGCTCACAGTCGGCGGTGACCTCCTCCACGCTCCGGCCGGTATTGGCGGCCAGGATGCGGTTCATCCGCCGCTTCACCACCTCCAGGCGCTTCAGGTGCAGCGCCATGTCGGTGATCTGGCCCTGAGTGCCGGCAGAGGGCTGATGGATCATGATCTCCGCGTTGGGCAGGGCCAGACGCTTGCCCTTCGTCCCCGCGGACAGCAGGAAGGCGCCCATGCTGGCCGCCAGCCCGATGCAGATGGTGGACACGTCGCACTTGACATACTGCATGGTGTCATAGATGGCCATGCCCGCGGTCACAGAGCCGCCGGGGCTGTTGATGTAGAACTGGATGTCCTTGTCCGGATCCTGGCTCTCCAGATACAGCAGCTGGGCCACCACCAGGGAGGCAGTGGTGTCGTTGACCTCCTCAGACAGGAAGATGATGCGGTCATTGAGCAGACGGGAAAAGATGTCATAGGACCGCTCGCCGCGGGTGGTCTGCTCCACTACATAGGGAACTAAGCTCATACGATATACTCCTTTTCAGACGGTGATACCAAAGTATGCCCGCCGGGCCGGAAAATGATTCCACTTTTCTGCCTGGACCAGGCAGGGGGTACAGACGGATACGCCCGGGGCGGCTCAGGGCCGCCCCGGGACCGGATCAGATCACTCCGCCTTGGGCTCCTCGGCAGACTCCTCCGCCTTCTTCTTGCGGGTGCGCTTGGGCTTCTCCGCAGACTCGTTCTCCTCAGCGGCCTCCTCGGTCTTCTTCTTGCGGGTCGCCTTCTTGGGCTTCTCGGCGGCCTCCTCTTCCTTCTTGGGGGCCTCGCCCACCTTGGCCTCGGCCACCACCAGCTCAGAGGCCTTCTGCAGGCGCAGGTCGTGCTTCAGGGCGTCCAGAGAGACGGCGGCCTTCACCTGCTCAGCGGTGAGCTTGTACTGCTCGGCCAGCTTGTTCACCTCGGCCTCACATTCCTCATCGGTAATCTCCAGGTTTTCCGCAGCGGCCACAGCCTCCAGAGCCAGCTCAGTCTTGACCTGGTTCAGGGCAGCGGGCTTGGAAGAGGCACGCATCATCTCAGGAGTCATGCCCATCATCTTCAGATAGTCATCCATGGACATACCCTGGCTGGACATCCGCATGGCATACTCATCCATGATCTTGTCCAGCTGGGTCTCCACCATGCCGTCGGGGATGTCGGCCTCCAGGTTGTCCACCAGCTGCTCCAGAACAGCCTGCTCAAAGTCGTTCTGGGCCTCGGCGGTGCGGCGCTGGGTCAGCTTCTCGCCCAGGTCCTTCTTGAAGTCGGCCAGGGTCTCGAACTCAGACACATCCTTGGCGAACTCGTCGTCCACAGTGGGGATCTGGGACTCCTTGACCTCCTTGACCTTGACCTTGAACACCACGGCCTTGCCGGCCAGGTCAGCCACATAGTCCTCGGGGAAGGTGATGTCCAGATCCTTCTCGTCGCCGGCCTTCAGGCCGATGAGCTGATCCTCGAAGCCGGGGACGAAGGAGCCGGAGCCGATCTCCAGGCTGTAATTCTCGCCCTTGCCGCCCTCGAAGGGCTTGCCGTCCTCAAAGCCCTCGAAGTCAATGACGGCGGTGTCGCCCAGCTTGACCTCGCGGTCCACGGAGACCAGGCGGGTGGCGCGGCGGACGTAGGGCTGCAGCTCATTCTCCACGTCCTCGTCGGTGACGCTGACCTCGGCCTTGGGGGCGGTGAGGCCCTTATAGGCCTTCACCTTGGCCTCGGGACGGATGGAGACCAGGGCGGTAAAGATCAGGCCCTTCTCCTTGTTGACCTCCACGATGTCCATGACGGGGTGGCCCATATCCTCCAGGCCCTGCTCCTTCACAGCGGCCTCATAGGCGCCGGGATAGACGTCGTTGATGGCATCTTCATAAAACACGCCGGAGCCGTACATCCCCTCGATGATCTTGCGGGGGGCCTTGCCCTTCCGGAAGCCGGGGACGGCGATGCGGGAGCGGCTCTTCAGATAGGCCTTCTGGACCGCGGCCTCAAACTCGTCGGCTTCCACATGGATCGTCAGCTCGACTGTGCTGTTTTCTTTCTTTTCGACGTTGGTGACCTTCATGTAACTTTTCCTCCTGTGGGCACGGGAAGCGGGGCCGGGAACCCTGTCCCGGGCCGCTCTCTGCCGCGCCGTATACTTTCGCCACGATATTTTACCAGATATATGTCTGTTTGACCAGACTAATTTTCGGAATTTCTCGTGAATTTTTTGCTAATCCAGAATTTTTTTGGGCCGGAAGCCCAAATAGTCCGCGGAAACCAGGTCATATTCCACCCCGCCCTGCCGTCCGGAGATGGCCAGGCGGTGGCTCCCGCCGTGGAGATGGCCGTAAAAGCAGCGGCTGACCTGATAGCGCTCCAGCAGCTCGATGATCTCCTGACAGCGGTAGCCCTGATAGAGGGGAGGATAGTGGAGAAAGCAGTACTTCTCCCGCTCCCCCGCCGCCTTCAGCGACGCCTCCAGGCGGATCAGCTCCCGGTTGAAGATCTTCGCGCCGTGCCCCGCCCGGTCCTCCTCATAGAACCAGCCCCGGGTCCCGCACAGCGCCAGCTCGCCGTACAGGCGGCAGTTGTTGTGGAGAAGCTCCAGGGTGGAGAAGCCGTTTTCCGCGAAAAAGCGCTCCATCTTGGCGGCGGTGGTCCACCAGTAGTCATGGTTTCCCTTCAGCAGAATCTTCCGCCCGGGCAGGGCGTTCAGAAAGGCGAAGTCCTCTCTGGCCTGCTCCAGGCCCATGCCCCAGGACAAGTCGCCGCACAGGACCACCGTATCCTCCGGGCCGATGTCCGCAAAGCCCGCGCGGAGCTTGTCCACATAGCCGCTCCAGCCGCCGCCGAACACATCCATGGGTTTGTTTGTGCCGAGAGAGAGATGGGTGTCCCCAATGGCGTACAGGGCCATAGCGCCTCCTTACTCCAGCATCCCCAGCACGGCGTCCACCATGTGCTCCTTCTCCACCGTCTGGCGGAAGCGGGGCTCCTTGCTCCGCAGGGAGGCCAGAGGGGCGGGGACCGGCTCGCCGGTGACCTGGCTGAGCTGGTCCAGCACATCCAGCCCCTGGGCCCGGTCAGACACCCCCAGGGCATCCAGCACGTCGGCGCAGAACTTGAAGGGGCTGGCGGTGGAGGCCACGATGGCCGCCGTCTCGTCCCCCGTCTCCGCCCGGTACTGGCTCAGCGCGGAGAAGCCCACGGCGGTGTGGGGATCGATGAGGTAGCCGAACTTCTCATGGATGGCGGCGATCACCCGCTTGGTCTCCTCATCGCCGCAGCAGTAGCCCTTGAACAGTTTCTGGATCTTCTCCCGCACCCGGTCGCTCACCTGATAGCGGCCGGTGGCGTTCAGCTGCTCCATATAGCCCCGCACCTCGCTGTCCTCCTGGGTGATGGCCAGCAGCAGGCGCTCCAGGTTGCTGGAGATCAGGATGTCCATGGAGGGGGAGATGGTGTTGAAGAAGGTGCGGTTGCGGTCATAGGTCCCGGTAGCCAGGAAGTCGGTGAGCACGTTGTTGCTGTTGGAGGCGCAGATCAGCTTCTGAATGGGAACCCCCATGTCCCGGGCGTAGTAGGCCGCCAGGATGTTGCCGAAGTTGCCCGTGGGCACGCACACGTTCACCGGGTCGCCCAGCTCCAGCCTGCCGTCCCGCAGCAGATCGCAGTAGGCGGATATGTAGTAGACGATCTGGGGCAGCACCCGGCCCCAGTTGATGGAGTTGGCCGAGGACAGGAAGTAGCCCCGCCGGGCCAGCCGCTCCCGCAGCTCCTCATCGGAGAAGAGCCGCTTCACGCCGGTCTGGGCGTCGTCGAAGTTGCCCACCACAGAGCAGACCCCCACGTTGGCCCCCTCCTGGGTGACCATCTGGAGCTCCTGGATGGCGGAGACGCCGTCCTTGGGATAGAACACCAGGATCTTGGTGCGGTCCACATCCCGGAAGCCCTCCAGGGCGCCCTTTCCGGTGTCGCCCGAGGTGGCCACCAGGATGCACACCGTCTTTTCCTCCTCCTGCTTGCGCAGGGAGGCGGTGAGCAGGTGGGGCAGCATCTGAAGGGCCATGTCCTTGAAGGCGCAGGTGGGGCCGTGCCACAGCTCCAGACAGTAGGTATTGCCGTCCAGGGCCCGCACCGGGGCTACCGCCGGCGTGTCGAACTTCTCCGGGCCATAGGCCGCGTTGGCGAAGTCTGTCAGCTCCTTCACGGAAAATTCATCCAGAAACAGCTTCATCACATAGACCGCCCGCTGCTGATAGGACATATCCTTCAGTTCCTCCAGGGCGCGGCGGGGCAGCTTGGGCAGATATACCGGGGTCAGCAGGCCGCCGTCCTCCGCCAGGCCCTTAGCGATGGCCTGGGAGGCGGAGAACTGCTGCTCCCTGTCCCTTGTACTGATGTATTGCATCTCGATCTCTTCCAATCTTTAGTTTCCCCTGTTGATGGGTTGGTACGGTCCGGCTCACGCGCGGACCCTCTGATGGACTATTATGCCATCTTTTGAATTTCAGGTCAACCCCGGCGCCGCAAATCCCCACAGATCTTTCACTCAGCGCCTGAAAAGGCGTTCTCGATCTGTCGGATCCCGGGCCTTTTTGTCGCCATTCCCTGGGGGGCCAGGATCTCCACCACGTCGAAGCGGGGCTGGAGCGGCGAGGGGTGCTGCTGGAGATAGAGCTCCGCCGTGGTCCGCAGACGCTCCCGCTTGCGGCGGTCCACCTGCTCAGCTCCCGCGCCGAAGCGCTCGCTCCCCCGCAGCTTCACCTCGACAAAGCAGAGGAACTCTCCCCGCTCCGCCACCAGGTCCAGTTCTCCGAAGCGGCACCGCCAGCCGGCGGCTACGATCCGATAGCCCTTCCGCCGCAGAAATTCCGCCGCCAGCGCCTCCCCCCACCGGCCCCGGAGGCGGCTGTCCTCCCCGCTCACAGGTTTTTCAGGAAGGTCCGGCGGTGGATGGGACTGGGGCCGTACTGCCGCAGCAGCTCATAGTGGAGTTTGGTGCCATAGCCCTTGTGCCGGTCAAACTGGTACTGGGGGTACTCCTCCGCCGCCTGGACCATCCAGCGGTCCCGGCTCACCTTGGCCAATATGGAGGCTGCCGCGATAGACGCCGACAGGCTATCTCCCTTTACGATCATTCTGTGCTCAGTGGTGATGGCGGCGCTGCGTCCCCGGTCCCGGTTGCCGTCGATGAGGGCGAAATCCGCCGGAGGGCTCAGGCGGTCAATGGCCAGCTGCATTGCCTTCATCCGGGCGCTGAGGATGTCGGTGCGGTCGATCTCCTCCGCGTCCACCCAGGCCACCGCCCAGGAGAGGGCCCGTTCCTGGATCACGGGGAACAACGCCTCCCGCTTTTTCTCCGTCAGCTTCTTGGAGTCGTTCAGCCCCGGCAGTTCAGTCCCCGGGGCGAGGATCACCGCCGCCGCGTACACCGGGCCGGCCAGGGGCCCCGCCCCCGCCTCGTCACAGCCGCAGACCGCGGTGTGACCGGCGGCCAGTGCCTCCCGCTCATATTGCCAAAGCGCGTCCATCGCTTTCCCGCCCTCCTGTCTCATATTTTAAGTCTCTTCCGGCATCTCAAGGGTAAAGCGGCCCAGCTTGCCACCCCGGTACTCATCCAGCAGCACCCGGGCCATCCGCTCTGTGTCAAATTCTCCTCCGGAGATCCGCATCCCCCGCTTCTGGGCGCAGGCCTCCAGCAGCCGGTAGCCGTAGGCCACCTCGTTCTCCTCCGCCTCTCGGGCCGGGACCTCCTTCAGGCGGTAGCTCTCCGCCAGCGCCTCTGGATACCGCGCCCCCAAAAAGGCCATCAGGTGGCACCCCAGGGTCTCCACATCCATGATTTCGTCCTTCACCGCGCCAGTGAAGGCCAGGCGCATCCCGGTCTCCACGTCCTCAAACTTGGGCCACAGGATCCCGGGCGTGTCCAGCAGCTCCAGCCCCCGGTCCACCGTCACCCACTGCTTGCCCCGGGTGACGCCGGGGCGGTCGCTGGCCTTGGCCGACTTCTTCCGGGCGACCTTGTTGATAAAGGTGGACTTGCCCACATTGGGCACTCCAACCACCATGGCCCGCACCGGACGGCCTACCAGACCCTTCTCCTGCCAGCGGGCGATCTGGTCCTTCAGCACCTCCTGCACCACACGGGAGAACTGATTCACCCCGGCGCCTGTTTTCGCGTCGGTCTCCAGCACCGACCAGCCCTTCTTCCGAAACCACGCCCCCCAGGCCCGGTTCCCGGCCGGATCGGCCTGGTCTGCCCGGTTGAGCACCACCAGCCGGGGCTTGCCTGCCGTGATGGCGTCGATGTCCGGGTTCCGGCTGGACACCGGGATCCGGGCGTCGATGATCTCTACCACGATGTCTACATGTTTCAGATCCGCCTCGATCTGCCGCCGGGTCTTGGTCATGTGCCCCGGATACCACTGGATATTCATGGGTTCTCCTCCATTCCTCTCCCCCGCTCCGCGGGGACCGTACGAAAAAAGGAGCGGCAAAACCGCTCCTTTCTCGTGTTGGATTACAGGGCCTCCTTGACCTTGGCCGCCTTGCCCACGCGGTCGCGCAGGTAGTACAGCTTGGCGCGGCGGACCTTACCATGACGCACCACTTCGACCTTCTCGATGGAGGGAGCGTGGAGGGGGAACACCTTCTCCACACCGATGCCGTAGGAGATACGGCGGACAGTGAAGGTCTCCTCGATGCCGCCGTGCTTCTTGGCGATGACGGTGCCCTCGAAGATCTGGATACGCTCGCGGTTGCCTTCCTTGACCTTCAGGTGGACCCGGACGGTGTCACCCACGGTGACCACGGGGGGCTCGGCCTTCAGGTGCTTCTGAGTAAAAGACTGCATCAAATCCATAACATTTTCCTCCTGTTGTAGAGGCGTTCTTGCGCGCCAGCGTGCCGCGCACCCCTGTGCGCGGCGGCCGCAGAGGACCGCCCGTTATTTCAGACTAAGGGATTTTATCACACCTCGGGCAAAAATGCAAGTGTTTTTCACTCAATTTCTCCCATACACCGCACCCATCCCCCCGAAAGCCACACAGGCCGCCTCACACCCAGCCATAGACCTCCCGATGTACCCGGGACATCCGGACCTCCAACTCCGGGAAGCACCGGGACAGGTACTCTGTGATCTGGGGGCACACCACCTGCTCGGTGGCATAGTGGCCCGCGTCCATCAAAGTGATCCCCAGGGCCTTCGCCTCCAGGAACTGATCATATTTCACGTCGGCGGTGACAAAGGTGTCGCACCCCAGAGCGGCGGCGTCCCCCAGCATAGAGCCGCAGGAGCCGCCTCCCACTGCCACCCGGGACACCGGACGGCCTCCGTCTGTAAAACGCACCCCTGCTGCACCCAGGGCGTCCTTCACCAGACGGGCATACTCGGTCCCGGAGCACCCCGCCTGGGGGCAGCGGCCCACCCGGCCCACGCCGTAGGGCCGGCCGTTCCTGTCCACCCCGTCCTGGTGGAGCTGCTCCATCTCAGTCAATCCCAGAGCCCGGGCCAAGCACTCGTTGACGCCGTCCTGGGCCGCGTCCAGATTAGTGTGGGCGCAGACCGCCGCCACACCTCCCTCGATCAGCCGCAGCAGGACCCGCCCGGTGGAGGTCCCGTCGGTGATCTGGCGTGCCGGGTGGAAGATCACCGGATGGTGGGCAACGATCAGCTGGGCGCCCCAGCGCTCCGCCTCCTCCGCCACCTCCTCAGTAATGTCCAGCGCCACTAAAATTTTCCGGACCTCCCGGCCGCCCCGTCCCACCAGGAACCCTGCGTTGTCAAAATCCATCTGGGTCTCAAAGGGGGCCCACCGGTCCATTGCCTCAAAAATCTCTGTCACCGCTGCCATGCGTCCCACTCCTCTCTCATCTCCAACAGCTCCCGCCGGAGGGCCGCCAACTCCCGGCGGCGGTCCTCCGCCCGTTCGTCTCTCGCCCGGGAGAGGCCGTCCAGCGCCCGGTCCAGCTTCTCCAGCAGGCCCCGGAGATAGTCCCCCCGCAGCGGGTCCCGGCTCTGCCGGCCGGCCCACAGCTGGGCGGGCGTCATGGGGGGCTCCTCCCCCGCCTCCGCCCGCATCACAACATAGAGGGTGTCCCCCTCCCGGGCCAGACGCTCCTCCAGGATATGGAATTCTCCCTCCCTCAGCCGCTGCCGCAGCTCCGGCAGGGAGCTCATGGGCTGGAGCACCAGCGGAACCTTTCGGGTCCGCACCCAGGGAGCCTCCTCCAGGATCTGGGCGATGGTCTCCCCGCCCATCCCGGCGATCACCACTGCGTCTGTCTCCTCCGGCCGGATCCCGGAGAGCCCGTCGCACAGGCGGAAGGCCATGCGGTCCCCACAGCCGTACTCCGCCGCCGTCTCCCGCGCCCGGCTCAGGGGTCCCTCCCGCAGGTCCGCCGCGATGGCGGAGGGGATCTTTCCCTCCATCAGCAGACAGGCTGGCAGATAGGCGTGGTCTGTCCCCACATCCGCCAGCCGGGCCCCCTTCGGGACCAGGTCCGCCGCCAGACGCAGGCGGGGACTCAGCTCGATCCGTCTTGTCATCATCCTGTTTTCCTCCCGGGCCTCCGCCCCACGGAACAACAGGCCGGGGCGGAGAGATCCGTCCCGGCCTGTTCGATTCCGCTCTGTCGTACTTTACTCGCCGTCGGCGATCATCTGGTTGACAGCGGCCAGCAGCTCGTCCACTTCAACGCCATGGACCATGCAGGCCTGCTCCACCGTCTCGCCCCGGGACGCGGGGCAGCCCAGGCAGTGCATCCCGATGTTCATAAACAGGGGGGCAGTCTCGGGGGCAATGTTCAGAATATCACCAATGATGGTGTCCTTAGTAATGGTCATAGCAGGATTCCTCCAATTAGTCATTAGGATGAGGATAGTATACCCTAACTGCCGCTATTTTGCAACCAATTTTTCGCTCTTTTCTTGCCAGCGGCGGCGTACCGCCCGCCGTCCCAGAAGGAACAGGGCAGAACCCAGCAGAACCCCAGTTACCAGGAAGATCAGTCCCTGTCCCAACAGGACAAATACTTTGTCATAGACGATCTCCCCATGAGCGTTCAAGCAGCCCGATGGGATCATATTCCCATAGATCTGACCGGGATCCGTTTCAAGTCCAAAATTCATGGACAGCAGAGGATTCAGAACGCTCAACTTCCGGTACAGGCGCAGCGCGGCATCCAGCTTGTATCCAAAACCCAATACCCCAAGCAGCGCTGCCGGGATCCCCGCCCAATACCAGCGCCGGGCCAGCAGACCCTTCACCCCGCTCCATGCAGGCATCTCACCGCCGCTCTGACCGTACCAGCATCGAATCGTGCGCCGTCCCAAAAAGAACAGCGCGGCCCCGCCGGCCACGGCGAACAGCGGAAGGATCATTCCCGGCAGAGCCAGAAGAAGGACCGTCTGGATGGAGAGCGCCCCCTCTGCCATGCGGCTCGCAATCGAAAGGCCCAGAATTGCACGAATCAGGAGCGCAGTTCCCCAAAGGCAGACAGGTACGCCCAGCCAATGCCAGTGGATGGCCAGCCACCCGGGGCAGTCTTTCTCTGCACCCTGGTACTCCTCCCGCCTCGCCTCTTGGTCCTGACCGCCCAACAGTTCGTCTGCCGTCGTCCCCAAAGCCCCGGCCAGAGCTGCCAATTTATTGGTATCCGGTATAGCCTCGCTGCGCTCCCACTTGCTCACCGCCTGACGAGACACTCCGACCAGCCCGGCCAGCTGCTCCTGTGACAAACCGCATCCAGTTCTCAGGGATTGGATACGTTCTCCCATCGTCATATCTAACTTCCCCTCTCTTTTGAATGAATTGTAGCAGAGTTCGCTTCTTCAGTCTACCATCCAGAGGTTGAATCTGCGCAACCGGCGGTTGCACACACAGTATTTTACCTAAATATGGCCCTCACCAAGCTCCGTATCTTTTCTTTCCAATCCATGGTATGATCCACTTCAGGCACCTCACGATCCATTTCATTTTTAACATCTTACTACTTTTTGATAGTAAAATCAACACAATCAAACGATAGTAGTCAAAATAGCAGTGAGGTGAAGCTTCATGTATTTCCCACGGCTTTTAGACCTGAGGCAGGACGCGGACATGACGCAGAAGGAGATCGGAGCCCTGCTGGGCATCGACCAGCGGGTATACAGCAGCTATGAGACCGGAAAACGTGAGATCCCTGTCCGGCATCTGATCCTTCTGGCGGACTTTTACCGGACCTCCATCGATTATATGGTCGGGCGGAGCAGAGAGCGCGACCTGAAATGACCTCCTCCGGGAGACAGCAAAAAAAGGACGCCCATTGGGCGTCCTTTTTTACAGACTGTTTACGCTCAGCCCTGCTGCTCGCGCATCTTAGCGAAGCACTCGCTGCAGTAGACAGGACGGTCGGACTTGGGCTCGAAGGGGACGCGAGCCTCGCCGCCGCAGGCAGCACAGGTAGCGGTGAAGTACTCACGGGGGCCGCGGGCCGCGTTCTTGCGGGCGTCACGGCAGGCCTTGCAGCGCTGAGGCTCATTCTGAAAGCCGCGCTCCGCGTAGAACTCCTGCTCACCAGCGGTAAAGGTGAACTCGTTGCCGCACTCTTTGCATACCAGGATCTTGTCTTCGTACATAATGGTTTTCCCTCTCTTTGACTCGTTGCCCATAGTCATGGCTTGGGCGGTGTAATATTGCGATCAGCTCTCGCTGGATCCGCTGGAAGAAAATTGCCGGGCCACCTTCCGGCGGACACGCTGGATCGCATTGTCCACCGACTTTTGAGGCCGTCCCACCCGCTGAGCGATCTCTCCGCAGGACAGTCCGCTCAAATAGGGCGGCAGGATCTTGGCTTCGAACTCAGACAACTGGCCCTTCAGAGCGGCAAGCCGCTCTCTCAGTTCCTCCCTGCCAATGATGACATCTTCTGGGCTCTCTTCGCTGGAAAACAGGTACGCATTGGTTCCGTCAAAAAGAGGGGGTTCGAATGAAATGCTGTGATTTAAAGGGAAGTGTTTGCTGCCTTGGGCCGCCCGGATGGCGCTGTACAGCCGCCTGCGGATGCAGATCTCTGCGTAAGTGCGGAAGGATGCGTCCCTTCCCCGCTCAAAGCTGCGCACAGCGCTGAGCAGGCCCATCATGCCCTCCTGAAAGAGGTCCTCGCTGTCTCCGCCCGCCAGAAACAGCGGGCGGGCACAGGCACGCACCATGCGGCCATAGCGCTGGACCAAGGCTTCCTCTGCGGCTGTGCTTCCCGCTCCAGCCAGAAGGCATATTTCCTCATCCGTCATGGACTGGAAATCCGGGTTTCCTGAACTTGTATTTTCGTTCTTATACATCATAAACAAATTGACTGGTTTTGTCAAGGGCTCTTCGGAAAAAATTTGTTCATTTCTCCATATCCCTGTCAAATTTTTCTAAGTCAGCCCTCTGCAAGGCCGGGAATCAGGGCGGCCAGGCGGTCTGCGGCGGCCTGAGCGGCCTCCTCCGTCTTGGCCTCCACCATCACGCGCATCAGGGCCTCTGTTCCAGAGGGACGCACCAGCACCCGGCCGCTGCCGGCCAGCTGCTCCTCCTCCCCGCGCACCGCGGTCCAGAGTGCGTCACTGGCCATGACGGCCTTTTTCACGTCGTTGCTGGCCACAGGCACATTGATCAGCACCTGGGGATAGCGGGCGCAGCTGCCGAACACATCAGACGCCTTCTTTCCGCTCTCCTTCAGAAGAGCCAGCACCTGGAGGGCCGTGAGCTGTCCGTCGCCGGTGGTGGCATAGTCCAGGAAGATCATGTGGCCCGACTGCTCGCCGCCCAGAACATAGCCCTTTTCCTGCATCCGCTCCAGCACGTTCCGGTCGCCCACAGAGGTACACTCCAGCTTCAGGCCGTGCTCCCCGGCAAAGACGTGCAGGCCCAGGTTGGACATCACCGTGGCCACCACCGTGTCCCCGGGCAGCTGTCCCTTCTCCTTCCGGTCCAGGCCGCAGGCGGCCATGATCTGGTCTCCGTCGATCAGGTTCCCCTGCTCGTCCACCGCCAGACAGCGGTCGGCGTCCCCGTCGAAGGCAATGCCGATGTCATACCCGCCCGCCTTGACCATGGCGGCCAGGCTGTCAATGTGGGTGGAGCCGCACTTGTCGTTGATGTTCACCCCGTCGGGGTCGGCGTTGATCACGTCGGTGCGCAACTTGGGGAAGCGGTCGAACAGGCGGGCGGCGGTGGTGTAGGAGGCGCCGTTGGCGCAGTCCACCAGGATGCGCAGTCCGGCCAGGTCGCTGGTGATGGTGCTCTCCAGATGGTCGATGTAGTCCAGGGCGGCCTTCTCCGCCACATAGCTCACCTTGCCGATCTCCGCTCCCGTCTTGCGGGGCACGTTGTTGTGGGCAAAGAGGACGATGTCCTCGATCTTCTCCTCCAGCTCGTCGGACAGCTTGAAGCCCTGGCCGTTGAAGATCTTGATGCCGTTGTGCTCGAAGGGGTTGTGGCTGGCGGAGATGACGATGCCGGCGTCCGCCTTCTCGTCCACCGTCACCCAGGCCACCCCCGGGGTGGGCAGGGTGCCCAGGTCCAGCACGTCGGCCCCGGCGGTGCACAGTCCCGCGATCAAAGAGCCCTTCAGCAGGTCGCCGGAGATCCGGGTGTCCTTGCCGATGGTGACCAGGGGCTTCTCCCCCGCCTTCTTGCCGCTGGCCAGCACCTCAGCCGCGGCCAGTCCCACCTTATAAGCCAGATCCGCGTCCAGGCCGGCGTTGACCACGCCGCGGATGCCGTCCGTTCCAAACAGTTTTCCCATAATTGCAACACCTCATTTTTTCTCTGTTCTTTTTCTTAAAAGAAAAAGAAGCCAAAAGAATTTTGCCGCAAAACTTTGTTTTGCTCTGTGTTCTCAAAGGACCTCACAAAATCGAAGGCCTCACAGCGTCAGCTGGTCCAGGCCGCTCCCGCACTCCCCTCCGGGGACGGGCAGGCCCAGATGCTGATACGCCTTCGGTGTGACACAGCGGCCCCGGGGCGTCCGGGTGAGGAAGCCCAGCTGCATCAGATAGGGCTCGTATACGTCCTCCAGGGTAACGGACTCCTCGTTGATGGTGGCCGCCAAGGTCTCCAGCCCCACTGGGCCGCCCCGGTAGTTTTCCATGATGCTCCGGAGCATCCGGTGGTCGATGGAGTCCAGCCCCAGGGGATCGATCTCCAGGGCGGTGAGGGCCTCATCCGCCACTTTTTTGGTGATCACGCCCCCGGCCCGCACCTGGGCGAAGTCCCGCACCCGCCGGAGCATCCGGTTGGCGATGCGGGGCGTACCCCGGCTGCGCCGGGCGATCTCCATGGCGCCGTCCGCCTCGATGGGCACCTCCAGGATCCCGGCGGACCGGGTGACAATGAGCGCCAGCTCCTCCGGAGTGTACAGCTCTAGCCGGAGTGTAACGCCGAACCGGTCCCGCAGGGGGGCGGACAGCTGGCCCGCCCGGGTGGTGGCCCCGATCAACGTGAATTTGGGCAGATCCAGCCGGATGGAATTGGCCGAAGGGCCCTTGCCGATGATGATGTCGATGGCATAGTCCTCCATAGCCGGATACAACACCTCCTCCACTGAGCGGTTGAGGCGGTGGATCTCGTCCACAAACAGGATGTCGTTCTCGTTGAGATTGGTGAGCAGAGCCGCCAGATCCCCCGCCTTCTCAATGGCGGGGCCGGAGGTAATGCGCACGTTGACTCCCATCTCGTTGGCGATGATGCCGGACAGGGTGGTCTTGCCCAGACCCGGGGGGCCGTGGAGCAGAACGTGGTCCAGGGGCTCGTTCCGCATCTTAGCCGCCTGGATGAATACCTCCAAATTGCCCTTGGCCTTCTCCTGGCCGATGTACTCCCGGAGGGTCTTGGGCCGCAGGGAGTACTCTCCCTCATCCTCCCGGGTGAGGGAGGTGGTCACCAGAGGCTCCAGCTCCTCATTCTCATATTCCGTTCCGGAAAAGTCGATTGCCATGGGTTCACATCCTAATCGCACAGTACTGTCGTATGGTTTCAATTATTTTGCCCTGTCAGCTGATCAGCCAGCTTCTCCAAGACATTCAAAAATTCTTCTTCCCCCCAGGGGATGATTTTCCCGACTCCGCCGCTTCCCGCCGCGGTGATTCCGGAAAGATAGAGCTGGTTTCCGTGCCCCGCCAACATCACGGTCAGACTGAGACGGTTATCCCCCAGTATGGTATAGCGCTCGTAGACACGCACAGCGCATCGAACATCGCCCCAGCAGTATTCGCTGCCGTTCTCATAGCTGGCGGAAAGGCTGCTGTCCAGAATTCTGTTATGTAAATAACAGAGCACCTCATCAAAATCGTAATAGCCCGGAATTTCCCGCTCCAATTTTGCCATGGCTGCCGCTCCTTTCACTCCATCTGGAACAAAGTTCCCCAGTTCCGCAAAAGCAAGTTACAGTACGGAAGGATGCCGCTCCACCAACTCCCGGAGGGTATCCAGGAAAAACTCCTCCCCCCAGGTATTGAACTTCAAGAACATCCCCTGGCTGCCGCCGGCGGTGATAGCAGACAGAAACAGTTCCTCCCCATCCCCAACCAAAGTGAGGGTCATGGACAGGCGGTTGCCTCCCGACCAGCTGTACCGCTCATACACCCGGACACAGCAGCGCACCCCGGCGCATTGTACATAACTCTCATCCTCAAAGCTGGCGGAGGCGCTCTTGTCCAGGATCCCGTCGTGAAGATCGCGCAGGGTCTCGTCAAAATCACCCCGGAGGCGGGTCTCGTACTTGGCCATCGTGTCCCTCCTTACTGCTTCATCATCTTCTTCAGCGCCGCCTTGATGATCTGCTCCAGGGTCATGCTGTCCAGGTCGATCCCCTTGAGGGCCGCGTTGATCTCCCCCTGGGAATAGCCCAGCACCGCCAGGGCGGCAGACGCCTCAGACAGCTTGTTTTCCGGGATGACGGTCACGCCGCTGCCGCCGTATGCCTCCCCTTTGGCGGAGATGGTCTGCCCCTTGGCCAGCTTATCCTTCAGCTCCAGGATCACCCGCTGGGCGATCTTCTTTCCGATGCCCTGGGCGCAGGTGAGGGCCTTCTCATCCCCGGTGATGATGGACAGGGCCAGATTGGCCGGGGTGCTGGCCGACAGGATGGACAGGGCCGCCTTGGGGCCCACACCGGACACTGAGATCAGCTGCTGGAACAGGTTCAGCTCCTCCTGGGTGGCAAAGCCGTACAACTCCATGGCGTCCTCCCGGACGTTCAAATGGGTAAAGAGTTTTCCCTTGTCGCCTTTCTTCAAAGCGGAGAGGGTATAGCTGGTGGTTCGGCAGGCATAGCCCACCCCGCCGCAGTCGATCACGGCCAGATAGGGCTCAATATGGGCCAGGGTGCCGCTGAGATAGTAAAACATTTCGCTGTTCCCCCTGTGTTAAGCTCAGAATCAGGAGCCCGGAAAGAAGCCTCGCTTCTCATTCCCCAATTCTAAATTCCTAACTCCTAATTCCTAATTCCTAATTCATCTGGTATCGTATCGGTTCGGGTCAAAGACCCGCTCCGTATTCAGCAGGGATGTAGCCGACCTCCCGTGGCAGATGGCGATGGCCAGGGCGTCGGCGGCGTCGTCCGGCCTGGGGATCTGCTTCATGCTCAGCAGGCGCTGGGTCATCAGCATGACCTGCCGCTTGTCCGCTCCGCCGTAGCCCGCCACCGCCTGCTTCACCTGCATGGGGGTGTACTCGAAGATGGGCACCCCCAGCCGCTCCGCCGCCAGCAGGATGACGCCACGGCCATGGGCCACAGCGATGCCGGTGGTGATATTTTTGGAGAAAAAAAGCTCCTCCACCGCCATCTCGTCCGGTTGGAAGGTGTGGATCAGCTCCTCCATGTCCCGGTCGATCTGAAGCAGACGGCTGGACAGGGGGATCCCCGGCGGCGTGGTGATCACGCCGTACCGCAGCAGGGTATTTTTCCCCCGCTCCGCCCGGATCACGCCAAACCCGATGGTGGCCACTCCGGGATCGATGCCTAATACGATCATGCCGCCCTCCTTGTATTATCGGCTTATTGTACCACACTTCCCGTCAAATGGGAAGGACGGAAATGGCTCTCCCGGCGGCGGGACGCAAAAAGGGACCGCCCGGGGGCCTGCCGCATAGCATGGTCCGGGGGTGGTCCGTCTGTCTGTCTTTCATCACTGGGCCGGGAGCGATGCCACGGCCGCGGGTGCGGCTGGAATCGCCGCATCCCTTGCCCGGGGGCTGACTCAGGAGGAGCTGAACCGCCTGGCCGCCTTTTTCACTGTGCTGGGGGATCTGCTGGCCCTGTACGCCCTGGACGCGCCGGAGGGGCCGCAGAGCGCTCCCCCTACCTGCCCATGAAGGAGCGGATCTCCTCCATTCGTTCCATCCCCTGCTGGTATCCGTCCGCCCACAGTAGGCGCAGTTTCTCCACATCCCGCTCGATGCGGCTCACACCCCGAAGATCCTCCGGGGCCAGCACCAGAACCTTCCCCTCCTTCTCCAGGCGGAAGAGTTCTTCCCGAGCCCGGTTGTCCCGCTCCGCCCGCTCTCTCATGGTCTGGCAGAAATTGGGGTACTCCCGGTACCGCCGCTCGATCACCGGCAACAGCTTCTCCTGCTTCCGCACAAAGCCCCTAGGCTTGGTCAGGATCACAATGGCCCGGTCGCAGCCCATTTCAAAGGCCCGGGGATAGGGCACGGTCTCCGCCGCTCCACCGTCCAAATAGGGCTTTCCCCCCAGCCGGTAGATGGGGAACATCAGGGGCATGGCGCAGGTAGCCTGAAGCAACAGGAAGTTGTCGTCCCGGCGGGGGACCTCCAGATACTCGGCCTTTCCCGTCTCCAGATTGGTCACCCCCGCCTCCACCTTTCCGGGGAAGGCGGCAAAGGTATCATAGTCAAATGGTACCAGCTCATTGGGAATGGTCTCATAGGAGAATTCCAGCCCAAAATAGCTGCGGTTATGCCGGTCCAGCAGATTGCCCAGCCCCATATAGCGCCTGTCGTTGGCAAAGCGGGTCAGGATCTCCAGATTGCGCCTGGGCTGGCGGGAGATATAGCTCACCCCATAGGCGATCCCGGCGGATACGCCCACCACATAGTCCGCCATCAGGTCCTTCTCCAGCATCGCGTCCAGCACCCCGGTGGAAAAAATGGTGCGCAGCGCGCCCCCCTCCAGTACCATACCGACCTTCATTCCCCATACCTCCTTTTGACTGTCCGCCCCGGCCGCTCCCTTGCAGAGCGGCCTCAGCATTTCTCCGGGTATTATACCCCCTCCCGCCCTCTTTTGCAAAGGTCAATGTTGACAAAGCCGCGGAGCAGGCGGTATCATCCTTTTGATGATACCAGTCACATCGACTGAATAGGAGGTACTGCTATGTCAAAGATCGCGCACAGCGTGGAAGAGCTGATCGGACACACCCCCCTGCTGGCTCTGGAGCGGTATGGAGCCCGGCACGGCTTCTCCGCCCAGGTGCTGGCCAAGCTGGAATACCTGAATCCCGCCGGCTCCGCCAAGGACCGGGTGGGCCTTTCCATGATCCAGGACGCGGAGGCCAGGGGGCTGCTGAAGCCCGGCGCCGTGATCATCGAGCCCACCTCCGGGAACACCGGCATCGGTCTGGCCTGCGTGGCCGCCGTCCGGGGCTACCGTCTGATCCTCACCATGCCGGACACCATGAGCGCGGAGCGCCGGGCCATGCTGGCCGCCTATGGGGCGGAGCTGGTCCTCACCCCCGGCGCGCTGGGGATGCAGGGCGCGGTGGAGAAGGCGGAGGAGCTGGCCCGCTCCATTCCCGGCAGCTTCATCCCCGGACAGTTCGACAACCCCGCCAACCCGGACGCCCACTACCGCACCACTGGCCCGGAGATCTGGGCGGACACGCAGGGTAAGGTCGATGTGCTGGTGGCCTGTGTGGGCACCGGCGGCACCCTCTCCGGCACCGCCCGCTATCTGAAGGAGCAAAACCCCGCCATCCACGTGGCGGCGGTGGAGCCCGACGCCTCCCCCCTGCTCTCCGGCGGCCAGGCTGGCTCCCACCAGATCCAGGGGATCGGCGCCAACTTCATCCCCGACACCCTGGACCGGAGCATCTACGATCAGGTCATCCGGGTCCGGGACGAGGACGCATTTACTGCCGGACGGGAGTTGGTCCGCACCGAGGGTGTTCTGGTGGGGATCTCCTCCGGCGCGGCTCTGTGGGCCGCCGCCCAACTGGCCCGACAGCCGGAATACGCGGGTAAGACCATCGTGGTCATCCTCCCCGACTCCGGCGACCGCTATCTCTCCTCCCCCATGTTCGCGGAATGATCCTTGGCGTTATCTCTTGAACTGCAACAGCGCCGCTTTTTCGACAGATAGTGCAGCCCCCGGAGCGATGCTCCGGGGGCCGAGACTATCGAAAAGCCCTCCAACCAAAGGATTCGGAGGGAAAGATAGTGTGAAAAGAAAACCGTCAGGGTTGTCTTTCACGTCCAATCAAACAACTTTTGAGCACTTTTTGAAAGTGCTCAAAAGTTCGGCAGCTTGTCGAAAATACTTTTTCGACAAGCTGAGCCCCCGGAGCATCGCTCCGGGGGCTGTCTCTTTCTCACGATATGCGTATTACACCTGCTGGATAAAGCGGAGGAAGGCCGCCTTCCCCTCCGGACTGCGTCCATATACGCCCGCGTGCTCCAGCACCTGGGCAAAGACCAGGCCAGTTTCCTTTTGAACGATCTCCAGTGCGTTCTCCCGGGTGATGGAGTACTTGTCCCGGAAGCCCTCCGCCCAGTCGGCGTGCTTCTCCGTGCGCTCATCCGCCCGCAGGTCCGCCCCGGTCACCAGGGCGTCGGCCACGGCGGCCAGCTCGTCCTTCAGCCGGGCGGGCAGCACTGCAAGGCCCATGACCTCGATCAGGCCGATATTCTCCTTCTTGATATGGTGGAGTTCGGCGTGGGGGTGGTACAGGCCCAGAGGGTGCTCCTCGGTGGTCAGGTTATTGCGCAGCACCAGATCCAGTTCAAACTCCCCGTCCCGCATCCGGGCGATGGGGGTGATGGTGTTGTGGGGGACGCCGTCGGTCTCGGCCAGGATCACCGCCGCCTCGTCGGTGTAGCCCCGCCAGGAGACCAGGATCCGGTCGGCCAGTTCCACCAGCCGCTCCGCCTGGGCAGAGCGGATCCGGATCACCGACATGGGCCACTTGACAATGCCGGCCTGGACGTCCTCAAAGCCGGGGAAGGTCACCGGGGTCTCCACGGGGGCCTTCTCCATGGCGAAGGTATAGCAGCCGCCCTGGAAGTGGTCGTGGGCCAGAATGGAGCCGCCTACGATGGGCAGATCGGCGTTGGAGCCCACGAAGTAATGGGGGAACTGCCCCACAAAGTCCAGCAGCTTTCCAAAACAGGCCCGGTCGATCTTCATGGGAGTGTGGACGCTGTTCAGGCAGATGCAGTGCTCATTGTAGTAGACATAGGGGGAGTACTGCATGAACCAGGGAGAGCCGTTGATGGTGATGGGAACGATGCGGTGGTTCTGCCGGGCGGGGTGGTTCACCCGGCCGGCATAGCCCTCATTCTCGGCACACAGGGCGCACCGGGGGTAGTTGGAGGCCGGCAGGTTCCGGGCGGCGGCAATGGCCTTGGGGTCCTTCTCCGGCTTGGACAGGTTGATGGTGATGTCCAGCTCCCCATACTCTGTGGAGACCTTCCACTGCATATCCCGGGCGATGCGGTCCCGGCGGATATAGTTGGTATCCTGGCTGAATTTATAGTACCAGTCCGTCGCCCGCTTGGGATCCTCCCGGTACAGGGACTGGAAGGTCTCAATGACCTGAGCGGGCCGCGGGGTGAGGCGGCCCATCAGCTCGGTGTCGAACAGATCCCGGTACACCACGGAGTTTTCCGCCAGCACGCCCCGGGCGTGGGCGTCGTCCAGCAGCTCCTCCAAGATGGGGGCCAGCTCCAGCTCCTCCCACTCCTTCCCGGGGTCGGTATAGCTGTCCAGCTTCAGGGCGTCCAGAATGGTGTTGACCGCCCAGACGGTCTCATTTTCCTGGATCAGCCCAGTGCGCAGGGCGTAGGTGACCAGCTTGGAAACGGCTTCATCGATCATTGCCGCCACACCCGCCCCTCAGTCCGCAAAGCCGTGGGGATGGCTCTTGTGCCACGCCCAGGCGGAGGAGACGATGGTCTCCAGATCGGCATACTGGGGCTTCCAGCCCAGGACGTCCTTGGCCTTGTCCGAGGAGGCCACCAGCTGTGCGGGGTCGCCCGCCCGCCGGGGGGAGATCTCCGCGGGGATGGGATGGCCGGTGACCTTCCGGGCCACGTCGATGACCTCCTTGACGGTGAAGCCCACTCCGTTGCCCAGGTTGAACACGTTGTTGTCCCCGCCCTTCAGCAGATAATCCAGAGCCAGGATATGGGCCTGGGCCAGATCGGTGACGTGGATATAGTCCCGGACGCAGGTGCCGTCCTTGGTGGCGTAGTCGTCGCCGAAAATGGAGATCTTCTCCCGCTGGCCGTTGGGCACCTGGAGGATCAGGGGGATCAGGTGGGTCTCAGGGGCGTGGGCCTCGCCGATGGCTCCGGAGGGATGGGCGCCGCAGGCGTTGAAGTACCGCAGGGCCACATACCGCAGGCCGTGGGCCCGGCTGGTCCAGGACATCATCTTCTCCATCGCCAGCTTGGTCTCGCCATAGCAGTTGGTGGGAACGGTCTTGTCCGTCTCCAGGATGGGGACCCGCTCCGGCTCGCCGTAGGTGGCGGCGGTGGAGGAGAACACGATCTTGTCCACCCCGTGGGCCACCATGGACTCCAGCAGACAGATGGTGCCGCCCAGATTGTTGTCGTAGTACTTCAGAGGGTCGCTCATGGACTCGCCCACCTGGGAGGAGGCAGCGAAATGGATAACGCCCTCGATCTTCTCCTGCTCAAACAGCTGGTCCAGGGCCTTCCGGTCCCGGATGTCCAGCTCATAGAAGCGGGCCTTGGGGTGCACGGCGGCCCGGAAGCCGGTGAGCAGGTTGTCCGCCACCACCACGTCCCGGCCGGCATCGATGAGTTCGTACACGGTGTGAGAGCCGATATAGCCGGCTCCACCCAACACTAAAATCGCCATATTCTTCATTCCGTCCTTTCTATTCCGCTGTTCCGCCTGACGTCACTTCAAAACCACACAGCCGCCCTGGGGCCGGATGTGCAGGATGTGGCACATCCCCGGACCCAGCAGCTCCTCCATTCCCTGCTGGAAGGTCTCCAGCTTCTCGTTGGGGACAAAGGCCTGGATGGTACCGGCAAATCCGCCGCCGTGGACCCGGATGGCGCCGGAGCCGCCCAGCAGCTCCCGCCCCACGGCCAGGGCCACCGGGATGGCCTGCTGCTGAGGGGCCGCCGCCGACCAGGTGTTCTGCAGGTTCAGGGCGGAGGACAGCCCCGACTGGTCCACCAGGGCCAGAAAGGCGGCAAAGTCGCCCTGCTCCAGGGCCTGGGCCTCCTGCTCCGCCCGGCAGTCCTCCTCAAAGAAGTGCATGGTCCGAAGCACCGCCCGGTCGCCGCACTCCTGCCGCAGCTGGGGCAGGGCGGCCCGGAAGGCCCCCTCGTCCACGTCCCGCAGGAACTTCTTGCCGAAATGGGCGGCCACTGCGCCCATTTCCCGGGTGATGTCCGCATAGTCGTCGGTGAGATCCGCGTGGCAGGAGCCGGTGTCCACGATGCACAGGGCATGGCCCGACCGGGTAAAGTCGTACTCCACCTTCTTCACCACAGGGGCGGCCGGGTCGGCAAAGTCGATGGCCACCGCACCGCCCACCGAGGAGCCCATCTGGTCCATCAGCCCACAGGGCTTGCCGAAGTAGACGTTCTCCGCGTACTGGCCCACCTTGGCCCGCTCCACAGGATCCAGGGTCCCGCCGCCGAAGAAGCAGTCCACGATGGTGGCCACCAGGATCTCATAGGCGGCGGAGGAGGACAGGCCGGAGCCGGACAGCACCGTGGAGGTCACATAGGCGTCAAAGCCTGCCGGACGGCATCCCAGCTCCACCAGCCGGGCCGCCACTCCCCGCACCAGCGCGGGGGAGCTGTTCTTCTCCTCCTCCCGGACCTTCAGATCCCGCAGGTCCACCTCCAGGGCGGGGTAGCCCTCCGACCGGATCCGGACCAGGTCCGTCCCGTTGGGGGCGGCGCAGGCCAGCATATCCAGATCCACACTGCCGCACAGCACACGGCCGTGCTGGTGGTCGGTGTGGTTGCCGCCGATCTCCGTCCGGCCCGGTCCGCTGAACAGAGCGGCCTGGGGCCGCGCTCCGAACTCCGCCTCAAAGGCCCGGACCACCCGGACCGCCCGCTCCCGTCCCTTTTCCAGGGAGGCGTCGCTTCCATCCAGAGCATACAGCCCCCGAAGCGCCTCATCTCCCCCGCCTTCCTGCAACTTCTGTAACAGCTCTCCCGTGGAACTCATAGACGTCACCTCTTTCTTATTTCTACTACAAAGTATATTTATTTTTACTAAAAATTCAATCCATCTTTTGAAGATTCAGAAAGTTCAGCGGCTTTGACAGAAAATCCCCTATCTTTCTGGTCATTCCGCCGGGACAGGCCCAGTGCTGCTCCGCACGGTCAGAGAAGATGACACCACCACCTTCAGTGGAACAGTACGTTCCGGCTCCCTTCCCGGGAGGGCCACCCGCTCCCGCAGCAGACGCAGGGCAGTGCGTGCCATCTCCTCCACATGGGCAGACACCGATGTCAGAGGCGGCTCCACCAGGGCGGAGCGGGGCGTGTCGTTGAAGGAAACCACCGACAGATCCTTCGGTGCGTCCAAACCGGCCAGCCTCAGGGCCCGGATGACTCCAATGGCCGTCTCCTCATTGGCCGCCAGTAGCGCCGTGGGACGGCTCCCTCCGCCGGAGAGACGCTCTCCCACCGCCCGGGCAGCCGCCTCCGTCTCCATGGGGCAGTCCAGCAGCCAGCCCCGGCAATCCAGTCCCCGGGCCGCGATCTGCTGGGCAAAGAGCTGGCGGCGCACCTCGGGGGCCCGGCGGCCCAGGTCATCCAGCTTCCATTCCGGGCCGATAAAACCCACAGATCGGTGTCCCAGTTCCACCAAATGCTCCAGAGCCATAGAAATGCCCAGAGAGAAGTTCAATACCACTGAGTCAAATCGACTCTCCAGCGGGGAAGAGTTTAAAAATACGATCTGAGGGCAGATGGACTCTAAGGCTGCGATCTGTCCAGACCGAAACTTTCCAATGGCAATGATCCCATCCAGAGCCTCTCCCTCCGGAGTCAGGAATCCCTCTCCCCGGCTCTCTAAAGGCACCGCAGTATACTTCCGATCCAGGCATCCCTGGCGGACAAACCCACTGAGGTAGAGGTAGAAGGGGTCCTCCAGCTGCTGGGCCGGCGTGAGCATCTCTGCGATCCCCACCCGGAGCACCCCCTTGGGCGCCCGGCCCCTGCGGCTCCGTGTGGCGGTATAGTTCAGCCGCCCCGCCTCCTCCAGCACCTTTCTTCTGGCTTCCATGCTCACCGACAGCGCTGGATCGCCCGACAGGATCCTGGAGATGGTGGCGGCGGAGTAGCCCGTCCGTTCCGCCAGCTCCCGCAGCGTAGCCATGGTGATCCCCTCCCTTTATTTTTACTAAAAATAAAATAGCACAGAACAGGAGGCGGCGCAAGTCCCCGGAGGGCTATTCCTCCAGAAAACTCCGGAAATTTTCCTGGTTGACCTTCCGGTAGGGAAGCCAGACATAGTGCTCTGCTGTCAGGTCGGCAGCCTGGGCCGGGTCCTCCCCGGCGTACAGAGACAGGGCCAGGTCCATCAGGACCTGGGGCATCTCCTTGGCGTTCTGCACCGTCCCACTGAGCGTCCCTGCCTCCATAGCCTCCAGTGCTGGAGCGGTGGCGTCCACACCCACGATCACAGGCATCTCCTCCAGGGCCATTCCCGCCTCCAGAAGCACGTCGATGGCCCCCAGGGCCATATCGTCGTTGTTGGCAAAGACCGCCTCGATCTGGCCGCCAAACTCCTGATACCACTGGGACATCTTGGCCGCCGCCTGTCCCCGGTTCCAGTTTGCGGTATCGCTGGCCAGCTTCTCCACCAAAATCCCGGCATTGGTGAGGGTCTTGATGGAGTACTCCGTGCGCAGCAGGGCGTCCTGGTGGCTGGGCTCCCCCTCCAGCATCACATACTGGAGCACGCCGTCCCCGTTCCGGTCCACCCGCTCCCGGTCCTCCTGCCACTGCTCCCACACGATCTGTCCCTGAAATATCCCGGACTGCTCGCCTCTTGGCCCCACATAGTAGGCCCTCTCCCAGCGCTGGAGGTCCTCCTCCACCGGCTGGCGGTTGAAAAAGATCACCGGCACGCCGGCCTCCTCCGCCTTGTCCACGATCACCGCCGCCGCGGTGCGGTCCACCATGTTGACGCACAGCACATCGCACCCCCAGTCCAAAAAGCGGTCCACCTGCTCCATCTGGAGGGTCTGGTTGCTCTGGCCGTCGGCGATGCTCAGGTTGATCTTCAGGGGGCTCTCCCCCTCCTTCTCCCGGGCCAGACGCTCCATCTCCTGGACCACATTGGAAATAAAGGTGTCGTCCTGCTGATAGATGGCCACGCCCACCCGGACGGTCTCCGTCTTCTCCGTGCCCCGGCTCTCACAGCCGGACAGCAGAAGGGCGCAGGCCAGCAGTGCCGAAAGCGCGGCGGCCCGCCGCCGGTCAGGACGTGACCGGGAACAGCAGCTTTTGATACTCTGGTTCATAGATCTCATCGCCTCCCACCACTGAAAAGGGCAGTGTCCCTGTCAGCGGCTCGGTCTTTTCGCCGGCCGCTCCCACCGCCTGCTGGACCGCCAGATAGCCCGCGGCGTATTCGCTCCAGGCCGCCACGGCGGAGATGGTCCCCCGCTCCAGCCAGGCGGCGATCCGCCCGGTCACACCCACGCCGTAGAGGGCCGCGCCGCTGCCGGAGCGCTCCTTGATCTCGGCCGCGCGCTCTGTGGTCCCCGCCTCCAGTGCGACCACCTGTGCCAGGCTGCCCGCCTCATCCAGGCGGGCCAGCTCCTCCTCCCCGGTCTCCGACCAGCGGAGCACCGTGGCCCCGCCGCGGATCAGGGCGGCCTCCGCCGCCTCCACCCGGGCCCGCACCCCGGTATTCTCCGGGAGGCAGTCCAGAAGCAGAACGGTCCCGCCCCGGTACTCCTCCAGGGACCGCCGGGCCAGCGCCCGGCCCAGTGCCTCATTGTCCGGTGTGATCAGGGCCACGGCGCCGGGCAGCTCCGACTCCAGGGTCACTGTGGGGGTGTCCCCCGCCAGGGCCGCCCACTCCGCGCCCAGGTCCGCCGGGTCCACCGGAGCCAGCACCAGCGCGTCGGTCCCCCGCTCCACCTCCCGGCAGAGGAGCTCCTTCTGCTCCTCCCGGTCGTTGTCCGCCCCGGGCGTCAGAAAGCGCAGCTCCGCCCCCAGATCGCCCGCCGCCTGCTCCATGCCCAGGCGGGTATTGGCCCAAAGGCCGCTGTCCGCACTGCGGATCAGCACGGAGACCTCCACCGGCTCCCGGCCGCGGTCCCGTCCCTCCAGATCCGGGGCGGCCAGGGACAGCAGCACCGCAGCCCCCAGCGTCACCAGAATGGCCAGCTGGATGATCCCGTTTCTCCGGTCTTTCACGCGTCCGCCTCCTTCCGATAGGGCCGTGACTCCTCCTCGTCCAAGGCCGGCAGATGGATCCGCACCAGCGTCCCCTCGTCCGGCTCGCTCTGGATGGTCAGCCCGTACTGCCGCCCGAAGGTGAGCTGGATCCGCTGGTGGACGTTGCGCACCCCGATGCCGGAGCCCTTGGTATTGATGGCGGGCCGGTGCTCCTCCAGCAGCTGCTCCGCCACCTCGGGACGCATCCCCATACCGTTGTCCTCCACATCGATGAATAGATCGTCCTCCCGGCGGTAGGCCCGGACCGAGATGACGCCCTCGTCCTCCGCCGCGGACATCCCGTGATAGATGGCGTTCTCCAGAATGGGCTGGACAATGAGCTTCAGGGTATACAGCCCCTCGGTTCCGGGCTCCGCCGTGATCTCGGTGGTGAAGCGGTTCTTATACCGGATCTGCTGGATGTTCATATAGTGCCGGGCGTGCTCCAGCTCATCCGCTAGGGGGATGATACTGCTCCCCCGGCTCAGGGAGATGCGGAACAGCCGCGCCAGAGAGGTCACCATCTGGATGGCCTCGTCATACCGTCCGGCCTCCGTCATCCAAATCACCGAGTCCAGGGTATTGTACAGGAAGTGGGGGTTGATCTGGGACTGGAGCACCTCCAGTTCCGAGCGCCGCTTCTGCGCCTCCTGCTGGACGATGTCGTCCATCAGGTGGTGCATGGTGGACACCATGGAGCGGATGGACCGGCTCAGGTGCTGCACCTCATAGCAGCCCCGCTCCTCGATCTCCACATTGTCCCGGCCGGCCTCCAGTTCCTTGATGGAGCGCTCCAGCCGGCGGATGGGGTCGGAGATGTGGGCGGAGATCCGGAAGTTCAAAAAGGCCATCAGGAAGATGGAGAACAGCAGCAGCGACAGCCCGAAGAGCACCATCTGGTGGGAATCCGCCTCCAGATCCTCCATGGGCACCACGCCCACCAGCTTCCAGCCGGTGTAGCCCACGGTCTTGACCGTCACCTGCCGCTCCCGCCCCTGAAAGCGCTCCCGGTGGCTCCCGTCGGAGTAGTCCGCCGCCGCCCGGTTGTTCTCCTCCAGCAGTCCGGCGTAGATCAGCTGCTGCCGCGGGTGATAGATCAGCTCGCCGGAGCCGTCGATGAGATAGAGGTAGCCGCCGTTGGACAGCTGCACATCCCGGCAGATCTGCTCGATGCCGCTGAAGCTCATATCCACCAGCAGCACCCCCGTCTCGGTAACGCCGCCCCGGGTGAGCTGCACCTGGCTGCTCAGCGAGACTACCCACCGGTAGCGGGCGTCCTGCTCCTGGAACAGGTTCTGGACATGGGGGGTGGAGAAGTGGAAATTCTCCATCTTTTTGATGGCGGCCTGGAACCAGCCGCTGTCCCGAAGCTCCGCGTCCGGCTTCAGCTCGGACAGGGGCGCGGCGGAGACCAGCCGGCCCTTCTCGTCAAACACGGCGATGGACACGATGGACTCCCGGTTCTCCTCATACAAAAGACTCATGCTGGACTCCAGGGAGCCCTCCTCCAGATCGGTGTTCTTGATGATCCGGTAATACAGGGTGTCGGACACCCGCATCATCCGCCGCAGATAGCCGTCCAGGTTCATGTTCACCTGGGCCAGGACCCGCTGGCTGTTGTCCTCCATCAGCTCGTATGTGGTGGTGGAAAAGCGCAGGAACAGGCTCATGCCCATAAACACCATGCCCACAATGGCCACCGCGGTGAAGGAGAGGGAGATCACCATCTGGATCCCCATGGCCCGATAGCGGCCCACCGCCTGCCCTGTCATCTTACGCAGCAGCTTTCCCACACGCGCCCTCCTTCCTCAGGCCGCGCCTACCGCTCTCCCCCCGCCCGGTATTTGGAGGGTGAGATGCCGAAGCGCCGCTTGAACACATAGCTGAAATAATTTGGATCGGTATATCCGGTCTTCTCCGCGATCAAATAGGTCTTGTCATCGCTCTCCAGCAGCAGCTGGGCCGCCCGCTCCATCCGCACATTGGTCACATAGGCAATGAAGCTCATCCCCTCCTCCCGCTTGAACAGGGTGGAGAAGTAGGCCGGAGACAGGTGGAGGTGGGTACACACGCTCTCCACGCTCAGCTCGCTGTCGGCATAGTGCTGGCTGATGTAGTGCTTGGCCCGCTCCACCGTCCGCCAGGCGGAGTCGCTCCGCTGGCGGCCCAGCAGCTCCCGCAGGTTGAGGCAGCGGTCCACGCACCAGTGCTCCAGCTCGTCCAGGGAGCGGAACTGAGAGATGGACACCACCCCGGTAAAGCCGGGGCCAAACACCGCCTCCAGCTCCACATCGCCCGCCCGGGCCAGCCGGATCAGGGCGGTGGTCAGCTCCAGCAGGAACAGGCTGCACTGGGCCAGGTCCATCCGGTGCTTCCGCAGCCGTTCCATCAGACTGCATACCAGCTCCTCCACCTGCTCCGCCGTCCCAAGCTTGACCGCGGTGGCCAGCTCCCGCTGGTCATCCTCGTCCAAGGACAGCTCCGCGGAGGTCCCCGGCTCGATGTCGCCGATATAGAGCACCCGGCCGCCCCCCATGAGCACCCGGTAGTCCAGGGCGGAGCGCGCCCCCTCGGTGGACTGGCGCAACTCTCCCAGGGCGGGGCAGGACAGCCCCACGCCCACCGTCAGCTCCAGGCCCAGATAGTTCAGCGCCAGGGCCCGCAGGCGCTCCAGCTCCTCCAGCAGGGTATAGGTCTGATCGGTCTGGGCCAGCAGGGCCACGCTGTCGTTGTACAGCACCGTCCGCACCACGCAGTCCAGGCTGGCGTACTTGTTCAAAAAGCCCTGCACGGAGAGGAGCAGCAGCTCGTCCCGCTGCTCTGCATCCTCCAGACTGTCCACATCAAACAGAGCCACTGTCCAGGGCCCATCCGGCATCTGGATCTCATATCGGGCCGCCCGGTCCCCGATCTGCTCCGACCGGACCTGGCCGTCCAGCAGCCGGGTATAAAACAACTCTCTCAGCACGGGGAGACTCTCCTCGTACCGGCGGCGCAGGCTCTCCATGTCCCGCCGCTCCGCCTGCTGCTGGTCCAGCTGGTCCTTCAGCCGGAGGAGCACCCCGCTCATCTCCTGGGCGTTGATGGGCTTCATGATGTATTCCGACACGCCCATCCCCACCGCCTTGCGGGCGTATTCAAAGTCATCAAAGCCGGAAAATACCACCGTCTTGGCGGCAGGCAGGACCCGTTTCAGACGCCGGCACAGCTCCAGGCCGTCCATGAAGGGCATCTTGATGTCGGTGAGCACCACATCCGGGCGGACCAGCTCGGCCAGCTCCAGGGCCTCCTCGCCGTTGTCCGCCTCCCCCGCCAGGGTGAAGCCCAGGCTGTCCCAGTCGATCTTCCGGCTGATCCCGGCCCGGATCTCTTCCTCGTCGTCCACCAGCAGCACCCGATAGCACTCCACGCCGTTCGCCCCCTTCCCCGGCCCCGCTCCGGAGCCCGCCGGCTTCTCCGGTGCCGGAGAGACAGTCTCACGAGCCGGCGGCGCGCTCTTTTTCTCATGGCCGTTCTCCCGGCCATTATACCATATCCCGCTCCATCTTTCCAGCATACTGCCCGTTTCTCCTTTCTGGCACAAAGGGCGCGCCGCTTGTCACGGCGCGCCCCAATCAAAAGTCCGATGCGATTATTTCTTGACCAGATATTTGCGCATATCCAGGGCGCAGGCAAACAGGATAATGCCGCCCTTGACCAGATAGATCAGGTCCTGATTGACGCTGGCCATGTTCAGGCCCACGAAGATCAGGCGGAGCAGCAGCACGCCGATCACAATGCCGCGGATCTTGCCGATGCCGCCCACGAAGGAGACGCCGCCGATGACGCAGGCGGCGATGCCGTCCAGCTCGTAGTTCAGGCCGGTGTTGGCGGTGTTGGAGCCCACGCGGGCGCCCTCCACAAAGCCGGTCCAGCCGTACATGGCGCCGGCCAGGGCAAAGACCAGCACGGTGGTCATCAGCACGTTGACGCCGGACACCCGGGCGGCCTCCTCATTGGAGCCCAGAGCGAACATATTCTTGCCGAAGGTGGTCTTGTTCCAGATAAACCACATGACGGCCGCCAGCAGGATGGCGAACCACACATAGTTGGGGATGGGAGTGCTGGTGCCGTTTCCGGTGGGCACACTGATGATGGAGCCCTTGATAAAGTCGCTGTAGCTCTTATCCAGACCGGAGATGGCCATGCCGCCGTTGTTGCCCATCTTGACGTACAGCAGCAGGCAGGAGTACAGGATCAGCTGGGTGCCCAGGGTGACGATGAAGGGATGCAGCTTGAACTTGGCCACGAAGAAGCCGTTGAACACGCCCACCGCGGCGCCGATGCCCATGGCGATCAGGATGACCACGGGGATGGGCAGGGTGCCGATCTCAGGCCACATCTTGTTGGAGGTGGTGACCGCCTGGAGCAGGGACGCGGAGATACAGGCGGTCAGGCCCACGCAGCGGCCGGCGGACAGGTCGGTGCCGGTCAGCACGATACAGCCGGCGATCCCCAGGGCCAGGGGCAGATAGGCTGCCGTCTGGGAGAGGATGTTGATGAGGGAACTTGGCCTGAGGAAGTTGGAGTTCTTAAACACCTGGATATAGATGACTGCAACGATCATCAAAATGTACAGGGCATTATCCAGCAGCAGATCAACTGCTTTTTTCGAGTCGAAGCTCTTGGCCTTTGCGGCCAACTCTTTGGATTCGTTGCTCATGGTTCTTTTCCTCCTCTTTTACACATACTTGGCCGCCAGGGTGAGGATCTCCTCCTGGCTGGTATTCTTGGCGTCCACCTCGCCGGCCACCTGGCCGCCGGACATAACGATAATCCGGTCACACACGCCCAGCAACTCAGGCATCTCGGAGGAGACCATGATGACTCCCTTGCCCTCGTTGGCCAGGTCGATGATCAGCTGGTAGATCTCATATTTCGCGCCCACGTCGATGCCGCGGGTCGGCTCGTCCAGCAGCAGGACCTCCGGCTTGGTGAGCAGCCAGCGGCCGATGATGACCTTCTGCTGGTTGCCGCCGGACAGGGAGCGGATTTGGGTCCTCTGCGTGGGGGTCTTGATGTGCATGGCCTGAATGGCCCACTCGGTCTTTTCCTTCATCTGCTTGTCGCTCAGGCAGATGCCGCCCATCAGATAGTCTTTCAGGCTGGAGATCACCGTATTCTCCCGGATGTCCCGAATTCCGAAGATCCCGGTGGCCCGGCGCTCCTCAGTGAGCAGGGCGAAGCCATTTTTAATGGACTCCTTGGGGGTACGGTTCTGGATCTCCTTGCCGTGGAGGATGATGGTTCCGCCCTCCCGGGTCATGGCGCCGAACAGGTTCTCCAGCACCTCAGTGCGGCCGGAGCCGTCCAGTCCGGCGATGCCCAGCACCTCGCCCTTGCGCAGCTGGAAGGTAGCGTCCTTCAGGCGGGTGTACTTGCCGGCGATGTGCTGCACATCCAGGATCACGTCGCCGGGCTTGTTGGTCTTGGGCGGGAAGCGGTTGGTCAGTTCCCGGCCTACCATGAGCTTGATGATCTCCTCCATGGTCAGCTCCTTGGCCGGGCGGGTGGCCACCCACTGGCCGTCGCGCATGACCGTGATGTCATCGCTGATGCGGAGGATCTCGTCCATTTTATGGCTGATGTAGATGATGCCGCAGCCCTTTTTCTTCAGCATATCGATGATGCGGAACAGATGCTCCACCTCAGTCTCGGTCAGTGAAGAGGTAGGCTCGTCAAAAACGATGATCTTGGAGTCATAGCTGACGGCCTTTGCGATCTCCACCATCTGCCGCTGGGAGACGGGCAGGGTGGACATGACCGCCTTGGGGTTGACGGACACCTCCAGGGTGTCGAAGATCTCGCGGGTGCGCTTGGCCATGATGCGCTCGCTGACCATGATGCCGCCCACCTTGGGGTAGCGTCCCAGCCACAGGTTGTCCTGCACGGTGCGGGTCAGGGCCTGGTTCAGCTCCTGATGGACCATGGCCACACCGTTTTCCAGGGCCTCCTTGGAGCTTTTGAAGTGGATCTCCTTGCCGTCCAGGGTGATGGTGCCGGCATCCCGGTTATAGATCCCGAACAGGCACTTCATCAGGGTGGACTTGCCGGCGCCGTTCTCTCCCATCAGGGCGTGGACTGTGCCCGCCCGGACGGTGAGGTTGACGTTATCCAGGGCCTTGACGCCGGGGAACTCCTTGCTGATCCCCTTCATTTCCAGCAGAACTGGATGATCCATGAATATTCCTCCTCTCTCCTCTGCGTGGAGCCGCTGCCTCTGCCTCTCCCATGAGATGGGGCAGAGGCAAAGGCTCCACGGATGGGAAGGGGGCTGCCCCGGAGGGCAGCCCCGCGTCCCGCTTTCTCACAGATCGGGGCGATCTGTTGGTACCGCGTTGCTTACTTGGTGTACATGGCGTAGGGGACCTGGATCTTGCTGGGGATGGTCTCGCCCTCTCCGTCCACCGCGAACTTATAGCTCTCGGTGTTGGCCATCAGGTCAGCGCCGTCCATGACATTCTTCACCAGGGTGGCGATGGTGGCGGCCATGGCGTCGCCGTCCTGCTTGACGGTTCCGGTCATGATGCCGTTGTCGATCTTCTCCACGGCGGAAGCCATGGCGTCCACGCCGTAGACGGGGATGACCTTGTCGCCGCCCTCCAGGTTCCAGCCGGCGGTCTGCAGAGCGGAGATCGCGCCCTCGGCCATGCTGTCGTTGTTGGCCAGGACCAGCTCGACCATGTTGTTGTTGCCCTCGTTGTACTGACCCAGGATGGTGTTCATGTAGTCAGCAGCGGCCTGAGCGGACCAGGCGCCGGTCTGGTCGACCAGGTACTTGGAGGCGTTGTTGGCGTCATAGAACTCCAGGGCGGGCTTGCCGGCGGCCTCCAGGACAGCGTCAGCGTCCTCCACGCCGAACTGGGTGCGGTAATCAGCCTCAGGGTTGCCCTCCTGGCCCTTGAACATAACATAGGAGATCTTGCCGTCGCCGTTCAGGTCCACGGTGTCGAAGTTCTCCACCAGGTACTCACCGGCGGCCTTGCCCTGCATATGGCCGGCCTCGGCGGGGTCGGTGCCCACGAAGGCGCTCTCCTCATAGCTCTCCAGCACGGAGACGTCGAAGTCGCGGTTGAAGAAAACCACGGGGATGCCGGCGGCCTTGGCGGCGTCCGCAATGTTCTGGGCGGCGTCGGGAGAGGCGTTCTCCACCACGTTCACCACCAGCAGGTTGTAGCCGTCGGAGATGGCGGTGTTGACCTGGTTCAGCTGCTCGCCCTGGTTGGTCTGGGCGTCGAAGTTCTGGTACTGAACGCCCAGCTCCTCCAGCTGCTTGTCCATCGCGGTGCGGACGGTGGTGATGTAGGCGTCGGCAAAGTTGTAGTAGAACACGCCGACCTTCAGATCAGAGGTCTGAGAGGCGGAGGCGGAGGCGCCGGAGCCCGCAGACTGGGAAGCGCTTCCAGAGGTGGAGCCGGAGCCGCCGCAGCTGGCCAGCAGGCTGACCGTCATGGTGGCCGCGAGAATCAGAGCAAGTTTCTTCTTCATTTTCATTCCTCCTGTTGTGGTACGGATCTGTACGAAACATTTCCTTCCTAAGCGGAGCCTTCCGCTTTTCGTCCCTTATTGTATCCCCCGCTTCTTGAAAAAACGATAGAATTTTTTTGGTTCTTCTAGGAAAAAACTTGGATGCCCTTCGGACCCCTCCCTGTTTTTTTGTGGAAAAAAGCAAGAACCGGGCGGATGGCGGCGGGATCTGCCCGGCGGCTTCCAAAATATCTTCTTTCCGTTTCGATTTTTTATGCCACATTTTGTTAATCATGCTTGAACTTTTTGGAAGAATTGTGTATAATGGAACCAAAGCTGGAAGGCTCTGCATGGCGGCCGCCATTGATGCGGACAGGATCCTCGGTTGACCGGCCGCACGGGCCGCTATTGTACCGTGTATCGTATCTTTGTTCCCCATCCAGCGGAGGCGGGTAAACATAAATTGGTCTGCTAAGGGGGGATGCGCTTGCATCATTTGTATTCCCATGCCTGTGGAGACAGGTAAAGTATCCATTTTCCCAACAAACAAAAAAGGAATGAAAAAAAGATGGTTGTCCCTGCTGATGGCAATATGCCTGATGGCGACCATGGTCCCCGCGGCGTTTGCGGCGGACGAGGAGAACGGGCGCCCGATCCCGGACGAGCTGCCCATCGTGTATGAGGAGGATGCAGTCACACCTGCGTCCGAGGCGCTTGCTGCTGAATATCCCGGTTCTGGCACTAAGGATGATCCGAAGGTTTATATCATCGACAGACCCGAGGTATTTGAAGATCTGATGCAGAGTTGTGCAGCATATAATAATGGCAGATACTATGATGTTAAACTGGCAATGGATTTGGATCTCAGCCAGTTTACTGCTCCGGCTGAATGGAAGGCCTATCTGACTTTCTTCATGGGCACCTTTGATGGCGGCGGCTTCACTATCAGCGGTATCCCGGAGAACTGCTTCCTGTTCTATCAGATCCACAACGCCGACATTGGTAACTTTACGCTGGATCTGGACAGCAAGGCCGGTACTCTGATGTACTATACCTTCCGCATCAATAAATCCACTGGCATCGAGTGGGGCACTGATAAACTGCATGATATTAACGTCGTGTCTACTGATAAAGACGAGAAATCTGCGACTGTTCAGCTGGTTGGAAACGGTCAGGCTAACTATGCGCCCTTTATGTTCGCCGCTGGCCCTTACTTCACCATGGATAGCTGCAACAACTATGCCAACATCGAGGGCGATACTTACGCGGCGGTATTTTCCGGCTACTATCCGCTGCCTGCCAAGGACTATCCGTTGGATAGCTACTTTAAGTTCATCGACTGTGAGAACCACGGCGATGTTACCCTCCGGTATGCCGGTCTGTTCTTCGGCAATCCCACTGGTCTCCGCGAAGATCGTCATATTAGCTTTGACGGTGTAAAGAATTATGGTGAAATTCGTGGATACGAGAGCGCACACTTCTTCTGCTCTGATGCCGGTTCTAAGGACTATTTCACCGGCAGCGGTTATTTCAGCGAGACAGAGAATATGCTGAAGTCGTTGAAGGTCCAAGTAGAAGTTGACGGTAACATCAAAAACGAAGATGCTATGGGTCTGACCTGTAAGGGTGCGGAAGAGGGATGTCTCAGAACGGATGCACATACCGGTAACTTGTTTGAAAAGCATGCAATCGATGGTCTGGAAGTTAAACTGACTGAGGATAAAAGCGCCTATCAAGTAGTAGTTCCCAGTGGTACACCTTCCAACTATAAATATGTTGTAAATGCGTATGCCTATGTTGCTCTGTTCCTTTATAGCAAGGATAACGAAACCGGAACTGAGACATGGACACCTGACGGAACCACTCGTATCAATATGTCTGAAGAAGTGACGGCAGCAAATGATTATGTCACCATCGACTTGGAAAATATTCCGCTTCGGGGCGGCGAAGTTCCTAGTTCTTGGGAAGAGTTTGATTCAGAACAATGCCTATACTTCTGCTATGATGAGGATAGTACTGACTACGGTTATTGGTTGAATTCTGGAATTGCTTATAGTGACACTCACCGTGTAAGCATCAATCGTAATCGGGAACCGGGCAGTGTAGAATGGAATGTCTATGTCTCTGTCTATGATGGTGATACCTTGGTTGATACCGCTGTCCTCAACCGTCAGGAGGTCACTCGATAATGAAGAACCAAGTTTACCGTAGGCTTACCGCTGCGGCATTGACGGTATTGATGTGCGTTTCCTCGGCACAGGCAATAAATAAATAATATCAATTCAAGGGGATATAACTTTGTGCTGGCTCCATTTGACGAGGTTACGTACTATACCTTGAATGGTAAAAAGCAGATAACTTTGAAGTCTGGAACGTCTGTCAATACTGAGAACGCGAACTCCTTCGGTGACGTCTATGCAATGTTTGCAAACCCTACATTAGAAAATATTCCAATGTATGACACTGCCAAGGGTTCAGAGGAGCGAGGTTGCGTTTTTACTAACGAGAGTTCCTTTGCCATGATGATTGCGGATACGGGGAATACTTCGCATGAACTTGAGGCGAAACTCGAGGTTGCGAATCGGTATGCCCAGATTGGTACATACAATGTATTCAAAACCGTTACGCTGAAGTTGACAAATGGACTGTCTGTCGAAAATGGTGGCTTACTGCTCCAGAATACATTCGGCGGAAGTGTTACCAGTGCAGAGAAGCAGAAACTTGTGGTTCAGCTTGGTGCACCAGCTGAAGTAGGAGTGGATGGACGCCTGATCTTGGACGGCACAGATAATGTGGCTTCCAATATGGTGGGTTCTCCTCCCAGTGAGTTGATCGCCCCCGAAGGACAGAGCGCCATTATTGTCAATAACGGCGGACAGGTCGAGATTGCAAACTTCGAGGTCAAACGTTCTGCGGATGACAATTCCGAGGCTTCGCTGATCGAGGTAAATGACGGCGGCGAACTGATTTTCTTTGCCAGCGGCCTGATGCGCTTTGACGAAGAAACCGGTATGCCGGTGTATAATGAGAATGGTAAAAATCCCGATGTCAAGGTCGATCTGGACAACGGCGCAAGCAGCAGTCCTGCGGTCAGTGTAGCCGACGGCGCTACCGTCACCGTTGAAGCTGGCGACTTCACCACCAGCGGCGACGGCGCGATCTTCGATCTGGCTGACGGCGCGACCCTCAATCTGGAGGGCGGCACCATCACCAGCGAGGGCGAGACTCCTGCCATCACCGTGGGCAAGGGCGCAACTGTTGTGATCCCTGAGGATTCCAAGGCTGAGATCAAGAGCGAGGGCGGCAACGCTGCCATCGACTTGGCTCCCGGCGCAAGCGTCCAGCAGGGCGGCAACACCATTACCGTTGTTCCTGTCGAGGACGAGTCCGCTTCCAACTACGTGGACAACCACGGCAACATCGTGCTGGAAAGCGGCAGCGAGGACGGCAAGGTTGCTCCCAATACCGTCATCCAGCCGGACGGCACCGCGATCTCCGGCAAAGATAATCTTCCCACTGTGGATTCGGAGGGCAATGTGACCATCCCCGAAGGCGGCGCGACCGTCACGAACCCGGAGGGCGATAAGGTCGAAGTCGGCAGCGGTGCAGAGATCCCGTCCATCGTTATTGGTGTGAAGGATGCAGATGGAAATGTGGAGACCTCCAAGAGCATCAAGTTGGGCGACGGTACTCTGACGCTGGAAACCGCTGTCTTTGACAGTGAGATCGATCTTAAGGATTACACTTGCACCGTGAAGAGCGATGATGAGACTGTTGCGACAGCCGAACTTAAGGGCGGCAAGATCGTTGTAACGCCCGTCAGCACTGGCACGGCTAACATCACCGCGACCTACACCAAGAATAGCGGCGCTGCGGAAGGCATTGCCCTGCTTGACGAGGGCGAAGCTACTCCTGATAACACTCTGACCGCTACATTTACCGTCACTGTTGAGAAGGAGTCCTCCGGCGGCGGCAGCTCCGGCTCCTCCTCCGACCATGAGCGCACCTATGCCATCGTGACCGAGGACGATGGGAACGGCTCCGTGACCGTCAGCGCGGACGAGGCCTCCGCCGGGACCCGCATCACCGTCACCGTGAAGCCTGACACGGGCTATGAGCTGGACGAGCTGACCGTCACCGACGCCAAGAACAAGGACCTGAAACTCACCAAGCGGTCCGAGAGCACCTACACCTTCCACATGGCGGACAGCAAGGTCACCGTGGAGGTCAGCTTCGCCAGAGACGGCGAAGCCGAAAAGCCCGGCTCCCTCTTTGATGACGTCTCTGCGAATGCCTACTACGCTGACGCGGTGAAGTGGGCCGTGGAGCAGGGCATCACCAGCGGCACCTCCGCCACCACCTTCAGCCCGGACATGAGCTGCACCCGTGCCCAGATCGTCACCTTCCTGTGGCGGGCCAACGGCTCCCCCAAGGCTGACGGGGCCAACCCCTTCACTGACGTGAGCGCTGACGCTTATTACTACGACGCGGTCCTGTGGGCCGTAAAGGAGGGGATCACCTCCGGCACGACGGCTGCCACGTTCAGCCCGGACGCCACCGTCACCCGCGGCCAGACCGTCACCTTCCTGTACCGCGCGACCGGCGCTCCGGCTGTCACCGGCGGCAGCTTCGCCGACGTGGCCGCTGACACCTACTACGCCGGCGCCGTGGCCTGGGCCGTGAAGGAGGGCGTCACCTCCGGCACCAGCGCCACCACGTTCAGCCCGGATGCCCCCTGCACCCGCGGCCAGATCGTGACCTTCCTGTATCACGCACAGTAACCATTCGATCAACGGGAAGTCTGGGGGCTTCGGCCCCCGGCTTCTCCAAGCCCTCCGCCTGTGTGGGGAGGGTTTGGAGCAGTTCAGAAAAACAACAAATAATGAGCGGCTTTTCAGAAAGTCCGTAAAGGCCCAAAAAGGTCTTTGCGGGCTTTCTCTTTGCCGGGACAAAAGCTTTGTCTCAGGCGGGCCCGGGAGCGCCGGGGAGATCCCCTGATCCTGCGGGGGCTGTCTGTGGCCTGGATTGAAATGAGTACTGCGTGCAAAACGTGCGGGGAATCGAAGGTCGCTCCCCCCCGCAGGGGGCGCAGGGGGAGCCGCCTCCGGCGGCCGGAACAAAAAAAAGAAAGACACGACGGAAGTCGTGTCTTTCTTTTTTGGAGCGAGTGACGAGGCTCGAACTCGCTACCTCCACCTTGGCAAGGTGGCGCTCTACCAGATGAGCTACACTCGCAACAGCAGGGTTTATATTAGCAGATTTTCTCCCCGCTGTCAACACTTTTTTATTTTTTCGGTTCCACAGTCTCACGGCCCGTCGGTGGACCGGGATCAGGCCGCCTCTCCGCACTGGGGGACCAGATCGCTCCGCCAGGAATACCCCGCCCCGGTCAGCTCCCCGTCCGTCCAGAAGCGGAGGTCCCCCTCCTGGGTCAGGTCCACATGACGCCAGCCGCCGTCCGTCTCCACCACGTTCCACTGGTGGGCCGTTCCGTTCAGCTGCCCGTCCACCACCACGCAGTTCAGCTCCGCCTGGGCACACAGCAGGGCAAAGGACAGGGCCAGCCCCTGGCTGTCCGCCCCGCTCCCCAGCAGCGCGTCATAGGCGGTGGAGCCTCCCGCCGGGTCGTATGCTCCGGCCAGTCCGGCCAGACACGCCAGACGCTCCCGGACAGAAGCACCGGCACACTCCTCCGCCAGGCGCTCCGCCTCCCGCCGGAGGGAGTTGCGCTGGCTCTCCAGGGTCTCCCGGGACTTGGGATAGGTCAGCAGGATCTCCACGATCCTGCGCGGCCCGCTCTCCGGATACATGGCAATCTCCGCCTCCGGCATTCCCAGGGCGGAGGCCGGGTCGGAGAGGTAGGCCTCCCGCACCAGCTGCCGGAGATAGGCCTCGTCCTCCTCAAAATAGCTGATGCGCAGCACCACCTCCGGGGAGAAGGCGGCCAGGGCCTCGCTCAGCTCACTGCGGATGGCCGAGGCTCCTGTGGCGTCTGTGATGGCGGCCACCTGTTCCCGGCTGCGGCGGTAGGTGATCTGGATGTCCGCCTCATAGCTGCCTACGATGGGGGCCACATTGTATTTGATGTACTCCACCGCGTACGCCCCCAGAGGGTCCTCCTGGACCACCTCCAGGCAGGCCTCGTCCAGCAGGGCCCGCACGTCCGGCTCCTCCCCGTCAAAGCGGATGGAGCCGCTCTCCGCCCCCCGGTTGATGAAGTAGATCAAGCCGTTGACCACATCCTGATAGCTCTCCGCCCGCAGGGTGTTGGCATCCCCCTCGGACACCAGAGTTGCGCTGTGAGGCTCGACAGAGCCGTACTCCCGGGTCAGCATCGAAGCGCAGCCGGTCAGCAGCAGGGACGCCGCCAGCACTCCGGAGAGGATCGTTCCCTTCATGCGTCTCCTCCCAGTGCGGTCACATTCCCAGCTCCTCGCCGATGAGGACCACCTCCATGGTCTCCACCGGCGTGGGCCGGCCCCAGATCACCGACAGGCCCCGGCAGATCCGCTCCGGGCTCTTGCAGTCATAACAGCGGTCGGCCTTGACCGCGCAGGGGGTCTTTCTCCCCAGGCGCTGGGCGTTCTTCGGAGCGGCCACGTTCCGCGCCCGCCACAGGGCCCGGTCATAATCCGGCTCGATCTTGTTGACCCCGACCACAAAGTACACCCTCTTGTGGCCGTACACCGAGGAGGAGATCCGGTTGCAGGTCCCATCGATGTTGACCAGCTCCCCGGTCTCTGCCACGCCGTTGGCGGAGGTCAGATAGACCTCAGTTCCGGCCGCATCCTCCAGGCTGCCTCCCTCCCAGTGCCACACCACCCGGTTGTGGGAGGACAGGCGGGGATAGAGCTCCATGGCTTTGACGGTCATAGAGCCGCCGATCCCCACCGTGGTCCCATCGATCTGCCGGTCCAGGTAATCCGCCGCCGCCTGTGCGGTGGCAAAATAGCTGCTCCGGATGCCGCGGTCCTCCAAATTTTTTCTCAGCCTCTCAATGTCTGCCATGTCCTGCTCCTCTCCGGGCCAGGGGCCCTATGTTTTCTGTCTCAGATCTCGTTTTTCTGATAGGTCTTAAAGCCGTTTCCGGTCACCTCATGGGCGTTGCAGACGATGATAAACGCGTTGGGGTCCACATCGAAGATCAGTTCCTTCAGGGATACGATCTCCTTCTGCTTGAAGGCGCACATCAGCACCCGCTTCTTGTCCCCGGAGTATGCGCCCTCGCCCTTCAGGATGGTGACGCCCCGGTCCATCCGCTGCACAATGGCCTCAGAGATCTCCCGGTCGAAGTTGCTGATGATATAGGCAACCTTGGCCGTGTCCAGCCCATACAGCACCGCGTCCGTGACATAGGCGGAGACCACCTGGGCAATGATGCCGTACAGGGCGGTGGTGATGTTGCCGAAGGCCACGGCCACCAGCAGGATCACTGCCATATCCACCACCAGCAGCAGCTTGCCCATAGATGCCCAGGGCAGCTTCAGCTTGACCAGGCGGGCGATCAGGTCGGTGCCTCCGGTGGTGGCTCCTTGGGCAAAAATGATGCCCAGGGCCAAACCGATCATGGCCCCGCCGCAGACCGCCGCCAGCATCTGATCCATGGGCTCATAGTGGATCAGGGCCAGCACGTCCACCGCGGCGGAGGACAGGACCATGGAGTATAGGGAGCTTACCAGCAGATGTCCGCCGATGTACTTCCAGCCCAGGATAAACAGGGGGATATTCAGCACAAACACAAAGGCGCCGATGGGGATGACGGGGAGATAGGCGTTGACGACCTGACCCACGCCGGTGATCCCGCCAAAGCCGATGAGGTTGGGGGTATAGAACCAGTCAAAGCCGATGGCGTATAAAATGGAACCCACCGTGATCCAAAAATAAGAGACTGCGGTCTTTTTTAACATTGCTTGTTTCATAGGCATCATCCTTTCCTCTCCTCCCCTGCGGCCAAGCCGCGGGATCTCCACTCCAACTTATCACAGAGACACAGCTTTCTGTTTTATCACTCCAAGCCCGGACCGGCTGTTACTCCAGAAGGGACATCTGCTTCTCCCCCCGGTCCTCCTCCCGCAGGATGGACCCGGCCACAGGCAGGCTGCGGGCCCGGTAGCGGGCAGTGTTGACGATGGCGGTCTCTGCCAGGGGCAGGACCTGGGTGACCGTCCGCTTGGGCTTGAGGGCCATGACGTTCACTCCCTGGGTGGTGCGGGTGGTCTTGGGGGCCAGGACGGCGGTGTGGAACACCATGCACCGCCCATCGCTGGAGTACAAAGCCAGCTCCAGCTCCTCCCGCAGCAGGAAGGCCGTCACCAGGGGCGACTTGTCGGAATAGGCCCCGGTCAGCTTCTTCCGCCGGGTCTGGGTCTGATAGGCGGACAGCTCCACCCGGGCTGTCTTGCCGTTCTCAAAGCAGAACAGCAGCTGGCCGGAGTAGTCCCCCGGGATGCAGGCCCACAGGACCCGCTCCTCCCCATCCATCCCCAGCTTGGTGGGGAGGTAGTCGCCCAGAACGCTGGCCTTACTGTCGTCAAACTCGCTCAGCCGGGTCTTGTAGCACTGCTGCCGGTCGGTGAACACCAGCAGCTCGTCCCGGTTGCTCCCCTCCCAGTACAGGAAGGGACCATCCCCCTCCTTATATTTCTGGTCGCTGGCCATCCGCAGGGACTGGGGGGTGATCTTCTTCAAATAGCCCTCACGGGACAGGAACAGGTGCACAGGGTAGTCGGGGGTGTCGTCCTCCTCCCCCTGGGCGTTCTCCGTCTCGTACTCATAAAGAATGTCGGTGCGGCGGGGAACGGCGTACTTCTTCTTCACCTCTGTCAGCTCGCCGATGATGATCTTCCGGATGCGCTTCGGGTCGTTGACCGTGGCCTGGAGGTCCTCGATCTCCGCCTCCAGGGAGTCCACTTCCTGGGTGCGCTTCAGGATGTACTCCTTATTGATGTTGCGCAGGCGGATGTCGGCCACATACTCCGCCTGGACCTGGTCGATCCCGAAGCCGATCATCAGGTTGGGGACCACCTCCGCGTCCTCCTCTGTCTCCCGGATGATCTGGATGGCCCGGTCGATGTCCAGCAGGATGCGCCGCAGGCCCTGGAGCAGATGCAGCTTGTCCTGCTTCTTCTTCATGTTGAAGTACACCCGGCGGCGGACCGAGTCCGCCCGCCACGCGGTCCACTCCTCCAAAATTTCCCGCACCCCCATTACCCGGGGCATCCCGGCGATGAGGACGTTGAAGTTGCAGGACTGGGAATCCATCAACGGAGTCATGCGGAACAGCTTGCTCATCAGCTTGTCCGGGTCGGTCCCCCGCTTCAGGTCGATGGCCAGTTTCAGGCCGGTCAGGTCGGTCTCATCCCGCATATCGGCGATCTCTTTGATCTTTCCCGCCTTGACCAGCTCCGAGACCTTGTCCATAATGGCCTCCGAGGTGGTGGAGTATGGGATCTCATAGACCTCGATCAGGTTCTCACTCTTGAGATAGCGCCACTTGGCCCGCACCTTGAAGGAGCCCCGCCCGGTGCGGTAGATCTCACCCAGGGCGGCCGCGTCGTATATCAGCTCGCCGCCGGTGGGGAGATCCGGGGCCTTCAGGGTGGAGAGGATGTCGTGGTCCGGGTTTTTCAGAAAGGCGATGGTGGTATCGCACACCTCGCCCAGGTTGAAGCCGCACAGGTTGCTGGCCATGCCCACCGCGATGCCCTGGTTGGCGCTCACCAGCACATTGGGGAAGGTGGTGGGCAGCAGGGCGGGCTCCTTCAGCTTGCCATCATAGTTGTCCACGAAGTCCACTGTGTCCTGATCAATGTCCCGGAACAGCTCGCCGCAGATGGTGTCCAGCTTGACTTCGGTGTACCGGCTGGCCGCCCAGGCCATATCCCGGGAGTACACCTTACCAAAGTTGCCCTTGCTGTCCACAAAGGGATGGAGCAGCGCGCCATAGCCCCGGGACAGGCGGACCATGGTATCATAGATGGCCGCATCTCCGTGGGGGTTGAGCTTCATGGTGGCCCCCACCACGTTGGCCGACTTGGTCCGCGCCTTGGTCAGCAGCCCCATGTCGTACATGGTGTACAGCAGCTTCCGGTGGGAGGGCTTGAAGCCGTCGATCTCCGGGATGGCCCGGGAGACGATGACCGACATGGCGTAGGGCATGTAGTTCAGTTCCAGCGTCTCAGTAATGGGCTGCTCCAGCACCTCGGCGTGCAGCCCCATCACGTTGGGGTTATCAAATTTCTTTCCCTCCTGGGGAGTCTTCTTTTTTGCCATGGGATTCCTTCCTCATTTAAATTCCATATACATTAAAAATAATTACCTGGTCTGCCATATAATAAAATCAATTTTCTTCAAACTTGTGATTCCTGAGTCAGGATAATATCTGTCAAATTTTTCAATTACACTTATTGCTTCATCTGTCTTTAGGAAATAGTCATACCAATCTATAATTTCTTGATATATATGGAGGATTTTCTTCATTCTATTTTTGTCATAAGTATATGGTGCCTTCATACCAAGATTTTCAAGTACATATTTGTCCCACACAGGATAGTGTGGATCAATCACAGATAGCATCTTACTGCTGAATGATGCTTCCATGCGCCCAGTATTATTATATATTTCCTGCAAAATATCTGAGAAAGATACCGTTTGATTTTTATATTTTTCTAACAAGCCGTAATATACAGCGTAAAATTCTGGTTTTCTGCGTTGAACACGATAAAATCCATTATATCTATGCTGAAAATCCAGATCAGTGGCTGTGTTCACAGAATGTAGTGCTCTCATGATATATTGATACTGCACAAGCTTCGGTTTAATTTTAGGCAAAATAGACTCCACCTTTGAAAACTGCATCCTGCAACACTTCCATTCTATAGGCACACAATAAAGTTTCTTTGGTGCATACTATTTCATTTATTACGAAATATCCGCCAATTCCAGATATTTATACCCATTGTCCGCGATGTGGCTCTTGCGGCCCTGAAGGTCGTCCCCCAGCAGCAGGTCAAAGAAATAGGCGGTGCGCTCCACATCCTCGGGCATGACCTTGATAAGGCGGCGGGTGGCTGGATTCATGGTAGTCAGCCACATCATGTCCGGCTCGTTCTCGCCCAGACCCTTAGACCGCTGGATGTCATACTTCTTCCCCTCCAGCCCGGCCACAATGTCTGTCTTTTCCTTGTCGGAGTAGACAAACCAGGTCTTTTCCTTGCAGGTGATCTCGTACAGGGGGGATTCGGCGATATACACATACCCCTTCTGGATCAGGGTGGGGGTCAGGCGGTAGAGCATGGTGAGGATCAGGGTGCGGATCTGGAACCCGTCCACGTCGGCGTCTGTACAGATGACCACCTTGTTCCAGCGCAGATTCTCCAGGTCAAAGGCGGCCAGGTCCTTCACGTGCTTATCCTTCACCTCCACGCCGCAGCCCAGCACCTTCAGCAGGTCAGTGATGATCTCGCTTTTGAAGATCTTGGCGTAGTCGGCCTTGAGGCAGTTGAGGATCTTGCCCCGCACCGGCATGATCCCCTGGTACTCTGCATCCCGGCTGAGCTTGACCGCGCCCATGGCGGAGTCGCCCTCCACGATATACAGCTCCCGGCGGGATACATCCTTGGTACGGCAGTCCACGAACTTCTGCACCCGGTTTGAGATGTCCATGGAGCCGGACAGCTTCTTTTTGATGTTCAGCCGGGTGCGCTCCGCTGTTTCCCGGGAGCGCTTGTTGATCAAAACCTGCTCGGCGATCCTCTGGGCATCCTGGGGGTTCTCGATGAAATAGACCTCCAGCTGGGCGCGGAGGAAGTCGGTCATGGCCTCCTGGACAAACTTATTGTTGATGGCCTTTTTGGTCTGGTTCTCATAGCTGGTCTGGGTAGAGAAGTTGTTGGACACCAGCACCAGGGCGTCCTGGATGTCGTTGAAGCTGATCTTCGCCTCATTTTTCTGGTATTTATTCTGCTGCTTCAGATAGGCGTCCAGAGCAGAGACAAAGGCCGACTTCATGGCCTTCTCCGGAGAGCCTCCGTGCTCCAGCCAGGAGGAGTTGTGGTAGTGCTCCACCACCGACACCCGGTTGGAGAAGCAGAAGGAGACGGACAGCTTCACCTTGTACTCCGGCTTATCCGCCCGGTCCCGGCCCTTCCGCTCCGTCTGCCAGAACACCGGCTGGGTGAGGGACTCCTCCCCCGCCAACTCGGTCACATAGTCCAGGATCCCGTTGTCATACCGGAAATCCGTGGTGGAAAATCTCCCGGCGGAGGTCTCCTCCCGGAAGCGGAAGGTCACCCCTGCGTTCACCACCGCCTGCCGCTTCATCACGTCAGTGTAGTAGTCCACAGGGATGTCAATGTCGGTAAAGACCTCCAGATCAGGCTTCCATCGGAAGGTGGACCCCGTCTTTTTCCCACGGTCCGTTGGCTCCTTATGCAGGCCGCCCACATTTTCTCCCTTTTCAAAATGGAGGGTGTATTTGAAGCCGTCCCGCCAGACAGACGCGTCAAAATATTCGCTGGCGTACTGGGTGGCGCAGGAGCCCAAGCCGTTCAGGCCCAGAGAGTACTCATAGTTGTCTCCGTCCCCGCCGTACTTTCCGCCGGCATACAACTCGCAGAACACCAGCTCCCAGTTATATTTCTGCTCCTTCTCATTCCAGTCCACCGGGCAGCCCCGGCCCTGGTCCTCCACCTGGATGGACCGGTCCAGAAACCGGGTGACGGTGATCAGGCTGCCGTGACCCTCCCGGGCCTCATCGATGGCGTTGGACATGATCTCAAAGACCGCGTGCTCACAGCCCTCCAGGCCGTCCGATCCGAAGATCACCCCCGGGCGCTTCCGCACCCGGTCCGCACCCTTTAGGGCGGAGATGGATTCATTGCCGTAACTTGCTTTCTTCTGAGCCATAGCTTCCTCTTCCTCACTGCTTCCTTGAAAAATCCATACAATAACAGCATAATGATACCTCATGACCCGGGGGAAAGTCAAGGAACCCCAGCCTGCCCCCAAACCACAGGGTATAAAATCTATGATTCCATCCAAAACTGTACCACAAAGGAGGGGAAAAAATGGGTTGTTTTCAGGTGTTTGAGGACCACGAGGGGATCGAGGCGGACATTCGGCGGCGGCTCGCCGGTCTGGGTGGCGGACCGGAGGCCCGTTCCTCCGGCCAGCGGCCCGCTCTGCTGGTGGTCTCCCCCCGCGCCGCCCTCCGGAGCCCCATCACGGCCGCCTGCCGCACCGCCCTGCTGCCCGGGGATCCGCCTCTGGCCCAGCTGGCGCTCCAGGCCGCCAGCGCCGTCAGCTATGGCTCAGGCCCACGCAACACCCTCACCCTGTCCAGCCGGACCGGGGACCGGCTTTGGATGGCCCTCCAGCGGGAGCTGGTCACCGTCCAGGGGCAGGTGGTGGAGCGTCAGGAATTCCCGTGGCGGCTCTCTCCCGGCTCCTCCCCCCAGGCGGCGCTGGCAGTGGCTGGGGCCCTTCTGCTGCTGGGGATCTCTCCGGAGCAGCTCTCCTCCCCGCCCCAGAAAAGCTCCAGGTAGAGATCCAGGCTCCGCCCCTTGACAAACCTACCTTTCCTGTCTATAATAAAGACACCCCTCCCCAGGGGGGTGTCATCACAGCAGTTTTTTCTTTTTCTCTCCAAGATCGGCAGAGCCGTCCCTCCGGAAATTCTCCGCCTTGCTTCGAATTTGCGCCGCACCTGCGGCGGGGGCGTACAGCGCCCCACATGAGCGGAGCAGACAAAAATCACGAGGTGATATAATGAAGCAAAAGTTCAATGTCACAGGCATGACCTGCTCCGCCTGCTCCGCTCATGTGGAGAAGGCAGTCAGCAGGCTGGATGGTGTCCAGAAAGCCGAGGTCAGCCTGATGACCAATTCCATGACCGTCCAGTACGACGAGGACGTCCTCTCCCCCGGCGGCATCATCGACGCCGTTGTCCACGCGGGCTATGGAGCCTCCCTGCCCGAGGCAGCCGCCGTCAAGACCGCCGCTGCCCGGCCCGAGGCCCGGATGGAGGAGGAGCTCTCCGCCATGAAGCACCGGCTGGTCTGGTCCTTCGTCTTTCTGATCCCCCTGTTCTACATCTCCATGGGCCACATGATGGGCGCCCCCCTGCCTGAGTTCCTCCTGGGCATGGAAAACGCGGTGGCCTTTGGCCTGACCCAGCTGCTGCTCACCCTGCCAATTATGTATCTCAACGACAAATACTATAAAGTCGGCTTTAAAACCCTGCTCCACCGGGCGCCCAACATGGACTCCCTCATCGCTGTGGGCTCCGCCGCCGCCGTTGTATACGGCGTGTTCGCCATCTATCAGATGGGCTACGGGCTGGGGCACGGAGATCTGGAGTTGACCGCCCGGTACCACATGGACCTGTATTTTGAGTCCGCCGGCATGATCCTCACCCTCATCACCCTGGGCAAGTTCCTGGAGACCCGCTCCAAGGGCAAGACCAGCCAGGCCATCACCCGTCTGATGGATCTGGCCCCCAAGACCGCCGCCGTCCTGCGGAACGGGCAGGAGGTTGAGATCCCCGTGGAGGAGGTCCGGGTGGGAGACCGCATCGTGGTCCGCCCCGGCCAGTCCATCCCGGTGGACGGGGTGATCGTGGAGGGCAGCTCCGCCGTGGATGAGTCCGCCCTCACCGGCGAGTCCCTTCCCGTGGACAAGGGCCCCGGGGACAAGGTGGCCGCCGCCGCCATCAACCGCTCCGGCTCCTTCACCTTCGAGGCCAGCCGGGTGGGCGAGGACACCACCCTGGCCCAGATGATCCGCCTGGTGGAGGAGGCCTCCTCCTCCAAGGCTCCCATCTCCAAGCTGGCCGACAAGGTGGCCGGTGTCTTCGTCCCGGTGGTCATGGCCATTGCCGCCGTCACTGCCCTGGTCTGGTTCGTGGCCAGCGGCTACGACGTCACCCGTGCCCTCACCGCCGGGGTGGCGGTGCTGGTCATCTCCTGTCCCTGCGCCCTGGGTCTGGCCACCCCTGTGGCTATCATGGTGGGCACGGGCAAGGGAGCGGAAAACGGTATCCTGATCAAATCCGCCGAGGCTCTGGAGACCCTGCACACCGTCAACACGGTGGTGCTGGACAAAACTGGGACCCTCACCCAGGGCAAGCCGGTGGTCACCGACCTTCTTCCCGGCGAGGATATGGACAAGGATGGCCTGCTGATCCTGGCCGCCTGCCTGGAAGGCCCCTCAGAGCACCCCCTGGCCGCCGCCATCGTGGAAGAGAGTCAAAAGCGGGACCTCCCCATCACCTCAGTGGGCGGGTTCACCGCCGTCCATGGCCGGGGCGTCCGGGCCGTGCTGGGCGGCCGGACCTTCCTGGGCGGGAACCGGGCGATGATGGAGGAGGCCGGGGTGGAGCTCGGCGGCTTTCCTGCTCGGGCGGAGGAACTGGCCGGGCAGGGCAAAACGCCCCTGTACTTCGCCGATGAGAGCCAGGTGCTGGGCCTCATCGCCGTGGCCGACACGCCCAAGCCCACCAGCGCCGCCGCCGTAGACGCCTTCCGCCAGCTTGGGCTGGAGGTGGTCATGCTCACCGGCGACAACCAGCGCACCGCCGGCGCCATTGGCCGTCAGCTGGGGGTCACCCAGGTGATGGCTGAGGTCCTTCCCCAGGACAAGGAGCGCGTGGTCCGTCAGCTCCAGGAGGAGGGGCGGAAGGTCGCCATGGTGGGGGACGGCGTCAACGACGCCCCTGCCCTGGCCCGGGCCGATGTGGGCCTTGCCATCGGGGCGGGCACCGATGTGGCCATCGAAAGCGCGGACATCGTCCTGATGAAGTCCGACCTGATGGACGCCGCCGCCGCCGTGGAGCTCAGCCGGGCCGCCATCCGGAACATCAAGGAGAACCTGTTCTGGGCCTTCTTCTACAACTCCATCGGGATCCCCCTGGCCGCCGGCGTATTCTATCCTCTGCTGGGCTGGCAGCTCAACCCTATGTTCGCCGCCGCCGCCATGAGCCTGAGCTCGGTGTGCGTGGTGTCCAACGCCTTACGCCTGCGGTTTTTCAAGAGCAGATTCCGCACCTGGACCCAGCCTGTTGAGCGCGTCCCCGGCCCCGCCGGTGATGATAACGGAACGGCTCCCGCCTGTGCCCCATGCGCCCAGAGCTGTCCCGCCACTTTGGAAGAAAACACCCAAGAGCATCAAGGAGGAACTGAAGCCATGACCAAAACACTGAACATTGAAGGCATGATGTGCGCCCACTGCGTGGCCCATGTGGAGAAGGCCCTGTCCGCCCTGGGCGGCGTGACCTCCGCCAAGGCCGACCTGGAGGGCAAGCGCGCCACCGTCACCCTGGCCGCCCCGGTCTCCGACCAGGAGCTGAAGGACGCGGTCACCGAGGCCGGATACGAGGTGGTGTCCATCCAGTGAAGGCGGACCACACCCAGGTGACCCGGCTTTTAAAGACCGCCCGGGGCCAGATCGACGGCATTTTGAAGATGGTGGAGGAGGACCGCTACTGTCTGGAGGTGTCCAGCCAGATCATGGCCGCCCAGTCCATCCTGAAAAAGGCCAACCGCATGGTGCTCAAGTCCCACATGGACTGCTGCGTCCGGGAGGCCGTCGCCTCCGGCGCGCCGGACGAGAAGCTGGAGGAGCTGGCCGCCCTGCTGGATAAGCTGGCCGACTGAGCCCCGGCCACACGCAAACGCAAAGGACCGCCGCGGCCAATGCCGCGGCGGTCCTTTTATCGTTATCCCCGATAGAGGGCGGCTGCCGCGCCGCCGTCAAACAGGCGGTCATACTGCATCCGCTGGTAATCCTCGATCCTCTCGGTATAGGCGTTGGTCTCCAGATGGCTGTACGCCTCCCCCCGGGCGTCGGTGTAGCCCACAAAGGTGAGGGCAGGCAGCGTCTTTTGCAGGTCCCACAGGAAGGCCCCATAGGGATCCGTTTCGATCCCGGCATAGCGCAGCAGGTACTGCCCCAAAAAGTTCAGGCTGGTCTCCTCCGGCCCGTCCCACTCCACAGGGTAGTTGGCCCACAGCACAAAGGGCACCCGGAAGCGGCCCATGTACTGCTCCATGGTCATGTCCTCCTGCCGCACCCCATAGGTCAGATCCAGAAACTCCTGCTCCACTGAGGGCTGATGGTCTCCGAACATCAGCAGGATGGTGGGCTCCTCCTGCCGGGAGAAGTAGTCCACCAGCTGCTGAAAGGCCCGGTCCGTCTCATTGGCCAGGGTCAGATACTGCTCCGCCATAGGATACTTCCCCGGCGCGTCCGTCAGCTGCACCCGGGCGGGATAGTCCTCCACGGTATAGCTGCCGTGGTTCTGGATGGTCACGTTGAACAGGAAGAGGGGCTCCCCCTCCGCCTTATGCTCAAACTCCCAGATGATCTGCTCAAAGTCGGAGCGGTCGCTGACATAGCCGTGCTCCATGCTCTGGGGCACATCCATATCCTCCCCGCACTTGAACTGGTCGAAGCCCAGCCGGGGATAGGCCCGGTCCCGCTGCCAGGAGGTCCGCTCCCCCGGATGGAAGGCCAGGGTGCGGTACCCCGCCTCCCGCAGGAGCGAGGCCATGGAGGGCGCGTCGTCCAGGATGTACTGCTGATAGGGGATGCTCCCCGAGGGCAGGAAGGCCATGGAATTCCCGGTGAGAAACTCAAATTCACTGGCGCTGGTCCCTGCCCCGAACACTGAGGTATAGGCGTGGCCCCACACCCCGTTGTCCAGGGCGCGGAAGGTATCGGTGACGCTCTCACTGAGGGACAGGTTCCCGAACTCCTCAAAATCCGCCCAGGATTCGTTCATGATGGCCACAATATTGGGGCGCTCCGCCCCCACCCTGGCCGGCTCCTCCGGGACCACTTGGTTCAAGATCTGCTCCAGGCGCTGGGGGGTCACGTCCTCCGGCTCCTCCACCTGCATAAATTCCGTGTTCCGCAGAAAGACCGCCAGCGCCCCGCCGGAGCGGTAGGCCCCCGCCTGGTCCCACACATCCGTCTCCACTCCGAAGGCCCCCAGCCGCTCCGGCTGGACCACCGGGACCAGGCACAGCAGTCCGGCCAGCAGGCAGGCCGCCCGGGCCCGCGGACCGCTCCGCCCTGTCCAGGCGCGCCCCCGCAGCAGCCAGATCAGCCCCACGATCAGCACAAGCCCCGCCGCCATCTGCCAGGTAGGGCGGTAGGAATAGCTCCCGGACACTGCCGCGGCAGTCCCCAGGGCCGTCAGGTCCCAGGGAAGCACCGGGCTGCCCCGGTACAGGGCCACAAAGTAGTTGGCCGTCCCCCACAGCCCGCACAGGACATGGAGGAGCACGCAGCACCCCGCCGGCCGGCCGGTGAGGCCGCACATCAGAAAATAGAGGGCCCCCACGCAGATCACATTGGCCAGAGCCGCCCCCGGGGCCGTCTGCCAGGGCCAGGCTCCATAGAGGAACTGCATCAAATAAAAGGCGGTGACGGGGGGCAGCAGAAAGAGGGCCGCCCGCGGCAGCCGGAGGGACAGCTCCTCCCGGCGGATCACAGCTTTTTTCACCATCATATCAGCGCTCCTGTTTCACTTGGATATTACAAGGTGCTCATTTTACACGATTTTCTTCCGCTTGTCAAAGGCTGTCCCTTCCACAGAGCGGTTTTTCTCCAAAAACCGGTGTATTTTGGCCGGGAACCAGGAACCTTCTTCTCCTCCCACCGTCTAAACTCGTACAAGCAGATTGGGCAAGAAAGGAGATCGTCCCCATGAAAAGAGCTTCCCTTTTCCTTCTGGCGCTGGCTTGTATGATGGCCCTGTCCGGCTGCTCCGCTCCAAAAAGGCCCTTCCGGGAGCTGACCGGAGCGGAGATCCGCTCCGCCTCCGTCCAGCTGTCGCCCCCTGACCTGACGGTCCTGATCCAGGACACGGACCGTCTGGCGGAGCTTTTGCAGGCGGTGACCCTCTACGAGGAGGCCCCCTCCTACTCCGAGTACGCGGGGCAGGCCGCAGACTTCACCCTGGAGCTGGAGGACGGCACCCAGACCACAGTCTCCGCGCTCAGCCCCTTTTTGATCCTGGACGGGGTGGGATACCGGGCGGAGCATGACTCCTGTGAGGCCCTGAGCCGCTATGCCAGCGGGCTGCTGGAGGCGGAGGACGCCCCGCTCCTGCTGAAGGAGCCGCCCGCCCTGACAGCGGTCTGCGGCGACACCGCCGCCGGCGCGCTTCTTGGGACCTACTCTTGGCAGTGGCAGGCCCCCAGCGGGTCATGGGAGGGCATCGCATCGGACAGCGCCCACCCACTGGACTGCCAGGAGTTCCTTCTGCCCCTGGAGACAGAGGAGGAAACCGCCGTCCTGCGCTTCCAGGCGGAGCCCGGCTCCATCACGGACGTCCGCTGCTGGAGCGACGCCCACTGGTCTGACCCCGGCGCGGAGACGGAGCCCTGCGCGTTCGACGGAAGCACCCTCCAGCTGAAGCCGGGCGGATATATCTATGAGGTCACCGCCCAGTGGGACGACAGCCAAGGCTCCTGCGGCACGGCGCACTACGCCTTCTACATCCGGAGCGGCCAGTCCGGCCTGTGCGGCTATCCCCCGGCAGACCGCTCCGCCACCTGACGGGGGCCCAGCCGGTCCTCCGCCAAAAACGGCCAGCGCCGGACGGTCATTCCGTCCGGCGCTGGCCGAATTGGTTCTGTTCTCTTAAAATTCCAAACTTCCCTGGGTGATACAAACGCCGCTTCGGCGGTCAAACAGCATGATGTTGTGCCCAGTGACCGCCACCCGCACCTTGGCCCCGATGGTAAACAGGGCGCTGCCAAACATCACGCCGGTAAGGAGGAAGTCCCCCACACGGACCTTGATGGTGGACTCCATTCCGGTGGGCATGGCACCGTAGATCTCCCCGTCCAACGCCCCGGAGTCCACGATGTCAATAAACTCCGGCCGGATGCCCAGCACCAGGTCTCCGTCGGTGAGGACAGGCTCCTCCTGAAGGGAGTCGTCCTCCTCCGCCACTTTGGCAATGTGGTAGCGGAAGGTCTCGTCCTTGTTGCCCTTCTCCACATAGGAGCGGTCCGAAGCCCGCCGCTTCTGCTCCTCCATACGCTCCTGGGCCTTCCGGTCCCGCTCCCGGAACCAGGCCGTCAGATCCAGGGGGCGGTTGGGGCGGAAGCGCGCCCTTGCGCCGCCCAGAAGGGTCAGCGCCACACAGCCGTCCTCCCCCTGCTCTCCCCTGGCCTCAACGAAGTTGATGGCAGGGTTGCCCACAAAGTCGGCCACAAACAGGTTTTGCGGCTGGTGATAGACGGTGAGGGGGGCATCGTACTGCTGGAGCACGCCGTTGTCGATGAGGCAGATCTGGGTGGCCAGGGTCATGGCCTCCATCTGGTCGTGGGTGACGTAGACAAAGGTGGAGCCAGTCTCCACATGGAGGCGCTGGAGCTCATAGCGCATCTCCAGGCGCAGCTTGGCGTCCAGGTTGGACAGGGGCTCATCCATAAACAGCACCGAGGGCTCCGGAGCCAGGGTGCGGGCGATGGCCACCCGCTGCTGCTGTCCGCCGGACAGCTCTGCGGGATAGCGGTCCATGAACATCCCGATCTTGACGACGCGGGACACCCGGCGCACAGTGAGGTCGATCTCCTCCTTGGTCAGCTTGCGCACCTCGGTAACCACCTGCCCGTCCTTCACCAGCTCAAAGCGCTCGTTGAGCTCCCCGCCGCCGGCCCGGGCCGCCTCGCGGGCGCTCTCCGCCTTGTTCTGGAGGGCTGCGATCTCGCCGGACAGGTCCCTGCCGCTCTCCACATGATAGGACAGCAGTTTTTTGGCCGTATATTGGGAGATGGTAAAGGCGTCGATCAGCTTGATGCACGCCTTTTTCTCGTCCAGCCTGCCCTTCTTGTCCCGGCACTCCTCCAGGACCTTCACCACATCTGCCGGGCGGCTCAGCAGCTCCGCCAGGCGGGCGGCGTTTCTGGCCTCAAGGTCCACCTTGGGCTGGGCCTCCTTCAGGTTGCTCAGTCCGAAGGAGATGTTCTCATACACCGTCATATTGGGCCAGAGGGCGTAGTTTTGAAACAGGAAGCCCACCTTCCGCTTGTTGGCCGGCATATTGATCCCCGCCTCGCTGTCAAACACCACGGTGTCCCCGATGGTGATCCTGCCGCTGGTGGGGGTCTCCAGCCCGGCGATCATCCGCAGGGTGGTGGTCTTTCCGCAGCCGGAGGGGCCCAGAAGGGTGACAAAGGCGTTGTCCGCAATGACCATGCTCAGGTCGTCCACGGCGTAGAACTTGCCCCAGCGCTTGGTCACGTGCTCTAATTTGATCTCAGGCATAGTAATTATCCTCCTATTCCTTTGTCCAGGCTGGCCCCGGTGACCTTATTGACGATGGTGTTGCACACCAGGATCGTCACGATCAGGATCAGGTTGATGCCGCTGGAGAAGGCGTACAGGCCCATCTCGTCAAAGTAGTCCAGGGTGGTGGACAGAATGAAGCCCTGGGTACACAGCAGCATGAACAGGGACAGCTCCCGCAGGCAGGTCATAAAGGGCAGCAGGAAGCCGCTGATGATGGACGACTTCTGGATGGGGATGATGATGCGGGTCATGCGCTTGACCCAGGGGATGTTCAGGATCATGGCGGACTCCTCGATCTCACCGGACAGCTGGAGCATGGAGTTCAGCGAGCTGCGGCTGGCGAAGGGGATGTACTTGATGGTGCCCACGATGATCAGCAGCGCATAGGTGTTGAACAGGTTGATGTACTGGTTGGAAAACAGGATGAAGAAGGCCACGCCCACCGCGATGGAGGGCATCAGATACGGGAGGAAGGCCATGGCGTTGACATAGTTGGCCCACCTGCTTCGTCGGTTCTTGGACACGGCGTAGCCGATCATGGTGCCGATGGTGCCTGCCAGCAGGGCGCAGCAGGTCGAGACCAGGATGGTCCCCTTGAAGGCGTTCCAGATCGTCTCGTTGTGCAGGATGCCCTTCTGTCCGTACATCCCGTTCTCCGTGATGTTCTCATCGGTTACCCACCACTTGGTGGTCAGGTTGTCCGGGTCGCCGGTGTACAGGAAGGAGTAGTCGCCGGGGTTTGGCAGGACGGTCTCAAAGGCGAAGGAGACGATGGGGAAGATACTGGTGAAGAAGGTCACAACCACCAGCACCAGGGCGATGAGATAGCGTCCCACCCGGCCCAGCTTGATCTTGGAGATCTGCCCCGACTTGCCGGTGACGGTGGTGTAGTTCTTCCGGCTGCGCAGGGACATCTGGTTGAGCAGCATGATGGCCACGCCGAACACCATCATAATGATGGCCAGCACACTGGCCTCGCCGGTGTACTTGGAGTTCATGGAGACATACTTGGTGGACAGGGTGACCAGATTCAGGTAGTGGGGCACAGGATAGCTGCCCATGGAGCTTCCGAACACCAGCAGGATGGTGGACAGGATGGCGGGCTTGACCATGGGCAGGGTCACCCGGAACATGATCTTCCATTTGGGGGTGTCCAGGATGGTGGCCGCCTCCTCCAGATTGGCGTCCATGTTCCGGAAAATACCGCCGATCAGGATATAGGCAAAGGGCGCGTAGTGCAGGCCCAGCACCACCACGCTGGGGAACAGGCCCAGGCACCACCACGCCGGCATCTGAATCCCCAGGGTGGCGGCCAGCAGGCCGTTGGCCGTCCCGGTGACGGCGTTGGAGTTGAACAGGTGCTGCCACACCACGGCCAGGGTCCACTGGGGCATGATGTAGGGGAAAATGAAGATGGCGCTGAGATATTTGCGCCAGGCCATATCCGTCCGGGTCACCAGAAAGGCGAACAGGCCGCCGAAGAGGATGGACACCACACAGGTCCCCACCGCCAGCAGCAGGGTGTTCAAAAGCGGCGTCCACAGGTTGGTCACCGCCAGCTTGCTGGTAAACAGATCGATATAGTTGATCAGGGTATAGCCCTCCGCCCGCCCGGTCAGATAGGCGTCGATGGTACCCGGGTGGATCTTGAAGGTGTCCTCCACGATGGCCACGATTGGGGCCACGGTGGTGATGGTGAGCACAATTCCCATCAGCAGCAGGATCACATTGTGGGGCTTGGAGAGAAAGGTCTTGATCCTGTTGCGCCGGACCGCGGACCGGCTGGCCCGGAGCGTCGTTGTCTGATCCATAAGGTTCTCCTTTTCTCAAAATGGAGCAGCGCCCCTGGAGGCGGTCCCCCGCTTGGCTCCAAGGGCGCTTGTTCCGATTTCACTCAGGGCCGGCAGCGCCCGGTTCCGGTCAGCTGGCCGTATACTTATCCAGCATCTCGATCCAGCTGCCCACAGTAAAGGCGACCGAGGCGCAGTACTCTGGATCCTCCAGCACCAGCTTGCCGTCCGTGGTCCACCAGTCATAGCCGGCGTCGTTCAGCGCGGCGAACTCCACGGTAGTCCCGTCCTCCGCCATGCCGCCGGTCTTGTGGTGGAAGACCTCCTCATTCTCCGCCGCCACAGCGGGATTGGAGGAGTAGCCGCCGATGTCCTTGCCCCAGGCGGAGAAGCCGTCGGCGGTGCAGGTCATGTAAGCGATGAAGGCGCAGGCGGTCCAGGGCAGGGGGCTGTTGTCGGTGACGAACAGATAGTGGCAGTAGCCAAAGCCGCCGATGCCGGTGTAGCCGTCCTGGTAGGCGGCGATGTTGATGTTGTTCTTGGAGATGGAGGCGGACTCCTCCACACTGCGCAGCTTGGAGTACACCAGCAGGCCGAACTGGTCGGTGGCGGACTGGTCCACCAGGGTATTGCAGATGGGGCCGTCATCGGTCTGGGCGTTGTAGCCGCCCACCCACAGCTTGATCCAGGCCAGGGCGTACTTGCCGTTCTCGCCCAGGCCCAGGCTCTCAGCCTCAGATGCCATGGCGTCGATGGTGGGCTGGAAGTATGCCTGCTCCTCGGCGGACAGGGCCTCGAAGGCCTCCTTCAGCCACGCGGAGTAGTCATCCCGGGTGAGCATATACAGGAAGTTCTTGCCCACGATCTCAGAATCGATGTCCATGAACAGACCGTGCTCGCCCTCGGCCACAAAGTCCCAGCAGTTGTCATAGGTCTTGTCGCCGGTGTTGTTGTACATAAACACCTTGTTCAGGGTCTGGAGGGGCAGATAGCCCTCATACTCCCCGGCGGTGGTCCCGTTGGCCTCGGCCCACTCCTTGGGGATGAAGGTGTCCAGGATGCCGGTCTGGACCATCTTGGACTCGATCTGATTGCCGTCCTGGATCAGGGTCATGGCAAAGGTGCCGGTGTCCTTCAGGGAGTCGGCGGTGAGCTGGTCGAAGATCTTGTTGTTCTTGGGCTGCTGCCACTCAAACTCCATATTGTAGCTGGAGTCGATGGTTTTCAGGTACTCAATGAATAGGGGCAGGGCACTCTTGCCGCGGCTGGAGTTGCCCACGCCGTAGAAGGTCTTGCCGTTGGACTCCTCGATGGCCTTTTTGGCCAGTTCCTCCAGGGTCATGCCCTGGGCCTCCTGGATGATCTGCTGGGTGGGGGTCAGGCTTTCATTGGAGGCGCTGCCGGAGCCCTCCGGGGCGGCGCTCCCCGAGGCGGAACCGCCACCACCGCCGCAGGCGACCAGAGACAGAGACAGGGACGCGGCCAGGAGCAGAGACAATGCGCGTTTCATGTTCATTTCCTCCTTCATCGTTTTCCATAAAATCTTCCGGGATCTCACATATCCCGTTGGTGATTTCATTGTATTCCACTGCGGCGCAAAAAAACAGGGGACGATCCTGCGCTTTTTTGTCTCTGACTGCTTTTTTGTGTCGAAATAGATGAAAGCCCTCCCTATTCTGTGCTATAATAGGGCAAAATCCCAATGCACTGTGGGGAGGCGCGCCTATGAAACTGTTTCCAGCGGCGGGGATCCTGACCGCCGCAGCCCTTCTGCTGTCCGGCTGTTCCGCCGGCGGGTCCCAGAGCGGCCCGCCCCCCTTTGCCCCGGCGGAGGAGGACCGCCTGGTGGTGTACACCTCCCACAAGGAGGAGGTATGGCAGCCCATTGTCCGGGAATTTGAAAGCCGAACCGGGATCTGGGTGGATGTGGTCGCCGGCGGAAGCAGCGAGCTGCTGGAGCGCCTGGACCAGGAGAAGGAGCACCCCCAGGCCGACGTGATGTTCGGGGGCGGGGTGGACAGCCTGGCCGCCTGCCGGGACTGCTTCGAGCCCTATTTCTGCGCCGGACAGGAGGAGATCCTCCCTCAATACCGGTCGGAGGACGGCCTGTGGACCCCCTTCTCCTCCCTGCCGGTGGTGCTGATCTATAACACCCGCCTTCTCGCCCCGGAGCAGCTCACCGGCTGGCAGGACCTGTTTCGTCCGGAGCTTCGGGGCAGGATCGCCTTTGCCGACCCCGGCGTATCCGGCTCCAGCTTCACCGGACTTGTGACCATGCTCCACGCCCTGGGCGGCGACAGAGAGGACGCGGTCCGCCGCTTTGCCGGCGCCCTGGACGGCCGCCAGCTGGAGGGCTCCGGCGACGTCCTCACCGCCGTGTCCGGAGGCGGCTGCTGGGCTGGAATCACTTTGGAGGAGACTGCCCTCAAGCGGGTGGACGCCGGGGACAGCATCGCCCTGGTCTATCCAAAGGAGGGCACCAGTCTGGTCCCCGACGGCAGCGCCCTGGTGCGGAACGCCCCCCACCCAGACAATGCCCGGACCTTTTTGGACTTTACCGCCTGCTATGACGCACAGTGCCTTCTGGCCGGGCAGCACCGCCGCCCGGTCCGCGCCGGCGTCCCCGCCGCGGACGGCCTTCCCAGCCTGTCCGACCTGGCTCTGCTGGACTACGACGCGGAGCAGGCGGGGCGGGAGCGGGAGTCCCTTCTGATGACCTGGGCCTTCTATCTGGACAGCAGGGAGGAGGACCAGCCGTGAAGCGCTTCTTTGACCGCTCCTTCCGCAACCGCCTCTTTGCCGCCTTTCTGGCCGCCTCCCTCCTGCCACTGATCCTATGCTCCGGGATGCTGCTCCAGATCCTGAGGGTCCGTCTGGAGGACACTGCCCGGCGGGAGGCGGAGGAACAGCTGACTGGCGTATCCGCCACCCTGGAGCAGCTCTGCCAGCAGTGCGTTCAAACGGCCCTGTCCGTCCAGCGGGATCCCACTCTCTCCCAGGCTCTCGCCCATCCGGAGGAGCTGGAGGAGACGGCGGTGTACAGCCGCCTTCTGGAGGTGACCAAATCGGTCCGCGGCAAGGCCCGCTTCGACCTGTACAGCGCCCAGGGGGCCTGGCTCTGCTCCACCCGAAGCGTCCTCCGCTCCGAGCAGCTCTCCCCCAACTGGGGCCTCCTTCCGGCCGCCGGCCGGGCGGGCGGTCTGGTGTTCTCCGCGCCGGAGGACCCGGCCTCCTCCAGCGCTCCGCTGCTCCAGGGGGCCGTCCCGCTTCAAACCCGGGAAAACGGACCCCTTGGTTACCTTGTGGTCGGCCTGTACCAGTCGGACCTGAACCGTCTGTTCCGCGGTACGCTCCGCCCCCGCAACGACCTGCTGCTCCTCAGCTCCTACTGGCGGCCGGTCTACTGCACTCAGCCCGGCCAGGCGGTCCCCCTGTCGGACAGCCTGCGCGCCCGACTTCTGGAGGGACAGCCCCTGAACAGCGGAACGGAGGAATTTTCCTACACCGCCGTTTCCCATCCAGCCTCCGGCCTGTACGTGGTGCTCCGCCAGCCCCAGGCCCTCACCCAGGATACCCTGAACCTGCTGTACACGGTCTGCCTGTCCCTGTTCCTGCTGTGCATCCTGGCCTCTGTCCTGATGAGCCTGCTCCTGAGCCGGCAGATGTTCCTGCCCATCGAGCGGATCCACTCGGCCATCGGCGAGGTGGTCCACAACAACCTGGACGTCTATGTTCCTCACGAGCGGAATGACGAGCTGGGCCAGTTGGCCGAGCGCTTCAACGGGATGCTCATCGCGCTGAAGAAAAATCAGGCGCAGCTGCTGGAAAACCAGCGGGAGCTCAACGAGGCCCAGATCCGAATGCTCCAGGCCCAGCTGAACCCCCATTTTCTGTGCAACACGCTGGACACCATGAAGTGGATCAGCAAGATCAACTCCGTCCCACAGGTGGCGGTGATGTCCACCAATCTGGCGGATATTCTGCGCTTCTGCGTCTCGCCGGAGGAATTCGTCCCCCTGCGCCGGGAGCTGGAGATCCTCCAGCGGTATGTGGAGATCCAGCGCATCCGTCTCTCCGGCTCCTTTGCCTTCTCCGTGGAGGTGCCGCCGGAGCTGCTGGACTGTCCCGTCCCCAAAATGATCCTTCAGCCCATTGTGGAGAACGCCATGCTCCACGGTCTGGAGGGCGTGGAGCACGGCGCGATCTCCGTCCGGGCGGAGACGTGCCGGGGGGTGCTGTCCATCTCCGTCACCGACAACGGGCGGGGCCTTCCCCCGGAACTGGTGGGTCCCTACGCCAGCCGGGCCCGGGAGCTGTCCCGGGGCCATCTGGGCCTGTACAATGTAGACACCATTCTGCGCAAGCACTACGGAGACCGTTTCGGCCTGTATCTGCGCAGCCGGCCGGACGAGAGCGGGGCGGTGGTCACCGCCGCCCTGCCCATCCAAAACGAGGAGGAAACGATATGCTGAAGGTCCTGGTGGTAGAGGATGAGGAGCTCATCCGCAAGGGGATCATCCTGACAGTGGACTGGGCCTCTCTGGACTGTGTGGTGGTGGGGGAGGCCGCCAATGGCGAGGAGGCTCTGGAGGCGGTGGAGCGCTTCCGCCCCTCCCTCATCATCACAGATCTGAAAATGCCCCGCATGGACGGCATCGAGCTGCTCCGCCGCCTCCGGGAGCAGGGCAGCCGCGCCTATGTGATCATCCTCACCGCCTATGACAGCTTCACCTACGCCCAGAGCGCCCTGCGGCTGGGCGCGGTGGACTTTCTCCTAAAGCCCTTCCACGACGGAGATCTGGAACAGGCCGTCCGCAATCTCCAGCAGAGGATGACCGCCGAGTCCCCCGCCCCCACTCCCACCCTGCCCGAACCAAAAAAGGGGGACAAGAGCCGCTATGTCCTGGAGGCCATGGACTATATCAGCACACACTACAACGACCCCGGCATCGGCGTGGCCTCTATTGCCCAGTACCTTGGCGTCAGCGAGAGCCATCTGAGCCACATCTTCAAGCGGGAGACGGACTACACCCTGCTCAACTATCTCACCCGCTGCCGCATCCATAAGGCCATGGAGCTGCTGCGGGACTGCCGCGCCAAGATCTATGAGGTCGCTGAGCAGGTGGGCTATAAGGACATCACCTATTTCTCCGCCACCTTCAAGCGGGTGGCCGGGGTCTCCCCCTCGGAATATCAGGACACCTGCCGCTAGCCGGTCCACAGCGCGCCCGCCCCATGAACACAGGAAAAGGGACCCGCCGGATGGCGGGTCCCTTCTGATCTCTCTGACAGCGGATCAATCCTGCTCCCAGTTGTGGTAGACGTTCTGCACGTCATCGTTGTCCTCCAGGAACTCCAGGAGCTTCTCCATATTCTTGATGTCTTCCTCGTCGGTGAGCTTCACATAGTTCTGGGGGACCATCTGGACAGAAGCCTCCAGGAAAGTGTAGCCCTTGGCCTCCAGGCCGGCCACCACATCGTTGAAGGCGTCCGGGTCGGTGTAGATCTCAAGGACCTCCTCCTCGGCCTGCATATCGTCGGCCCCGGCCTCCAGAGCGTCCATCATCACGGTGTCCTCGTCCAGGTCCTCCGCGTCCATGACGATCACACCCTTGCGGTCAAAGGACCAGGACACACAGCCGGTGGCGCCCAGCCCCTTGCCGTACTTGTCCAGCAGGTGGCGCACCTCAGGCGCGGTGCGGTTGCGGTTATCCGTGAGGGCGTCCACAATGACGGCCACGCCGTTGGGACCATAGCCCTCGTACACCACATTCTCAAAGTTGTCGGTGTTCCCGGCGCCCAGGGCCTTGTCGATGGTGCGCTTGATGTTGTCGTTGGGCATATTGGCCGCCTTGGCCTTGGCGATCACAGCCGCCAGGCGGGAGTTGTTGGCCGGGTCGCCGCTACCGCCCGTCTTGACCGCCACGATCATCTCACGGGCGATCTTGGTAAAGATCTGGGAGCGCTTGGCGTCAGCCGCGCCCTTGGTTTTCTGTATGTTGTGCCACTTGGAATGTCCGGACATGAAAATCTTCCCTTCTCTGTATTCAATGCCTGCGCAGTTCAGTCAAAAGCGCAGATATTATATCACTTTCCCCCGCCGTTGACAACCCCTCTCAGCGGAAGGGCTTTCCCTCTCCGTCCAGCACCTCCCGGCGGTGGAAGGTGACGAAGTCAGGCGCCAGACCGGGATACTCCCGGCAGAAGGCAGCCCGGATCAGCTCCGGATTGAGCCCCGGGTTCTGGGCCCGCACCACCGCGTCCAGGGTGAGGGTGTCGCTCTGGCACTCCAGATTGAACCCCTGGATCAGTGGGATCAGGTCTACCTCCGTATAGCCCGCCTTGGCCTTGTTGGACTTTTTCCGGATGACCAGGCTGTCCCGGCGGAGCAGCTCCTGCATGGCGGGCTCAGACTCCTGGGGGCGGCCCTCGGAGTACTCAAAATTCATAATGTAATTGAGGTAGGTCAGCTCCTTCAGCTTCCGCTGCGCCGGATAGCACTGGTGGATGATGATGCCCTCCGGCATGGCGGCGGTGAGCCGCCGGGGGACCTCCTCCGGGTCGGCGCCCTCCAGCAGGCCGAACTCCAGAATCTCACACTGGCTGGAGTAGCCCACAGACAGGGGCAGGGCGATGGAGACAAAGGGGTGGGGGTTGAAGCCCTCGGTATGCTTGATGGCGATGCCCGCCCGGGCGAAGGCCCGCTGGAAGGTGCGCATCAGGTCCAGATGGGAGATATACTTCGCCCGCCCTGTCTTGGAAAACAGCAGCCGGTCAGCCATTGCACACACCTCCTGAAAGCAGTCTGTTGGCTCCGCAGCCGGAGCAGCGAGTGCGGCAGTCCGGGGTGGTCACGCTCTGATAGCACAGCTCCCGCTCCCGCCAGAGAAACTCCGGCGTGACCATGGGGTCGATGCGGCTCCAGGGGAACACCTCGTCCCGGGGCCGCTCCCGGTGGGCGTAAAAATCTCCGTCCAGGCCGCAGGCGGCCAGGGCGTCCATCCAGCGCTGGAAATCAAAATATTCGCTCCACGAGTCAAACTTTGCCCCGTGCTGCCAGGCCCACTCCAGCACATCGGCCAGCCGCCGGTCGCCCCGGGAGAAGATGGCCTCCAAATAGCTGGTCTGGGGGTCGTGCCAATTGTAGGTGATGGACTTGTCCCGTTTCAGGGCGTCCCGCAGCAGGTCCACCCGGCGCTGATACTCCTCCACCGGGATCTGTGCGTCCCACTGGAAGGCGGTGTTGGGCTTGGGCACGAACCAGGAGGTGGACACGGTGATCCGCACGCCCCGGGCCTTGTTGGGAGAACACTCCCGCCAGGCGAAGTACACCTTCCGGGCCAGGTCGGCAATGCCCAGCACATCCTCGTCGGTCTCGGTGGGCAGACCCAGCATGAAGTAGAGTTTTACTCCGTTCCATCCGCCGGTGAAGGCGGTACGCACTGACTGGAGCAGGTCCTCCTCCCGCAGGTTCTTGTTGATGGCGTCCCGCAGGCGCTGGGTGCCCGCCTCCGGGGCGAAGGTCAGGCCGCCCTTCCTCACCCGCTGGAGCCGCTCCATCAGGTTCATGGAGAAGGTGTCCGCCCGCATGGAGGGCAGGGACAGGCCGATGTCCCGGGGGGCGCAGTAGTCCAGCAGATCGTCACACAGCTCCAGCAGACAGGGGTAGTCGGTGGAGGACAGGGAGGACAGGGTCATCTCCTGATAGCCCGAGTCCTCGCAGGCCGCCTTGCCGTACCGGGCCAGCAGCTCCGGACTGCGGGAGCGCACCGGGCGGTAGACATAGCCCGCCTGACAGAAGCGGCAGCCCCGGATACAGCCCCGGAACAGCTCCAGCATCACCCGGTCGTGGACGATCTCTGTGGAGGGGATGATGGTCTTGACGGGGAAATAGGCGCCGTCCATATTCTCCACCACGCGCTTGCGCACCTGCTCCGGGGCGCCGGAGCCCTCCCGGAGGCGCATTTCCGCCAGCGTGCCGTCCTCCCGGTACACCGGCTCATAAAACGCGGGGACATAGATCCCCGGGATCCGGGCGGCCTCCTGAATGAACTCCTCCTTGGACCAGCACTCCTCCCGGGCCTGGCGGTAGAGCTGGACGTACTCCAGGGTGACCTCCTCGCCCTCGCCCACCACGAACAGGTCGATGAAGGGAGCCAGAGGCTCCGGATTATAGGCGCAGGTCCCCCCCGCCACGATCAGCGGAGTCAGCTCCGGCCGGTCGGCGGAGCGCAGGGGCAGCCCCGCCAGATCCAGCATATTCAGCACGTTGCTGTACGCCATCTCATAGCCTAGGGAAAAGCCGATGATGTCGAAGTCGGAAATGGGGTCGCCGCTCTCCAGACCATAGAGCAGCAACCCCTCCCGGCGCATCTCGTCCTCCATGTCCCCCCAGGGGGCATAGCAGCGCTCGCACCAGAGGCCGTCCACCTCGTTCATCAGGCCGTACAGGATCCGGCAGCCCAGGTTGGACATACCGATCTCATAGGTGTCCGGAAAGCACAGGGCATATCGGGTGTCCACCGTCCGCCGATCCTTTACAATGGCGTTATATTCTCCCCCCGTGTAGCGGGCAGGCTTCTGCACCTTCGGCAGGATATGCTCCAGTGTCCGATTCATGTCGCTCCTCCAGTTCTCTCTGCATAGGTAAATTCTATTTTACCTGTTTCCGCCGGATATGACAACCCCTTTTTCCTCCCTTTTCCGGACACAGTGCAGAAAATAACCAGCAGGAAGTGAGAAATAATGTGGCAGTCCCTCCAAAGCATACCAGGAGCACCCCAAAAAGGAGCAGCCCGGCGGTGAGAAAACGGTCCAGACCTGCCCCGACCCAGTGTGCCCGGGCAGGTCCCAGCAGCCAGGCCAGCAGGCACCGGAGCATCCGTCCCCCGTCCAGCTGCCCCACAGGCAGCAGATTGAAACAGGCCAGCGCCAAATTCAGCCCGGCAAACAGCCCGCCCCCCGGCAGAGGACTGAAGGCCAGGGCCAGCGCCAGGTTGACCCCCGGCCCGGCCAGGGCGGCCAGCAGCTCGCCCCCATAGGACAGCCCCCGGTCCACCTCCATCTCCGCCCCCACCGCCGTCAGACGCACCCGCCGCACCCGGACGCCCAGCGCCCGGAGCGCCGCCCAGTGACCCAGCTCATGGAGCGCGCAGGCCAGCAGCGCCAGGGGGACCACGCCCTGGCGGTCCAGATAGTTGAGCCACGCGGTCAGCAGCAGGAAGCCGCCGGTGACCTCCACCCTGCCCAGCCGCGTCCTCAAGCGCTCAAAAACTCCACATAGTAGGCGGGATCCAGGTGCAGGCCGTTCCACTTCAGCTCCAGGTGCAGATGAGGGCCGGTGGCCACCCCCGTGGAGCCAACCTCCGCCACCTTCTCCCCCGCCGCCACCAGCTGTCCCTTGGAGACACACAGCTTGCTGCAATGGGCATAAAAGGACTTGATCCCGTTCCCGTGGTCCAGCTGGAGGTACAGGCCGTGGGTATCATTTTTCCCGATGTAGTCCACTGTCCCGTCAGCAAAGGCCCCGATGGCGTCCCCCTCCTGCCCGCCGATGTCCACCCCGTTGTGAAACTTATACTCCCCATCCACAGGGTGGTCCCGGTAGCCGTAGTCAGAGCGCAGATGGCCCAGCAGCGGAGTCACCGTCTGGAGCTCCCCCAGGGAGATCTGGTCCATGGTGTAGTTCTCCGGCAGAGCGGGCCCTGTGTAATCCGCCCGCAGGATGACCGTCCCCACAGCCGGAGCCGCCGGCTCCGCCTGTACCTGCGCCGGGGCCGGGGCCTGCGGCGGAGCAAGCCAGTCCTCCGGGACCTGCTCCAGGCGGAGATAGTGGGCCGCCCGCTCCGCGGCCCCCGCCGGCCGGTTAAGAAAGTCCTGTTCCGTTTGGAAGGCCGCCCCGGCGGCGTAGTCCTCCGCCCCCTCGGGCAGACCGCCCCCCGCGCCAAACACCTGGATACAGAATTCCCCCAGTTCCCCCAAAATAGGGCCCTGCCCGGACAGGGACTCCCCAAGGGCGGAAAAGGCGGCCCGGAAGTCTGTGTCCGCCGTCAAAACAGTCTGGAGACGCTGCTGGAGCTGGGCCATCCGGCCGGAGGGCGACGCGCCCCGGCCCACGAAAACCACTAGGAACAGAGCCAGACAGACCCCCAGCTGGATCAGGCGCACCCGCTCCCGGGAGCGCGGCGCGGCTCCCCTCCCCCTCTCCGCCGGTCTGCGCGGACGCGCTCTTCTTCTTCGGCTGACCCACTGTGCGGACTGGTTGTACATCCCGACCCCTCCCTTATTCGGTCTCTTTTGGACTCTTCAAGATATTCCTGAGAAGTTTCCAATATTCCTCTTGACAGCCGGAAGGGAAGTTACTATAATAGAATAGCTTTCATAATCGGGGTGTGGCGAAGCTTGGTATCGCGCTTGGTTCGGGTCCAAGAGGCCCCGGGTTCGAATCCCGGCACTCCGACCATGCGGAGTATCATTAAAGGATCTGAAAAGGTCTGCTGATGATACTCCGCATTTTTTATTTCCAAGTTTATATAGCGATCTGTGTGGGGGCGTAGCTTAATGCTACGCCTTTTCTCGTTTCCAAAAGAATATCCCGCTCGGGGATCTTCCGGCGATCCGGAACCTCAAAAGCCCCGATGCAGTTGTAGTGGATCGTTACCCGCTGATTGGTAATCTGGACCACATCAAATCCAAGACGGTGGGCGATGGCCAACACGGCACCGCCCGATGGGCCACCAAAAAGGAGATCCAGCAGACCTTCCAGCACATTCCTTTTCGTCCCGATACATGGCGGAAAGGAAAGGACCTTCCTGCAGACCAAGGATTGGTGCTCGGGTGTGTGGGCGGCGGCCCAGCTGCCGGTTCATTATGGACCACTCTGTTCAAGCGGAGAAAGAAGGGCACGGAACGCCCCGCCCTTCAGGCGCTGGTGGATACCGACGACATCCACTGCCTGATGATCGGCGCATCCGGCATTGGCAAGACAGCCTTCTTTCTCTATCCCAATCTGGAATACGCCTGCGCCTGTGGGATGAGTTTTCTGGCGCTGGATACCAAAGGAGATCTGGCGCGGAACTACGGAACCATCGCCTCCCGGTGCTACGGCTATCAGGTGGCGGTCATTGACCTGCGAAACCCCACCCGCTCGGACGGATACAATCTGCTGACCCTCATCAACCACTACATGGATGTCTGTCGTGAGGATGAGAAGAACCTTGCCGCCCGTGCCAAGGCAGAGAAGTATGCCAAGATCCTCTCCAAGACCATCGTCAACCCGGATGGGGATGCATCCCAGTACGGTCAGAACGCCTTCTTCTATGACGCGGCCGAGGGCCTGCTCACCGCTGTGGTCCTGCTGCTGGCGGAGTACCTTCCCCCTGACAAAAAAACTGGGACAGAACGGCGGCACATCGTCAGCGTATTTAAGCTGGTGCAGGACCTCCTTGCGCCCAGCAGATCCGCAAAGGGGAAAAACGGCTTCCAAATTTTGATGAACAAACTGCCGGACACCCATAAGGCCCGGTGGTTTGCTGGGGCGGCTTTGAACAGTGCGGATCAGGCGATGATGTCCGTCATGTCCACCGTCCTCTCCCGGCTCAATGCCTTTTTGGATTCAGAGTTGGAGCAGGTCCTCTGCTTCGACAGCGCCATCAACGCCGAATCCTTCGCCAGCAGAAAGTCCGCCATTTTCCTCATCCTCCCCGAAGAAGATCCCAGCAAGAATTTTATGGCGGGTCTTATGATCCAGACCCTCAGCCGGGAATTGTTTGCGGTGGCAGATGAAAATGGCGGTAAACTGAAAAACCGTGTGGTGCTGTTCTGCGACGAACTGGGCACCATGCCCGCTTTTGACATTCTCCCCCTCTTCTCTGCCGGCCGGTCCCGGAAGTTGACGCTGGTACCCATCATCCAAAGCCTTGCTCAGTTGGAGAAGAACTATGGCAAGGAGGGCGCGGAGATCATTCAGGATAACGTGCAGGACACCATCTTCGGCGGCTTTGCCCCCAACAGTCAGACTGCGGAAATGCTCTCCAAGGTCCTTGGGAACCGGACGGTCATGAGCGGCTCCATCAGCCGGGGGAAGAACGATCCCAGCCAGTCCCTCCAGATGATCGAGCGGCCACTGATGACGCCGGACGAACTCAAGTCCATTCCCAAGGGACAGTTCATCGTGATGAAGACAGGCACGCACCCTATGCGCACCCGCCTGCGGCTCTTTCTGGAATGGGGGATCACCTTTGGAGCGCCCTATATCCTGCCGGAGAAGGCTGCGCGGAAAGTAGCCTATGCCAGCAGGAAGGAGTTAGAAGCGGCTATCGATGCCCATATCCGTGATCAGGCGGCAGTTCAGGCAGAATCCGCCGGCACATCCCCTGCTCCCACAGGCGGTGACCCGCAGAACGACAAAAACGATGCGGAGCAGTCAAAACCGGTCGACCTGCGCACGGATACAGAGAAGGAGCGCGACTATGGGGTATTTTGAAAAAATCTACCGCTCTGACCTGAGTCATCGGGCCAGAGCGGTCTATATGTATCTGAAGGATCGGGCAGACGGCAGCGGGCGCTGCTGGCCCGGGATCAATACCATTGCGGTGGAGCTGGGCTTGTCCCGCTCCACCGTCAAGAGGGCGCTGACGGAACTATACCGGGAAGAACTGATCGCCAAGCTGCCCAGGCAGCGGAGTAACGGAGGATGTACCTCGAATCTCTATCGGCTCCTGTGACTGCAAAAAGCGGACGCTCCCGCCAAGGGGAGCGTCCGCCTGTTGATAGAACCGGGGGCCGGTTCAGGGTGGCCCCGCAAGAAGGCCCCACTCTAAGGAGAGATCAAGACAGAGAAGAAACAAATCTTTCAAGATTTTGGAGTATGTCAGTACCCTAATCTGACACCAGATGAGATTCAAAATCTGCTGCTCCGTTCTTCATCCGCTGCTGATTATGCCGAGACCCTGCCACAGCTGGAAAAACAAGGATTTACAGGGGACGGCGATTGCTAGCTGGGAGTCCCTCTTACAGTTGAAAACATTGCCCTGAAGTGCAGTGTGTCTGAATCAGTTTGCTCCGCCCGATTGCCTGACAGTGAACTGGAAGTGATCCGGACACTACGGGGGCAGCGTATGGGTATCAGGTAGGATCGGAGGGACACAGCATCTTCTTCAGCGGAGACTATACGGAGCACACTTTGGTCTACACAGCCGATCTTATCTGGAATGTGAAGGTCGATTTGGCGGTGCTGGACAGTTCCTGCGGGACGGAACCCCGAACAGCGGAGGATATGCGTCTGGATATTCTGACTGCGGTGGAGAAAACGCTTGCCTGGTAGAGGCGCGTCCTTTTCCGGTGCCTAAGTTTTGTCAAGGGCCAGAATCGGCTCTGCTTCTCCGATGGGCACGGAAAATTTTTGTGATAGGTCTTGACAAGCGGAGGAACGTGGTAGTATAGTAAGAAAAAATTTAATATCCTAAACCGTTGAAGCGGAGATAACGGCAATCATGCCTTTACAGAGAGCCTGTGGTGCTGAGAGTCAGGTAAGAAACAAGTTGTCAAATGGACCGCTGAGGGCGCAGCCAAATGTGAGATTCACAGAGTATGCTGCGACGTTGCAGGCAGACGTCATTTGCCGGGGATATGTTGGTATCCTGCTAAGTGCACGGGTCATACCGTGAATCAAGGTGGCACCGCGGATAAAGTATTTTATTCGTCCTTGACAGAACATAGTTTCTGTCAGGGACGATTTTTTGCTCCTCTGGCAGAAACGCCAGAGGAGCATTTTTATTTGGAGGTGCAGACCATGCAAATCGTTCCCACATTGGAGAAAGTTAAAGAGATTGCTTCTACCGGAGGATACCGGGTGCTTCCGGTGAGCTGTGAGATCCTGTCTGACTTCACCACGCCCATAGAAGCCATGCGCATCCTGAAGCAGGTCTCCGCTCACTGTTATATGCTGGAATCCGCGGCCAGCCATAAGACCTGGGGACGCTACACCTTCCTGGGCTTTGACCCCAGTCTGGAGATCACCTGCAGGAACGGGGAGATGCGGGCCGGATGCCTGCACTTCCCAACGGCGGACCCGTCCGCTTACCTGCGTCAGGTCCTGGAGGAGCACAAAAGCCCCCGTTTTGACCATCTCCCTCCCTTCACCGGCGGGCTTGTGGGATACTTCTCCTATGACTATCTGGGGTACAGCGAGCCGTCCGTCCGGGCGGAGGTAGAGGACAGGGAGGAATTTCGGGATCTTGACCTGATGCTCTTTGACAAGGTCATCGCCTTTGACCATCTCCGGCAGAAGCTCATTCTTATGGTCAATATGTCCCTGGACGAGCCGGAGACCGGCTACAACAAGGCGGTGCTGGAGCTCAGACAGCTTGCGGAACTGCTGCGGACCGGAGCGAAGCAGCGGGACCATGCCGGGCGGCTCCTGGGGCCGGTGACGCCGCTGTTCGGCCGGGAGGACTTCTGCCGCATGGTGGAGCGGGCCAAGGTCCACATCCGGGAAGGGGATATTTTTCAGATCGTCCTCTCCAACTGCCTGTCGGCCCCCTTTGAGGGCAGCCTGTTCAACACCTACCGGGTGCTGCGCACCTTGAACCCCTCCCCCTATATGTTCTATTTTTCCGGAACCGATGTGGAGGTGGCGGGGGCATCGCCGGAGACGCTGGTCAAGCTGGAAAACGGCGTGCTCCACACCTTCCCTCTGGCGGGCACCCGACCCAGGGGAAATGCCCCGGAGGAGGACCAGGCTATGGAGACAGAGCTGCTCTCCGATGAGAAAGAACTGGCAGAGCACAATATGCTGGTGGACCTGGGGCGGAACGATTTGGGCAAGGTCAGCCGGTTCGGCACGGTCCAGGTGGAGAAATTCCACACCATTGAGCGCTTCTCCCATGTCATGCACATCGGCTCCACCGTGCGGGGCGAGCTCCGGGAGGACAAGGACGCGCTGGACGCCATCGAGGCGGTGCTGCCCGCCGGGACTCTCTCCGGAGCGCCTAAGCTCCGGGCCTGCCAGCTGATTGCGGAGCTGGAGAACAACAAGCGGGGCATCTACGGCGGGGCCATCGGCTACATCGACTTCACCGGGAATATGGACACCTGTATCGCCATCCGGATCGCCTATCAGAAGAACGGCAGGGTGTTCGTGAGAAGCGGAGCCGGGATCGTGGCCGACTCGGTCCCGGAGCAGGAATTTGAGGAATGTATGAACAAGGCGCGGGCGTCCCTGAGGGCGCTGGAGCTTGCACAGGAGGTGGAGCTATGATCCTGCTGATTGACAACTATGACAGCTTTTCCTATAACCTCTATCAGCTGACCGGCCAGCTCTGTCCGGACATTCAGGTCATTCGAAACGATGAACTGTCGGTGGAAGAGATCAGGACGCTGCAGCCGGAACGGATCATCCTCTCCCCCGGCCCGGGGAGGCCGGAGGACGCGGGGATCACCATGGAGGTGGTGACCGCTCTGAGAAGCGAAATTCCCATCCTGGGGGTCTGCCTGGGACACCAGGCCATTTGTGCTGCCTTTGGCGCCTCCATTACCTACGCCAAGGCGCTGATGCACGGGAAGCAGTCCCAGGTCCGATTCGATCCGGACTGCCCACTGTTCCGGGGCTGTCCGGAAACAGCCCTTGTGGGGAGGTATCACTCCCTGGCGGCGGACGCCGAAACCCTTCCGGAGTGCCTGAAGGTCACCGCTCGAACCGAGGACGGAGAGGTCATGGCGGTGCAGCACAGGGCGCATCCAATCTACGGCGTACAGTTCCACCCGGAGTCCATTTTGACGCCCAACGGGAAAACCATGCTCCAAAACTTCATAAAGGGGATGTAAATCATGATCAAAGAAGCTATCGTCAAGATCGTCAATAAAGGGGACCTCACTTATGAGGAGGCCTACACCGTGATGAATGAGATCATGGGCGGCCAGACCACCCCCACCCAAAACGCCGCCTTTCTTGCCGCCCTCTCCACCAAGAGCGCCCGGGCGGAGACCACCGACGAGATCGCCGGATGCGCCGCCGCCATGCGGGGCCACGCCGTCAAGGTGGAGACCGGCATGGAGCTCTTTGAGATCGTGGGCACCGGCGGAGACAACGCCGGCAGCTTCAACATCTCCACCACCGCCGCCCTGGTGGCGGCGGCAGGGGGCATGAAGGTGGCCAAGCACGGCAACCGAGCGGCCTCCTCCCTGTGCGGCACGGCGGACTGTCTGGAGGCGCTGGGGGTCAATATCCACCAGAGCCCCGAAAAGTGCGTGGAGCTGCTCCGGGACGTGGGAATGTGCTTTTTCTTCGCCCAGGATTATCACACCTCCATGAAATATGTGGGTGCAATCCGCAAGGAGCTGGGCTTCCGCACCGTATTCAATATCCTCGGCCCGCTGACCAACCCCGGAACGCCCTCCCAGCAGCTCCTTGGAGTTTACGACGACTATCTGGTGGAGCCACTGGCCCAGGTGCTCATCAATCTGGGGATCAAGCGGGGCATGGTGGTATACGGGCAGGACAAGCTGGACGAGATCTCCCTGAGCGCGCCCACCACCGTCTGTGAGATCCGGGACGGCTGGTTCAAGTCCTCGGTCATCACCCCGGAGGATTTTGGATTTGACCGCTGCACAAAAGAGGAGCTGAAGGGCGGGACGCCGGAGGAGAACGCCACCATTACCAGAGCTATTTTGAGCGGCGAGCAGGGCGCCAAACGGAACGCGGTGCTGCTCAATGCTGGGGCGGCCCTGTATATCGGCGAAAAGGCGGACAGCATGAAGGCAGGCGTGGCTCTGGCGGCGGAACTCATCGACAGCGGAAGGGCTGCCGCCGTGCTGGAGCGGCTGATCGCGGTCAGCAACGGCCCGGAGGTGGAGGCATGACCATATTGGACCAGCTGGCCGGCCACGCCCGGGAGCGGGTGGCGGCATCCAAGAGCGCTGTCTCTCTGAAAGATCGGTGTTGGCAGGCGTTTTCTCTCCCCAAAGGAGATTTTGGATTTGAGAAAGCCCTGAGAAAAGACGGACTTTCCTTCATTTGTGAGTGCAAGCGGGCATCACCCTCTAAGGGACTCATCGCCCCGGAGTTTCCCTATCTCCAAATCGCTCTGGATTATGAGGCGGCGGAGGCGGAGGCCATCTCAGTGCTCACCGAGCCTAAGTGGTTCCTGGGCAGCGACCAGTATTTGCAGGAGATCGCCCGGACGGTCTCCCTCCCCTGCCTGCGGAAGGACTTTACCGTAGACGAATATATGATCTATGAGGCGAAGGTACTGGGGGCGGCGGCAGTACTGCTGATCTGCTCCATTTTGACCGAGGGGCAAATCAAAGAATACCTACACATTTGCGATGAGCTGGGCCTGTCCGCCCTGGTGGAGGTCCACAACGAGGCAGAAGCGGACATTGCCCTCCGGGCAGGGGCGCGGATCATTGGGGTGAACAACCGCAACCTGAATGATTTCTCTGTGGACCCGGACAACAGTCGCCGGCTCAGGGCGCTGATTCCCCGCGAGGTACTGTTTGTTTCCGAAAGCGGCATCCGAAGCGCCGGAGACGTCGCAGCGCTCCGGGAGATGGGAGCGGACGGAGTCCTGATTGGAGAGTCTCTGATGCGGACGGCCGATAAAAAGGCTGCCCTGGCGGGATTGCGAGGTGGAATATGACAAAAATCAAACTGTGCGGTCTGTCTCGCCCTCAGGATATTCTGGCCGCAAATCAGCTGAGACCGGAATATATCGGTTTCGTTTTTGCCCCTAAAAGCAGCCGGTATATCTCCTCTGGGCAGGCTCGGGAACTCAAAGCGCTTCTCTCACCTCAAATCCGGGCAGTGGGGGTCTTTGTAAACGAGGGAATAGACAGAGTAGAAGAACTGCTGAACAGCGGCGTCATCGACCTGGCACAGCTCCACGGCAGTGAAGATGCGGACTATATCCGGAAGCTGCGGACACGCACCGGAAAGCCGGTCATTCAGGCCTTCCGCATTACATCCGAGGAGGATGTTAGGCGGGCTGAACACAGCGTGGCTGACCACATCCTGCTGGACGCCGGTGCGGGTACGGGGACGGTCTTCGACTGGGACCTGCTCCGGCAGACCCAGAGGCCCTATTTCCTGGCCGGCGGACTGGGACCGGAGAATGTAAAAGGGGCGGTGGAGCGGCTTCATCCCTATGCGGTGGACGTCAGCTCCGGCATTGAGACGGATGGGGTCAAGGACCCTGAAAAAATGGCGGCCTTTGTGGCCGCAGTCAGAAAGGAAGCGAGCGCATGACCAATCCAAAGGGACGATTCGGCGTTCACGGGGGACAGTATATCCCCGAGACGCTGATGAACGCGGTCATTGAACTGGAAGCGGCATACGATCACTACAAGAACGACGAAGCGTTCAACCGGGAGCTCACCGAGCTTTTGAATGAATACGCGGGACGGCCATCCCGGCTGTATTATGCCAAAAAGATGACGGAGGATCTGGGCGGGGCGAAGATCTATCTGAAGCGGGAGGATCTGAACCACACCGGGGCCCACAAGATCAACAATGTGCTGGGACAGGCCCTTCTGGCCAAGCGGATGGGCAAGACCCGTCTGATCGCCGAGACGGGGGCGGGGCAGCACGGGGTGGCCACCGCCACCGCAGCCGCCCTCATGGGGATGGAGTGCGTGGTCTTTATGGGGGAGGAGGATACGGTCCGTCAGGCCCTCAATGTGTACCGGATGCGCCTTTTGGGAGCGGAGGTGGTCCCTGTAAAGACAGGCACGGCTACGCTGAAGGACGCCGTATCCGAGGCGATGCGGGAGTGGACCTCCCGCATCGCCGACACCCACTACTGTCTGGGTTCCGTCATGGGGCCCCACCCCTTTCCCACCATCGTCCGGGACTTTCAGGCGGTGATCTCCCGGGAGATCAGGGCGCAGCTCCTGAAAAAGGAGGGGAGGCTGCCCGACGCGGTGCTCGCCTGTGTGGGAGGCGGTTCCAATGCCATCGGCAGCTTCTATCACTTTATCGGTGATTCCCAAGTACGGCTGATTGGCTGTGAGGCGGCAGGCCGGGGGGCGGATACCCCGGAGACGGCGGCCACCATCGCCACCGGGAAGCTGGGCATCTTCCATGGGATGAAGTCCTACTTCTGTCAAGACCAGTACGGCCAGATCGCCCCGGTCTACTCCATTTCCGCCGGACTGGACTACCCGGGAATCGGCCCGGAGCACGCCCACCTCCACGACATTGGCCGGGCAGAATATGTCCCAGTCACAGATGAGGAAGCGGTCAATGCCTTCGAGTATCTGGCCCGAACAGAGGGCATCATCCCCGCCATTGAGTCGGCCCACGCCGTGGCCTACGCCATGAAGCTGGCCCCCGCCATGGGGAGGAACCAGATCATCGTCATCACCATCTCGGGCCGGGGCGACAAGGACTGTGCCGCCATCGCCCGATACAGAGGGGAGGATCTCCATGAGTAAGATCGCACAGGCATTTGCCCGCGGAAAGGCGTTTATCCCGTTTATTACCTGCGGCGACCCGGATCTGGAGACCACCGCCGCCGCGGTCCGGGCCGCCGTGGAAAACGGCGCGGACCTCATCGAGCTGGGCATTCCCTTCTCCGACCCCACCGCCGAGGGTCCGGTGATCCAGGGGGCCAACCTCCGGGCTTTGCAGGGCGGGGTCACCACGGACCGGATCTTCGGACTGGTACGGGACTTGCGCCGGGATGTAACGATACCTCTGGTTTTTATGACCTACGCCAATGTGGTGTTCTCCTATGGCGCGGAGCGCTTTTTCTCCGCCTGCCGGGAGACGGGGATCGACGGACTGATCCTCCCCGATCTGCCCTTTGAGGAGAAGGAGGAATTCCTGCCGGTTTGCAGGCAGTATGGGGTGGAGCTGATCTCCCTCATCGCACCTACCTCCAAGGACAGGATCGCCATGATCGCCAGAGAGGCGGAAGGGTTTCTCTATGTGGTGTCCTCTCTGGGCGTTACCGGAGCCAGAAGCGAGATCAAAACGGATCTGGCCTCCATGATGGAGACTGTGCGGCAGAACACCCATATCCCAGCCGCCATTGGCTTCGGGATCTCCACGCCGGAACAGGCCAGGCGGATGGCAGAGCTCTCCGATGGCGTGATCGTCGGCTCTGCCATCGTCAAGCTGCTGGAACAGCACGGGAAGACTGCCCCCGACTATATCGGTGCGTATGTCAAAACCATGAAGGACGCGATACAATAAAAAAAGATCAGGCAGTCCGCCAAACGACAGCAGAGTCTCGCTGGTGAGTTCCAACGAGACTCTGCAAAAATTAAGAAATGACACGCTTGATGGCGGAACCGATTCATGCGAAGCTGTCTATTCCGATCAGATCCCACTCAGGAGACAGGCGTTCCCTGGGTCGGAGGAGCCTGCTTCCCACCGGAGCGTCCGCCGCCCATGCCGCCGGGATCGGACTCGGAGCCGTCGTTGGTGGTCACCGCCCCGCTGTTGTTGGTATAGCTGCCGCTGCAATCCAGAGCAGTATTCCCGTTTCCGTTGCAGGTGAGGTCCAGCGTCCCGCCGTTGACGGTGAGGTCTCCGTTGGAGTCCAGGCAGTCCCCATCTGATACTACGGTAATGGTCCCGCCGTTGACGGTGATAAAGCTGTCCTCATGGGCGGAAAATTGCTCTCCCCTGCCGCCGAAACCGGAGCTGTCCGCGCCCCCGGCGGCGTTGAAGCCGTCATCGTAAGCGGCGATCTCAAAGGTCCCGCCCTCCACGGTGACGGACAGGCCCTCAACGCCCTCATAGCAGTAGGGAATGGAAAATTCTCCGGTCTGAATGGTCACCGCGTCATCGGAGTGGATGGCGTCGTCTCCGCTGGAAAGGGTGAATGTACCGCCGGTGACGGTCAGGGCGCCGCCGCTGTGGACGCAGTCGTCCACGGTGTCTATGGTCCAGGTCCCGCCATTGATGGTCAGGGTACCTTCCGCCTTCACACCCTTTTGGCTGACGGTGCCCTCTTCGGTGTCCGTCACTTCCCCTGTCTGTGCGTCAAAGGCCGGTTCCTCGTCTGTCGGCTGGGTGGGGAACTCCGGAGGTTGGCCGCCGTCGGGCCGCTCAGGCGGCGTCTCCCCTTCGGCAGGCTGTTCACTCTGGGGCCGTGATCCATCCCCTCTGCCCGGACCACCGCTCCTGCCGCCGGGGGCGAAGCTGTCCCCAGTGGACATGGTGACGGAGGCGCTGCCCTCCCCGGTGGTTAGCTCAAAAGTCCCGCCGTCCGTCTGCAGCGCCCCGCTGGCGCTGACGGCGTCTCCCTGAGCGGCAATGGTAAATTCCCCATCCGCCACATACAAAAATCCCAGAGCGGAGTCATCGGCGTTTTCAGCGTGAAGGCCGTCCTTGCCGGAGGTGATGGTAAATGTGCCGCCCGCCACGGCCAAGCTGTCCTTGCCTGTCATGCCGTGCTCGGCGGTGGTGACGGTGTAGCCGCCGCCGGTAACGGTCAGCTCGTCCTTGGATACCACCCCATGGCCCGCCTGGGCGTCAATGGTCAGGTTTCCGGAGCCGTTGAGGGTTAGATCGGTCTTGGAGAACACCACGGCGTCGATGTTGTTCTCGTCGATGGCGGTATAGCTGCCGCCGTTGGTCAGGGTGTTTTCCGTCCCCTCTGCCAGAGTAAGAAACACCTTATCGGCGTTTTTGGAATAGATGGCGGCGGAGTCGGCGCAGGTGATGGCCGCACCGGCCAGGACGATCTGGACCTTGTCCGTATCATCGGCATCCACCACGATCTGTCCGTCTGTCAGGCTGCCGGATACCAGATAGGTCCCCTCGTCCAGCAGGGTGATTTGGGTGCCGTCAATGGAGACAGCATCGGAGGTACAGACAGCGGTCTCTCCCGTCAGTTGGATGGGGATGGCGGTGCTCTCGTCATAGCTGCCGTCCAGATCCCGGTCGCTGAACAGGTCCGATGGATCGATGACAGACACCGGCTCTGTGTCAGCCGGTGCTGGGGTGCTGCTGGAAGAAGCTTCGTCTGTGTTCTGGCAGCCGCTGAGCAGCAGCGAAAGGCTCAGCAGCAGGGGCATAGCGATTCGTCTCATAGGATTCCTCCTGTTCATAGTCCGGCCGGTCCGGTCTCCTGCTGGCACAGGGAGATCTCCAGATTCCCGTTGCGCTGGCGCAGGGCGTCGATCAATGCTTTCTCCTGCCCTCCATCCCGGAGGGTCAGATCGTAGGTCAGCTTGAAGAGGCTGCCCATGTTGGTGGTCTTGACCTGTTTCAACTCAGACTCGGTGGCATACTGTGCCAAAATCGGGTCAAAGACGCCGGTGTAGTCCAGATCCTCCGGGATGGTGATGTGCAGGGTGCGGCAGCGCAGGGCTGCGTTTCCGCCGCCAAAGCCCAAGGCGTGGTAAGCCATGGTGATCCCGCCCAGGATCAGGGCAAAGAGCGCGGCATAGCCCAGATAGCCCATACCTGCCATCAGCCCCGCTCCCATGGCGGCGAAGATGGCCCCGATCTCCCGGGCGGAGCCAGGGGCGGAGCGGAAGCGCACCAGGCTGAAGGCCCCCGCCACCGCTACGCCGGTCCCTACATTGCCGTTGACCATCATAATGACCACGCACACCACCGCCGGCAGGGTAGCCAGGGTGACGGCAAAGCCGGCGCTGGGACGGGTATGCCACAGCATCATGGCGCACAGGACAAGGCCAATGACCAGAGACGCCCCCACGCACAAAAGAAACTGCTCCGGGGCGATCACCGCTGTCCGTTCTGTGTCAAAGATCCCCTGAAAAAGCGTATCAGGCATACCGTTTTCCTCCTTTGTATTCCTGTTCCAGTAAAATTTGATAGGCCGTTCCGTACTTGGAGAAGGACGTCTTATAGAGTCCCATCTCCGTCAGCAGACGGACCATCCACAGGGGGATGGCCCCAGGAGCCTTCAGCTCCATCAGCACCTGATCCGGCCTCAGCAGGGCTGTGCCCCACGGGTCAGAGTCCAGTGTCAGGTCTTCTGTCCGGAAGCGGATGGCGTCGTCGAAGGTGATGCGCAGACCGCTCTCCGGCGCATACCAGGAGTCCCGCTCGTAGGAGAGGAACACCCGGGGCTCCAGATCCGGATAGAAGTCCATGGCGTAGCCGATCTCGCTGCCGATCTGAGTCTCCGGCCAGGGACAGTCCCCGGCCAGACAGTCCAGCGCCCGGCCATAGGGCAGGGTGAGCCGTCGCTTGTAGACGACGGAGCGGTACTTTTTCTTCAGTTCCATAAAAACGGGGTGTTCCCAATCCGCCCGGCCATAGCTGCGCAGACGCAGCTTCTCCTTGTAGACGGGCTTTTCCAGACTCCGGCGGATGAGCCGGAAATCCGGAGTGTCCAGATAGAGATTGCGGATAGAGCTGTGGCTGTATTCGTCGGGACGCAAACGGTCTCCGGCGGCGGAGAGCAGCCGGGCCTGCTGGCCCCGGGTCATCAGATACTTGAACTCATAGCGCTGAAAGACGGTCCCTTGTTTCACGGTGAGGTCCTCCTTGTTTCGAGATGGTAAAGCCAGTGTAAAATCCAAACCATAACTGAACTTAAAAAATCAAAAACTTTTTGCTGACAACGAGCCATGACCGTGCTATCTTTTAATTGCGTTTAAGGTAGAAACCGTAGAATACCATCAAAAAAGGAGGGTTGCGGTATGCGTATTTTACTGGCAGAGGATGAGCGGTCCCTTTCCCGGGCGGTGGCCGCCCTGCTGGAGCGGAACCACTATGCGGTGGACGCGGTCTATGACGGGCGCGAGGCGCTGGATTATCTGGCGGGCGGGAACTACGACGCCCTGATCCTGGACATCATGATGCCCAAGATGGATGGGATGGAGGTGCTGCGCTGCCTGCGTCAGGAGGGAAACTCCATCCCGGTGCTGATGCTCACCGCCAAAGGTGAGGTGGAGGATAAGGTGCGGGGCCTGGACTCCGGGGCCAACGACTACCTGACCAAACCCTTTGCCACGGAGGAGCTGCTGGCCAGGCTCCGGGCCATGACCCGGCATAGCGTCCAGCTCAGCAGCCAGCTGACCTTTGGAAACCTCTGTCTGGATCAGACCACCTTTGAGCTGTCCACTTCCACCGGAAGCTTCCGGCTGGCCAACAAAGAGTATCAGATGATGGAGCTGTTCCTGCGCAATCCCCGGCAGATCATTCCCACAGAGCGGTTTTTGGAGCGGATCTGGGGCTATGACAGCGAGGTGGAGGTATCGGTGGTATGGGTCTATATCTCCTACCTCCGCAAAAAGCTCTCCGCGCTGCAGGCGGATGTGGAGATCCGGGCCAGCCGCAACCTCGGATATGCGCTGGAGGTGCGGACATGATCCAAAAGCTGCGGGTAAAATTTATCATCGCCTCCATGCTGTCTCTGGCCCTGGTGCTGCTGGTGATCCTGGGTGGGGTCAACGCCATGAGCTATCAAAAGGTGGTCCGGGATGCAGACCGAATTCTGGACCTGCTCAGCGAAAACCGGGGCGTATTCCCTCAGCAGACACCGCCGGATGGCCGAGAGGGAAAGCCTGGGCCAATTCCGGGCTTTGGCCATGGGTTCTCTCCAGAGACCCCATTTGAATCCCGCTTTTTTTCTGTCCTTTTGAATGAAGAAGGGCAGGTCCTCCAAAGCGACACGGGACAGATCGCCGCCGTGGATGACCGGAGTGCCGGCGAGATGGCGCAGGCGATATGGGCCAGCGGAAGCGTCAGCGGCTTCCGGGGGGACTACCGCTATGTCCGTGTGGTGGAAACCGGCGGCGCCCGTTTGATCTTCGTGGACTGCGGACGAAGCCTCTCCAATTTCCGGACGACCTTGATCGCCAGCGGTTTGGTGGCGCTGGCAGGGCTGCTGGCTGTCTTTCTGCTCCTGCTGATCCTGTCCAAGCGGATCGTCCGCCCGGTGGCGGAAAGCTATGAAAAACAGCGCCGGTTCATCACCGACGCCGGGCATGAATTGAAAACGCCGCTGACCATCATCGGCGCGGATCTGGATCTGGTGGAGCAGGAGCTGGAGGGCAACGAGTGGCTTCAGGACATCCGCTGTCAGGTCCGGCGGCTGACCGGGCTGACCCAGGACCTCATCTTCCTCTCCCGTATGGAGGAGGAGACGCCGCCCATCCAGCCCATCGAGTTCCCGCTCTCCGACCTGACGGAAGAGATGGCCCAGTCCTTTCAGGGATTGGCAAAGGCCCAAGGAAAAGGACTTGTGCTGTCCATCCAGCCCATGCTCTCCTATACCGGGGACGAGAATGCCATCCGGCAGCTTCTGTCCATTCTGCTGGACAACGCCCTGAAATATACCCCAGACGAGGGAGAGGTTGAGATCGCACTGAAAAAAGAGGGGCGCATGATCCGCCTTTCGGTCTCCAATACGATCGACCGCCCCATGGAGCGGGAAATGCTGGACCGTCTCTTTGACCGCTTTTACCGGGGTGACCAGTCCCGCAGCAGCCAGACCGGCGGCTACGGCCTGGGCCTGTCCATTGCCAAAGGCATCGTGCTGGCCCACAGGGGGAAGATCCGGGCTGAGAGCAGCGGAGCGTCCCTGTCGGTGATCGTTTCTCTGCCGGTATAGATTTCATGCGCCAAGCGCGTATGGAAAGAGGCAAAAGGTTGCGACACATAGCCAATTTTGATATGTCTCGTTTTTCTGTTCAAATTATGGCTCAGGATCATGGCAGAGCGAAAAAAGGTGGTTGTCATATCCGAAGAATGTGTTAAAATTGCATCAAAGAATTTGCCTTTAGGAGGTCTGCTTATGTATCAGTCGGCTCTCTCTGCGTCTGGTAAACAAGCATCCGATTCTCAGAATTGTAATGGCCATATTTTGACGTTGCTGACCTCTGAAGAATTGGAGCAGGAGCCTTGCCTGCCGGGGTTAGAGGACATACTGTGCCATACGCCGCTTGCGAGGGATGCGCGTGTCTGCAAAGCAGAAGCACACCGGACCTATCTTTGCGGCACCATTGTCACGCCCCGCCATACCAGGGAACAGCGCCCCATTTCTTTCGGCTATCTGCTGACGAAGGATCGAATGATTATATGCGATGACGCTGGCGTTGCACATAGGATGTTTCAGAGAATCAGAGAAGAAAATCCTCAACTCACTGACCATATTGGCGGATTGCTTTATGAGTTTCTTGAGTTGCTGATTGCGAAGGATATGCATCACCTTCAAGAACTGGAAGAGATGCTGTCGCAGCTGGAGGAACAGGTATTGGAGGGAGGTCTGGATAATTTAAATCACCAGATGACTGTGCTCCGAAAAGAGCTGACGAACTGGGGCCGCTACTATACGCAGCTGGAGGATATGGTCTGCGAGTTTGAGGAAAACGAAAACAAATTCTTTACTGACATAGAAATGCGCCAGTTCCACATGGTAGAGAAGCGGATTGCGCGGCTGAAAAACGAGGCGCAGATTCTCCGGGAGTATGGGCTGCAGATTCGAGAGCTATTTCAGGCGGAGATCGATATACGGCAGAACCGGATCATGAAAATTCTCACCATCGTCACTACTATTTTTCTGCCCCTGACCCTGGTGGCTGGCTGGTATGGGATGAACTTTTCCAATATGCCGGAGTTGTCGTGGAAATATGGCTATCCTGCGGTAATCGTGATCAGCTTGGTAATTGTGATGATTTGCCTCTGGATCATGAAAAAGAAAAAATTCTGGTAACTTCAATTTTGTGCGTGACCTTCTCTCGCAAAGATGCGGAAAGCAGTAAGCCTTTTCAGGCTTACTGCTTTTTCTGACCTGCCAATCCGTGGAAAAACTGCACACCTCTGCCGCGCCACTGCTGGATGAGTTTTGTCTGCAGGCTGTGGTTCGCTGAGTTTTATATACCGATTCACTCCCACTCGCAAAATGAAACTTAATTCTAAACGCTTTTGTTTGGGGGATTTGATACCATTTGATTTTTCCTGATACCTATTATCCTTATCCTATGGGCTTGCCGAACTTTTGCTATCATTTGGCTATCAAGGAAATGGCTATCAACGGTAAAATTAGATTGGTTTCTCTGGTGGTTTACAACTACATTTTACCACGAAAGACAGGGAAATGCAATAACCTTCCTCGCTGTGGCGTATCAAGTGATCTTACTGAACATATGGCGCACCTTGTCCAGGCGGCTGTTTGGACGGCGGGGCTGGATGACCGGCTCGCCGACAGCGGCCTGATACCCTTTCAGTTCCGTCAGGCATACGCTCCGCCCGTTGGTGTAAAAGGCCAGATCAGTACGGTATGCCTGTATGCAGCGGACGGGAATCTCGCCAGTAAAGACAACTTCATCCTTTTTTACCTGGGCCGTTTCGATGGTGGCACAGTATTTCGGCGCATCATGATAAGCCCTGGAAAGGTATTCCTGGGGCGCATAGAGGGTGAAGGAGAGATAAGGTTCCAGCAACTGCGTCCCTGATTCCTTCAATGCCTGTTCCAATACAATCGGGGCCAATGAGCGAAAGTCCGCCGGCGTGCTGACCGGGCTATAATAAAGCCCGTATTCAAAGCAAATCTTACAGTCCGTTACGTTCCAGCCACACAAGCCTTGCTCCAGACCGTAACGGATACCATCCATGACAGCGTTTTGAAAACTCTGGTTCAAGTATCCCAGGGAAACCCGGCTCTCGTATTGTACACCGGAGCCAAGCGGGAGCGGCGTAACAGACAGTCCGATGGATGCCCAAAACGGGTTGGGCGGCACCTCGATATGGATGGTGTGGCTGGCCACTTTGAGCGGCCGCTCTAAATAAATGACGGTAGGTTCCTTCACCGCTGTTTCAATCTTGTACTTTTCCGCCAGCAAAGCGGAAACAACCTCCAACTGCACCCGGCCCAAAAAAGAAAGAATGATCTCATGGGTGATGGAATCCACCTCGTAGCGCAAAAGCGGGTCAGTATCCGCAATTTGCGTAAGAGCGTCCAGCAGCCGTTCTCTTTGCGTTGCCGTTTTCGGCGCAATCGTCGTCCGCAGCATGGGGAGGGGGGCATCGCGCCACCTTTCACGAGGAAGCCGGGTGTTGTCCCCCAATACGTCGTTTAATCCCACGCTGTCGCTGGGAAGGATGACAATTTCGCCCTTGTGGGCGGTGTCTGTCCGAACAATCTCCCCTTTGGATGGAATACGCATCTCTGTGATTTTCAGCTTTTCTCTCCCGGCCAGGGCCACCGTATCCCGCAGGCGTAGCGTTCCGCTGTATAGCCGCAGATAGATGAGCCGCTGGCCACAATCTGTATACTCCACCTTGAAAACGCTGCCGCATAGGGCGGCGCTCCCCTGTTCCCCAATCGGTTGGAACAGCCCTGTCACCGCATCCATCAACGGTTGAATGCCAAGGCCCTTTTTGGCGCTGCCATGATAGACTGGGAACAGGGAGGCGTCTTGAACCCGCCGCTGTTCCTCCCGCACAAGTTCTTCCCGGCTGATTGGTTCTCCTGCGATATACTTTTCCAATAATTCATCGTTATTTTCGATGACCGCATCCCATGCTTCTATGTCGGTATTTTCCTCCAGGACTATTTCCGGGGACAGCGACACCGTCTGCTTGATGATAATATCGGCGGAGAGCTTATCCCGAACAGACTGATACACGCCCTGCAAATCAACGCCAGCCTGGTCGATCTTGTTGATAAAGATAACGGTGGGAATGTTCATTTTCCGCAGGGCATGGGACAGAATACGGGTCTGGGCCTGCACACCATCTTTAGCGGAGATTACCAAGATGGCCCCATCTAAAACAGCCAAAGAGCGGTACACCTCCGCCAAAAAATCCATGTGGCCGGGCGTATCCACAATGTTGACTTTACATCTGTGCCACTGGAAGGAAGTGACTGCCGCTTGAATGGTAATCCCACGCTGCCGCTCCAAAAGCATGGTGTCCGTCCTCGTTGTCCCTTTTTCGACGCTCCCCGGTTCTGAAATGGCTCCGCTGGCATATAGCAGGCTCTCCGTTAAGGTTGTCTTTCCAGCGTCTACATGGGCAAGAATCCCAATATTGATAATGTTCATGTCTATCCTCCATACAAGGCCCAAATGGGCGCAAAAATCCCCAGCGGCTAATACTTTTACCGCTGGGGATCATGACTTCGGACACACAGAAGTATACACGGCTTACATAAGCCGCTGTCCGTCACGATATTTACTAAAAAGGCAAAAGTATTCTTAAATTGGGTGCAAAAACCAAGCCCCTGCAAGGGGCAATCATTTTTGCGCCCATTATCAAATTTTATTTAAGAATACCTTGCCGCATATTTGGTAGACTCCTCAAATCAGGATAATAGCAGTATATCATAGTACGCTCTAAAAAACAAGAAATTATTTTACCCGATTCCCCAAATAAATCAGGAGGGCATTCACTGGAACACCCTCCGGTTTTGGTGATTATCGTGTGCCTAATCTTGCTTTTTGCCTTGCGGCCCGTTTCCGTTCCTTTTCAGCCTGTTCCTGCTGGTAAGCGGCCTCTAATATTCTGTCCGCCTGTTCCGGGCCAATGGCCCGCCTGACCCGCTCATAGTCTCTGACCTTTCCCTTTAGACTGTCCCTCTCGGCGCAGACCTCGTAAATTCTTTCTGATAAGGTGCTGTTTTTGCTGACCTCCCGGCCATAGTCCGCTTGCAGCCGCTCAAATTTGGATTTGAGGTCGTAGTAGGCCCGATAGACAGACCGCAGCACCTTGACGATCTTCGCCCATAAGGGCTTGGCCTTTTTCTCCCGGTAGGCTCTGGCCGATTCCAGCGGTCCCGCTTCTGGCAAGACCTGTTCCGGGTCGCTGGAAAATTCCTCGGCCAGCTTCTCCATGCCTTTCAGCATGGGGGCCACATCGTTTAGTTTGGCCTTGGCCTGGGCCGCTTTCTTTTCGGCAGCTGTAGCCTCCCTGTTCCTTCGGTCAACCTCGGCCTGGGCCAGCACAGCCGCCTCTTGAAGCTGTGCCAACCGCTCCTGTTCACACTTCACCTTGAACTGCGTGACCGTCAGATGTTCCTCGGAACTGCCACGCTCTCCACGCTCCAAGTCCGTGTAGCCAGCGGAGCGCATCTGCTGAAAGAAATCATCCTGCAAGACGCTGTACGACTTTCTCAGAACAGGCTTGCCCTTTGCTGTTCGTAATGGCTCCCCGGTGGCCTCGTCTACTGCGGGCTGGGACGCCCACTTTTTGCTCATACTGACCTGCATAACGGTTTCTTTGACCTTGCCCACCAGGGACTTGTCCTTGCATCGCTTTGTCCAGCGTATCTCCTTCTCCACTACCGGAATATAGACCACATGGAGATGGTAGTGGTACACATTCTCCCCCAGCGCCTCGGACATGGCCCGGTTGCGCTCGTCGGCGTGCATGACCGCCGACAAAATATACTGCTCTCCACCTACGATTTTGATTGCGGCTTTGTATGCGTCGGTGTAAAATTGTTTTGCGAAGTCATAGCCGCCGTGATTGTAGAAGTAGGCGGAGTTCACATCAAAGACCAACTCACCGTATCGAAATGCGTCCGCCTTAATGCCACGGGTGGAGATCACACCATCGGCCTCCATTTGGGAGAACATCTCCTGATACCCTGCGGATGGGGCCTTGAAATGGACATTGAGCGACGTCCGCTCTGGTACAATGTCCTGGTTGACATAGGAATCCTTCTCGCGTTCGTTGTGCTGCTGGGTGTTGCCAATTTTAGTAGCGGTCAGCCTCATATTTCTTGCGTTGGTACGGTCAATGCCGTCGCCTCTCGCCATAGGCAAAAATCCTCCCATTTCAGATGTTTGGTTGTTAAAAATGGACGGGGGTTCGGGGAAGGCACTTCCTGCGGGAAGTGTAATAACCCACTATGACACTTTCGCCCCGTTGGTGCGAAAGTGCCGTGGGCTCTCCCGAGGGGGTGCGGGGGCTTTGCCCCCGGCAACTGCGGTTGCCTCCCCCAGCAGGGCCGCCCTTTGAAAAGGGCACCCTGCACCCCGCCTAAACTTTGCCACTCGCCGTTGGGCAGGTGGAAAGGCACAGCCTTTCCACCACCCGGCAAGTGTCCTCCGTGGGCCAAATGTCAAGGGGTTCGGGTTGTATTGCCTTGCGGCAATCTCCACCCGCAGGTATGCCCCCTTGACATTTGACCCCGCTCCCCGTGACAGCCGTGACGACCGTGACGATGTTTTAGACACCGCCCCCGCTCTCAAAAAAGCCGTCACAGCCGTCACGGTCGTCACGCCTGGGGAGGCTCCAGCGTCAGGCTGATGCTTCTCCCGGCGTGGGTACGGGTGTTCTCATAACGGATATGATACTCCGTCGCCAGTTTCCCAGCCCGGACATTCAGCCGCATAGCCAAGGCGTTAGGCTTCATATCCACTTGCAGGACCGCTGCCAACTCCGTGGCTGTACCGCCCCAGGACGGCCTCTCCGCCGTGATAAAGGCGGCTACGGCCTCCAGCACCGGGTCGGGGGGGTCTACCCACAACTCCGTTTCCATCCGCTCCAGTGTCCATGTCAGGTGTTCCTTGTCCTTGGTGAGATAGAGCCTCTGGTCTTGCTGGTCACGTCCTACCACATCCAGGGTGGCGGTGTCGTCCGTCCGCTTTTCCTTCTGAAGAAGAAAGGCCCCGTCCGCCGCACCCGACAGGCCGTTGGTGCCGGAGATCATATCAAACTTGTCATCGGCCTGCTGTTTCCGAGTGTGATGTACCAGCAGGAGACAAACGCCGCAAGCGTCAGCGAGGCGTTTCAGCTTTCCCACCACCTCATAATCGTTGGCGTAGCTGTACTTATCCCCGCCAGCCTCCCGGATTTTCTGGAGGGTGTCAATGATAATCAGCTTGGTGTCGGGGTGTTCCTGCACGAACCGCTTTAGCTGCTCCTCCAGCCCGCTGCCGACCTGCTTGGCGCAGATGGAAAAGAGAAGGTCGTTGGTGCCCTCCATGCCGAACATCCGGTAAAGCCGCTCCTGCAAGCGGCGGTGATCGTCCTCCAGCGCCAGATAGAGGACAGTCCCCTTGTGAACGGGATAATCCCACAGGGGGAGGCCCATGCTGACGTGGTAGGCAAGCTGGGCCATCAGGAACGACTTGCCCACCTTGGGTGCTCCCGCAAAGAGGTACGTCCCCGGATAGAGCAGACCGTCAATGACGGGCGGTCTGCTCTGATAGACGTTCTCGTACAACTCATTCATGGAAATCGTGGGGAGATATGCCGGGTCGTTCATGCGCTGCATTTTCCGCAGCAGTTCCGCATAATTTTTTTCAGGGGGATTGTTTTCTGTCGTTTCCTCTGCTATACTTGCGATAGGTGTTTGTGAAATGGGCTGTTCCCCGTCTGCGCCAACAGACGGAACCGGGACAGTCCTTTTCGTTTCCTTGGAATCCATCAATCTATCAATCCTCCTTCATGCCGCCCATGATAGCGGCGATTAGCTGAATGGTGTCCAGCAGCTCGTCGTCCACGCCAGCCCCGTCCTCGACCCGCCGCAGTTCATCCAGAACGGCGGCAAGCTGGTCACGCAGGGCCTTGTAGACCTTGGGATTACCCTGTACCACTACTTCCCGACACAGGAGGCGTCTTGTGATGTAGTCCTGCTTTGTCAGGCCGGAGAGCCGCACAGCGGCCTCAATCTGTTCATCTTCCTCCGGGGATACCCGGAAGGCCACGGTCTTGTTCCTCCAGCGGTTTTTGTTGTCTCGGTTTTTCAGCGACATGGTTACGTCCCCATCCTTTCAAAGTCCAGCTTGTCCGCCATTTCTGTCTGCCTTGTGGGAAACAGGTGGGCGTAGCGGTAGGTAATGTCGATACTCTCATGCCCTACCCGGTCAGCGATTGCCAGGGCGGTAAAGCTCATATCAATCAGCAGGGAAATGTGCGAATGTCGGAGGTCGTGAATCCTGATCCGCTTCACTCCCGCCGCTTTCGCACCCCTGTCCATTTCATGGTGGAGATAGTGTTTGCTGACAGGGAAAATCCGTTCATCCGCCCCGGCGCTGTAAAACATCTTTAAGTAGTCCTCCATCTCTCCACAGAGGAATTTGGGCATCTTAATGACACGGTTGCTTTTTTTCGTCTTGGGGGTGGTGATCACGTCCTCGCCCTTGAGCCGCTGATAGGATTTGCTGATGGACACTGTCCCCGCCTCAAAGTCGAAGTCAGACGGGGTGAGGGCCAGCAGTTCCCCCTCCCGGATACCGCACCAGTAGAGCATTTCAAAGGCATAGTAGGAGAGGGGTTTGTCCATCATGGCGTCGGCAAATTTCAGATACTCATCCTTCGTCCAGAACAGCATTTCACGCCGTTCCTCCACACCCATGTTCCCGGCCTTGGCCGCAGGATTGACCTGGAGGCCATAGTAGCGAACGGCATGGTTAAAGAGGGCGCTCAACTGATTGTGGACGGTTTTGAGATAGGTAGGGGAATAGGGCTTTCCTTTGGCGTCCGTCAACCCCCGGATTGCGTTCTGCCAATCCATCACGTCCTTGGCGGTGATTTCCGACAACTTCCGCTTTCCAAAATACGGCAGGATTTTCTTCTGGATGATACTCTCTTTTGTCAGCCAGGTGTTCAGCTTCAGCTTGGGCTTCATGTCCTTCTCATAGAGCTGGGCGAAGCTCTCAAAGGTCATGTTCACATCGGCCTGCTTCTGCATCAGAAACTCCCGTTCCCACGCCTGGGCCTCTTTCTTGGTGGCAAAGCCACGCTTTAACTTCTGCTGGCGCTCTCCTTTCCAGTCCGTATAGCGGAACTGGACGTACCAAGTGCCGTTGGCCTTGTTCTTAAACGCCGCCATAGGTTAATCACTCCTTTCGCTCTGGCCTCTTGTGCCATAAAATTTTTCGTGGAAGAATTTGCGGTCGATGCGGCCTGAAATGGTAATACAGCCCGTCTTTTTCAACTCCGCATTCATAGAACGAATCAGCTTATAAGCATAGGGGACAGAAACCCCTAATTCCTCCGCTACCTCGTCCACCCGCATGAACATGGTGCTTGCCATTGTGCGCTCACCTCCTATTACAATGTATTTACGGTCTAAGGCACGGCAGCCAGCCGTGTCTTTTTCCGCATCGTTGCCAAAGCTGTTAGAATGAGAGAGTCTTGGCCTGATGTTCACCTCCAAGGACCAAAGCGTCCGTACGAAAGTCAGTCAGCCAGCCTCTCATTCGCAGCGTTCGATTTATGCAGGTTGAGCCACCTCCTTGGTGCGCCCGTGTCATCAAATAGATTGGATCGGCAATGGTGGAATGGCTGGCCGCCAAAACAAATCCATGATGAGGAGCGATCAATATGAATAATGTTGTAGGGATCGATGTTTCCAAAGGAAAGAGCATGGTGTCTGTCCTCCGTCCTTTTGGAGAAGTGGTAGCAAAACCATTTTCTGTTGGTCACACCGGCAGCGAACTCAAGGAGCTGGCAGACTACTTGAAAAGTCTGGACGGTGAGACACGGGTAGTCATGGAGCACACCGGACGGTACTATGAGCCGGTAGCCCGCTTTCTTCATGATGAGGGCGTCTTCGTCAGTGCAGTTAATCCGAAGCTCATCAAGGACTACGGAAACAACACCCTGCGTAAAGTGAAAACAGACAAGGCGGATTCCCGCAAGATTGCCCGGTACGGTATTGACAACTGGGCAGAATTGCGCCAACATACACCCATGGATACGATTCGAATGCAACTGAAAACGCTGAACCGGCAGCAGAGTCTGTACTCCAAGACTAAGACGATGATGAAAAATAACCTCATCGCCCTTCTTGACCAGACCTATCCCGGCGTCAACGCCCTATTTGACAGTCCCGTCCGTGAGGATGGGTCGCAGAAGTGGGTGGACTTTGCCACGACCTTTTGGCATGTGGACTGCGTGCGGAACATGAGCCTCACTGCCTTTGCCGAGCGTTACCGCAAGTGGTGCAAACGCCATGGCTACAACTTCAGCCAGAGCAAAGCCGTTGAGGTCCACGCCGGAGCACAGGACCTGATCGCCATGCTCCCCAGGGACGCCCTGACCAAAACCATGGTCCGGCAGGCCATTGATGCGCTGAACGCTATCTCTGCCTCTCTGGAACGGCTCAAGGCTGAAATGCAAGCCTTGGCAGCCCAGCTCCCGGAATATCCTGTCGTCATGACCATGCACGGCGTAGGCGATTCTCTCGGCCCTCAGCTTATGGCGGAGCTTGGGGATGTGACCCGGTTTACCCACCGAAACGCCATTACCGCTTTCGCGGGCGTTGACCCTGGCGCTGACCAGTCCGGCACTCACGAGGCCAAAAGTACGAGGGTTTCCAAAAGCGGGCCGCCGGAGCTGCGCCGCGCCTTATTCCTGGTTATGGACTGCCTTTTGAAAACACAGCCCCAGGATGATCCAGTGTACCGTTTCATGGACAAGAAACGAGCCGAGGGCAAACCCTATCTGGTTTACATGACAGCCGGCGCCAACAAGTTCCTGCGCATCTACTACGGGCGGGTGAAAGAATACCTCGCTCAGCTGGAAAATTCATGAAGTATCCTTCCTTGTAGCAGAACCATATTGCTCATACGCTAAAAGCATCTTATGACAGAAAGAGAGCGATTAAGATGTTTTTAGACAATTTATCCACCTCCGTCCTCAAATTATGTGATACTCGCAAGCTCAGCTATGAAGCCGCCTCGGAACGATGTGATCTCAGCTCCAGGTACTTCGCTGACATTGCCAGAGGCAAAACCGCTCCAACAATTCTAACCTTGGAAAAACTCTGCGTTGGTTTTGCTCTGACGCCAAATGACCTGTTGATCCCCTCAGAACTCTGGCGAGAGATGGCCTTCCGCGAACCGATGCCGGTTACACACATCCGCTGCTTCCGATACCTCTCTGGCGTGACAGGTTTTCCCGTTTGTCCGCAATGTGGAAGGACCATGGAACGGGAATACCAGCCCTACTGTGACCGCTGCGGACAGTGCCTTGACTGGGACAACTTCTCTAAAGCAACGATTATTCTTCCTCAGAAGTAATGCGCATTGTTACATACCTGACTATCCGGCCAGCGGCCTTTACCTGCTGGCCGCTTTTGGTATGCCCTTTTTCTCTCCTCAATTTTTCTTTATTTCCCTATTGACTTTTTATTTGCAGACTTT
>CABIYX010000005.1:0-68811 GCA_902363045.1 Clostridiales bacterium
TTTTTCGCTCTGTCAAGAACTTTTTTCAGGAATTTTTCAGCCCGTTTTCGTTCTCTCATTCAGAACTTATATTTGGAAGTGTACCGTCCACCGTGGGACAGCTTGGATATGTTATCACGCCTGTCCTCGATTGTCAAGCGCTTTTTGAGACTTTTTTCAGTTTTCTCTCTGGGCACAGTTTTCCCGCATTGAAATCGCGCTCCGCTTGCCTGCTGTCCCACTTTTTGATATAGTAAGTCTGCTTGATTTCACAACAAAACCAGAAGGAGTACTCCACCATGCACATTCCCGCCTGTGAAACGACCGAACTGGAACTGATCCGCTTTGCCCCGGCTCTGGAGGAGGCCAACCGTCCCTCTCCGGACTACGACTCGAAACGCTGGCTCTATGTCCCGAATGTCTATTCGGAATACCGATATATTCTGGGCACCCGCGGAGAACACCCCCTGATCTGCATCGGGATCAATCCATCCACAGCCGCCCCCGACCGCCTGGACAATACTTTGAAATCTGTGGAGCGCGTCGCCCTGTACAACGGCTTCGACAGCTTTATGATGTTCAACGTCTATGCCCAGCGGGCCACGAATCCAGATGATATGGAGCTGACGTATAATGCTGAGCTCCACCAGGAAAATCTGAAAGCCTTTGATTACGCTCTCTCCCTGGACCGGGGCGGAGCGCCGGCCATCTGGGCCGCCTGGGGCACGATCATCGAAAAGCGGCCATATCTTCCCCAGTGTGTGCAGGACATGATCCAGGTGGGCAGCGCCCGCAGCGCCGTCTGGTACTCCGCGGGAAAGCGCTCGAAAAAGGGACATCCCCACCACCCCCTCTATCTCCGGAAGGACAGTGTTCTTGAGCCATTTGACGCCCAATCCTATATCGCCGGTCTTATGGACGGCCAGTGCGGTGTCTGACCACGCCCAGAAAATCCGGGCATTTACGCAAAAATCAGAGCCCGCCGCCTGCGGATCGCAGGCGGCGGGCTCTCAGCTTGCCGAAAAACCTTTTCGACAGTCTCTCTGCTCATTTCCGTCTCATACAAACAAGGGCATATTAATAAGAGACTTATTTCCGCTTCGTTCCTCACGCGCGCTCCCGATCCTGCCGGATCAGCAACTTCACAGCCTCCACTCCGACCTGGATCGCGGCTGACGTATCATGGGACTCCTTCTGATCCAGCCCCGCCTTCTCCCGCTCCTGGTTCCAGATCACATGAAACACCGAGCCGCACCGGACGCCGCGGGCGGCGGCCACGGTAAACAGGGCCGCCGACTCCATTTCGCTGGCCAGCACACCCAGCCGCTTCCACGCCTCCCATTTCTGCTCCAGCTCATAGGAGACCGGCATCCGGCCGGGGGAGTGCTGTCCATAAAAGGAGTCCTTGCACTGCACCACCCCAGCCTTCCACGACTTCCCCAGGCGCTCCGCCGCCGCGGTCAGCGCGGTGAGCACCTGATAGTCAGGCACGGCCGGGTACTCGATGGGCGCATACTCCCGGCTGGTCCCCTCCATCCGCACCGCTCCGGTGGCCACCACCACATCGCCGCTCTGGACCTCCAGCTTGATCCCGCCGCAGGTCCCCACTCGCACAAAGGTATGGACCCCCAAATTACACAGCTCCTCCATGGCGATAGAGGCGGAGGGGCCGCCGATCCCGGTGGATACCACGCTGACCGGCTCTCCAAGCAGCGTTCCTGTATAGGTCACATACTCCCGGTTGGTCTGCACATGGACCGGATCGTCAAAATACTGAGCGATGGCCTGACACCGGCCCGGGTCTCCGGGGAGAATACAATACTTTCCAACCTGGCCCGGCCCGCACTGGATATGAAACTGCACCTCGCGCTCCTGCATAATATCCACCTCCTGATTGGTATATCGGGATACATCACAGTTCTTTCTCCCGCTGGTCCTTTCATTATATCCCATCCGCTACCCCTCCGCAAGAACGGATCTCACAGTCCCGCTTTTTCAAAAGACAAACCATATACAGCCTCTTCCCTTGACATTTTTCCGCCCCGGTGATATAGTGTTCCCATTAAATCGGCTTTGACGGAGAAGAACCCGCAAAAGCGGCGGTCAGAGAGGGGCGCGGTTGCTGTGAGCGCCCTCCGCCTGCGGCGGCTGTACCGCTCCTGAGCCGCCCGGGACGACCGGGACGGGCCCTTCCCGTTACAGAAGGTCACAAGCGGCAGGAAATTTTTCGCAGACATTTATGTGCGCGCTTTTCCTGCAAGCAGGGTGGAACCGTGGAGTGCTGGATCGCTTCACCCCTGGACAACAGGGGTGAAGCGTTTTTGTTTTTGCCCCGAACCATAAAAGCCTCCTTTCGCAAAAGGAGGTGGCATTTGCGAAGCAAATGACGGAGGATTTTTCCCTCCGGGGAAAAGGAAAACGTTCCGTCCCGCTCCGCCCGACAGCTCCCTATCCCCTCTTTAGATCAGGGGAGCGGGCCCTTTGCAGAGGGAGCCTTTAGACGGGTCGCCGAGGGCGGCGGCCTACACAATGAGGAGGTCAAGACATGAGCGAAGAAATCAAAAACGAATTCACCTTTGAAAACCCCGAATACCGCCAGACCTACTGGCACACCTGCTCCCATGTGATGGCCCAGGCGGTCAAGCGCCTGTGGCCCGAGGTGAAGCTGGCCATCGGCCCCTCCATCGACGAGGGCTGGTACTACGACATGGACGCCCCCTTCGCCTTCACCCCCGAGCACCTGGAGCAGATCGAGGCCGAGATGCGGAAGATCTGCAAGGAGAAGCTGAAGCTGGAGCGCTTTGAGCTGCCCCGGGCCGAGGCCATCCAGTTCATGGAGGAGAAGGAGGAGCCTTTTAAGGTAGAGCTGATCCAGGATCTGCCCGAGGACGCCCACATCTCCTTCTATAAGCAGGGTGAGTTCACCGACCTGTGCGCCGGCCCCCATCTGGACTCCACCGGCCGCATCAAGGGCAACGCCCTGAAGCTCACCGCCTGCAACGCCGCCTACTGGCGGGGCGACTCCAACCGGGAGACTCTCCAGCGGATCTACGGCATCGCCTTCCCCAAGAAGGACGAGCTGGACGCCTATCTGGCCAAGATCGAGGAGGCCAAGAAGCGGGACCACCGGAAGCTGGGAAAGGAGCTGGGCCTGTTCATGCTCCGGGACGAGGGCCCCGGCTTCCCCTTCTTCCTGCCCAAGGGCATGACCCTGAAGAATACCCTGCTGGACTACTGGCGTCAGGTCCACAAGAAGTACGGCTATGTGGAGATCTCCACCCCCATCATGCTCAACCGCCAGCTGTGGGAGCGCTCCGGCCACTGGGACCACTACAAGAACAATATGTACACCACCGTCATCGACGATGTGGACTTCGCCGTCAAGCCCATGAACTGCCCCGGCGGAATGCTGGTCTACGCCAGTCAGCCCCACTCCTATAAGGAGCTGCCCCTGCGGGTGGGCGAGATCGGCCTGGTCCACCGCCACGAGCTGTCCGGCGCCCTCCACGGCCTGTTCCGCGTCCGCTGCTTCAATCAGGATGACGCCCATGTCTTTATGACTCGGGAGCAGATGCAGGACGTGATCCAGGAGACCGTCCGCCTGTTTGACGAGGTCTACTCCGTCTTTGGTCTGAGCTACACCATCGAGCTGTCCACCATGCCTGAGGACCACATCGGCACCGTGGAGGAGTGGGAGCGCAACCAGGACATCCTGAAGGCCGCCATTACCGACATGGGCAAGGACTTTATCATCAACGAGGGAGACGGCGCGTTCTACGGCCCCAAGCTGGACTTCCATCTGGCCGACTCCCTGGGACGCACCTGGCAGTGCGGCACCATCCAGCTGGACAGCCAGCTGCCGGAGCGCTTCGAGCTGGAGTACACCGGCGAGGACGGCCAGAAGCACCGCCCTGTGATGATCCACCGCGTGGTGCTGGGCTCCATCGAGCGCTTCATCGGCGTCATCACCGAGCACTTCGCCGGCGCCTTCCCCGCCTGGCTCAGCCCCGTCCAGGTGAAGGTGCTGCCCGTCACCGACCGGGCCTCCGGCTACGCCGGCCAGATCTCCAACGCCCTGGATCAACTTGGCTTCCGGGTGGAGGTGGACCACCGGAACGAGAAGATCGGCAAGAAGATCCGCGAGGCCACCATGGAGAAGGTCCCCTATATGCTGGTGGTGGGCGACCGGGACATGGAGAATGGGACCGTCTCCGTCCGGCACCGCTCCGGCGAGGATCTGGGCGCTATGAGCCTGGACGCCTTTGCCCAGCTGCTGGGCGAGGAAGTCCGCGCCAAGACCATCAAGTAAATCCTCCGGTCAACGGCCGGCCATCCATTATGGAACCGCTGAACGCCCCTTTTTTCTGCCAAAGAAAAAAGGGGCGTTTTCTCCCTTTCTCTTGCGGCCCGCCCGGTTTTGTGCTATTCTTAGGATGTATTATTTTAAAATTCGATCCTGTTGGGAGACATAAGGGGGAATTTCCGTGTCTGGGGACCAAATATGGCCCATTCTGTTTTGGATCAGTGTACTGCTCAATCTGCTGCTTCTGCTCCGCCGCCCCATCCTTGCCTGGCTGCGCCGGGACAAGGGCGAGGAGCTGGCCGACGAGATCATGGCCATGGTGGAGGAGGGCGAGGAGTCCGGCGCCATTGAACAGAACGAAAAGGAGCTTATTGAGAACATTTTCGAGTTCAACAGCATGACGGCGGACGATGTGATGATCCACCGCACCGACATGGTCACGCTGCCCCTCAGCGCGGATGACAGCACCATTCTGTCCACTATTCAGTCCTCCGGTCTGTCCCGTTTCCCAGTATACAATGAGGACATCGATGATGTGGTGGGTATCCTGTCCACCCGGGACTATCTGCTCAACAGCCGCCAGAAGCAGCCCCTCCCTCTGGAAAAGCTGCTGCGCCCCGCCTACTTCGTGCCGGAGTCCGTGCGGGCCGACGTTCTGTTCCGGGATATGCAGAACCGGAAGATCCACATGGCCCTGGTGGTGGACGAGTACGGCGGCACCGGCGGCCTGCTCACCCTGGAGGACCTCTTGGAGGAGCTGGTGGGCAAGATCTACGATGAATTTGACCCCCAGGAGGAGCAGGACATCATCCGGGTCAACAACAGCCAGTGGCGGGTGTCCGGCTCCGCCGACCTGGAGGAGCTGGCCGAGGCCATGGGGCTGGAGCTGCCGGAGGAGGAGCTGGAGGAGCTGGACTGCGACACCGTGGGCGGTCTGGTCTTCGCCCTGCTGCCCGTCATTCCGGAGGACGGCAGCCGCCCGGTGGTGGAGGCCATGGGGCTCCGGATCCGGGTGGAGGAACTGTGGGAACGCCGGGTGGAATGGGCTCTGGCTGAGAAAGCAGCGCCCGACGGCGAAGAAAACGACTGAATATCCGCAGGGATGGGGCCGCCCGCCGCGCGGCTCCATCCCTCTTTTTCTCCGTGTGTCAAAGCCTTTGTCCCCCACGCGGCTGCAATAAAATGCCGTTCTGTCAGACGGCTCATTCAGGAGGTCCCATGATCCAGGCCATTTTCTTTGATGTGGACGGAACGCTGGTCAGCTTCCGCACCCATACCATCCCCGCCTCCACTCTGGAGGCCCTCCACGCCCTGCGCGCCAAGGGGATCAAGCTGTTTCTCGCCACCGGAAGGCACCAGGCCATGCTCCGCTCCGTTCAGGAGCTCTTCCCCTTTGACGGCTGCGTCACCCTCAGCGGCCAGTACTGCTTCGTTGGGGACCGGGTGCTCCGCAGCAGCCCCATGCCGCCGGAGGCGGTGGAGGAGCTGGTGGCCGCCGCGGAGGGGAACACCTTCTCCTCCATTTTTCTGGAGGGGGAGGACATCTATCTCAACTGCGTCAATGACCTGACCCGCCAGTTCATCCAGGATCTGTACATTCCAATGCCGCCGGTGCGTCCCGCCCGCTACGCTTTGGGCCGGGAGATCTATCAGGCAGTCACCTTCCTCAGCCGGGAGCAGGAGCACCTGCTGCTGGACCGCGCTCCCCACCTCAAGACCACCCGCTGGCACCCCAACTTTCTGGACGTCATCCCGCCCACCGGAGGAAAGGATCTGGGGATGGACGCCATCCTGGACCACTTCGGCATCCCGCTGGAGAACTGCATGGCCTTCGGCGACGGGGAAAACGACCTGTCCATGCTGGTCCACGCCGGCGTCGGCGTGGCCATGGGCACCGCAAGCGGCGCGGTGAAGGCCCAGGCGGACTACGCCGCCCCCTCGGTGGATGAGGACGGGATCGTCCGGGCCCTGTCCCACTTCGGGCTGCTCCCCTGAGCCGGAGCCCCCCGGCCTTACCCGGTGAAAATTCACAAATTGTTACTGGAATTATCCCCTTATCCGATGTACAATATAGACAGATAAGCTGTATCACAGTCTGACTGTTTGATAAGGAGGCATCGGATATGAAGCTCACATTCTTCGGCGCGGCCCACGCGGTCACCGGCAGCTGTCACTGCCTAGAGGTCAACGGCAAAAAGATCCTCATCGACTGCGGCCTTCAGCAGGGCCGGGACGAGCACGATGAAAACGCGCTGGATTTCGCCCCCAGCTACATCGACTACGTCATTGTGACCCACGCCCACATCGACCACTCCGGCCGGATCCCCCTGCTGGTGAAGGAGGGCTTTCAGGGCCAGATCTTTGCCACCCGCCTGACCTGTCAGCTCATGTCGGTCATGCTGCGGGACTCCGCCTTCATCCAGGAGAGCGACGCGGAGTGGCAGAACCAGAAGGGCAAGCGCGCCGGCCGGCCGCCGGTGGAGCCCCTGTACACCGTGGCCGACGCCGAGGCCGCCCTTCAGCAGCTCTTCCCGGCGGAGTACGGACAGATTTTGGATCTGTGCGATGGGGTGCGCATCCGCTTCCGGGATGCGGGCCACCTGCTGGGCTCCTCCATGGTGGAGATCTGGGCCACCGAGGGAGACGTCACCAAAAAGCTGGTCTTTTCCGGCGACCTGGGCAACATCGACCAGCCCATCATCCGCAACCCGGAGTTTCTGGACGAGGCCGACTATGTGGTCATGGAGTCCACCTACGGCGACCGGAACCACGAGATCCCGGAGAGCTATGTGGAGTCCCTGGCCCAGCTCATCGACGACACCTTTGCCCGGGGAGGCAACGTCATCATCCCCTCCTTTGCCGTGGGCCGCACTCAGGAGCTGCTCTACTTCCTGCGGGAGATCAAGCATCAGGGCCTGGTGAAGAGCTTCCCCTCCTTCCAGGTCTGTGTGGACAGCCCTCTGGCGGCGGAGGCCACCCGGATCTACGCCGGGGATCTGCGGGGCTATCTGGATGAGGAGGCCATTGCCGTCCTTCAGGGAGGAGAAAATCTGTTTACCTTCCCCGACCTGACCCTGGTGCAGTCCACCGACGAGTCCAAGGCGCTGAATATGGACAAGAGCTCCAAGGTCATCATCTCCGCCTCCGGGATGTGCGACGCCGGCCGGATCCGCCACCACTTGAAGCACAACCTCTGGCGGCAGGAGTCCACTGTGGTCTTTGTGGGCTATCAGGCGGAGGGCTCCCTGGGCCGCCGCCTGCTGGAGGGGGCCAAATCTGTGAAGCTGTTCGGCGAGGAGATCGCCGTGAACGCCCGCATCGTCAACTTCCAGGGCCTGTCCTCCCACGCCGACCGGGACCACCTGCTGGCCTGGATCCAGCACTTCTCCCCCGCGCCCCAGCAGGTCTTTGTGGTCCACGGTGACAGCGAGGTCACCGACCTGTTCGCCAGGGACCTGAACGAGCTGGGCATCGCCGCCCACGCCCCCCTCTATGAGGAGGTCTACGACCTGTCCTCCAATACCACGCTGGCCCAGGGCGTGGTGCTGGAGCCCAGGAAGGTATCCGGCGGCGCGGCGGCAGGCTCCCCCGCCTTCGTCCGGCTCCAGGATGTGTCCCGCCAGCTGGAGGCACTCATCAGCCGCAGCCGGGGCCGCCCCAACAAGGATCTGGCCCGTCTGGCCGATCAGCTCCGCCAAGTCATGGAGAGCTGGGAAACCTGATCCCGCGCTCCGCCATCAACATACCACAGGGAGGATCTCACAATGCCTATGGAAGTCAACCGCCGGGAATTGAAGGCCCGCGCCCGGGAGCGGATCCGCGCGTCCCACCCCGCTTTCTGGAAAGTCACGCTGGTCTATCTCCTGCTGACCTCCGGCGTAGCCGCCGTGGCCGATCTGGCGGGGGCGGCCCGCATCGGGCTCCCCCCGGTCCACCTGGATACCTTCGCCCTCTTTCTCGCCCTGTTGGTCACCCTGTATACCATGGTGATGGGTCTGGGCTATCAGTGGTGGGCCCTCCGGACCTACCGCCAGCAGTCCGCCGGGTACAGCACCCTCATCGACGGCTTCTCCATGGCCGGCCGGGTGATCCTGATGAATGTCATCATCTTTTTCTCCACTATGGGCTGGGCGATGGTCTTTGCCCTCCCCTTCTCCCTGGTGCTGCTCCTGCTCTCCGGCCTGGTGTCCTCCGGCGGTGGAATGCTGTTCCTCTACCTGCTGGCCATGGGCGGCACCTCTCTTTACTCTATGTGGGTCGGCTACCGCTATGCCATGGCCCCCTATCTGCTCATCGATCACCCGGAACAGGGGGCCTCTGCCGCGGTCCGGGAGAGTGTGGCCATGATGAAAGGCTGGAAGTGGGAGTTCTGCAAGCTGGACCTGTCCTTCCTGGGCTGGCACCTGATCAACGCCCTGCTGTCCCTGGCCGTCACTCTGGTCTTCGCCCTTCCCATGCTCCCCGCCCTGCTGGAGTCCGGCGCCGACCTGGCCCGGATCCTCATGGACCCAAGCCTCGCCCTCCCCTGGACGGCAGTTCTCCTGTCCAGTCTGATCCAGCTGCCCCTGTCCCTGTGGCTGAAGCCCTATCAGACCGTGACCTTTGCCGGCTTCTATCAGGCCCGGGTCACGCAGTCCACCCAGCCCCCACCGGTGTGGGAGGCCGACGATCCCTACGGCATCTCCTGAACATCTGGTCAAAAAATGCCCGCGGCTGACAGAGCCGCGGGCATTTTTTGACGCGTTAGAGGGCGAAAGTTTCCTCCATTCCCTGGACAAAGCGGTCCAGCCGCAACTCGATCCCCGGTGCGGCCAGGGCCTCGCCGGGGGCGTTGGCCGTCTCCATCATGGCAAAGCGCGGGGGCAGATAGAAGGATTTATTCATATTCAGAGAGGAAATCAGCTGCCGGGCCACAGTGTCACTGCCGGAGTAGCCCGACACCACCAGGGCAAACACCGCCTTCTCATAAAACCGCGTCTGGCGGAACAGGGCGGTGAGCCGGTTGATAAAGGCGCTGAGGTTGGCGGAGAGGGCGTCGTTGTAGTTGGGGCACATGAGGATCAGCCCATCCGCCTGCCGGACGGCGGGATAGACCGCCTCCTGCATCACGCCGCCGTAAAAGCAGCCGCCCCGCTCGCCGAAGTGGAGGCACATGGTATAGGGACAGCCGGAGCAGTCGGACAGAGTACCGTTGCGCAGACCGATCTCCTCCACCTCCCATCGGGGGGAGAGGCGTGCCCGCACCTGGGCCCAGAGGGCCATGGTGTTGGAGGTGTGGTGGCTGGAGGCGTGGAGGGCCAGCAGCCGGGGCCGCTCCCGCCCCGGGAAGGCAAAGGACAACAGGCGTTCCGTCAGCTCACGGACCGCCTCCTGATAGGCCCCCATCAGATCTGTGGAGAGGTTTTTGGCCTGGATGCGGAAATTGAACAGGGAGCCGGTAGCCTCCACCAGGGGGCGGCCCACCAGGGCACACCCCGCGCCGTTCATGGCCAGGGCAAGCTCGGCGGCGGTGGACTTGGTGTACAGCTCCCCGGGGCCGTCCACGATGAGGCCGCCGGTACACCCCTCCAGCAGTCCGGACTCCAGACGCAGCCGGGCCAGCATCCGCTGGTACTCCAAATTCTGCCCCGCTCCGTCCAGGGCCAGGGCAAACAGGACCCGCTCCCCCGGCCTCGGGGCCAGCTCCTCCGCCCGTCGGACCACACGGACCTCCCGGCGGGCCAGCGCGCGGCTCAGCACCCCGTCCAGGCGGCTCTGCCGCTCCCGGTCCTCCAGGGGCGGTACGCATACGTTCAACACCATGGGATCACCTTCCTTATGAATTAGGAATGAGGAGTTAGGAATTAGGAATTGTCCCGATCACACCGCTGGTTCCGGAATTTCACACAGAGCCAGGCCACCAGCTCCACTGCGGCCCAGGCCGCCAGGGCGGCCAGAAGGGCAGAGATCCAGACCACCATTGGCTCAGAGGCCGCCCCCGACATTGTAAAGCCGGGCTCCGGACCGTAGGGACGGAACCCCCGCCACAGCTGGAGCAGGAAGGCCAGGGCTGGGACCGCAAAGCGCAGTATCTTCCTCAGAGTTCGTTTCATCGGATGCTCCTCCTGTTCCATTGGATCGTTCGGGCGGTGCTGTTACAGGATCTCCTTCAAATGCTCCGCCGCGTCCCGGATGTGCGCGAAAAGGGAATCCGGGATGTGGGGCAGCAACTCCGTCTCGATCCCGGCGGGGGTATAGCGGTTCTTCACCCCCATATACACGCCGTCCAGGAACACGGAGCCGCAGTGCCACTCCCCCCGGAGGGTGAGCAGCAGGGACAGGGCCCCGGAGGACAGGGCGGGGGCCACATAGGGCTTGAAGCCGATCTCCCGCATCTTCAGGTTGGCGGTAACGGTGAGGCGGGTCAGCTCCCGGGACAGCGCCTCGTCATAATGTTCAATAGAATTGGCGATGGTCAGGCCGGTGCCGTGGGGACCGAAGGAGCGGCCCTCGGTGAGGAAGGAGGCAAACCGGCTGTCCCTCTTGGCAAAGTAGGCCGCCCGGGCGTTCATCACCCCCAGGCCGAAGCCCTGGACCTGCTCGGGCCGCAGCCCCTTCCCATCCCATACGCCGTTTTCATCCCGGTTGCTCTCCAGATAGGCGGTCTTGGCCAGGGGGTCCACCGGGTCGGACACGGCGCACCACAGCCCCCGGAACCCCTGCTCTCTGGCCATGCGGGCGTACTGTTTGACGATCCTGGCGTTGTTCTCAAACTGATACATCCGCACGTCCTTCACCTGGGAGCCCACCGGCGGAATCCCCCGGGAGGCCACGAACACGAACACATCGCAGTCAAACAGCTCATCCGGGCGGACCACATAAACCTCCGGGAAGGCGTCGTACGCCCAAGGCAGGCTGATCTGCCCCATCTCGAACTCCCACCGGGCGGTGATCTGGTCGCTGAGGTCGCAGATCCCGATGGAGTCAATCACATCCCCGCCCAGCAGCTTCAGCCCGGTGAGGAGGGTGGAGCCCACGTCCCCGATGGCCAGGATGTTGACCCGCTTCTTCCCCCCGCTGGGGCCCTGGGACAGGACGGCCACCCAGCTGGGGCGGCCGATGTTCACCGCGGTGAGCCGCCCCTCCGTCAAGGCGGCGGACAGGGGCGCGTCCATAGGGAAGTCCGGCAGGCGGGAGGCGTCCAGCACCTCCAGCCCGTGGAGGGCCTTCAGCTGGCCCGGGTGAGTGACCTTGAAGGAGCCCCGGCCCAGCACCGGGTCCCCCTCCACCAGATAGAATACCGGCGCGCCGGGGGCGGGCTCAGCCTTGGAATAGGGCAGATCCCCCCGGTCCGAGGCCAGGATCTTCCCATCCTTTTCGTAATAATAAAACATAATATAACACCTCATTATCATTTCCCGATCAAATTTCTTCGGACAGATCCATAGAAGCTCAGGCGTGGGTCCGCATCAGCTGCTCCAAGTCGTTCTCCAGATAGACCGAAGCCGCCAGGTTGGGGTCGTAGTCCAGGCAGGTACCCTTGTCCGGGCACAGGGGGAGAATGATGGCCTCCGGCAGGCGGCTGAGGGTCAGATTCCGCCCGTACAGGGCCCGGTACTCCTGCTCCAGCACGGAGATCACGTCCCGGGCGGACTCCAGGCAGACCCGGGACAGCTGGAACACCGCCTCCTCGCTGCACTCCCCCCGGAAGGAGGGGGAGGCATAGGGCAGGATATGGTTGATGCCGGGCAGCAGGCCGGGCACCGGAGACGCGGCCCGGCGGATGGTGTTGCCCCCGATAAAGGGGTACAGGGTGGACTCCACGAACCACTCCCGCAGGCGGGGCAGATAGTACACGCTGTCCACCGGCCGGCCCTGGGCGTCCATCAGATCCCTTCCGTGGCCGGAGAGCAGCCCCACCAGCACGACGCGGATGTCCACCCCCTCCTGACGGAGGATGGGGTCCAGCGCCTGGATGCGGAAGCCGGGGTGCATCAGATCGTCCACCAGGATCACCGGCCGGTCGAAGGATTTGATCGTCCTGATCTGGCTTTGGATGGGGGGGTAGTGGGGGAAGGGCTCCATGGAGCTCTGGGACAGGTCCGGGGTATAGACCCGGTCGGTGTGGATGGTCTTGGTCACCGTGTTGGGGACGATCTTTCCCCGGAGCATCTTCCCGTACGGGACACACATATTCCGTCCCAGCTTCCGGGGCTCCGTGGGGACGGAGGGGACCTCGTTATAGGCGGTGATCATCTCCAGCAGCCGCTGGTGGATGACGCCGGCGGACAGGGTGAGCACCAGGAACCGGGGATAGAGCTGGGTCAGCGCCGTCTGGAGCCGCCGGTGGCCCCGCTGGATGGCCGCCAGCACCCTATGATTCTGGCACAGTGGCTCCTGGATGGTGGTCTCCAGATTCTGGATCAGCACCGTGGGGGCGCTCATGTCCACCTCCCAGAGGGAGGGGTCCCCCTCCCTGCACAGAAAGCCCTGGCGGGTCAGCAGATCCTCCAGATCAGGCTCCGGCGGCGCGCCGTAGGGCCGGTACAGGCCGTAGATGCAGTCGTCGCTGAGGGCCCGGGCCAGCACCTCCGTCATCAGCAGCTGAAGGCAGTCCCGCAGGGGATCGCTGGCATCCGCCGCCGCGGAGGTGATGAGCAGGGTGGTCCCCGCGGAGCGCAGGCGGATCCGGTCGGCCAGGCCGGTGTCCCGCAGGGCGCTGAACAGCTGGGTGGCCGACAGATAGCGGTAGCTCACATAGCCCAGCGGCTCTTCTCCCCCGCTCCCCCGCAGAAGCAGGAGGCGGTCCTTCCCGTGGAGGATGCCGGAGCGGACGGCCTCCCGGTCCGGCCGGCCGGCGGTCAGCTCATCCACCAGCTGCTCCTCCGGCTCGTCCACCCACTGGAAGGAGAGGGTCCCCGCGTCCAGCAGCGGCTTGTTCTGGCTGTCCCGGAGGTACAGCCCGTTTTGATAGATGAAGTCCTGGATCACCGGGTCAATGAGGTTGGAGATGTCCCGGTTCAGGTCCACATTCTCCCGGATGCGGGTGGAGCTGATGTCCTCCAGGTGGGGGGGCAGCTGAAGCTGGAGCACCCGGCCGGTGATCCCCAGCCGCTCCTTGGGCGGCAGAGGGGGCTCTCCCGCCCGGCGGAAGATGATGTGGTCCATAGAGTGGATGGACCAGGGCCGCGGCTCCGCCTGGTAGGAGGAGGCATGGGCCACCACATCGCTCCCCACCACCAGATAGACCTCCTGGTGGGGAAAGAGCTCCCGCAGGCGCTTTAAGTCAGAGGGATTGGCGATATTCACAGGAATATCATCGGGGAACAGGTGGACATGGAAGTCCCCCGCCACCGACAGGCTGACGATCTGCCGGCGGATCAGGTGGGGCTGGGCCTTCTTGGACCAGGAGAACTCATCCACCGCCAAATAGACCTCGAAGCCCAGGTCCCGGATGGCGTGGACGATCCCCTTGTGGGACAGGGTGAAGGGGTCGAAGGTGCCGGGGAAGAAGGCCACCCGCCTGGGGCAGGTGAAGGCGAAGGGGCCGTGGTCCATCCGCCACAGGGCAATGAAGCGGTTGATGTGGGCCAGGGCGGCCGCCCGGTAGAAGAAGGTGAGCCCATCGTCCTGCACCGGGGCCTCGTGGATCAGGAAGAGGAGCTTGCGGTAGCTCAGGGCAAACAGCCGGTCCTTCTCCTCCATGGGGAGCACGGGGCTCTCATACAGCAGCTTGCCCGTCACCAGCAGGGCCTCCTGCCGCACCGCGGGCCGGTAGTGGGCCAGCCCCTGGAGCAGCAGGCCCAGCAGCTCCTGGCGGCGGCTCTCAAAGGCGGCGCTGGACTGGGAGAAGCGCTCCCGGTAGGCGGGGTAGTGCTGGAGCAGCACCCCCACGGTGTTCAGCGCGCCGGACACCGCCGAATCGTTTGGAGAGCCCAGCAGGTTTTTCAGCCACAGGACCTGCTCGTCCAGCTCGCTGGGATAGAGGTACAGGGCGGCCTGGCCCAAATACTGGGGGATATATTTGGAGATGGAGTACTGGCCCATCTCCAGTCCCTTGCCCAGCTCCACCACCACCTCGTTGCGCTGTTCCCGGCGGAGCAGGGGCAGGATGCGCACCAGCGCGCCGCCGGCGTCGTGCCGGACCACCACCCGCTCCGACACCTTGATGAGGTTGGAGAAGTGGGTGCAGATGTGGAGGATATGCTCCACCAGGCCGTGCTCCACCTGGTCCCGGAGCAGCTCCACGCCCACTGACTTCACCATCCAGGGGGTCGCGGTCTTGAGGTTGTCCAAAAACACCTCGCTGGTGATGTCCTGATCGTACAGGATGTGCCGGTAGCGGCTCACATCCTCCCCCGCCCTGGACAGGATCCGGTACTGGAGGAAGGTGACCGGCAGGCTGCCGGAGGGAACGGACCGGGCCAGCTCCACGATGCGCCGCAGATGGGGATGTTCCTGGCTGAGGGGGCGCTCCGCCGCACGGAGGAAGAGCAGGGCGGCGGTCTCCAGCCGCAGCTCCCCGGAGCGGAGCCAGTATCCGGCAAATTCGATCAGCTGCTCCCGCTCCCCATCTTCATAGTATTTGGGCGGCAGATAGCGCACCGAGTCCAGCAGAGTAAAGGCGGTATCCGGGTCCCGCTCCTCCGGATCGCGGAAGTAGCGCAGCAGGACCCCGATAAACCGGGGCACATCGGCGGGCCGGGCGTGGGCCAGCATGGAGGCCACCACCAGCTTCAGGGTGTAGCTGATGTGGCTGCGCTGCTGCTGGGTGGTCTTGTGGTCCGGGTAAATGATGCGGTCCAGGTACTGCTCCCACAGGGTGAAGGGCACCTCCGCCGCCGGGTCGCTGGGCACATCGGCGGGCAGCTCCTTGCGGTAGACCAGGTGAAAGCGGGCGATGATCTGGCCGATGAGGGCGGCGGCCTGGCGGCGGATGTCGCCCTCCCGGTGGACCAGCAGCTCGTACAGGAAGGAGAGGGCCTGGGTCTTCTGCCGCACCGACAGATAGGTGAAGTACTCCTGGAACACGTTGAGATAAGCCCGCAGCTGCTTCCAGTCCTTGGTGGAGCGGGCGGCCTCGATGATATTGCCGAACTTGCGCTCGTTGGACAGCATGTGCATCAGGCGGATGCTGTGGTCCACAGACAGCAGGGTCAGCCCCTCCACCGTCTCATCCGGGCCCATCAGGGCGGGATCCTTCTCCGGGGCCCGGGGGGCGGGGTGGCCGCTCAGTTCCACATCCACCCCCAGCGAACGCATATAGTCCTCAAAATCGTGGAGCTTTCCATAGACGAACTCATACCGGCGGCGCTTGAGGCTGTCCACATTGTCCAGCTTGGACAGGATGACCTGGAAGGACTGGTCCAGGGGATAGAGCACGGTGGTCTCGTTCCCGTCGGCGTCCCGGTCCTGTTTGGAGCGGAAGTCGGCGTAGATCAGGCACAGGGACTCCACCGACAGGGACTCCAGCTCCAGGTCCCAGGTGGAGTGGTTGGCCGCGATGTGGCTGATCCGCTCCATCCCCCGCTCCAGCAGCCACTGGTCCGTGTAGTAGTAGTGGAGATAGGGGACCCGCTCCCCGGGCCGGCAGCCGAACTTTCCGATGTCGTGGGCCGCCGCCGCACCGGAGATCAGAGCCAGGTCCACCTCCACCCCGGCCTCCCGGAGGCCCCGGGCCGCCGTCATGGCGATGTGGTGGACCCCGGCGATGTGTCCCAGGGTGCGGAAGGGGGTAACCTCCTGCCCCAGGCGCAGCAGCTCATAGATATGCTCCCGGCGAAAGCAGGTCAAAAACCGCTCATACTCCCGGGCGCAGTCGCAGGCGGAGTACTCCTCCGGCGTCAAAAAGTGAAAGTCCATCAAGGGATCAAAGGGCAGTGCCCTGCGCTCCTGGTCCAGCAGCACCTGGAGGACTGTGAGATAAAAGCGGGCTCCGCCGGCGTACTCCTCCCCGTCCGGCGCAAAGTCTCCCGCCGGGTAGAGGGCACCGCGGATATAGCGGTAACAGAAGGAGAGCCAGCCGTCCTCCGGCGCCGGGGACAGCTTGGGCAGGATTGGGGAGCACAGCTCCAGCACCTCGCCGCACTCCAGCCGCCGCCGGATGGGCAGCAGCTGGGCCAGTTCCTCCGCCCAGCCCGGGGCGCTCAGCAGCTCCAGCGCCGCCCGGCGGTCCGGGGCAAAGGGCAGCCCCTGCTCCGCCAGGGCCTCCGCCACCTGGGCCGTGATGGTTTGGATCTGTTCCTCATACATGGGACGCCCCGCCTTTCCTGCAAGCTTTCTGGGTCAAGTCTAGCATAAAACCCTCCGGTTGAAAAGAAGAAACCGCACCACTTCTGGAAGTTTTGGGAAATTCGACTGAAAGCCTTAATTTTTCCTGAAAAAGCCCCCGTTCCCCTTGCCGAATCCCGGGGAATCCGATATACTGGTGAAGCATGACCCACAGACAGGAGGGATCACCCTGGCACATACAGATACACGGTCCCAGCGGCGCGCATCCGGCTCCCCCAGCCATTCCAGCCGCTCCGGCCATTCCGAATATCCCAGCCGCGGCAGGACACGCCCCTCAGGCGGACGGAGGGTGCAGCCCACACGGCGGAGCGTCAAACGCCGGAGGCACAGCATCTGGTTCCGCCTGTACATGGTCCTGGTGGTCATCTCCGCCATCATCGTCGCCACCTATATCGGCCTTCATCTGGCCATTCGCGCCCCGGAGATCCCTCAGACAGAGCCGGATCCTCCCCCTGCCTCCGGCAGTCAGGCCGAACAGCCCGCCGCCCCGCCGGAGGACCCCAACGCCCTGGTGAGAAAGGAAGGCGTCTATACCTTTGCCCTGCTGGGCAAGGATGTGAAGGGCAGCAACACCGACACCATCATTCTGGCCCGCTATGATACCGTGGCCCAGACAGTGGGGATGGTCTCCATCCCCCGGGACACCGCGGTACACCGCACCTGGTCCAAATACTCCAAGATCAACGCCGCCTTCTACGGCTCCAGCCCGGAGACCCTGAAGGAGGAGATCCAGAACACCTTCGGCATCCCGGTGGACTACTATATCCTGGTGGACCCCAAGGGTTTTATTGCCCTGGTGGATGAGCTGGACGGGGTGGATGTGTACATTCCGGAGGATATGAACTACGACGACCCCACCCCGGGGGAAGAGCTGCACATCCACTATCAGACGGGGACCCACCATTTGAACGGCAAGCAGGCCCTTGAGGTGGCCCGCTTCCGTCACAACAACGACGGCAGCGGCTATACCGACACCGGCCGGGCGGAGATGCACCGTCAGATGCTGGTCGCTTTGGCTAAAAAGGTGGTCTCCTGGAACTCGATCCCCAAGGTCACCGCCTTTGTGGAGCTCTTCCAAACCTACGTCAAGACCGACCTGTCCCCCTCGGATATGCTCTTTTTTGCCACCCAGGCCATGGGGGTGGATTTCTCCTCCGGCATCACTCAGGGAGAACTCACCGGCCGCGGCGACGGCGTGGTAGGCAATTCCAAATGGTGCTATGTGTTCCAGCCGGAGGACATCCTCCCCACGCTGAATGAACAGCTCAACCCGTATACCCGGGACCTCACCGCCGATGACCTGGATCTGCCTCAGCCGGACCGCTATCTTCAGAATTACTGACCCCTCAGGGCCGCCCAAAGCTATGGGCGGCCCATTTTTATTTTCTCCACAGATCCCGCTTGACAACCGGACGGTTTCACGGCATGATGGAGAAAAAAGCAGAGAGGATGAGGCAGTTATGGAACAATGGCAGATCGAGATGGCGGGCTGGTACCCGGAATTCCAGGCCCTGCGCCACCAGCTTCACCGGGAGCCGGAGCGCTCCCTTCAGGAGTATAAGACCACCCAGCTGATCCGGGAGCTTTTGGCTGGCTGGGGGGCCGAGGTGGAGGAGCATCCCGGGCTGGAGACTGGCCTCACCGCCCTCATCCGGGGGGCGCACCCCGGCCCCACCGTCGCCCTGCGGGAGGACATCGACGCCCTGCCCATGGGGGAAAACACCGGGCTTCCCTTCTCCTCCTGCCGGGAGGGTCTCTGCCACGCCTGCGGCCACGACATCCACACCGCCGCCCTGCTCTGGGCCGCCAAGGCCCTGTGCGCCCTCCGGGACCGGCTCCACGGCTCAGTCAAGCTGATCTTCCAGTGTGCCGAGGAGGTGGGGGCCGGTGCGGAGCAGATGCTGGCTCTGGGCGCCCTGGCTCCGGAATGCCCTGAGGCGGTGGTTGGCTTTCACTGCGACCCCAAGCTTCCCTGGGATACGGTGGGGCTCCGGTACGGACCCAGCAACGCCAGCTTCGATATTCTCACCTGGCACATCACAGGCCGGGGCGGCCACGGCGCCTATCCCCAGCAGTGCGTGGATCCGGTGATGGTCAGCGGCTATCTCCTTACTCAGCTCCAGACGGTGATCAGCCGGGTGAACTCCCCCACGCACCCCGCCATCCTCACCATCGGTGAGATCCACGGCGGCACCGCCCCCAATATCATCCCGGACCGGGTGACCATGCGGGGGACCATGCGTGCCTTTGATCCCGCCATCCGCCAGCAGCTTTTGGACGCCATCCGCCGCATCACGGAGGAGGGCTGCCGGGCGCTGGGCGCGGAGGGGACCCTGATCCACGATGTGGGCACCCCGGCCATCCACAACCACCCGGACATTGCGGACCGGATCGCCCGTGCCGTGGAGGAGACGTTTGGCAGGGAGCACCTTCAGGTCATCCCGGAGCCCTCTCTCGGTTCAGATGACTTTGCCTGCTGGATCGAGGCCTGCGGCGGCCGGGGCGTCCAGTTCCTGGTGGGCTCCCAGGATCCTCAGATCCCCAACAGCAGTCTGGGACTCCATGTGGCGGAAAACATCTTCGTGGATGAGTGCCTGAAAACCGCCGCACCGGTGCTGGTCCGCTTCGTTCTGGACTATCTCAGCGCGCCCCACTCCTGAGCTGCGGCCAAATCAGCCCATAGCCCCGCGACAGAAGGCGGGCCGAATCAAATAGAGAACCGGCGCCTCCGTATCTGGAGGCGCCGGTTCTCTGTTACTCAAGATTTTTGATGCAGGGTTTGACTCAATAGCGCCGGACTACGGCGACCACCTTGCCCACGATCTGGGCGTGTGTGCCGTCAATGGGGTCGTAGGCCGGATTCTCCGGCATCAGCCAGACATGACCGTCCCTGCGGCGCAGGGTCTTCACGGTGGCCTCATCCTCAAACAGAGCCACCACGATCTCTCCGCTGTGGGCCTCCTGCTGGCGGTGGACCACCACCAGATCGTCAGGGAGAATGCCGGCCCCCATCATGGACTCGCCCCGGACCTTCAGGGCAAAATGCTCGCCGCTGAGTCCCTGGGTATCAAATGTCAGGTAGTCCTCAATGCACTCCTCCGCCAGAATGGGGGAACCGGCGGCCACATTTCCCACCACCGGGATCCGGTCTGTCCGGGCGCCGGACTCCTCCGCCACCGTTCGGCGGGGCGCAGCCGGGAGGGTGATGGCCCGGGTCTTGCCCTCCGCCTTGATGATCATGCCCGCCTCCTCCAGGCCCTTCAGATGAAAGTGGACGGTGGAGGGGGACTTCAGTCCCATGGCCGCGCCGATCTCCCGCACGGAGGGGGGATACCCGTGCTCCGCGGTGAAGGACTGGATGAAATCATAGATCTTCTGTTGCTTTGGGGTGAGGTTTCCCATGGTCAAGCTCCTTCCCGCAGACCCGCCGTGGCGGAACACAAGGCCAGTTCGGTACTTACTTTTGGCATCATTATAGCATATCCCCCCGCGAAAGTCAAACGAATGTTCCAAATTCCAGCAGTTTTTCGTATATTATGAATCATTTGTGAATCTTCGCCGTCCTTCCCTTGACATTTCACGGGAAGGTGTTAAAATGTAAACGCATTAATCATTAACGGGTTAACTATCGGAATATGCCGAACCAGGAGGAGGAGCAATGGCGAATTTTGATTTTGATCTGGGCCTTCTGGAGCATCAGCTCCATCTGGCCCGCCAAAATGCCATCCAAACTGAGCTGGCCGCGGCGGGATTACAGGAGGTGGGACACCCCATGCTCATGTGCATCCTGCGCACCGCAGGAGCCAGGGGAGCGGATGGACTGACCCAGCGGGAGCTGGCCCAGCTGCTCCACGTCTCCCCCGCCGCGGTGGCCACCTCGCTGAAGTCCCTGGAGAAAAAGGGCTACATCAGCCGGGAGCCGGAGCCCGGAGACGCCAGACGCAACCGGGTCACCCTGACCGACAAGGGCCAGCAGGCGGTGGACGACTGCTTCGCCTGTCTCCAGCGGGTGACCCGCCGCGCCTTCGCCGGCCTCTCCACCGAGGAGCAGTCCGTTCTGCGGGGATTTTATCTGCGGATGCTGGACAATCTGAGGGGGAACAGCCTCCCCCATCCCATGCCAAAGGAGGAATCTTGATTTGCTTTCCCTGTTTATCACCCATCTCCAGGGCTACAAGCGGCAGGCGGTACGCTCCCCTGTCTTTATTACTCTGGAGGTCATCTGTGAACTGATCCTGCCCCTGATTATGGCAGAGATCGTGGATGTGGCCATCCCCGCCGGGGATACGGCCTATATCTTCCGGCTGGGGGCGGCCATGCTGGCCCTCTCCCTGCTGTCCATGGCCTTCGGCGTGCTCTCCGCCAAATACGCCACCTTTGCCAGCCAGGGCTTTGGCGCCAACCTGCGCCAATGTCTCTTTGACAAGGTCCAGGAGTTCTCCTTCGCGGACATTGACCGCTTCTCCTCGGCCTCTCTGATCACCCGCATGACCAACGACGTCAACGCCATGACCATGATGCTGAACATGGGCCTGCGGATGCTGGTGCGGGCCCCGGTGATGCTCATTGCCGCCCTGGGGATCAGCATCTCCATCAATCCCAGGCTGGCCGTGGTGCTGCTGGTGGTCATCCCGCTGATGATTCTGGCCATCGGCATTTTGATGAAGATCTGCACCCGGCTCTTTGAGGTCATGCAGACCAAGATCGACGGCCTGAACAACACCCTTCAGGAAAACCTGGTGGCCATCCGGGTGGTCAAGGCCTTTGTCCGGGAGGACCATGAGCGGAAAAAATTCCAGCGCTCCAACGATGAGCTGATGATGGCCGGGCTGAACGTAGGCATGAAGGTCATCGCCATTATGCCCATTATGATGCTGGCGATGAACGGGGCCACTGTGGCCGTGCTGTATCTGGGCGGAAAAATGGTCATGGCCGAGGGCTTCCTGCTGGGCGACCTCCAGGCGTTCATCAACTATATTTTCCAGATCCTGATGAGCGTGATGATGGTGGCTATGGCCCTGCTTCAGCTCACCCGCGCCCAGGCCTGCGCCCACCGGATCAACGAGGTCCTCTCCGCGGAACCCTCTGTGGAAAACAAGCCCCAGGCGCAGCGTCCCGCTCAGAACGAGCTTCCTGCGCCCAGAGGCCGTGTGGAGTTCCGGGACGTCTCATTCAAATACGCCCGCGCCGGGACGGGAGACGATGTGCTCTCCCAAATCAGCTTCACAGTGGAGCCCGGCCAGTTCGTGGCCATCGTGGGCGGCACGGGAACAGGAAAGTCCTCCCTGGTCAATCTGATCCCCCGGTTCTATGACGTCACCGAAGGCGCGGTCCTGCTGGACGGACTGGATGTGCGGGACTATCCCCTGGAGCAGCTGCGGGCCCGCATCGGCATGGTGCTGCAAAGCAATGTGCTCTTCACCGGGACCATCCGTGAAAACCTTCTCTGGGGCCGCCCGGACGCCACGGAGGAGGAGATGGTCCAGGCGGCGAAGGACGCCCAGGCCTACGACTTTATCATGGGCCTGCCCGATGGCTTTGATACCGTTTTGACTCAGGGCGGCACCAACGTCTCCGGCGGACAGAAGCAGCGGCTGTGCATTGCCCGGGCCATGCTGAGAAAGCCGGCGGTGCTCATTCTGGACGACTCCACCTCCGCCGTGGACAGCGCCACAGAGGCCGCCATCCGCCAGTCCTTCGCCTCCAATCTGAAGGATACCACCGTGATCATCATCGCCCAGCGCATCTCGTCCGTACAGTACGCCGACGAGATCCTGATCCTGGACGACGGCCGCATTGCCGGCCGCGGGACCCACGAGCAGCTGCTCGCCGGAAACACGATCTATCAGGAGATCTATCGATCCCAGCAGGAAGGAGTTGGTAGCTGATGCCGGGACCCAACCGCGCCCCCCGAGGGGGCTATACCAAGCCGAAAAACATGGGCCGGACCATCCACCGTCTGGCGGGGTATCTCACCAAAAGCAAGCTGCCGCTGCTGATGGTGCTGCTGTTCCTGGTCCTGTCTGTCGGCACCAATTTGGGCGGATCCTATATGATGCGCTCCATCATCAACAATTTCATCTGGTCCGGCTGCACCGACTTTGCCGGCCTGGGTCGGGCCGTGCTGGTCCTGGTGGTGGTCTACGCCGCAGGGTGCGCCGCCGCCTATGGGCAGTCCGCCGTGATGGTCCGCCTGGCCCAGCGGGGGATCAACCGACTGCGCAAGGACCTGTTCGACAAGCTCCAGGCCCTGCCGCTGAGCTATTTTGACCAGCATCCCCACGGGGAACTGATGAGCCGCTTCACCAACGACGCGGACAATGTGCAGATGGCCCTGGAGCAGAGCGTGGTCTCCCTGTGCTCCAGTGTGCTGATGTTTGCCGGCCTGGTGAGCATGATGCTCTTCATCAACTGGAAACTCTTTCTGGTCACCGCCCTTCTGCTGGCTGTCACCATCGTTCTGTTCAAGACCCTGGGCGGACGCAGCCGGAAATTCTACCGCGCCCAGCAGAGCGCCCTGGGCGACATGAACGGCGAGATCCAGGAGATCATCGAGGGTCTGAAGGTGGTCAAGGCCTTTACCCACGAGGAGCAGGCCAAGGCTGACTTCCGCGCGCTGAACACCGCCTACCGGGACGCCGCTCAGAAGGCGAATTTCTACTCTATTATGATCATGCCCGTCTCCGGCAACCTGATGAACATCAGCTATGCCCTCACCGCGGCCTTTGGCGGACTGCTGTCTGTCCTCCAGGGCTTTGACCTGGGCGGTCTGGTCGTTTACCTGAACTACTCGAAACAGGTGGGCCAGCCCCTGAACCAGATCTCCCAGCAGATGACCACCCTGCTCTCCGCCCTGGCCGGAGCTGAGCGTATTTTTGACGTCATGGACACCCAGCCTGAGGTGGACCAGGGACAGGTCACCCTGGTGGAGGCAGAGAAGGACGCCAACGGCACGCTGACCCCGTTCTCCGGCACAGGACATTCCCACACCTGGGCCTGGAAGACGCCCCGGTCCAGCGGCATGGCCCTGGTCCCTGTACTGGCCGAGGGCGAGACTCTCACCGAGCTGGGGCAGGCCGTCCGGGAGCAGGACGGGTGGAAGCTGCTCCCGCCCGGAACAGATTCCGACGAGGGCATCTGGGTCAAAGTGGCTCCGGACGGCACGCTGACCCAGGTGGAGGACCTGTCCGCCCTGGCCGGACACGGCTGGGCCTGGAAGTATCCGGACCACACGGGCGCGTCCTCCCTCCATCTCATCCGGGGCACGGTGCGCAATGTGCCCGGTGAAGATTATTACCTCACAGAACTGCGGGGCGCGGTGCGCTTCAACCATGTGGACTTCTCCTATGTGCCTGGAAAACGCATTCTGAAGGATGTGTCCGTCTACGCCAATCCGGGGCAGAAGATCGCCTTTGTCGGCTCCACTGGGGCGGGCAAGACCACCATCACCAACCTCATCAACCGCTTTTACGAGATCGAGGGCGGTCTGATCACCTATGACGGCCTCGATGTCAAGGCCATCCGGAAGGACGACCTGCGCCGCTCCCTGGGGGCGGTGCTCCAGGATACCCATCTGTTTACCGGCACCATTCTGGACAATATCCGATACGGACGGCTGGACGCCACGGACGAGGAGTGCATCGCCGCGGCCAAGAGCGCTAACGCCCACTCCTTCATCCGCCGCCTGCCCCAGGGGTACCAGACGATGGTATCCGGAGACGGCGGCAACCTGAGCCAGGGCCAGCGGCAGCTGCTGGCCATTGCCCGGGCCGCGGTGGCCGATCCCCCGGTGATGATCCTGGACGAGGCCACCTCCTCTATCGATACCCGGACAGAGGCGCTCATCCAGAAGGGAATGGATACCCTGATGGAGGGCAGGACCGTGTTTGTCATCGCCCACCGCCTCTCCACCGTCCGTAACTCCAACTGCATCGTGGTCATTGAGCATGGACAGATCGAGGAAAAGGGCAGCCACGACCAGCTGCTGGAGAAGCAGGGGCGCTACTACCGTCTGTATACCGGACAGTTCCAGCTCTCATAAACGCTCCCCTGCCGGGCATTTCTGAAAATGACCCCCGGGATCCTTGCCGTACAAGGGTCCCGGGGGTTTCAGCCTATGAGCCTCAGGACCGCCCCTCCAAGCGATCCCCCTGCGGGGCAGGCCCGGGCGCTGGCTTTTATGTTTCCGAAAATTTATCTTTCACCTGGGATCAGGGTGGTATTTTCCCAAAAATCCTGATATAATAATTTGGATTTTGCAAAACAGGCGCAGTCACAAAACTTTTTGAAATTTTCGGGAACCTTTTTCCCTGCCCTGCGTCAAAGCTTTTGAAACCCATTCCAGAGCCTGGAACATTTCTTTCGACTGTAAAGGAGTTTATCACATGAAATACCGTACCTACGCCCGCTTCGTGGCCCTGGCCCTCTCCCTGACCCTGCTGACCGCCTGCGGCCCCAAGGGGGAGAGCGGCTCTCAGTCCAACACGGACGGCTCCGTCTCCTCCAGCCAGGGGAGCGCCTCCACCCCCGACCAGTCCCAGCCGGACGCCTCCCTGCCGGACAAGGACCAGGGGGACAGCTCCAAGCCCCCGGTGGAGGAGCCAACGGTAACGGAGAGCCTGTCCCTGAATTCCTCTGACTTCTCTTTGTTCAAGGCGGGCGCCGCCTATCAGCTGAAGGCCGAGTCCAAGCCTGAGAAGGGGACCTACACCTGGACCTCCGACAATGAGGTGGTAGCCACAGTGTCCAACAAGGGACTGGTCACCGCCGTGGCCCCCGGCACCGCCACCATCACGGTCACTGACAGCAAGACCGGCCTATCCGCCTCCTGCATTGTCCGCTGTAAGTTTGAGGCGGACAAGCCCGCCTCCGGCGGCGGCTCCTCCGGGAGCGGCAGCTCTTCCATCGGCGGAAGCAGCTCCTCCGGCTCCGGCTCTTCCAGCACCCCTGACAGCAGCAGTGTGGACCTGTCCGCTTTTTACAGCACCGTCACCACCAACCATCAGTTCGGGATGCTCACCCTGGCGGACGCAACCATGATCAAGGACGTCTATCCCGGCCTGTCTGACATCAAGACCAACCAATGCCTGCCCTACATCAACATGATGACCATGAACTCCGGCGAGATCGCCCTGGTGGAGGTGGCCGACAGCGGCGACGTGGACACTGTAAAGGGTATTTTCCAGGACCGCATCGACGCCCAGGTGTCCGGCGGCGCCTGGTATCCCAGCGCCATTGAGGCGTGGCAGAACAACTCCCGGGTAGTCTCCAAGGGCAGCTATGTGATGATGGTGGTCCACGAGGACTGCGACGCCATCGTGAACGAATTCAACGCGCTGTTCTAAGCTCCCGGCCTTCACCCAAGGCTGGCCGCCCCTTGTGCCCCATAGTTTGACCCGGAGCTGCCGCGCGGACCGCGCGCGGGTGTTGTTCCATTGCCGTGAGTTGGGCGGGGACTTCCCGCCCAACTCTGATTTCTGTAAGCTGATCTGAGGAGGACGCCACATGGTCTTTTCCACCCCCATTTTCCTATTTTATTTCCTGGCGCTGACCCTTCTGGTCTACTACCTGGTGCCCCGGAAGCTGCGCAACGGCGTACTGCTGCTCTCCTCCCTGTTTTTCTACTACTGGGGTGAACAGCTGTATGTGTCCATCATGTTCCTCTCCACCGCCATCGACTATGTCCACGGCCTTCTGGTGGAACGGTGCAAGGCACGGGACAACGACCGGGGCGCGCGGATGGCCGTGGCCTCCTCCATCGTGTTCAATCTGGCCCTGCTGCTGTTCTTCAAGTACTGGGACTTCCTGGCTGGCTCCCTCCAGGCGGTGGGGCTGACCTTCATGCCGGTGCTGAACATCCATCTGCCCATCGGCATCTCCTTCTACACCTTCCAGACCATGAGCTACACCATCGACGTGTACCGGGGCGACACCCGGGCTCAGCGGTCCATCATCAACTTCGGCACCTTCGTCACCCTGTTCCCTCAGCTCATTGCCGGACCCATCATCAAATATAAGGATCTGGGGGATCAGATCGACCAGCGGACCTGCTCCACGGATAAATTCGCCTCCGGCGTGCAGACCTTTATGGTGGGCATGGCGAAAAAGGTGCTCATCGCCAACAACGTGGGAATGCTGTGGGAGAGCTATAAGGCCATGGCGCTGGGCGAGCTGACGGTGGCAGGCTCCTGGCTGGGCGTGCTGGCCTTCACCTTCCAGATCTATTTTGATTTTTCCGGATACTCCGATATGGCCATCGGCCTGGGCCGGATGCTGGGCTTTGAGTTCTTGCCCAATTTCAACTACCCCTATATCTCCAAAAGCATCACCGAGTTCTGGCGGCGCTGGCACATCTCCCTGTCCACCTGGTTCCGGGAGTACCTGTATATCCCTCTGGGGGGCAACCGCTGCTCCAAGCCCCGGTGGATGTTCAACCTGCTGGTGGTGTGGGCGGCCACCGGAATCTGGCACGGGGCCAGCTGGAATTACCTGATCTGGGGTCTGTACTTCTTTGTCCTGCTGATGGTGGAGAAGTTCTTCCTGCTGGACCGGCTGAGCCGGGCTCCCGCCGCCGTGGGCCACATTTACACCATGTTTTTCGTTCTGGTGAGCTGGGCCATCTTCGCCATTGAGGATGCCGGGCATCTGTCCGGCTATCTGCGGGTCATGTTCGGACTGGGCGGCGTCCCCCTGGCAGACTCCGCTTTTGGCTACTATCTCACCAGCTATCTGCCCATCCTCTGTGTCGCCGGGCTGGCCTCCACTCCTCTGGGAGCCTCCCTGTACCGCCGCCTGAAGCCCCGGACGGCCCAGGTCCTGTGCGCGGTGCTGGTGCTGGCCGGACTGGTGGTATGCACTGCGTACCTGGTGGATGGGACATACAATCCCTTCCTGTATTTCCGTTTCTAAGGAGGCTGCCCTATGAACAAAGCATACAGCATCTTTTTGACCGGCCTGTTCTCCCTCTTTATCGGCGGGATCCTGGTGGGCAGCCTGCTGCTCCCCGACCGGACCTTCTCCCCCATGGAGAACCGCAATCTGGCCAAGCCGCCCAAGCTCTCCTGGGAAAATGTAGAGAGTGGGAAATTCATGTCTGACGCGGAGAGCTATGTCAACGACCAGATCATGGGCCGTGACTTCTGGGTCGCCATGAAGGCGTGGAGCGAGCGTCTCTCCGGCAAGCAGGAGAACAACGGCATCTATTTTGCCGGGGAGGACACCCTGATCCGCCATCTGGACACTCCATCCCAGGAGACCCTGGCTCAGAACGCCGGCTATATCAACCAGCTGGTGGCAAATGTGTCTGTCCCGGTCTATTTCGGCCTGATCCCCTCAGCGGCTGAGGTATGGGCGGACCGCCTCCCGGCGGGCGCGCCCACCGCCGATGAGCAGGCCATCATTGATAAGATGTACGGGGCCGTCCAGGCCCACACCGTGGACCTCTGTACCACGCTGAACGCCCACCGGGATGAGGACCTCTATTACCGCACCGACCACCACTGGACCAGCCTGGGAGCCTACTATGGCTATACCGCGCTGATGGAGGCCATGGGGCTGGAGGCTGCGCCTCTGGACCAGGCGGGAAAAACCACCGTGTCCGACTCCTTCTATGGCACGCTGTTCTCCCGGTCCGGGGTCCGCTGGATCGCCCCGGACCAGATCGACCGCTATATCTCCGAAGCCGGGGTGGAAGTCACGTCCTATCCCGAGGGCTCCCCTGTGGAGGGCAGCCTCTATGTGGACAGCTTTTTACAGGAAAAGGATCAGTATTCCTCCTTCCTGGGCGGGAACCAGCCCCTCTGCGTGATCCGGACGGAGCACACGGACGCCCCCCGGGTCCTCGTCATCCGCGACTCCTACACCGACAGCCTGGCCCCCTTCCTCACTCAGAATTTTTCTGAGATCCATCTGTTCGATCCCCGCATGAACCTGACCAGCGTAAAGGGCTATGTGGAGGAGAATCAAATCGACTCTGTCGTGGTGCTGTACAGCATCGCAAACTTCACGGCAGAGGGCAACCAGATGTTCGTTTTGGGCTGGTAGACCGGGGCGGTCTACCAAATGTCTACCAAGCATGACCCCCGAAAGCCTTGCGGCGCAAGGCTTTCGGGGGTTTTTATTTTTCCTGTTTCAGGGGCCGGTCTACCAGCGGTCTACCAAGGTCATTTTTCGGCCACAAAAGCGGCGGTTTTTTCGGATTTTCCCCTGTTTTTCTCATGTTTTTCGAGATGCAAGGGGCGTTATGCTCTCACAGGATGGATATTTTCTGATGGTTCGGGCTTGATACTGGCATTCAGGAAATAAAACCCAGCTTCTGGAGGAGTCTGACCCGCCCCGCAGCTTGAAAAAATCAAGGAGGAATTCCAATGAGAAACCTGAAGCGTGCTCTCAGCCTGGGCCTCACCGCCACCATGATCTCCGGTCTGATGGTGATGGGCAGCAGCGCCGCGAGCTATGCGGACGTGACTTCCGAGCAGAATCAGGAAGCCATTGAGGTGCTCAAGGCCGTTGACATCATGGTCGGCGACGAGAAGGGCAACTTCAATCCTGAGGCCAAGGTCACCCGTAACGAGATGGCCGTTGTCATGTCCAACCTGATGGCTTACAACGTGGCCAGCTACAAGAACACCAGTCCCTTCACCGACGTGCCCGAGTGGGCCGAGCCCTATGTGGCCGCCTGCTACACCAACGGCATCACCAGCGGCTACGACAAGGTGACCTACGGCGGCAACGATTCCGTTACCACCGCTCAGGCCGCTCTGATGGTCATGAAGGCTCTGGGCTACTTCCAGTATCAGTCCGACTTCGGCGCTGACTGGCAGCTGTCCACTGTCGCCCAGGGCAACAAGATCGACCTGTTCGACGATGTTGACTCCGGCGTCAAGGAGGCCATGACCCGCAACGACCTGGCTCAGCTGGTTCTGAACGCTCTGGAGTCCGGCACCGTTGAGGCCGATGATGACACCATCAAGGTCGAGAACGGCGACACCACCGTCACCGCCGGCAAGGTGAAGTACAACTTCATCACCAGCGGCAAGGACTATGCCTACGCCATCAACGACAAGCTGGCCACCGACAACAACGGCGAGTACTCCAAGGGCTCCATCGTGGAACTGGGCGAGAAGCTGTACTCCGGCGACCTGACCAAGGAAGACGGCTATGATGACTTCGGCCGTCCCGCCACCGTGTGGGACTACCAGGCCAAGGAGATCGGCACCTTCGCTGAGAAGGCCGACCACACCTTCACCGCCAAGGTGACCTCCAAGGCTCTGTACAACGAGGTCGGTAAGACTGCCACCGACAGCTACAAGTGGACTGTCTCCTTCAACGGCGAGACCGTGAAGTACGACGGCGACAAGCTGAACGCCAACAAGAGCGACGATGACAAGGACTTCTTTGCGAAGGCCACCGGCGAGGACGCTCTGACCGGCAACGGCGTGGTCACCGAGGTCTTTGTGGACGGCACCGACAAGACCGTGGACGTGGCTATCATTGAGTACTACGCCGCTGAGGTCCTGAAGGTTGATGAGGACGACAAGACCATCACTCTGTCCGATCTGGACGATGGCCCCGCCCTGACCACCGACGAGTTCGACTCCACCCTCTTTGAGGAGGATGAGATCGTCATCTACTCCTATGCCAACGGCGACATCCAGGACGTCTATGCCGCTGAGAAGATGGAGGGCGAGGTCACCCGCGTCCGCGCCATCACCAATGACCAGGACGGCGACAACTTCGTCGTGGGCGGCACCACCTATAAGTACAACAAGAACGCCAAGGCCAACCGTCTGACCACCGACAACGTGGACAACAACGTGGTCGCCTATCTGGACGCCAACGGCTATGTGGCCTACATCGATGAGTCCGCCGTGACTTACGACTATGCCTATGTCCTGTCCATGGGTACTGACAACGATCAGTACGGCAAGGGCGACAATAATAAGGGCGAGACCGTGTACGCCCGTCTGGTTCTGACTGATGGAACCCTGGTCAAGGTTGAGACCGATGAGAAGAACACCAATTTGAATAACCACCTCGTGTCCTACACTGTGGACAAGAAGGATGTCTACTCCCTGTCCGACCGCAGCAGCGCCGCGATCAGCGCTGATACGGATCTGAAGATCGAGAACGGCGTGGCCGGAATGAACATCACCTTCAACAGCAAGGAGCGCTATACCGCCAACTCCAACACCATCTTCGTGGTGGCTGATACCGACGAGGACAGCTACGATGACTATGACTTCACTGTCTACACCGGCGTGAAGAACGTTCCCGACATTGACGGCCGTACTGAGACCAAGGTCGTTGTTGCTGCCGAGAAGGACAGCAACGTGGCCAAGGTGGTCTACATCGAGGACGCCGACACCGCCGGTACCGGCGAGGTCATCTTCGCCGAGGCCAACCCCAGCGCCAAGCGCGTGAAGGACACCGAGATCGGCAACTGGTATGAGATCAATGCCGTTGTGGGCGGTGAGATCGTCACCCTGCAGGTGAAGGAGAGCTCCACCGCCGCTGACAAGCTGGTGAAGAATGCCAAGGCTGGCATCGTGGCTCTGAAGAGCGTCACCGAGAACGCTGACGGCCTGGTCACCAGCATCAAGGCGTACGACAGCTACAATGACGGCGACGGCTATGTGACCGGCGTCGGCACCGAGAAGGCCGAGAAGTCCACCGTCATGCTGAAGTCCATCGACCAGCTCAGCGGCAAGAATATCCGCTATGCCTGGACTGACGATGTGGCCGTGGTCCGCTACGACTACAAGGGCGACTTCAACATCTCCCGCATCTCCTCCATCAAGGATGACGACAACGACGGTTACATCGCTGTGATGGACGGCGACGTGATCACCGGCATCTGTGTCCTGGAGGAGGATGACAAGAATCCTCAGAAGCCTCAGGAGCAGGAGAAGGGCCTGGCTCTGAACTCCCTGTCCTTCTCTGAGAAGGGCATGAAGATCAACTTCACTAACAACTCCGGCGCTGAGTTCCAGACCGGTGCGAAGGCTGACGTTGTCGTGAAGAACAGCAAGGGCACTCAGGTCTGCTCCATCAAGGGCGTTCAGGTGACTGCTAGCAGCGTGGCTAATAAGGCCAGCGCCACCATCAACTTTGCTGAGTACACTGCCGTTCCCAGCACCACTGGTGAGTACACCGTGACCCTGACCATCACTGCTGGTCATGGTACCTTCACCGTCACCGACGTGCTCGGCACCATCTAATCTTGACTACTCCAAGATTATGATACAAAAGAACGTCCCCAGACTTCGGTCTGGGGACGTTCTTTCCCCTTATCCAACCGCAAAGTAGACATACTCTGAATCCAGACGGTTCATCTGCCCGGAGTCGCTGTCGGCGTACCAGGAGACCCGGTTTCCCGACCATGTGACCGTGTTTTTTGTGTCCATGATGTAGCTGTCGGACAGATGGTTGTTGCTGTTGGTCATACCCGGGATCAGAAAGAGACAGCGGTGGTCGCCGTCTTTTGACCGGACCACAACAAACTTTGGGGGACGGCCCAACGTGGCTGTGAAATCCAGGGTGCGCGGGTGGGATTGTCCACAGGACCCATTCCCGGTGTAAGACCCGACCACCAGCTTCGGCACCGCCGCCCGGACGGCCTCCAGCGCCGCTGTGGTAGCCTTTTTTGCCACCTCCGCAGCCAGGGCGTCCAGGGCTGTCTGGTCGGCCTTTTCCGCCAGCCCGCCCGAGAGATCGTTCAGCGCGGCGTCAAGCTTGGCGTTGTCCTCATTGAAATCGGTGCGCTTTACCTGATCGTCCGGGAGCCATTGGTTGAGAGAAAAATGCTCTGTGTGATTGCTTGCCATAAAAAACACCTCCACCCATGCCGGGCAGAGGTCAAAAGTGGTACATTATCATACATTTTATGGTAATTAAGCCCCGCCATGCCCTTTTCTAAGAAAGGACCGGCGGGGCGTTCTGCTTTGCGCGTCCTCCGCCGGGGAATGTTTCCCCTCCGCCCCGTAGGGGAGGGGCTTGCCCCTCCCGCCGGTTCATTGGGAGACTTTCTTTCCATGCCGTAGGGGCGGGACACCGGCCCGCCCGTCCCCGTGGGCCGTGATGCCCGTAGGGCGCGACGACTCGGCGCGCCGCACCTTGCAGGGTTTCGCCCTGCGGGGCGACCTCCTTTGCCCGCGGCGGCAAAGGAGGCAAAACGCCGCCGGGGGTGGGCTCCGATGGGCGTCCCCGCCCATAGTCGCTCCACCCCCGGACCCCCGGAATTTACGGGGGCCCAATTCTGGCGGTTGTTGGGGCGCTGTCAGGCGCGGGAGGGACAACGACTGCCCCCGCATCCGCGCCGCTGCCGCTGTTCCTCCAAAATCAAGACGGCTTGACTGGCTGGACCAAACGGGCGCGCCTGATGGCTCAGGGTCTAATCTCTGCGGGGAGAAACCGGCGGGCGGGTCCTCGGCGTCGCGGATTGCATATTCCTCGCTTCGCCCAGAAGGGCAAAGCTCGCTCATTCCATCGCTCCGCCTCTCCAACGCAAACCCGCTTCGCTGGGCTTTGCGTTGGGGGCCGCCTGCGGCGGCCATTGTGGACGAATCGGCGTCCACCCGTCCCGCACCCTCTGCCACGGCTGGTCGGAACCAGGCGCGGCGGTAAAATGGCACAGGCCGAAATTTTGCACCGCACCAGGGCCCAGTGGCCCGGAAGGAATCATACCCGGAACCATATTTTGCGCGCCGGAAATCTTGCATGAGGGTATAGGGGTATCCCCCGTAAACGGGGGTCCGGGGGAGAACGAACTGGAGCCGGAAGGAACTTGTTCCCGACGGCGATGTGAGTCTCCCCCGGCGATCCTTTGGTTTCTTTCCTATCGCTGGGAAAGAAACTCGCCCCACGGGGCGAAACCCTTCGCGTTGATCGAAATGTTCCGAAAATCGGCGGGCGGATCAGGAGATCCGCCCGTCCTCCGGCTTTGCTGTTTTTTGCCTGAGATGTTGTAGGGGCGGCCCTATGTGGCCGCCCGCCGATTTCCCGCCGGGGAATGTTTCCTCTCCGTCCCGTAGGGGAGGGGCTTGCCCCTCCCGCCGTTTTTCGGAATTTTTTCGGTCAACGCTGGGGTTTCGCCCTTTGAGGCGGCGCGCCGAGTCGTCGCGCCCTACGGATGTCATTGTCCATGGAAGACGGGCGGCCACAGAGGGCCGCCCCTGCGGCGTTTCAGGCACACGACAGACAAACAGCACGGCGGACAGCCCGGAAAAGGCCATCCGCCGTTTGTTCCTCCTATTGTCCCTCCCAGCAGGCGTCCTGCCGCAGAGGCAGAGCAAAAATCTGAGCGACTGCCGCCTCGTATGCAGGGGAGTCCGCCGCCTTGCGGATCTGCTTCAGCGGCTTCTCCGCCCCCTGGAACAGGCGGCCCAGATAGCTCCAAAGTTCCTTCATGTGAAATACCGTGTTGCGCTGACTGGCGAAGATCTCCAGATAGGTGTGGTAGAGCTCATCGTGAAAGGCCCGCAGGGCCTCCCGTCCGGCTCCTGGCCCGCCTTTGGCCTTTTGGACCAGAGCAGGGTCCGCCAGAAGCCCCTGACCGATCATCACACGGTCCACCTGGGGAAAACGGCGGGCAAACCGGGCGCAGTCCTCCGCAGTCACCAGGCCGCCGTTGAAGCACAGCGGCCCATGGTAGGCATCCACCGCCTGCTCAAAATACTCCACCCGCACCGGGTGCCGGTAAAAGTCCTTCCGCACCCGGGGGTGGACGATGAGCTGGGAGACGGGATACCGCCCAAAAATCTCCAGCAGACGGGCGAACTCCTCCGGGTCCTCCAGGCCCAGCCTGGTTTTCAGCGACACCGCCACCGGGGAACCGGAAAAGATCCGGTCCAGCATCCGGTCCAGCGCCTCCGGCGCGCCCAGCAGGCCGGAGCCCTTCCCCTTGGCCACCACCGTCCCGGAGGGACAGCCCAAATTCAGGTTGACCTCGTCATAGCCCATGGCGGCCAGCTCCCCAGCGCACCAGAGAAAATCATCCGCGTTTTTCGTCAGAAGCTGAGGCACCGCGCGAAAGCCCTGGTTGTGCTCCGGCAGGACATTGCGCAGCTCCCGCTGGGTAAACACATGGTCCTGAGTGGGGGAGAGAAAGGGCATATAGTAGGCGTCCACCCCGGGGAACCAGCGGTGGTGGGCCCGGCGGAATTCTGAGCCGGTCACGCCCTCCAGAGGGGCAAAGTAATACTGCATGGCAGATCCCTCTCGGTCAGGACTGGTGCTCGTCCACCCAGCGGCAGGCCGCCAGTCCGGCCACCGCCCCGTCTCCTACCGCGGTGGTGAGCTGTCGGACCGCCTTTCCGCGGCAGTCCCCCGCCACGAACACGCCGGGCAGGCTGGCCTTGCAGTCCTCACCGGCCATGACATAGCCCCCTTCGTCCAACAGGAGCAGGTCGGTGAGGGCCCGGTTCCTGGGCTCTTGGCCCACGGCGACGAACAGGGCGTCCACATCCAGTTCCCGTTCCTCCCCGGCGGCCCCGTCCCGCACCCGCAGGCCGGTGAGACAGCCGTCCCGGATCAGAAGCTCCTCCACGGTGGAGTCCATCCAGCAGCGGATGTTCTCCCGGTGCTCCACCTGGTCCACCAGACGCCTCTCCCCCCGGAACTGATCCCGGCGGTGGATCAGGGTGACCTGAGAGCAGGTCCCGGCCAGAAACAGGGCGTCCTGAAGGGCGGTGTCGCCGCCCCCTACCACAGCCACCGGGCGGTTGGGATAGAAGGGGCCGTCACACACAGCGCAGTAGGAAATCCCCTGGCCCACCAGCTCTTCCTCCCCGGGCAGCCCCAGGGTTCGGTGGCGCACACCGGCGGCCAGGATCAGCGCCCGGCACTCCCGCTCTGCGCAGTCGGTGACGACCTGGAAACCGGGGCCGCGGGTCCGAAAGTCGGTCACCGTCTCATACTCCAGTTCCACCCCCAGGTCCTCCGCCTGACGGAGCAGGTCCTCCGCCAGCTTGATCCCGGGCACGGCGGGCAGGCCGGGATAGTTTTCCACCAGGGGAGAGAAATTGATCTGCCCCCCGGGGGCGTCCCCCTCCAGCACCAGGACACGCTTGCCCGCCCGGGCGGCGTACAGAGCGGCCGTCAGGCCGGCGGGCCCCGCGCCCACCACAATAATATCTGTCATATCCACACCTCATTTTGAACGGCGCACCGGCGCCGGTATACGCAGGGTTTTCCCCATTTTACCGCAGAACGGTGGAAAAAGCCAGAGGGGATCCCACACACTTCCCAGACCGGGACAAAAAAATCCGGGGAGCCCCCTGTGGGACTCCCCGGATCGATGCTTATCGCGTTGGATCAGTCAGTGACGTAGGGCAGCAGGGCGACCTGGCGGGCGCGCTTGATGGCCTCGGTCAGCTGGCGCTGATGCATGGCGCAGGTGCCGGTGGTGCGGCGGGGCAGGATCTTGCCGCGCTCAGAAGTGTAGCGGCGCAGCTTGGCAGCATCCTTATAGTCGATGCACTCCACCTTATCCACGCAGAAGGCGCAGACCTTGCGGCGCTTGCGGCCGCGGGGGGCGCGGTTTTCACGTTCCATAGCCATGAGAGAAACCTCCTTTTACGACCAGATACGGTCAAAGTTAGAACGGCAGTTCGCCGTCATCATCAGAAAGCTCGGCAAACTGGTCGCCGCCGGAGGGGGCGCCATAGCCGGAGGGGGCCGCGGAAGGGGCGGGAGCCGAGGGGGCGGCATAGCCGCCGGAATAACCGCCGCCGGACGCATATCCGGCATTGGAATAGCCTCCGCCGTCGCTGTCCCGCTTGGAGTCTCCGAAGTACACCTGATCGGCGATCACCTCGGCGCTGCGGCGCTTGCCGCCCTCCTTGTCGGTCCAGTCGCGGATCTGAAGGCGGCCCTCCACCACGGCCATGCGGCCCTTGGTGAAGTAGCGGCTGACAAACTCAGCCGTCTGCCGCCAGGCCACCACATCGATAAAATCGGTGCTGCGTTCGCCGGTGGCCTTGTCCTTAAAATCCCGGTCCACCGCCAGAGAGAAGGAGGCCACAGGGGTCCCCGTCTGCGTCCGGCGCAGCTCCGGGTCACGGGTCAGACGTCCCATGAGGAAAATCTTGTTGAGCATATCCGCCCTCTCCTTACTGGTCCTTGCAGACGATCAGGGAACGCATCACGCCGTCGGTGATCCGGAAGATACGGTCCAGCTCGGCGGGGATGGCGGCGGCGGCGTTGAAGGTCATCAGCACGTAGTAGCCCTCCATCAGATCGTTGATGGGATAGGCCAGACGGCGCTTGCCCCACTCATCGACCTCAGAGACGGTACCATTCGCCTCCACCACGGCCTTGAACTTGGCCACCAGAGCGGCGACGGCCTCCTCGTTCAGAGAGGGATCCAGGATATACATCGCCTCGTAGTTTGCGTTGATCTTTGCCATATTCTTGCACCTCCTTATGGTCTTGTGGCCCCCGGTCGCGCCGGGAGCAAGGATTCGGTCGCCGGGAGAGACCCGGTAACAGACCTTATTATTATATAAGCTTTTACAGAAAAGTCAAGGATTTTTTGAATTTTCTTCTGTCCTCTGCGCATTTTGGACTGGTTTTGGCAAATATCCTTTCCCGTGGCCGGGTGTTCAGCGGTTTTCTCCCAATCTCTGGCTGGGATATGGTTATCGTGCAATACAGTCGATCCGGAAAAGCAAATTGCCCGGACCAGAGGTGGAGCAGCAGGAGCTGAACACGGGAAAAAGCGCGCGCGGCGCTTTTCTCCCGGACCGGTCCATGGTACAATGGAGCAAATGAATGGAGGAGGGGACACCCTTGGCAGATATGACAAAGCGGGACGGGGCGGTATGCGGCCGCTTCGCCCCAAGCCCCAGCGGGCGGATGCATCTGGGCAACCTCTGGTCCGCCCTGCTGGCCTGGCTGGCCGCCCGGAGCCGGGGCGGACGCATGGTGCTGCGGCTGGAGGACCTGGATCCGGACCGCTGCACGCAGGAGCGGTGCGACCAGGTGATGCGGGATCTGGAGTGGCTGGGGCTGGACTGGGACGGCGAGCCGGTGTACCAGAGCCGCCGGACCGACGCCTATCGGGCCGCCTTTGCCCGGCTGGAGGAGGCCGGGCTGCTCTATCCCTGCTACTGCACCCGGGCGGAGCGGCTGGCCGCCTCCGCCCCCCACCGGTCTGACGGCATCCCGGTCTATGACGGGCGGTGCCGCCGCCTGCCGCCGGAGGAGCTGGCCCGCCTGGCCCAAAGCCGCCGCCCGTCCTGGCGGATCCAGGTCCCGGAGGAGGTCCGGAGCTTTCGTGACCTGCTCCAGGGGGATGTGTCCCAGGACCTCGCCCTGGACTGCGGCGACTTCATCCTCCGCCGCTCCGACGGGGTGTACGCCTATCAGCTGGCGGTGGTGGTGGACGACGGGGCCATGGGGGTGACCCAGGTGGTGCGGGGCAGCGATCTCCTGGACTCCACCCCACGGCAGCTATGGCTCCAGGAGCGGCTGGGCCTGCCACAGCCGGAATACGGCCACGTTCCCCTGCTCCTGGCCCCCGATGGCCGCCGCCTGGCCAAGCGGGACCGGGACCAGGAGCTGGGCGCACTCCAGAGCCGCTGGTCCGCCCGGGAGCTGGTAGGGCAGCTGGCCCTGCTGGCCGGGCTGATCCCGGAGTACGCCCCCATCTCTCCCGGTGAGCTGATCCCCCTGTTTTCCTGGGAGAAGCTGCCCCAGGCGGACTGTACGGCCCCCCTGCTGTGATCCTATTTTGTACATTTTTACAAAAGCGATCCGAAACCCTGTTCAAACAGAGCCATTTCCTGTATAATAGCCCCGAACCGCATCCCGCGGCTGGCGCATCCGCCGTGGGAGCGTCCATAGGAGAGAGACAAATTCAACAAAGAAAGTGAGTGTGTGTATCGTGATCGACAAATTGATCGGCGACATCAGCACAGTGATGTACAGCTACGTGCTCATCATCCTGCTGCTGGCTACGGGTCTGTACTTCACCTTCCGGACCCGCTTCGTCCAGTTCCGGATGTTCCTGGAATCCATCCGTGTGGTGGGTGAAAAGCCGGAGAAGGCGGGGGCGACCTCCTCCTTCCAGGCCCTGATGGTGTCCACCGCCTCCCGGGTGGGGACGGGCAACATCATCGGCATCTCCACCGCCATCTGTGCCGGCGGCTTCGGCGCGGTGTTCTGGATGTGGGTCATCGCCATCATCGGCGGCGCCTCCGCCTTTGTGGAGTCCACCCTGGCCCAGATCTACAAGCGCCGGGACCCGGAGACGGGCGAGAGCTACGGCGGCCCCTCCTACTACATTGAGGCCGCCCTTCACAGCCGTCCCCTGGCCATCATCTTCGCCTTCTCCCTGATCCTGACCTACGCCGGCGGCTTCAATATGCTGGCCTCCTACAACCTCCAGTCCACCTTCTCCGGGTACAGCTTCTACGATCCGGAGACCACCCCCTGGATCATCGGCGCCATCCTGGCCCTGCTGGTAGGCTATTGCGTCATGGGCGGCGGCAAGCGCATCGTGAAGGTCACCTCCACCCTGGTCCCCTTTATGGGCGGCCTGTATGTGCTGGTCTCTCTGATCGTCATTGTGATGAACATCGGCCTGCTGCCCCAGGTGCTGGGCCGCATCTTCTCCGAGGCCTTTGACTTCCAGGCCATCTTCGGCGGCCTGGCCGGCTCCTGCCTGATGTACGGCATCAAGCGCGGACTTTACTCCAACGAGGCCGGCGTGGGCTCCGCCCCCAACGCGGCTGCCTCCGCCAATGTCAGCCACCCGGTGAAGCAGGGCCTGGTCCAGATGCTCTCTGTGTTCATCGACACCCTGCTCATCTGCACTGCCACCGCCTTTATGCTGCTGTGCTCCGGCGTGGAGCCCGACGCGGCGCTGGAGGGCGCTCCCTATGTCCAGGCGGCCCTGAGCGCGGTGTTCGGCCCCATCGGCCCCATGTTCATCACAGTGGCTATGGTGCTCTTCGCCTTCACCACCCTCATCGGCAACCTCTACTATGTGGACAACTGCCTGAACTATATCGTCAAAAAGGTCCCCGCCAAGGAGTTCATGGTCCTCTTCCGGATCGACGCCATGCTTCTCATCTTCATCGGCGCCGGGATGCAGATCGGCACGGTGTGGAACCTGGCCGATGTGCTCATGGGCGTGATGGCCCTGATCAACCTGCCGGTCATCATCCTGCTCAGCCGCCCCGCCCTGCTGGCGCTGAAGGATTACTCCGCCCAGAAGAAGACAGGCCGCAACCCGGTGTTCAAGGCCGAGACTGTGGGCCTCAAGGGCAAGACCGAATACTGGAACTGATCCAAACTCTCGAACAGGCTGGCCCCAACCGGGGCCAGCCTGTTCCGTTTATTCTGCTCCGCCGCGGCGCGGACCGTCTCAGCTCACTCACGTACGCCTGACAGACGCGCCTCCCTCCAGGGCCAGGCGGCGGCAGGCCAGTGCGGTCGCCAGAAAGTACCCCCCATACACCGCCAGCAGAACTCCGCCGGTGACCAGGGCGCTGTGGACCGTGTCCACCTTGGCCGCCGTGGAGATCAGGTCGTTGGCCGCCTTCATGCCCACCACAGTGTGGAGCAGGGCCAGGGCCAGCGGGAGCAGGAAGGCCAGGGCCACCTGCTGCACCGCAGAGCGGGAGAGCATCCCCTCCTCCGCGCCCAGGCGGCGCAGGACGGCGTACCGCGCGGCGTTGTCGGCGGCCTGGCTCAGCTGCTGGAGGGCCAGAACCGCGGCGGCGGCCAGCAGGAAGGTGAGGCCCAGATACAACCCCAGAAACAGGGCCAGGAGCTTGTTTCCCATGATCTCCTGATAGAGGGACAGGCGGCTCTCCACCCGCAGGTAGGCGGTGGTCTCCTGATACTCCGCCAGGGCGGCCTGGACCTGTTTCTCAGTCTCCTCCGGGTCCCCGGCGTAGTCGGCGGACCACACCTGACGCCGGAGGGACAGCTTCTCCGCCATCTCGTCCGGGATGACCACGCAGGTCAGCCCCAGGTTTCCGGTGGCCAGGGGCGCGCTTCCCTCCGCCAGAAGGCCGGGCAGGGGGCCGGGGTAGGCCGGCGCGCCCTGCCGCGCCAGCAGACCATTGCAGTCGGACAGGCGGATGGCCGCGGAGGCGTCTTCTATCCCAGTGACCGCGGGATCGTTGTAATAGATCGGGGTGTCCTGCCGCCAAGCCAGGGCGTCAGACTCCATGCCGTGGGCGGTCAGCAGGGCATCAAAGTCCACGCAGCCCAGGTGGTCGGCGTTCTGGTTCTGGATGGTGATGTCAAAGGGAGCCTGTCCGTCGGCGGCGGCCTCGATGGTGCGGTTTAGGCCGATGGAACTGGCGGTGATGCCCATCGCCAGGAGCAGAAGAATACAGATCACCGTTTGGGACAGGTAGGTGGAGTGGACCCGGCTGATCCATTGGTGCAGAGTGAAGAGATGCAGATCCCGGTAATAGAAGCCAGGGTGGCTCCGGGCCAGCCGCAGCACAAAGCCGGACAGGGAGCGAAAGACCAACAGAGTGCCCACCGTTCCCAGGGTCAGCATAGGGATGCACAGGAAGGGGAGCACCACGGCGAAGGCCATTCCGAAGGTGAGCAGAATGGCGTAGGCCGCCGCAAGACACACCCCGCCCAGGACCAGCTGGAGCACAGAGGTCCGGAGGGGGAGGGGACGAAGCTCCTCATTTTTCCGCCCTCCCTGCATCAGATCCAGCAGCTTGGCACGGGAGATCTGGATGCCGCTGAAGCCCATGACCAACAGAAAAATCAGGCCGAAGTAGAGCACGGTGCGCACCGCTGCCCGGGGGGAGAAGGCCAGTCCGAAGGCGTCCACCCGGAGGGAGAACATGGACAGGGTGAGGGCGGACAGGCCCTGAGAGGCCGCCAGTCCAAGCAGCAGGCCCAGGGCCAGGGAGGCCGCGCCGATCAACCCCGTCTCCAGCACCAGCAGGAGGGACACCTGCCCCTGGCTCAGGCCGAGGAGCAGATAGGTGCCCAGCTCCCGCTTCCGCCGGCGCATGAGAAACCGGTCTGCGTACAGGATCAGACAGGCCAGCACCACGGCCACGAAGATGGAAAAGACGTCGATGCAGGACTGGATGACCTGGGCCATGGGGTTTTGGCTCTGGGCCAGGTAAATCATCGCCCCCTGGCCGTCCAGAGAACTAAAGGCATAGAACAGGCACACGCCAAAGGTGAGGGTGAGCAGATACACGCCGTAGTCCCGGAAGGAGCGGCGGACATTGCGCAGGGCCAGCTTACAGAACATCTTCCATCTCTCCTCCCAGCTGGGTGACCACCCGGATGATCTGCTGGAAAAAGGTCCGGCGGTCCCCGCCGCCCCGCTCCAGCTGCGTAAAGATTTTTCCATCCCGAAGAAACACCACCCGGCGGCAGCAGCTGGCGGTGAAGGCGTCGTGGGTGACCATGAGAATAGTGGCCCCCCGCTCACGGTTAAGTACGTCTAAGCGCTCCAGCAGCAGTCTGGAGGATCGGGAATCCAGGGCCCCGGTGGGCTCGTCGGCCAGCACCAGGGCGGGCCGGGTGACGATGGCCCGGGCGGCGGCGCATCGCTGCTGCTGTCCGCCGGACATCTGGTAGGGGTACTTGTCCAGACAGTCCCCAATGCCCAGCAGCTCCGCCGTCTCCTCTACCCGGTCCCGGATCTGGGCGGCCGGGGTGCGGAGGATGGACAGGGACAGGGCGATGTTCTCAAAGGCGGTGAGGGTGTCCAACAGGTTGCAGTCCTGGAAGATGAAGCCCAGCCGCTCCCGGCGGAAGCGGGTGAGGGCCCTGCCCCGCAGGCCGGTCAGCTCCTCCCCATCCACCTGGATGGAACCGGAGGTGGGCCGGTCGATGGTGGAGATGCAGTTGAGCAGGGTGGTCTTTCCGGAGCCGGAGGCTCCCATGATCCCCACATACTCCCCCGCCTCCAGGGACAGGTCTACACCGTCCAGGGCGCGGGTGACCGCCCCCCGTTTTCCATATACCTTTGTCAAATCCTTCACGCACAGCAGCTCTGCCATGTTGGAATTCCTCCTTTTGCCGGGCATAGTCCGCCCGGGCTGAACTGTATGACATCATAGCATACAGTTTTGAAAAATACCTGAAAGGTTCTCTTAGGAATTTCTTAAGTTATCTTAAAGACGTCCGGCGGTCTCCCGCTTTTGACAAAGGGCGGCCCGCATGATAAAATATCCGCCGGAACGGCGGCTTGATCTGCCGATCTTTTCAATAGAAAAGAGGTTTTTTGCCATGAAACAAAACAAACTCACACGCTGGGCTGCTCTGATCTTGGCGGCCGCTATGACCCTCTCCCTCACTGCCTGCGGCGGAGCGGGCAGTGACTCCGCCTCCGCAGGCAGTGCATCTGCCAGCCAGAGTGCTTCCGCTTCCGCTATCACCCTTACCGACCAGGCCGGACGCCAGGTGGAACTGGATGCCCCGGCGGAGACTCTGGTCAGCTGCTACTATGTGACCACCTATGCCACCATGGCTCTGGGGATCTCCGACCGGGTGGTGGGTCTGGAGAAAAAGGCGGATACCCGCCCCATTTATGCAATGGCTGCTCCGGAATTGCTGGAGAAAGAGCAGGTTGGCACCATGAAAGAACTGAATTTGGAGGCGGTGGCGGCCCTGGAGCCCGACCTGGTGGTCATGCCTAAGAAGCTGATGGATTATGCCGCCCCCCTGGAGGAGCTGGGTATCCCTGTGCTGGTGGTTGCGCCTGAATCCCATGAGGCCCTTACGGAGATGCTGGAGCTGCTGGGCCAGACCTGCGGTGTGGAAAACCGGGCCCAGGCCCTGACGGACTACTATGAGGAGCAGCTGGCCCGGGTGGCTCAGTTGGTGGACGGTCTGGAGCGTCCCACGGTCTATATGGGCGGAAACTCCTCTTACCTGACAGCCGCCCCCGGCGATATGTACCAGAGCAGCCTCATTGAGACCGCCGGAGGGGTGAACGCCGCCGGCGATCTGACGGGTGGCTATTGGACCGAGGTCTCCTATGAGTCCATCCTGGCCATGGCCCCGCAGGTCATCCTCATCCCCGCCGGCGCGGACTATACCGCCCAGGACATCCTGGGCGATCCCCAGCTGGCCGCAGTGCCCGCCGTCCAGTCCGGTGCGGTCTATGAGATGCCCGGCGGCATCGAGGAGTGGGACTCCCCCATTCCCTCCGGCATCCTGGGCACCCTGTGGATGACCAGCGTTCTCCACGGAGACGTCTATCCCTTCGACACCTTTACCGCCGACGTCCAGGACTTTTACAAGACCTTCTACGGGTTTGAGATCGACCCGTCGCTCATCACCAAATAAGAAACGGCCAAATGCCGCAGAGAGGGGGAATGGACCTGTGAGAGAGAAGGGGCGGGAACAGCTCGTCCTGGGGGCGGCCATCCTGCTGACGGCGGTTCTGGCCCTCCTGTCTGTCCGGGTGGGCAGCTACCCCCTCTCCACCGGGCAGATCCTGGACATCCTCTCCGGCGGACAGGCGGGCACGACTCCCGCCCATGTGCTGTGGAGCCTCCGCCTGCCCCGGGTGGGGATGGGTCTGCTGGCGGGCTGGGCGCTGGGCATGGCCGGCGGCGTCTATCAGACCGTGTTCCGCAATCCCCTGGCCTCTCCCGACCTGACGGGGGTGGCCTCCGGGGCCTCCTTCGGCGCCGCCTGGGCCATTGTGCTGGGGGCGGGGACCTCCATCCAGATCATGGGGGGCGCCTTTGTCATGGGCAGCTTGTCCCTGCTGCTGGTGCTGGCCTTGGTCCAGTGGGCCGGTATGGAGCGCACTGGAGCCTATGTTCTGGCAGGGGTCATTGTCTCCTCGGCAGCGGATGCGGGTCTGATGGTACTCAAAACCATCGCAGATCCGGAGGGAGAGTTAGAAGCCATCGAGTTCTGGACTATGGGCAGTTTGTCGGCCATGACTGGGGACAAGCTGCGGGGGACTGCATTTGCCATTTTGATCCCACTGACCCTACTTCTGCTGTTCCGGCGGCAGGCCCTCACCCTCTCACTTGGAGAGGAGGGGGCACGAGCTATGGGGCTGGAACCCCGGCGGTGGCGTTGGCTGCTGCTGGGCCTGACCACCCTGATGGTGGCAGCGGTGGCCTCTGTGGCCGGTGTGATCGCCTTCCTGGGCCTGATCGCCCCTCATATCTCCTTTCTGCTGCTGGGGCGGCGGGGCGGCCCTTATCTTTCCCTGTGTGCGTTGGTTGGGGGAGACATTTTGCTGGCCGCTGACCTGCTGGCCCGGGGGCTTTCCCAGGGCGCGGAGCTTCCACTGAGTATCTGGACTGTGTTGTTTGGCGCGCCGGTACTCACCGCATTGCTACTGCGGGGAAGGGAGACAAGCCTATGAGTGCGATGCTTGAGGTGCACAAGCTGACTGCCGGTTACCGCCGGCCGGTGATCCGTGACATCTCCTTTACTCTCCGGCCGGGTGAGGTCACCGCCGTGCTGGGCCGTAACGGCTGCGGCAAGACCACCCTGCTTCGGAGCCTCACCGGAGGAGCACGGATCCTGTCCGGCGCGGTGCAGGCAATGGGAGAGGACTGCCTGGCTTGGTCTGCCCGGAGGCGGGCCCGGACCATCGCCCTGCTGTCCCAGCACAGCCAGCTGCTCCCCGGACTGCGGGCGGAGGAGGTCATCGCCATGGGCCGCACGCCCTGGCTCGGGCCCCTCTCTGGGCTGGGACCGGAGGAGCGGGCCATGGTCCGGGCGGCGGCGGAGCGCTTCGGCGTGGCGGAGCTTCTGGGCCGGGACTGTGCCCAGCTCAGTGAGGGACAGCGCCAGCTGGTCCACCTGGCCCGTCTGGCCGTCCAGGACGCCCCCATCCTGCTGCTGGATGAGCCCAACAGCGCCCTGGACTTTGACAACACCAGCCTGCTGTTCCACAGGCTGCGGGAACTGGTGGAGACTGGGGAGCGGACCGCTCTGATCGTCCTCCACGACCCGGCTCTGGCCCTGCGCTGGTGCGGCCGGCTGCTCCTGCTGGACGGGGGGAGGCTGGTGGAGGATGTCGCCACAGAAGGAATGGGACCGGAGGCCCTTCAGGCTGTCCTGGGTCGGCTGTACCCCACAATCCAGGTCCGCCGGGATGAGGGCGGACGGTTCTACTGCCTGCCGGACTGACCGCGCGGGGCGCGCCGTTCATTGTCAACCGGACAAAACGATGCTATAATTCCAATCAGATCAAGTTGGCTGTTGGGCCAACCAGACAGGAGGAGAGCAGCTTTGCTGACCATCGACCAGTATGTGAGGGCCGAGAGCCTGGAACAGGCCTATGGGCTGTGTCAAAAACGAAATAATGTGGTGCTGGGCGGGATGCTCTGGCTGAAGATGCAGGATCGAAAGGTGGGGGCCGCCATCGACCTGTGCGGCCTGGAGCTGGACCGGATCACCGAGACGGAGCACGCCTTTGAGCTGGGAGCCATGGTCCCCCTGCGCGCCCTGGAGACCCATGAGGGGCTCAACGCCATGACCCAGAGGGCCTTTGCCCACAGTGTGGAGCACATCGTGGGGGTGCAGTTCCGTAACTGCGCCACCGTGGGGGGCAGCGTCTTTGGCCGCTTCGGCTTCTCTGATGTGCTCACCCTGCTGCTGGCCCTGGACGCCCGGGTCGTGTTTCAGGGCGCCGGAGAGATGAGCCTGGAGGAATTCTGCGCCCGTCCGCCCTTCCGGGACATCCTGATCCGGGTCATCGTGCCCAAGGGGACGGAGGGGACAGTTTATCTATCTCAGCGCAACAGCGCCACGGACTTCCCTGTCCTCACCTGTGCCATCGCCCGCCGGGAGGGTGCGTTCCGCTTTTCCATCGGGGCCCGCCCGGGACGGGCCAGGGTCTACCGGGATGAGAAGGGGCTGCTGGCCGGCGGAATCACCCGGGACAGCGCCCAGGCCATGGCGGAGGATCTGTCCCGCCGGGTCCCCATGGGAGACAACCTGCGTGCCGGGGCGGAGTACCGAACGAAGATCTGCCAGGTCCTGGTGCGCCGGGGCCTGCTGAAGCTGGAGGAGGTGCGCTGATATGGAGATCCATCTGAATTTGAACGGAAAGCCCCTGGACGCCGAGGTCCAGGCCGACACCCTGCTGCTGGACTTTCTTCGGGCCCACGGCTGCCTCAGTGTCAAGCGGGGGTGCGAGACCGCCAACTGCGGCCTGTGCACCGTCCTGCTGGACGGGACTCCTGTGCTGTCCTGCAGCCTGCTGGCCGCCCGGGTGGACGGCCGCTGCGTCCAGACCCTGGAGGGCCTTCAGGAGGAGGCGGGCGACTTTGTTACCTTCATTGCCGACCAGGGGGCAGAGCAGTGCGGCTTCTGCAATCCCGGCTTTGTGATGAACACCGTCGCCCTGCTCCGGGAATATCCCGACCCCACCGACGACCAGATCCGGGCCTATCTGGCGGGCAACCTGTGCCGGTGCTCCGGCTATGAGGGGCAGCTCCGGGGCATCCGGGCCTATCTGGACCACAAAAAAGCAGAGGAGGCACAGTGATGGCACAGCAGGATTGGAGTACTGTTGGCAAGCCGGTGCGGAAGAAGGACGCGATGGCCCTTCTGTTGGGCAAGCCCGCCTATCTGGACGACCTGACCCCCAGGGACTGCCTGGTGGTCAAGGTGCTGCGAAGTCCCCACGCCCACGCCCTCATTGAGGAGATCGATACCGAAAACGCCGAGCAGATCCCTGGCATTGCTGCCATCTTTACCTACAAGGACGTCCCCCAAAAGCGGTTCACCATGGCGGGACAGACCTATCCGGAGCCTTCTCCATACGACCGGCTCATTCTGGACCGGCGGGTCCGCTTCGTGGGGGACGCGGTGGCCATCGTGGCCGGCGAGAACGAGGCGGCGGTGGACCGGGCGCTGAAGCGCATCCGGGTCCGGTACCAGGTCCTGGAGCCGGTACTGGACTTCCACACCGCCAAGGACAACCTGATCCTGGTCCACCCGGAGGAGAGCTGGCAGTCCCTGTGCCCTGTGGGGGCGGACAACCGCCGCAACCTGTGTGCCAGCGAGACCTGTCAGGACGGGGATGTGGACCGGATCCTGGCCGACTGTGACCAGGTGGTGGAGGGGGTCTACCACACCAAGGCCTGCCAGCAGGCTATGATGGAGACCTTCCGCACCTATACGGAGATGGATCCCTATGGCCGCCTCCATGTTGTCAGCTCCACCCAGATCGTCTTTCACGTCCGGCGGATCCTGGCCAACGCCCTGGACATCCCAAAATCCAAGGTCCATGTGGAAAAGTTCCGCATCGGCGGAGGCTTTGGCGCCAAACAAACGGTGGTGGCTGAGGTCTATCCCGCTTTGGTCACCTGGAAGACCGGCCGCCCCGCCAAGATGATCTACACCCGGCAGGAGTGCCAGACCGCCGGAACCCCCCGGCACGAGATGGAGGTCCGGGTGCGCCTGGGCGCCTCCAATAACGGCACCATCCGGGCCCTGGATGTATATACTCTGTCCAACACCGGGGCCTATGGCGAGCATGGCCCCACCACGGTGGGCCTGTCGGGCCACAAATCCATTCCCCTGTACACCCACAGCCTGGAGGCCTTCCGCTTTGCCTATGATGTGGTGTACACCAACCACCAGTCCGCCGGGGCCTACCGGGGCTACGGCGCCACCCAGGGCATCTTCGCCGTGGAGACGGCAGTGAATGAACTGGCCGACCGCCTGGGCATGGACCCGGTGGCACTTCGGGAGAAAAACATGGTCCGGGAGGGGCAGGTCATGCCTGCCTATTACAACGAGCGTGCGGACGCCTGTGCCCTGGACCGGTGCATGGCCCGTTGCAAGGAGCTCTTCCGCTGGGAGGAGAAATTCCCCGTTCGGGACATGGGCAACGGAAAGGTGCGGGCCGCAGGGGTGGCCATGGCCATGCAGGGCTCCGGCATCTCCGGCGTGGACGTTGGCTCCGCCACCATCAAACTCAGCGACGAGGGCTTCTTCAACCTCTCCATCGGCGCAGCCGATATGGGTACCGGCTGTGACACCATTTTGGCCCAGATGGCCGCTGAGTGCATGGAGTGCGATCTGGACGATGTGGCTGTCTTTGGCGCAGACTCTGACGCCTCCCCCTACGACTCCGGCTCCTATGCCTCCAGTACCACCTACGTCACCGGAAAGGCGGTGGAGAAGGCCTGTGAGGAGCTGAAGGACCGCCTGTGCCAGGTGGGGGCGGAGCTGCTGAACTGCCCCCGGGAGGAGGTGGAGTACGCCCGGAAGGCGGTGCGCCGCCTGGACGGCTCCGCCCAGGTCTCCCTGGCCGACATCGCCACCAAGTCCATGTGCGGCAACGGCACCGCTGTTCAGGCCACCTGCTCCCACACCTCGCCCATCTCCCCGCCCCCCTTCATGGTGGGTATGGCCGAGGTGGAGGTGGACCGGGAGACCGGCTCCGTCCAGGTGCTGGACTACACCGCCGTGGTGGACTGCGGCACCCCCATCAACCCCAATCTGGCCCGGGTGCAGACCGAGGGCGGCATTGTCCAGGGCATTGGCATGGCCCTGTTCGAGGATGTGACCTATACCCCGGAGGGGCGCATCCTGGAGGACTCCCTGATGCAGTATAAGCTCCCCACCCGGCTGGATATGGGACATCTCCAGGTGGAGTTTGAATCCAGCTATGAACAGACCGGCCCCTTCGGGGCCAAGTCCATCGGAGAGATCGTCATCAACACCCCCGCCCCCGCTTTGGCTCAGGCCATCTTCCGGGCCACCGGGACATGGCACCGGAATCTCCCCATCACCCCGGAGAAGGTCCTGCTGGGCCGGGATGAATAAGCACATCATCTATCTGGCGGCGGGCAGCGGCAGCCGCTTCGGGAGCAACAAGCTGCTGTGTCCACTGGAGGGAAAGCCCCTGTTCCGCCACGGGCTGGACACTCTGGCCGGCCTGGTCCGGGCCCGGAAGGACTGTGATCTGACCATCGTGTCCCGCTATGGCCCTGTTCTTGAGGCCGCCCAGGCGGCGGGGGCCCGGGCGGTGGACAGCCCGGACAGCGCCCGGGGCCTGTCCTTCACCATCCGGGCGGGACTCTCCGCCTTGGCTCCCATCCCGCCGGAGGATTTTCTTCTATTCGCTGTGGCCGACCAGCCCCGCCTGGGACAGGGGACGGCAGCCCGGCTGCTGGACGCCGCCCGCCCGGAGCTCCTGGCGGCAGCGGCCTGCTGGGAGGGGCGGTCGGGCAACCCGGCCCTGTTCTCCGCCGCCCTGCTCCCCGAGCTGGAGGCCCTCACCGGCGACCAGGGGGGACGGGTGGTGCTGCGCCGCCATTGGGACCGCTGTGTCCTCATCCCGGTGGAGGACCCCCTGGAGCTGGCGGACGCGGATACCCCAGAGGCGCTGCTGGCCCTCCGGCAGGGAGAATTGGACACCTTGAAAGCATATTGAGCCATCATAAACAGACGCCCGGCCTGCCGCTTTTACGGCAGGCCGGGCGTCTTACATCGACAAAATCAGGTTTATTGCTCCGTCCGGTCATTCAGATAGACAGTCCGGTCCCCGCCGGCCTGGGCCAGGCGGCGGTTGGCTTCATTGAGAGGACCGAACTCCCGCAGACAGCAGAGCACCTGTCCACACCCCTCCAGAATGGACAGGGCCCGCCGGAAGGTATCCTCCCCGATGGGGTGGTAGGCCCGCTGGGCGATCACCTCTGCGGCCAGGGCCTTGGCCACCGGATGATCCACGTCGTTCTCCGGCAAAATCCCGGCGGCGAAGGGCACTCCCTGCCGCTGGAGCCTGCGGTAGACCGGGATCCCGCTGCCGTTTCCTCCGATGACAAAGATCTGGGGTTCGCCACGGACGGGCTCCAGCTCCGGGCAGCCGAATTCCTCACAGTAGCTACCCCGCTCCACGCCGTACAGTTGCCGGATATAGCCCCCGGAGAAGATTTCCTCCGGCGTCCCGCACCGGTCGATCCCATCGCCCCGGATACACAGGATCCGGTCGGAGATCCGCTGCGCCAGGTCCAGCTCGTGGAGAGACAGGATGACGGCCACCCGGCGCTCCCGCACCAGCTCCTTCAAAATGGCCAGCAGCTCCAGCTTTCCGCGCAGGTCCAGGAAGGAGGTGGGCTCGTCCAGGACCAGGACCTCCGGCTCCTGGCAGATGGCCCGGGCCAGGAGCACCCGCTGCCGCTGTCCGTCGCTGATCTGGTCAAAGGGGACGTCCCGCAGTTCCAGGGCGCGGACCCGCTCCAGGGCCGCCCAGACCGCCTCCCGGTCCCCGGGGCCGAGGATCCCCAGCCGCCCGGTATAGGGATAGCGGCCGGCGGCGGCCACCTCCCAGCAGGTCATCCGATCCGGCCGCGCCCGGCCGGTCAGCATCACCGACAGGCTTTGGGCGATCTCCCGCTCACTCAGCTTACCCATATCCCGGCCCAGCAGGCTGACTTGTCCGCCCAGCAGGCGCAGCTGCCCGATCAGGCTTTTCAGGATGGTGGATTTTCCCGCTCCGTTTGGCCCGATGAGGGTCAGGATCTCACCCCGACGCACCTGGAGGCAGATCTCTCGGAGCAGGGGCCGTCCATGGTAGCCCACCGACAGCTCCCGGGCGGACAGCAGGGCTTCATTCATAGGGGCTTCCTCCTCTCATTCGCCGGGGCGGAGCCGCCGGCGCAGCATGATCCAGATCACAATGGGCGCGCCCAGCACAGCGGTCACCGCGCTGATGCTCAGCTCGGTGGGTGCGAACACCGTCCGGGCCAGCCCGTCACAGAACAGGCAGAAGGCCGCCCCGCCCAGAAAACAGGCCGGGATCATCAGGATGGGCCGCGCTGTGCCGAACAGCCCCTTTGCCAAATGGGGGACCGCGATGCCCACAAAGGAGATGGGGCCTGCAAAGGCGGTCACACTGGCGGACAGCACGCTGGACAGCAGGATCAACGCCGTCCGGAAGGCCCGGATGTTCACCCCCATGCTCCGGGCGCAGCCCTCCCCCAGCTGATAGGCCCCCATGGGCTTGGACAGCAGGAAGCTCCCCACCAGCGCCGCCCCGATCACCGGCAGGAGCACCCGCAGATTGGCCCAGGATACCCCGGAAAAGCTGCCCATGGACCAGTTATGCAGGTTGACGATGTTGGCGTCGCTGGCAAAGGTGACCACAAACTCGGTGACCGCGGAGCAGAGATATCCGATCATCACCCCGCTCACCACCAGCAGGGACATCTGGTGCAGCCACTTGGACAGGAGCAGCACGAAGCCCATGGACAGCATGGCCCCCGCAAAGGCGGCCAGGATCATCCCCCCGGAGTTCATCACCACCCCCCGGGAGAGCAGGCCGACCATAGCCAGGGAGACGGTCAGCTTGGCCCCAGAGGAGATCCCCAGTACAAAGGGGCTGGCAATGGGGTTGGCAAAGAAGGTCTGGAGGAGAAAGCCAGACACCGACAGGGCTCCCCCCAGCAGGGCTGCGGACAGGGTCCGAGGCAGGCGGAGCTTCCAAATCACGGCGGCGTAATCCCCATCCCGATGAATTAGAATGTCCCACACCTCACCTGCTGTCAGGGGAATGCTGCCGGCGTTCAGGCTCCAGAGAAACAGGCCGGCCAGCATCAGAAGCAGCAGCAAAAAGGCCAGGCACCAGCGCCGGGCGCGGGGCTCCTCCATGATTTATCCCTCCCTCGTCAAGCGGTACAGGTAGGTCAGGGATCCCGGCTCCGGATCCTCCTGGGTCAGGACGGTGTGGATGTCCAGCAGCAGGTCCCCCAGCCCCATAGAGGACTGAAACAGGTCCTGCCCGGTGCACCAGACGTTCCCCTCCTGTACTGCCTTGAACTCGGCCAGCACCTCATTTTTCTCCAGCAGCTCGTCCAGAGTGCTCAGGCCGCCGTCCACAGCGCTGTTATAGATCAACAGGTCCGCATCCTTTGCCCCGGCGTAAAACGCCTCCATCTGGAGGTTCATGGTGGACAGGGCGTTCTCCTCCCCGCCCAGGTCCTGGAACACATATTCTCCGCCGGCCATCCCGATCAGCTTGGAGATATAGTCCCCCGGCTTGCGCACATTGATGCCCCCGTTGGAGGTGATGTAAAAGAAGGCCACGGTCTTTCCGGTCCCCTCCTGGTCCAGGACGGGAGCCAGGCGGTCCAGGGTCTGCCGGAAGCGTTCCTGAGCCTGGTCCTCCCTTCCCAGGAGGACCCCGTACAGTTTCAGCCACTCCATGCGCCCCAGAGGGTGGCTCTCATAGCTGGAGCGCTCCACCAGCACCGGGACGCCCAGCTCCTCCAGCTGCTCCTTCACCTCCGGGGTATGGTAGATCATGGTGGACTCCACCGCCAGATCGCATCCCTCGGCATAGATCCGCTCATAGTCCGGGGCGCTGTACTTCCCGGCATACAGGATCTCGCCCGCCTCCATGGCCGCCCGGGCCTCCTCCACATACCAGCCCTGTGCCTCTGTGCCAGACAGCCGGATGGCGTCCAGCGCGTCCAGCTCCCGGAACAGGTCCATGGCTGAGGTGGCCGCCAGATAGATCCGGTCCAGGGGCTGCCGGAGGACCGTGACCCCCTCGTCCAGCCCGGAGGGCACATCCGCCTCCGGCGGGACCACCAGATAGGTCCCGGTCTCCCGGATCTTCACCAGCGCGTACCCGCCCTCATAGTAGTCCACAGAAAACTGCTGGGCGTATTGCAGCTCCAGGCTGCGGTCATACTCCAGATCCTCCCAGCTGGGGCCCTCGACACCGACAGAACTGTCTCCCGCCGGGCTGCAGGCCATCAGCAGCTGGGCCGCCAGAGCCGCCGGGAGGAGGGCCGCCCCCAGCCGCCGGAGGGGGCTCACCCCTCCGCCTCCTTCAGGGAATTTGAATCGAACCTCAGAGTATAATCGATCTCGTGGGGCGTGCTCATGGCGGTGGTATTCGCCTGGACCTGAAGAGCCCGGTCGAAGCAGGCCACCGGGATCACAAAGCGGGAGCGACCCTCCACCAGTTCCGCGTCATACTGCACCCCATCCACCTTCATGTAGTCATAGTTTCCACTGCTCCACAGCAGCTCCGCCTCCGCCTGACCGTCCCGGACAGTCAGCCGCGCCGGAGAATCCACCACAGCCCGGCCGGAGCCACCCTCCAGAGCCACATCCACCCAGTAGTTCCCGTCCGTCAGGCCCAGACTGTCCGGGGTGGCCACGGCATCCGCCTTCCACGCCTCCAAAGGCAGGGAGTCCGCACGGAACAACAGGGTCCGGTCATACCACTTCTCCTTCTTCCTGCTGAAGGCCGCACAGGGAAGTCCCTGGTCCAGCGCCTCCACCGGCACAGTAAAGGAGTGGCTTCCGTCCGCCTGCTCGGCATAGGGGATCCAGTCCGCCTCCTCCGCTGTCGCAGCCTCCTCCCCGGTCCCCGGAAAGATCCAAAGGTAACCGGTGCCGCCCATGGTCATCTCCGCTGTCATCTCCCCGTCCTGAACGGTCAGCTCACATTGGACGGCCTGGAACATGGAGGAGCTGGAGTCCACAGTGATCGGATAGGTCCCGTCCTCCAGGCTGTCCCCGGAGATGGGGACCATCCCTTCCTCCACCACATCTGCCACACCGGCCATCTCACTGCCGGAGGCCACCTGGCTGTTCTCCGCCGGAAGGGAGGACGCTCCGGCGGGCGTTCCCTGGCTGCAGCCCGTGGTCAGCAGCATCCAGGCGCTCAGCAGCAGCGCCAGTTCTTTTTTTCTCATCTTACCGCACCCTTTCTCCTTAGCAGACGGGCGGGACCGCCCCGGAGCGCCGCCCCGGTCCGGTCCCGCCCGCAGTCCGTCTTCAGTTCCCCAATGTATCCATGGCCACCTGGGCGTGGGCCGCGAACAGCTGCTGGATGGCCTCCAGCTCGCCCAGCCCCGTCAGAACGCACTCCACATCATAGCCCGCGTCCTGGAAGGCCCGCTTCCAGGAACCGTCCTCGTCGCCGGCCATGTCGTTGTTGGCGTGGTCGCCGGCTACGATCATCAGCGGCTGGAGCACCACCTTGTGCGCCCCGCTGTCCTTCACTCCGGCCAGCACATCCTCCAGTGTGGGCGCCGCTTCCACGGTCCCCACATAGTAGTTGTCATGTCCGGCCTCCTTCAGGACCTGCTGCATCTGTCCGTACACCTGGTTGGACTCCACCTCGGTCCCGTGGCCCATGAAGCAGATGGCGGTGTCGCCGTCATCGTACTGGGCGGTCGCCTGGGTGATGGCCCCGGCCACCGACTGGAAGTCCTCGTCGCTGGTCAGCAGGGGCGCACCCACCGCGATATGCTCAAAGGCGTCGGCATACTGGGCCAGCTCGTCCACCAGGTCGGCATACTCCAGGCCGTCCATCAGGTGGGTGGGCTGGACCACCAGCGTTTTGACGCCGTTTTCCACCGCCCGGTCCAGAGCCGCCTTGACGTTGTCGATCTCCACGCCATCCCGTTCCTTTACCCGGTCGATGATGATCTGGCTGGTGAAGGCCCGGCGGACCGACCAGTCCGGGAAGGCCTCCGCCAGGGCCGTCTCAATGGCGCCGATGGTCAGGCGGCGGTTGTCGTTGTAGCTGGTGCCGAAGCTGACCACCAACAGCTCCTTCTCCCCGATCTGGTCCTGATTGAGGGGATCATCCAGGCTGGCGTCCCCGGTGTCCACCTCCTCCGTATCCTGGGACAGATCCGGGGCGGCGCTGCTTTCGACATTGGAGCCGCTTCCACTGCCAGAGGCGGAAGGCGCTCCGGAGCCGCAGGCGGCCAGCGGCGCCATCAGCAGCGCCGCGGAGAGCAGCAGGGAGAGCAGTTTTTTGATTTTCATGTTTTTTCCTCCTTTTCACGCGAGACAGTCAAACTGGAACTTTTGTATGTAAAACACCTGTTCTCAGCAAAAGGGCAGGAAAAACAAGATCCTTTCCCCCTCTCAAAAGGGCAAAAGGATCACAGAAATGATGGCTGCGTCAGTACAATCAATTCCTCGTGATCTGGAAGCTTCTTCCCGTACCCACAGACGGCAGGTCTCCTGGCTCGCAGATCTTCACATATCGCCGCCTTCCCAATTTTCATCAGTGGCCGCATCTTGCGCTGGCGGTATGCTCCCTGCTTACAGTGACGAGATCGCACAGGTTTTGCACCTGTTTCCCTTTTAACCTCCGACCTCTGGATCCTGTCTCCAGGGGCGGCGGCACCGGCTGTTTGCCTGATTCAGTTGTGCTTCTATTTTAACCTCTTTCACGGCGCTGTGTCAATCGTTTCATCGCGCTCCCCAAGCTTCAGGGCCCCCCGGGAGCCGGACGGCAGTCTGCGCAAAAACAGCCGTCCCTCCGCCGCAGGAGATCTGATCTGCCGCTTTCGACTTCAAAAGTGTAAAGTAAAAAAGAAATTTGGGTATTTCGCCAGCTATCGATAAAATTATTTCAATAATTTCATCATAATACCGCTTTTTTTGAATTGACAGTTGGGGGCTCCGGTGCTAACATAAGACCAACGAACAGAAAATTTCAGGAAAGGAGCCATATCGATATGAAGCGGTTTGCAGCGTTCTTTTATGGCTACTTTTACTTTTTCGGCTTTTGGGCGAAACAAGTAAAAGTGTTTTTTGCTGCAAATGATTGGCTCCCCTCCGCTGTATAAGCGGGATGCTTGGGTTACACAGGGCCTGCGGTGAATGACACTTCGCCGCAGGCCCCTTTTTATTCCCGCTCTCCCCCAGAAAAGAAAGGAATGGTCAACATGGTTATCTTTATCAAGCAGAACACCAAAGAAGAGCGGATCCAGGAGCTGCTCCAGTGGATCGAGTCTCAAAACCTGCGCACCCATGTTTCCACCGGGGATTTTTCCACGGTCATCGGTGTGATCGGCGACACCAGCAAGCTGGATGAGGACCTGATCGGCGGGCTGGATATTGTAGAGGGGGTCAAGCGTGTGTCCGAGCCGTTCAAGAGCGCGAACCGGAAGTTCCATCCCCTGGACTCCGTCATCGAGGTCGGGGCGGACAAGGTCAAGGTAGGCCACGGGAACTTCGCCATCATCGCCGGGCCCTGCTCCGTGGAGAGCGAGGCGCAGATCATCTCTGTGGCCAAAAGCGTCAAGGCCGCCGGAGCCACCATGCTCCGGGGCGGCGCGTTCAAGCCCCGCACCTCCCCATACGACTTTCAGGGCCTGAAGGCGGACGGCATCGAGCTGCTGCTGGAGGCCAAGCGGGAGACCGGCCTGCCCATCGTCACCGAGATCATGAACGCCAACCACCTGCCCCTTTTTGAGGATGTGGATGTGATCCAGGTGGGAGCCCGGAATATGCAGAATTTCGAGCTGCTCAAGGAGCTGGGCAAGACCCGCAAGCCCATCCTGCTCAAGCGGGGGCTGGCCAACACCGTCAAGGAGCTGCTGATGAGCGCCGAATACATCATGGCCAGCGGCAACGAAAACGTCATCCTGTGCGAGCGGGGGATCCGCACCTTCGAGACCGCCACCCGGAACACCCTGGACCTGTCCGCAGTCTCCGTGCTCCATGAGCTGTCCCATCTGCCCGTCATCGTGGACCCCAGCCACGCCACCGGCGTGGCCCGCTATGTCAAGCCCATGGCTCTGGCCGCGGCGGCCTGCGGGGCGGACGGCCTGATCATCGAGGTACACAACGATCCCCCTCACGCCCTGTGCGACGGGGCCCAGTCCCTGCGGCCCGAGCAGTTTGAGGATGTGGCCAGGGCGGTCCGCCGGGTGCGGGCGGCGGCGCTGGCCGAGGATTGACGGGAGGAGGCGCTGGATATGAAGGTGGGCATTGCGGGCCTGGGGCTGATCGGCGGCTCCCTGGCCAAGGCCTATGAGAAGAGCGGGGCGGCGGTATACGGCTATGACGGGAACCGGGTGGTCCAGGATTTCGCCAAGCTCCAGGGCACCCTGACCGGAGATCTGGACCGAGAGACCATTGGAGGCTGCGACCTGCTGCTGGTGGCCCTGTACCCACAGGTCTCCATGGATTACATGAAGGAGATGGCCCCTTACATCTCCAAGGATACGCTGGTCATGGACTGCTGCGGCGTGAAGCGGGAGGTCTGCCGGACGGGCTTCGCCCTGGCGGAGGAATACGGCTTCACCTTCGTGGGCGGCCACCCCATGGCGGGCACCCAGTACTCCGGCTTTGCCAACAGCAGGGCCGACCTGTTCCAGGGGGCCCCTATGGTGATCGTGCCCAAAGAGCGTGACGACATCCTGCTGCTGGACCGGGTGAAAAAGCTGCTCACTCCCGCCGGCTTCAGCCACATGACGGTGACGACGGCGGAGCACCACGACGCGATGATCGCCTATACCTCCCAGATGTGCCATGTGCTGTCCAACGCCTATGTGAAAAGCCCCAGGGCCCAGATGCACAAGGGATACTCCGCCGGGAGCTACCGGGACCTGACCCGGGTGGCCTGGCTGAACGAGACCATGTGGACCGACCTGTTTTTGGAGAACCGGGACTATCTGCTGGAGGAGCTGGACCGGCTGATCGGCTATCTGGGCGAGTACCGGGAGGCCCTGGAGCAGGGCAACGGGACCCGGCTGTGCACCCTGCTGGCCGAGGGACGGATCTGTAAAGAAAAGGTGGACGCGGAATGAAAAAGACGCTGACTGTGGCCCTCCCGGGCCGGGAATATCAGATCGAGATCCAGCGGGGCCTGCTGGACCATGCGGGGGAGCGCTGCCGGGCGCTGCTGCCCCGGGCCCGGAAGCTGGCAGTGGTGACCGACAGCCATGTGCTGCCCCTGTATTTAGAGCGGACGGCGGACAGCCTGAAGCGGGCGGGGTTTCAGGTCCGCTGCTGCTCCGTCCCCGCCGGGGAGGCGGCCAAGAGTCCGGAGCAGCTGGTCCTTCTGTGGGAAAAAATGATGGACTTCGGCATGACCCGCACCGACGGCGTGGTGGCCCTGGGCGGCGGCGTGGTGGGCGACCTGGCGGGCTTTGCCGCCGCCACCCTTCTCCGGGGGGTGGATCTGATCCAGATCCCCACCACCCTTCTGGCTCAGGTGGACTCCTCCGTGGGGGGCAAGGTGGCCATCGACCTTCAGGCCGGAAAAAATCTGGCCGGGGCCTTCTGGCAGCCCAGAGGGGTGCTGATCGATCCGAACTGCCTGGACACCCTTCCGGACCGGGTCTTTTCGGACGGGATGGCGGAAGTGATCAAGTACGGCTGTATCCGGGACCGGGCGTTCTTCGATCTGCTGGACCGCTGCGGCGGCCGGACGGGGGTGATGGACCACATTGAGGATGTGATCCACACCTGCTGTGACATCAAGCGGAAGGTTGTGCTGACCGACGAGCGGGACACCGGGGAGCGTATGGTGCTGAATTTCGGCCACACCATCGGCCACGCCTTTGAGCTGGCCGGGAACTATGAAACCTGGAGCCACGGTCAGGGGGTGGCCGCCGGCATGAACTGGGCGGCGCAGATCGGCTTTGGCCTGGGTGTGACCCCGGAGGAGGCGATCCTGCCTGTCCAGGACATTTTGAAGAAGTACGGCCTGCCCCTGGACATCCCATGCCCCTGGGACGTCATGACCCACGCGGTGCTGCGGGATAAGAAAAATCTGGAGGGCAGGATCAACCTGATCCTGATGGAATCCCTGGGACGGGCCGCGCCCCACCCGGTCAGCCTGGACCAGCTGCTGGAGCAGCTGGAAGCCATGTACGGGAGGTGAGCCCGTGGATGTGACGGTTTTTCCAGGCAGGCTGAGAGGGAGCGTCACCCCGCCCTCCAGCAAGTCCCAGGCCCACCGGGCCCTGATCGCCGCCGCCCTCAGCGGCGGGATCAGCACCATCTCCGGTCTGGCGGACTCTCAGGACATCCAGGCCACCCGCCGGTGCCTTGCCGCCCTGGGAGCCCTGGTGGAGGAGCTGGAGCCCGGGACGCTCCGGGTCCACGGTCTGGGGAACTCCATCCCCCAGGCGGGACCCTTCCCCGTCCTGGACTGCGGAGAGAGCGGCTCCACGCTGCGTTTTTTGATCCCCGTGGCTCTGCTGGTACAGGGGGAGGCCGCTTTCACCGGCCGCAGCCGCCTCATGGAGCGGCCCCTCGCCCCGTACAAGGAGCTGTTCCGTGGGAAGGGGATCAGCTGGAGCACGGAAGGCGGCGTGCTTACCCTGGACAGTGGACGGGGGTACGACCGTCTGGCCCTGGACCCCGGCGAGTACCGCCTGCCGGGGAATGTGTCCAGCCAGTTCATCACCGGACTGCTGTTCGTCCTCCCCCTGCTGGAGGGGGACAGCGATCTGGCGCTCACCAGCCCACTGGAGTCCCGGGGATATGTGGAACTGACTCTGGATGTGCTGAACAGGTTCGGTATTCAGATAGAGGAGCGGGAGAACGGCTTCCATGTCCCCGGAAAACAGAGCTATCAGAGCCGGGACTTCACCGTGGAGGCCGACTGGTCCCAGGCCGCCTTCTGGTACGCCGCCAATTTTTCCGGCGGACAGGTGGACATTCAGGGACTGAACATGAACTCCAAGCAGGGGGATAAGGTCATCGCCCTCCAGTATTGGAAGCTGGCCAAGCCCGGGGACGCGGAGCTGGACGTCTCTCAGTGTCCCGACCTGGTTCCTCCTCTGGCGGCCATGGCCGCTGTGCGCGCCGGGACCACCCGCCTCACCAACGCCGCCCGCCTGCGGATGAAGGAGAGCGACCGGCTGGCCTCGGTCACCCGGGCTCTCCGGGCCATGGGGGGACTGGTGGAGGAGCGCGCCGACGCCCTGATCATTCACGGGGTGGAGCGGCTGGCGGGGGGCGGAGTTGTGGACTGCGCCAACGACCACCGCATTGCCATGATGGCGGCGGTCTGCGCCGCCTCCGCCCGGGCTCCGGTAAAACTGCTGGGGGCGGAGTGCGTCAGAAAATCCTATCCAGAATTCTGGACCCATTTTCAATCGTTAGGAGGAGCGCTCCATGGCCTCATACTTCGGTAAACACATCCACATCTCCATCTTCGGTCAGTCCCACTCGGAGGCCATCGGGGTGACGGTGGACGGCCTGCCCGCCGGGGAGGCCGTGGACCTGGAGCAGCTCCAGGCCTTTCTCCGCCGCAGGGCCCCCGGCCGGGACGCCACCTCCACCCCCCGGAAGGAGGGGGATGTGCCCCGGATCCTGTGCGGGCTGGTGGATGGAGTGACCTGCGGCGCGCCCCTGGCCGCCGTCATTGAGAACACCAACACCCGCTCCAAAGATTATGAGGAGCTGCGGGACAAGCCCCGTCCGTCTCACGCCGACCTCACCGCCCACATCAAGTACGGCGGCTTTCAGGATGTGCGGGGCGGCGGCCACTTCTCTGGGCGGCTCACCGCCCCCCTGTGCATCGCCGGTGGGATCTGCGCCCAGCTGCTGGCCCGGCGGGGGATCGCCGTAGCGGCCCATATCCGCTCCATCGCCCAGGTGGAGGACCGGCCCTTCTCCCCTCTGGGAGAGACGCGGGACACCCTGCTGGCGGTACAGCGCGCCCCCTTCCCCGTTTTGGAGGAGAAGGCCGGCGAGAGGATGCGGGCGGAGATCCTCCGGGCCCGGGAGGCGGGGGACTCGGTGGGCGGCGTGGTGGAGTGCATGGTCACCGGCCTGCCCGCCGGAGTGGGCAGCCCTATGCTTCAGGGGCTGGAGAGCCAGCTGGCCGCCGCCCTGTTTGCCATCCCCGCCGTGAAGGGTGTGGAGTTTGGCTCCGGCTTCGGGGCCGCCGGGATGCGGGGCTCCGAACACAACGACCCCTTCATTCTGGAGGACGGAGTCATCCGCGCCGCCAGCAATCACGCCGGCGGGATCCTGGGCGGGATCTCCAGCGGGATGCCGGTGGTGTTTCGGGCAGCCTTTAAGCCCACCCCGTCCATCGCGCAAAAACAGCGCACCGTCCGCCTGTCCGCGGGGACAGAGGAGGAGCTCCAGATCACCGGCCGGCACGACCCCTGTATCGTGCCCCGGGCGGTCCCTGTGGTGGAGGCCGCCGCCGCCCTGGTCCTGCTGGACGCGCTGCTGGACCGGAACACAGACCGAATCGAATGGAGCGCGCCCCAGGGCGCGCGGCCTTGAATCGAGGGAGGAGAATCGACATGGATCAGAATTTGACGCAGCTGCGGGATCAGATCGACGGCATCGACCAGAAGCTGGTGGAGCTGTTCAAGCAGCGGATGGCGGTCTCCCGCCAGGTGGCCGCCTATAAGCGGGAGCACGGCCTGCCCACGCTGGACGCGGGCCGGGAGCGGGCGCTGCTGGCCAAGGTGGGCAGTCTGGCCGGGGAGGAGCTGGCCGACTACACGGAGTCGGTGTTCCGCTCCATCATGGCGGCCAGCCGCTCCTATCAGAAGCAGTGCGGCGGGTCCGGCTCCCGGGTCTATGAGGGCATCCGCACCGCCCTGCGGACCACGCCGGAACTCTTTCCACAGCGGGCCACCGTGGCCTGTCAGGGCATCGAGGGAGCGTACTCCCAGATCGCCTGCGACAGCATTTTCAAATCCCCCGCCATCCTCTACTTTGATACCTTTGACCATGTGTTCCAGGCGGTGGAGAGCGGGATGTGCCAGTACGGCATCCTGCCCATTGAAAACAGCACCGCCGGTTCGGTCAATGCGACCTACGACCTGATGACCCGCCATAACTTCTCCATCGTCCGCTCCGCCCGGCTGAAGGTGAGCCACAACCTGCTGGCCAAAGCCGGGACCGGCCTGGAGGACGTCAAGGAGGTGTTCTCCCACGAGCAGGCCATCAACCAGTGCTCCGCCTTCCTGAGCGAGTTGAAGGGGGTCAAGGTGACTGTGGTGCCCAACACCGCCGTTGCCGCCCGCATGGTCTCTCAGTCGGAGCGGCGGGACGTGGCCGCCCTCTCCTCCCGCTTCTGCGGCGAGACCTACGGCCTGGAGCTGCTGCGCGCCAATGTGCAGAACCGTGACAACAACTATACCCGCTTCATCTGCATCTCCCAAAAGCCGGAGATCTATCCCGGGGCCGACCGGACCTCCCTGATGATGACTCTGCCCCACAAGCCGGGGGCCCTCTACAATGTGCTGTCCAAGTTCTACGCTCTGGGCATCAACCTGCAAAAGCTGGAGAGCCGCCCCCTCCCGGACCGGGAGTTTGAGTTCATGTTCTACTTCGATCTGGAGTGCTCCGTCTACGCCCCGGAGATGGAGCGGCTGTTCCGGGATCTGGAGGAGGAGAGCGAGCAGTGCCGCTATCTGGGGACCTATCAGGAGGTCATCTGCTGATGCGCCTGAAGGATCTTGAATTCGGCCTGCTGGGCGAGCGGCTGGGCCATAGCTTCTCCCCCGCCATCCACCGGCAGCTGGCGGGCTATGACTACCAACTGGTGGAACTCCCCCCGGAGGAGGTGGAGCCCTTCCTTCGGGCGGGGCGGTTCCGGGGACTGAACGTGACCATCCCCTATAAAAAGACGGTGATGGCCTGCTGCGACGCCCTCTCCCCCGCCGCCCGGCGGATCGGCAGCGTCAACACCCTGCTCCGCCGCCCGGACGGGACCCTCTATGGAGACAATACGGACTATGACGGGTTCCGCTATCTGCTCCAGGCCGCCGGGGCCCGGGTACAGGGAAAAAAGGCTCTGGTTCTTGGGTCCGGCGGAGCGTCCCTCACCGTCCACACGGTGCTGGCCGATCTGGGCGCCCGGGAGACAGTGGGCATCTCCCGCAGCGGCCCGGATAACTATGAAAATCTGGACCGCCACGCCGACGCGCAGCTCATTGTCAACGCTACTCCGGTTGGAATGTATCCCAACACCGGAGTATCCCCGGTGGACCTGGACCGGTTTCCCAGCTGCGAGGGCGTCTTCGATCTGATCTACAACCCAGCCCGCACCCAGCTTCTGCTGGATGCGGAGCGCCGGGGCCTGTTGTGTTCCAATGGGCTGGGGATGCTGGTGGCTCAGGCCAAGGCCGCGGCGGAGCGCTTCCTGGGCCGGGCGATCCCGGACAGCCGGGTGGAGGAGATCACCCGGCAGATGGAGCGGCAGACACAGAATCTGCTGCTCATCGGGATGCCGGGCTGCGGCAAGACCACGGTGGGCCAGCTCCTGGCGGAGCGCTTGGGCCGGCCCCTGGCCGACGTAGACCAGCAGGTGGAGGCAGAGGCCGGCTGCTCCATTCCGGACCTCTTTGCCCGGGAGGGCGAGGAGGGCTTCCGGGTCCGGGAGCATCGGGTCCTGTGCCAGCTGTCCAGGCAGTCCGGACAGATCATCGCCTGTGGAGGCGGCATTGTCACCCGCCAGGAGAACTGGGACCCCATGCGCCAGAATTCCACGGTGATCTATCTCCGCCGGGATCTGGCCCTGCTCCCCACCAGTGGACGCCCCGTATCTCAGGCCACCCCTGTGGAGGAGCTGTACCACAGGCGGGCCCCGCTCTATGAAAAATTGGCCGACTTGACGGTGGACAACCACGGCACACCGAAGGAGACGGCGGAAGAGATCATCAGGAGGCTTGCACTATGAAATTGCTTGTGATCAACGGACCTAATCTGAATCTGCTGGGGATCCGGGAGCCTGAAATCTATGGCCGTCAGGATTTCTCCGCACTGGAGAACTTCATTCGTGCCTCCGCAGCAGAATACGGGGTGGAGGTGGAGCTGTTCCAGTCCAACCACGAGGGGGCCATTGTGGACAAGATCCAGGAGGCTTACGGCAGAATGGATGGCATCGTCATCAATCCTGCCGCCTACACCCACACCAGCGTCGCCATTCTGGACGCGCTGAAGGCCGTGGCACTGCCTGCCGTGGAGGTCCATCTCTCCAACGTCAATGCCCGGGAGCCCTTCCGCCAGATCTCCTATCCCGGCATGGCCTGTGAAAAGACTTTTGCCGGCCTCGGCTTCGAGGGATACCGCCGGGCCATTTGCCATCTGGCCAAGCGGGAGAAAACCGCCTGCTGAGCCTGGTAGACCGGGGCGGTCTACCAAATGTCTACCAAGCATGACCCCCGAAAGCCTTGCGGCGCAAGGCTTTCGGGGGTTTTTATTTTTCCTGTTTCAGGGGCCGGTCTACCAGCGGTCTACCAAGGTCATTTTTCGGCCACAAAAGCGGCGGTTTTTTCGGATTTTCCCCTGTTTTTCTCATGTTTTTCGAGATGCAAGGGGCGTTATGCTTTCCTATGACCGGAAATTTTCCTATTTTATGTTAAATACATCCAAGATATGGAAAACTTCGCCCGGTCTCAGAAGAGTCTGACCCACCCCCGCAGCTTGAAAAAATCAAGGAGGAATTCCAATGAGAAACCTGAAGCGTGCTCTCAGCCTGGGCCTCACCGCGACCATGATCTCTGGTCTGATGGTGATGGGCAGCAGCGCTGCGAGCTATGCCGATGTGACTTCCAAGCAGAACGAGGAAGCCATTGAGGTCCTGAAGACCGTCGGCATCATGACCGGCGATGAGAACGGCAAGTTCAATCCCGAGGCCAAGGTCACCCGTAACGAGATGGCGGTTGTGATGTGCAACCTGCTGGACTACACCGTGGCCAGCTACAAGGGCACCAGCCCCTTCACCGACGTGCCCGAGTGGGCTGAGCCCTATGTGGCCGCCTGCTACACCAACGGCATCACCCGCGGCTACGACGCCAAGACCTACGGCGGCAGCGACACTGTCACCACCGGTCAGGCTGCCCTGATGCTGCTGAAGGCTCTGGGCTACTTCCAGTACAGCGCCGACTTCGGCTCTGACTGGCTGGTGGAGACCACCAAGAACGGCAGCACCGCCGGTCTGTTCGACGGCGTTGCCACCGGCGCCAAGGAGGCCCTGACCCGCAACGACGTGGCTCAGATGGTCCTGAACGCCCTGGAGGCTGATCTGGTCAAGGCCGAGAAGAACGGCAGCGACGTTCATGTTGGTGACGTTGTCATCTCCGGCGGCAAGGCTACCTATGACGCCCGCACCGGCACCGACAGCAAGTACGCCAAGATCGACAGCACCAAGGTGGACGGCAAGTACACCATCCAGCTGGGCGAGGATCTGTACGACGGCGACCTGGTCAAGGCCGACGGTGCGGATGACGACTTCGGCCGTCCTTCCGTGAAGTGGACCTATGAGAACAAGGAGATCGGCACCTACGCTGACGACGCTGACGCTGTTTACACCGCCACCGTTGAGAAGCAGGACCTGTACGATCTGGTGGGCAGCGACGTCTACAACGACCTGAAGAACGGCGACGCCGACTTCACCGTGGTCGTGGACGGCGTGGCTCAGAAGGACGTGAAGCTGAGCGACTACATTGTCAAGAACAACGACGATGACGCTGGTACGAAGGATGCGAATGGCAACCTTGACATCAAGAAGGGCGCCACCACTGAGGTGTTCATCGACGATGACTCCAACGACGTGGTCATCACCGTCATCAACTCCTATGTTGCTCAGGTTGACGGCGACTACGACAAGAACGACGAGGAGCTGGAGCTGGACATTCTGGACGAGGCCTTCGTGGACGTCAAGGATACCACTCTGTCCTCCGATGACTTTGATTACCTGGACAGCTACTCCGATGAGGACTATGTCCTGATCACTGTGGCCAACAAGGAGATCAAGACCATCGACCTGGCTGAGACCGTCGAGGGCAAGGTGACCGCTTACACTGAGAAGAAGAACGTCACCGTGGACGGCACCAAGTACGAGTACTCCAAGAACTACACTGACGCCGTGAAGGAGGACAGCAACCTGTCCTATGACCTGAACGACGCCTACACCCTGGTTCTGGACGCCAACGGCTATGTGATCTACACCGACGGCACCGCTGGTCACAACGACTATGTCTACGTGGCCAAGATGGACTACGCTGGTGGTGCCAAGAAGAGCCTGGAGGGCGATGCCTACTTCATCGACGGCACCAACAAGGTCATCACCATTGATAACGATGACGATTTTGATGCCCGTGACTATGGCAACTGGTACTCTTACAACGAGAAGAGCAACGGCAAGTACGAGCTGGAGGCTATCCCCACCGATAAGGATACCGATACCTTCTATGGCTCTGTCAGCACCAGCGTCAATAAGGGCGTTGTGACTGAGAACGGCAAGAGCACCGTTTATGTCAACGACACCGACACTACTGGCAGCGGCAAGATCGACAAGGTCAAGGCCAACAACGACACCATCTTCGTGGTGAACGATGATGACGATGTGACTGCTTACACCGGCATCAAGAATGTCCCCGACATCACCGCTAAGGACAGCAAGAATGGCGCTGTGACCGTGGCTGTGGTTATGGATGACGATTACGCCGATGTGGTCTACATCTACTCTGCTGATATGTCCATCTCCGGCGACAGCGGCGACCGCGTGTACCTCCTGGAGGAGGGCCCCAACGCCAGCGTTGACAAGGATGACAACAAGTACTATGAGTACGACGCCATCGTGAACGGCGAGATCACCACCGTCAAGGCTACCGATAAGAATCTGAAGATCGGCCTGTACCAGAACGTCTCCTATGACGAGAACGGCTACATGGACGACCAGGATCTGGTGAAGGGCACCAGCGATGATGACTTCAAGGCCTACGAGAAGATCACCGAGATCTCCTACAAGGCCGGCGTGCTGAGCCTGAACAAGAACGATGTGGTCCTGGCCGACAGCTACAAGATCTTCGTCAACGATGACGGCGACGGCAAGACCACCACTCCCAGCAGCCTGGCTAAGAACTTCGGCGTGGACGGCACCTACTCTGGGGACGTCTTCGTGTTCGAGGATGACAACGACGAGGCCGTTGAGGTCTATGTCTACAAGATCAAGGACGCCGACAAGAACGATGCCGATAAGGTTGACGCCAAGATCGACCATGTTCAGATGTGGGCTGACGGTGGCTTCAACATCGTCATGAACCAGAAGGCCAAGCAGGATACTAACTTCACCGTGGAGCTGCAGCAGCGCGTGGACGGCAAGTACGTCTCCGCTGGCACCAAGAAGGTGACCCTGAAGAAGGATGCCACCACTGTGAGCGATGACGGCGATAAGTTCCTGCTGGATAACGGCAGCGTTTACAAGGTCGTTGTGAACGGCGTCGAGTCCAACGAGGTCAAGGGCAAGTAATTCCTGACGGTTTTACAGATCTCTTAAAATCCAATCAGTGCGGCCCCTCCCGTATGGGAGGGGCCCTCTGATTTTATTTCCAGGCCAAATAGTAGTAATTGGCCTCCTTCTGATTGCTGATGGTGTGCCTGCTATTGTTATAGTAGACCCGGAAGCCCTTGGATTCGATGGTCAAAATATAATCGGTCCCATAGCTGGTTTGCAGGCATACCGGCTTCCCCGGCAGGGCCAGGCCACCGTAGTAGTCATCGGTATACGGACGGGCGGAGTAGCCCTCCTCCCGCATCACCAGCAGGGCCTTGGGCTGGAAGCCCAGGGAAATCAGGCGGCTTTCCGCCCCGTCTCCGGTGTAGGTCCCGGTCACTAGGCAGGGCATGGATGCCAGCTTTTTACTGAGGGCCTCCAGCGCCGCCGTGGTGGCCTTTTTCGCCACCTCCGCGGCCAGAGCGTCCAGGGCCGTCTGGTCGGCTTTTTCCGCCTGCGCGGCGGCCAGATCCTTGAGAGCGCTGTCAATCTTGGCGTTGTCCTCGTTGAAATCGGTGCGGAGTACCTGATCGTCCGCCTGCCATTGATTGAGTGAAAAATGCTCCGTGTGATTGCTTGCCATAAAAAACACCTCCACCTATACTGGGCAGAGGTCAAAAGTGGTACATTATCATACATTTTATGGTAATCAAGCCCCGCCATGCCCTTTTCTCATGGAAAGGATGGCGGGGGTTGTGTTTTTTGCGCCATTGCGGACTCCCCCCGGGACCCCCGTAGGAGCGGCCCCATGTGGCCGCCCGTCCCCCGTTACGGGACATTTCCCCTGTTACCCCGTAGGGGCGGTCCTCTGTGGCCGCCCGCCGATTCTCCACCAGGAAATGTTTCCCCGTTCACCCCGTAGGGGAGGGGGCTTGCCCCTCCCGCCATATCTCGGAAGTGGCCGTGGATCGCCGTAGGGGCGGCCCCGTGTGGCCGCCCGTCCTCCGTGAACCATGACGCCCGTAGGGCGCGATGACTCGGCGCGCCGCACCTTGCAGGGTTTCGCCCTGCGGGGCGACCTCCTTTGCCCACGGCGGCAAAGGAGGCAAAACGCCGCCGGGGGTGGGCTCCGATGGGCGTCCCCGCCCATAGTCGCTCCACCCCCGGACCCCCGGAATTTACGGGGGCCCAATTCTGGCGGTTGTTGGGGCGCTGTCAGGCGCGGGAGGGACAACGACTGCCCCCGCATCCGCGCCGCTGCCGCTGTTCCTCCAAAATCAAGACGGCTTGACTGGCTGGACCAAACGGGCGCGCCTGATCGCTCAGGTTCTAATCTCTGCTGGAGGAAATTGGC
>CABIYX010000005.1:68941-128425 GCA_902363045.1 Clostridiales bacterium
GGAATTTACGGGGGCCCAATTCTGGCGGCCGTTGGGACGCTGTCAGGCGCGGGAGGGACAACGACTGCCCCCGCATCCGCGCCGCTGCCGCTGTCGGTCCGAAATCAAGACGGCTTGACTGGCTGGACCAAACGGGCGCGCCTGATCGCTCAGGTTCTAATCTCTGCTGGAGGAAATTGGCGGGCGGGTCCTCGGCGTCGCGGATTGCATATCCCTCGCTTCGCCCAGCAGGGCAAAGCTCGCTCATTTCATCGCTCCGCCTCTCCAACGCAAACCCGCTTCGCTGGGCTTTGCGTTGGGGGCCGCCTGCGGCGGCCATTGTGGACGGATCGGCGTCCGCCCGACCCGCACCCTCTGCCACGGCTGGTCGGAATCAGGCGCGGTTGTAAAATGGTGCAGGCCAAAATTTTGCACCGCACCAGGGCCCAGTGGCCCGAAAGGAATCAAACCCGGAACCGTATTTTGCGCGCCGGAAATATTACATGAGGGTATAGGGGTATCCCCCGTAAACGGGGGGCCCGGGGGAGAACGAACTGGAGCCGGAGGGAACTTGTTCCCGACGGCGATGTGAGTCTTCCCCCGGCGATCCTTTGGTTTCTTTCCCATCGAGGGGAAAGAAACTCGCCCCACGGGGCGAAACCCTCCGCGTGGAATGAAACCCATCCCAAAACCGGCGGGCGGGTCAGGAGATCCGCCCGTCCTCCGGCTTTGCTGTTTTTTGCCTGAGATGTTGTAGGGGCGGCCCTATGTGGCCGCCCGCCGATTTCCCGCCGGGGAATGTTTCCTCTCCGTCCCGTAGGGGAGGGGCTTGCCCCTCCCGCCGTTTTTCGGAATTTTTTCGGTCAACGCTGGGGTTTCGCCCTTTGAGGCGGCGCGCCGAGTCGTCGCGCCCTACGGATGTCATTGTCCATGGAAGACGGGCGGCCACAGAGACCCGCCCCTACGGTGTTTCCGGTGAATCACAGCAGAATCGGACAGCGGGAGGGGCGAGCCCCTCCCCTACGGCGTTTCAGGCAAAAGAAAGCAGAACAGGGGCGGCGCAGGGAAACAAAAAAGGACGAAGCCCCAGAACATCCCGGAGCTTCGTCCTTTTATCCTTATTGCGCGCGTTTGCGCTCCTTCATCCCCTGCTCGTACTCCCGCAGGGAGGCCAGCGCCTCCTTGGACATGGGGAGGATGACCAGGATATTGAAAATGGTCATCAGGCCAATGCCCACATCGCCCAGGTCCCACACAAAGGTGTAGGTGGCCAGGCCGCCGACAAAGAGCATGATCAGCGCCAGGATCTTATACCCGGTCTGAGAGATCCAGTTGTCTCCAAACAGGTACGCCACATTGGACCGGGCGTAGAACAGGATCCCGATGAAGGTGGAGAAGCTGAACAGCCAGAGGATCACCGCAATGAAGATCACGCCGAACTGACCCAGGTGATACTCCATAGACGCCTGGAGCAGGCCCATGCCCTCCAGCCCCTGGATGTCCGCGGCGGGGGTGACCAGCATGATGAAGGCGGTGCAGCTGCAAATCACGATGGTGTCAATAAACACGCCCAGCGCCTGGAGCAGGCCGGCCTTGGCAGGGTGGCTCACATCGGCGGCGGCGGCGGCGCAGGGGGCGGAGCCGGAGCCCGCCTCGTTGGAGAACAGGCCGCGCTTGACGCCCTGCATCAGCACCGCGCCAAACCCGCCCGCGACAACCTGACGGATCCCAAAGGCCTCCTCAAAGATGCGCTGGAACACAGAGGGCAGCAGCGCGGCGTTCTTGATGAGCAGGAAAATGGTGATCAGGAAGTAACAGCCGGCCATGATGGGGACCAGCACATCCAGCACCTTGACACTGGCATTTTTCCGCAGCACAATGACGGCGGCCAGAGCCACCAACAGGACGGTGGAGTACAGAGGCGGGATGTTGAAGGCGTTCTGGAAGGAGCTGGAGACCGAGTTGCTGATGACCTGGCTAATGCCGCACCAGCAGATCAGACCGGAGATGGCAAAGAGCACCGCGACCACAGAGTAGCGGCGGGGCTTGCCGCCCAGCTTCCGTTCAGCATATTGATGGATATAGTAGGCCGGGCCGCCCCGGTAGCCGCCGTACAGGGGATCCTTCTGCTTGTAGAGCTGGGACAGGGTCGCCTCGATAAAGGCGGTAGAGGACCCCAGCAGCGCGGAGATCCACATCCAGAATACCGCTCCGGCTCCGCCGGCGGAGATGGCCGCCACCACGCCCACCAGGTTCCCCATTCCCACCCGGGTGGCCGTGGAGACCACCAGAGCCTGGAGTCCGGAGATGGAGCCCAGATGGCTGTGGGAACGCTTTTCAACCGTCACACGGAGCATCTCCGGAAAGAGGCGCAGCGGCATGGCCCGGGTTCGGATGGTGAAATAGATCCCCGTTGGGATGAGTAGCAGCACCAGCAGAGAGACTCCCATGGAGTTCCCGCCGGGCAGGGGGATGGTGAAAAGATCCCCCCATAAAAAGTTGTATACGGCAGAAATAAGCTGTATGATCAGTTCCATTGTGTGCTCCTTTTCGGCGTAGTTTCAGCCGCAGCGGTCACTTTGGGCGGCCATAGCAGACGCCCCGGGGCAGACCACAGGGCGTTTCGTCCCCTTTATTATACAGATAAAAAATAGGAACGCAATAGGGTCAGGACAATCTTGTATACTTTTTTTGTTTAAAGCATTGAGGAGCGCCGCCCCGACATGAAGGCCGGCCCGCCGACATATACTGGGAACAATGAAATTGCAGGAGGACGATCTTTATGAGAGCATTTTTGATCCGCCGGAGCTCCATATCCCTCGCGATCTGCGGGATTGCGGCTGTGCTGATGTTCTATGTGGTCAACTACCCCGCCGCCGTGGACGCCTCGGCATCCGCGCGGCAGCTGCCGATCTACTGTGTCCAGCGGGACCAGAAGCTGGTATCCATCAGCTTTGACGCGGCATGGGGCAATGAGGACACACAAGACCTCATCGACATTCTGGACCGCTTTCAGGTCAAGGCCACCTTCTTTGTGGTGGGCGACTGGGTGGACAAATATCCGGAGTCGGTCAAGGCCCTCCACGACGCCGGACACGAGGTGATGAACCACTCCAACACCCACGCCCACTATCCCCAGCTGTCTCCGCAGGAGGTGGTGGACGATCTGAACGCCTGCAACGACAAGATCGAGGCCGTCACCGGCGTGCGTCCCACCCTGGTGCGCCTGCCCTATGGGGACTACGATGACAACGCCATCCGCGCTGTGCGCTCCACCGGCATGGAGCCCATCCAGTGGGATGTGGACAGCCTGGACTGGAAGGAGCTCCCCGCCCAGGAGATCGCCCAGCGGGTCACCGGAAAGGTCCAGCCCGGCTCCATCGTCCTGTTCCATAACGCCGCCAAGCACACGCCGGAGGCTCTGCCCTCCATCCTGACCGCCCTCATTCAGGAGGGCTACACCTTTGTGCCCATTTCTCAGATCATTCTGGACGGGGAATACACCATTGACCACACCGGGCGGCAGTGCCCGGCATAACAGAGCGCCCCTCCGGCTTTCTCCGCCGGAGGGGCGCTCAAGATGTCAACAGACCTGAATATATCCCTTCAGGAAGTCCGTCCGTTCGTCCTGCTCCACCGCTGTGAGCAGATACTGCGCCAGCAGGATGCCGGTGCGGCGCCGCTTCTGCACCTCCTTGACAGACTCCCACACGTCGCTGTGGTAGTCCCGGTCCACCTGCTCCCGGATCAGGAAAGTCAGAAATGTGCCGCCTGTGGATCTCTCCCAGCACAGATCCGGGCCGGAAGCCTCCGGAGGCATCACGATGCACCGGGTCTCTGTCCCGGACATATCCCTGGTATCGAAATACCGGACATACAATGTGGGGTCGCTGCTGTACCGGCGGAGCTTCTCCTGTTCATGGAAATCAAAACGGGCGATCTTCTCAAAGGGGACCTCTTCCGGCTGGTATGGCTCCCGCTGAAGGCGCAGGATCTCCTGCGTGTTGGCCATCTGTTTCTGGATCTGACCGCAGATCCGCTGGCAGGTGTCCAAGTGTCTCTGCATGTGTTCCTCCATTTGACGCAGGCCGCCCTGGTACTGCTCCAAATCAAAGCGGCGGAGCTGAAGGATCTTTTTTACTGGGACCCCTGAGCTGCGCAGAAAGATCACATCCGCGATTTCAGCCAGCTCTCTGGGGCCGTAGGCACGGTAGCGGTTCGCCCCCTTGCAGGGAGAAATCAGCCCCTCCTGTTCCCAGAAACGGATCGTTGCCGCGGGTACCTCTAACAGTCTGGACACCTCTCCAATGGAAAAAATATCCTCCATTTTGGACCTCCAAAGAACTTTTTCGCCATTTTATCACATTTTCGCTTGACATTCAAGTTACTTGAAGGTATATCATAAATGAGTCTGACCACGGAGCTGGGGACGGAGTCAAATTTTGACAGACGTTGACCGGCTCCGAATGTGCGTTTGTTGGAAATTTGGAGAAATGAGGAGATGGCTATGGCAAACACTGAGAAAAAAGAAAAGAAGAAATTTCAATTCAAAATGCCTCACACCTATGTGATCCTGATCTCGATCATGGTGCTGATGCTGGTCCTGACCCACATCATCCCCGCCGGCGAGTATGACCGTGTGGAGGATCCGGTCTCTGGCAAGATGGTCGTCGTGGCCGACTCCTATCATGAGATCGATGTAGAGGCCCCGGGCATTTTTGACCTGTTCCTGGCCCTTCAGGAGGGCTATGTGGACGCGGCCGACATCATGTTCCTGATCATCTTCGCGTATGGCTTCGTCTATGTGCTGACCAAGAACGGAACGATGGACGCAGCTCTGGGAACGATGGTGCGGAAGATCGGCTCCCGGGTCTCCCTGCTGATTCCCATCACCATGCTGGTGCTGGGAATCCTGGGCTCCACCATGGGTATTTATGAGGAGGTCTACGGCCTATTCCCGGTCTTTGTCGGAATTTTCATGGCCCTGGGCTATGACGCCATCGTGGGCGGCGCCATCATCTTCCTGGGCGTCTCCATCGGCTATGCCGCCGGAACCACCAACCCCTATAACATTGCGGTGGCTCAGGACGTGGCCGGTGTGGAGCTTTACTCCGGCATGGAGTTTCGCTGGGTGATCTTCATCGCCTTTGAGGCGCTGGCTATCTTCTACGTCATGCGCTATGCCCACCGGGTCAAGGCGGATCCCTCCCGCTCCCTGCTGAAGGGGATCGCCGTGGACAGCGTGGAGATGAAGGGCATCAACAGCCTGGACGAGGTCAAGATGACCACCCGCCAGAAGCTGTGTCTGCTGGAGTTCTTCGGCGTCATCGGCTTTTTGACCTACTCCGTTCTGGAGCTGGGCTGGTACGTCAATGAGATCGCCGCTCTGTTCCTGATGGCCATGGTGATCGCCGGCATCATCAGCGGCTACTCCGCCACTGAGATCTGCAAGACCTTTATCGAGTCCACCAAGTCCATGGTGTCCTCCATGCTGATCGTGGGCTTCACCCGCGGAATCCTGATCCTGATGAAGCAGGGCTGCATCACCGACACCATCGTGTACGGCCTGGTGACCGTGCTGGACGGCGCCAGCAAGTATGTTGCCGCCTACGGGATGCTGTTCCTCCAGAACATCATCAAGTTCTTCATCAACGGATCCACCAGCCAGGCCACCATCACTATGCCCATCATGGCGCCCACCGCGGAGTTGGTCGGACTGAGCAAGCAGATCGCGGTGCTGGCCTATCAGTTCGGCAACGGCTTTGCCGACTGCTTCTGGCCCACCTCCTGCGCGCTGTGCTGCGGCCTGATGGGCGGCGTGCCGCTGAACAAGTGGTACCGCTTCGTCACCCCGCTGTTCCTGATGATGCTGGCCCTGGAGTTTGTATTCATGACCATCGCCGTCTGGATCGGCTATTAAAAGATGCTTTTGCCCCCGTTCCGGGGTAAAATAAAACATACTGGCAATAAGGATATGGAAGGTTGACTTCTGTATCCTTATTGCCCTATCCACCGAAAGTAAGAAAGGGGATCTGAACATGATCGTAAAGCATGGTAATGTGCTGCTGTTTGAGGAGGGCGGCTTCGTCCTGCAGGACATCCGCGTGGAGAATGGAAAAATCAAGGAGATCGCTCCGGAGCTCCAGGCCGCCGAGGGCGAGGAGGTCTTTGACGCCGCCGGGAAATATGTCACCCCCGGCATGATCGACGCCCACAGCCACATCTGCATCAGCGAAGAGGGCATGGGCAGCATCGGCGACGACTGCTGTGACTACTCCGGCGCTCTGACCCCGGAGCTGGAGGTGCTGGACGGCATCTACCCCTTTGACCGGGCGGTGATTGACTCCGTCCGGGCCGGCGTCACCGCCGCCTGCGTCTGCCCCGGCAGCGACGGCGTGGTGGGCGGCGTCGCCTCCACCATCACCCTGAACGGCACGGTAGCCGACGAGATGCTCCTGCGGCGCTACACCGCCATGAAGTGCAGCGTGGGCGAGAACCCCAAGACCGCCAAGCACGGCTTTGAGTCCCGCATGGGCGTGGCCTATCACCTGCGCAAATGCCTGGAGGACGCCATCGAGTACCGCCACGACAAGGAAGAGGCAGAGAAGAGCGGCAGTTGGTTCAAGCGGGACCTCGGCATGGAAAATATGCTGAAGGTGCTGAATAAGGAGATGCCCATCCATATGCACGCCCACCGCTCCGATGACATCTGCACGGCCATCCGCATTGCCCAGGAGTATGACGTGGACCTGGTCCTGGTCCACTGCACCGACGGGATCGCCATCGCCGACTATCTGGCCAAGTTCCCCTATCCGGTGATCGTGGGCCCCGGTATGACCCCCCGTTCCAAGCACGAGACCTGGAACAAGACCTATGAGACCGCCGGCGTGCTCAGCCGCGCTGGACTGAAGGTGTGCATCACCGCCGACCACGACGTCACCCCCCTGTACTATCTGCCGGTCTACGCCGCGCTGTCCGTGCGGGACGGTATGGACGAGCTGGAGGGGCTGAAGGCGGTCACCATCAATCCGGCCGAGGTGCTGGGCATCGATGACCGGAAGGGCAGCCTGACGGCGGGCAAGGACGCCGACATCGTTGTGTGGGATCAGCACCCCTTCGCCTATCAGGCCCATGTGGAGCAGGTCTTCCTGTCCGGAAAGGCCATGTGCTGATCGATTCTAATATTCCGCTTTAGGAAGGGAGCAACAGGTCATGCGCCGATGGAAAGAAAAGCTCTCCAAGATCAAAATGCCGCATACCTATGTGATCCTCACGATCATCCTGCTGGTGGTGGTCGCTCTGTGCTATCTGATCCCCGCCGGGGAGTATGTGCGTGAGTTCGATCCGGTCAGCGGGAAAACGGTGGTCATTCCCGATTCCTTCCACTTTACCGAGGGGAAGAAGCCGGGGCTGTTCGACATCTTTTTGTCCCTCCAGCGGGGGTATGTGGACGCGGCAGACATCCTGTTCCTGATCGTATTCGCCTATGGCTACGTCTATATCCTCACAAAAAACGGGACTCTGAGCGGTGCGATCCATGTGCTAATCCGAAAGATGAAGGGGAGCACCCATCTTCTGATCCCGGTGTTTATGCTGCTGTTCGGTGTGCTGGGATCGACTCTTGGGATCTTTGAGGAGACCTATGGCCTGGTATCCGTGTTTGTGGGAATGGGACTTGCCCTGGGATATGACCCCCTTGTTGGCGGGGCAGTGGTCTATGTGGGTGTGGCCACCGGCTTTGCCGCCGCTACTACCAACCCGTTCTCTGTGGGAATTGCCCAGAGCATCGCGGAGGTCCCTATCAACTCCGGAGTCCTTTATCGCCTGGTGGTCTTTCTGGTGTTCCAGGGGACCGCAATCTGGTATGTGATGCGCTATGCCAAAAAGGTCAAGGAGCACCCGGAGCAATCCGTGATGTACGGCGTGCCCATGGAATTTACCCCACCGGATGTGAGCGACTCAGACGGCGTCTTTACCCTGCGGCAGAAGCTGTGCTTGCTGCTGTTCCTGGTCACCATCGGGATGCTGCTGTTCGGCACCATTCGGCTGGGATGGTATATCAATGAAATCTCGGCGATGTTTCTGATGATGGCAGTGATCTCTGGTCTGGTGGGGGGCTATTCCGCCACAGAGATCTGCGACACCTTTATTGAGTCTACAAAATCTGTGGTATCCTCCATCCTGGTGATTGGGTTTACCCGGGGGATCCTGCTGACTATGAAGGACGCTATGATCTCTGATACGGTGGTCTACGGCCTGTCTCAGCTGCTCAATGCCTCCAACAAGATGCTCTCGGCAGTGGGGATGCTGTTCCTCCAAAATGTCATCAACTTTTTTATCACCGGGTCATCCAGTCAGGCCACCATCACCATGCCTATCATGACTCCAGTGGCGGATATTGTGGGCGTGAGCCGCCAGACCGCCGTGCTGGCCTACTGCTTCGGTGATGGCTTCTCTGATATGTTCTGGCCCACCGCCTGTACGCTGAACTGCGGCCTGATGGGAGTTCCGCTGGACAGATGGTACCGATTTATGGCACCTCTGTTTCTGATTATGATGGCGTTACAGACCTTCTTCATCGCTCTGTCCGTGTTCGTCTATCCCTGAGTTCACTGAACAGTGATCCAAATATAAGAACCCCGCCGGGTCCCCTTCAGGACCGGCGGGGTTCTGCTCATCATGCAAGAGGCTGCGGGAAAATCATACCATAACAGGATCAAGAAATGGGCCGGATGTGAACCACATCCGGCCCGTTATCAAATCAGTCCTTCTCCACATCCATGACCAGGCCGACGCGGCGGGCATGGCGGCCGCCCTCGAACTGGGTGTCCAGAAACACATCCACGATGCGCTCTGCCATATTGGGGCCGATGACGCCCGCCCCCATGGCCAGCATATTGGCGTCATTGTGGCGGCGGGTCATCTCTGCGCAAAGAGGGTCGCTGCACAGAGCGCAGCGGATCCCATTCACTTTGTTGGCTGTGATGGAAACCCCAATGCCGGTGGTGCAGATCACGATGCCCTTCTCACAGCGGCCATCGGCCACGGCCACGGCAGCCGCTTTGGCGAAGATGGGATAGTCACAGCTCTCCTGGCTGTCACAGCCGCAGTCCAAAACGTTGATGCCCTTGGCGGTGAGATATGCCTTGATATGCTCCTTGAGGCGGTAACCGCCGTGGTCTGAAGCGATAGAGATCATATTGCAAATTCCTCCTCCGCGGGGCGCGCCGGATGCGGGACAGGCGGGCCCACGCCGTTTTCAAAATAGGTTCCGTGCCCCTATTGTATTTCATTTTTCAGGATTTGGCAAGGGGAAAGGCGGTTTTTGCCTGGAAAAGGCCGCTCCTCAGGAGCGGCCTTTTGTGGGGGAGATCAGAGGCGGGTGGGAACGTGCCAGATGTCCTGGGCATAGTCGCGGATGGAGCGGTCCGCGGCGAAGATGCCGGAGCGGGCGATGTTGATGAGTGACATCTGGTTCCAGCGCTTGCGGCCGGCGTAGGTCTCCAGGGCGCGGCGGTGGGCCTGGCAGTAGCTGTCGAAGTCAGCCAGCAGCAGGTACTCGTCGGCGGGACTGCCGCCCGCTCCGCGCAGCAGGCGGGCGGTGAGGTCGGAGTAGTCCACCTGATCGGAGAAGCCCGCGGAGATCTGGTCGATGACCCGGCGGAGCGCGCCGTTTCCGTTGTAGTAGTCCATGGGGCGGTAGCCGCGGGACTTCAGCTCCTGCACCTGGCCGGCGGTGAGGCCGAAGAGGAAGATGTTCTCATCCCCCAGCTGCTGGTGCATCTCCACGTTGGCGCCGTCCAGGGTGCCGATGGTCAGAGCGCCGTTCATCATAAACTTCATGTTGCCGGTGCCGCTGGCCTCCTTGCCGGCGGTGGAGATCTGCTCGCTGAGCTCGCTGGCGGGCATGAGGCGCTCGGCCAGAGAGACCCGGTAGTTCTCCAAAAAGACCACCTGGAGCTTATCCTTGCAGATCGGATCGGCGGCGATCTGGGCGGCGAGGGAGTTGATGAGCTGGATGATCTTTTTGGCCACATGGTAGCCGGGGGCCGCCTTCGCCCCAAAGAGGAAGGTCTGGGGCGTAAAATCCATATTGGGGTTATCCCGCAGCTGATCATACAGGTGGATGATGTGCAGGACATTGAGCAGCTGGCGCTTGTACTCATGGAGGCGCTTCACCTGGACGTCAAAAATGGCGTCGGTGTTCAGCACCACTCCGGTCTCCCGGGCCACATAGGCGGCGAAGCGGCGCTTGTTCTCCCGCTTGATGGCCTCCAGGCGGTCCAGCACGGAGGAGTCGTTCTGATACTTCTCCAGGCCGCGGATGGCCTCGGGGTGGAGCAGATAGTCGTCCCCGCCGGTACACTCCCGCACCAGCGCGTCCAGCTTGGGGTTGATCTGGGAGAGCCAGCGGCGGTGATCCACGCCGTTGGTGACGTTCTTGAACTGCTCGGGACGCATGGTATAAGCGTCGTGGAACACATCCTGCTTCAGAATATCCGAGTGGAGGGCGGAGACGCCGTTGACGGCGTAGCAGGCGCAGACGCACAGGTTGGCCATCCGGACCTCGCCGCCCCAGATGATGGCCATTTTGGACACCTTCTCCTGGTCGCCGGGGAAGCGCTCCTCCAGCTGGCGCTGGTAGCGGGCGGCGATCTCCTTCAGGATCTGCCAGATCCGGGGCAGAAGGCTCTCGATCAGGCCCTGGGGCCAGCGCTCCAGAGCCTCGGCCAGGACAGTGTGGTTGGTATAAGCCACCGACTTGGTGACGATATTCCAGGCGTCGTTCCAGCTGTACCCCTCCACATCCATCAGGATGCGCATCAGCTCGGGGATGACCAGGGTGGGATGGGTGTCGTTGATCTGGAGGACGTGCTTCTCGTGGAAGTTGCGCAGGGTGCCATACTGGGCGCGGTGCTTGCGCACGATGGACTGGACGGTGGCGGAGACAAAGAAATACTGCTGCTTCAGGCGCAGAGACTTGCCCTCGTAGTGGTTGTCATCGGGATAGAGCACCTTGGCGATGACCTCGGCCATGGCCTGCTGCTCCACCGCCTTGAGGTACTCGCCCTTGGAGTAATAGGACATATCCACAGGGACGGGGCTCTTGGCGTCCCAGAGGCGCAGGGTGTTGGTGTGCTTGGTCTGATAGCCGGCGATCTCCATATCCCGGGGGATGGCCAGCACCGTGGTGTAGCCCACGTGCTCCGGGTGGTTCACTCCGCGCTCGTCCCAGTGGTCTACCACACGGCCGCCGAAGCGGACCTCCTCGGTCTCATCCATCTTGGGGATGAGCCAGGCGTCGCCCAGGCCCAGCCAGTTGTCGGCCTGCTCTACCTGGCGGCCCTCCACGATCTTCTGCTTAAAGATGCCCAGCTCATAGCAGATGGTATAGCCGGTGGCCGGGATCTCCAGGGTGGTCATGGAATCCAGATAGCAGGCGGCCAGACGGCCCAGACCGCCGTTGCCCAGACCGGCGTCAGGCTCCTTCTCAAAGAGGTCGGAGGCGGAGTAGCCCAGGTCCTCCAGCGCCTCCTTCAGGGTATCCAGCAGGCCGAGATTGTAGGCGTTCTTCTCCAGAGAGCGGCCCATGAGGAACTCCATGGACAGGTAGTGGACCTGCCGCTGCTGGTCCTCCCAGACCCGGTTCCCGGTCTCCATCTGGTGGGCGGACATGATGTCCCGCAGCACCAGGGCGCAGGCCTTGAAGATGTGGTTGGGACCGGCGTCCTCCACGTCGCGCCCGAAGTTGCGGTGGAGTTTTCCGACTATCATTTCGGTAAGCTGGGCTTTACTGTATTCAGCCATTTTTGTGCCCCCGTTTCATTCTTCATAATTATAAAATGACAAAATAGGGGACCCGGAACAGAAATCCAAACTGTCTCCCGGCCCCGTCTGCTATTGTACCAGATTTCCCCTGAAGCGTCAATGCGAAGAACAGAGCAAGGGGGAGTCATCTCCACGGTTTTCCCCACTTTTTCGTTCTGTTTTTTGGCTCAAATGGGGAAAAACCGCCGGAACAGAACAAAGGCCCGAGTTCCGGCTCCGGCCCGCGTAAAAGTCCTTTCTCCGGTCTGTTTTCCAAAAAAGGGAGCCCTCCGCCTGACGCGGAGGGCTCTGCGGCGGAGGGACCGTTCGGACTCAGCCGGAAATACGCTGATAGATATCCAGATACTCCTGGGCGGAATGGTCCCAGCTGAAGTCGGCGGTCATGCCGGCCTTCTGGAGGCCGCGCCAGGCCTCCTTGTCGTTGTAGTAGAGGTCCACTGCCTCCCGGATGACCCAGAGCATATCCCCGGCATTGATGTCGGAGAAGGTGAAGCCCCGGCCCTCGCCGGTATACTTGTTATAGGGCAGGACGGTGTCCTTCAGTCCGCCGGTCTCACGGACGATGGGGACCGTGCCGAAACGCATGGCGATCATCTGGCTCAGACCACATGGCTCGCTGATGGAGGGCATGAGGAACAGGTCCGCGCCGGCGTAGATCATATTGGACAGGGGGCCGGAGTAGGTGATCTGGGCGGAGAAGCGGCCCGGATACTGCCGCTGGGCGTTTTGGAACGCCTCCTCATACTGCCAGTCCCCGGTGCCCAGCACCACCATCTGCACATCCAGCTCCATGATCTGATGGAGGACGTCCGTGACCAGGGAGAAGCCCTTGTGTCCCACCAGACGGGAGACGCAGGCGATGATGGGGGCGGACTCGTCCTCCCGCAGGCCCAGCTTCCGCTGGAGGGCCAGCTTACAGGCGGTCTTGCCCTTGGCAGGAGCCGCGGGGGTGAAGTTGGCGGCCAGGCCGGGCATGGCCGCAGGATCGTACAGGGCCATATCGATGCCGTTCAGGATCCCCTGGAGCTTGCCGCTCTGCTGGTTGATGACGCCGTCCATGCCGTGGGCGTAGAAGGGCAGGCGCAGCTCCTGGGCGTAGGTGGGCGAGACTGTGGTGACATAGGTGGAGGCCATAATGGCGCCCTTCATCAGATTCACATCCCCTTGGTGGGCCAGCATCCCCTCGTTGAAGTAGTTGCGGCCCAGACCCACCACGTCCTCCAGCACCTGATCGCCGTAGCGGCCCTGATACTCCACATTGTGGATGGTAAAGACGGTTTTGACATGGTTCAGCTGGGGGATGCGGTATTTGTCCTCCAGCAGATAGACGGGGATCAGAGCGGTCTGCCAGTCGTTGCAATGGATGATGTCCGGGGACCAGTCCAGCTGGCCCGGCGTCTCCACCACAGCGCGGGAGAAGTAAGCGAAGCGCTCGCAGTCATCGAAGTGGCCGTAAATCTGCCAGCGCTTGAAGTAATACTCGTTATCCACGAACCAGTAGGTGACGCCCTCCCGCTCCAGCTGGAACAGGCCGCAGTAGACCTGCCGCCAGGAGAGGGTCACATTGAAGTATTTCAGAAAGGTCATCTGGCTGCGCCACTGGTCTCCGATGCCCTCATACAGGGGGAGAATGACCTTTACCTCGTGCCCCGCCTGAGCCAGCGCCTTGGGCAGGGAGCCGGCCACATCGGCCAGTCCGCCGGTTTTGATAAAGGGTACCGCCTCGGAGGCGGCAAACAGGATCTTCATAGTAAGTCCCCTTTCCGCAAGCACAAAATGAAGTTGGAAGCCGGAGCGCTGTGCCGCGGCACAGCGCTCCGGCGGGCGCACAGCGTCAGACCACGGACTCCTTGGCGATGGCCAGAGGGTAAGTCAGATGGCCCATGAGCATCCGGTCCTGGTTGATCGTGACGTTCTTGTCCGCAATGACATAGGCCAGGGAAGCGCCGCTTCTGACCACGGCTCCCTGCATCAGAACGCTGTTGCACACCCGGGCGCCCTTCTCGATGATAACGCCCCGGGAGATGATGGAGTTTTCCACCTCGCCCTCGATGAGGCAGCCGTCCGCCACCAGGGAGTGGACAGAGCGGGAGTCTGGACCGTAGTAGGTGGAGGGGTTGGAGCGGTCCTTGGTGCGGATGGGCCGGTCGGGATTGAAAAGCTCATCCCGGACGGCGGGCTCCAGCAGATCCATGGAGCGCTGGAAGTAGCCGCTGACCGACTGGAAGCGGGCCACATAGCCCTGGTGGACATAGGACATCAGCTTCAGGGTCTTGAGCCGGGGCTGGAGGACGCCGCGGCTGAAGTTCACGATGTCGTGGGCGGAGCAGTAGTCCACCATGTCCAGCAGCAGCTTTTTGGACAGGACATAGATCTCAAGGCTCTCCAGAGTGCTGCCGGCGGTGACGGGATGGACGGACAGGTCGGTCACCCGGCCGGTATCATCCACCTCCACATACTCGGAGAAGCGGGGCGCGCCCTTCAGGCTGGGGGTGCAGACCATGGTCACATCGGCGCCGCTGTCCAGATGCTGCTGGAACACCTCGGCCACCGGCAGGTTGACCGCCATATCACCCCAGGCCAGGATCACATAGTCCTGGCGGATATTCTCCAGATAGTCGGCCACACCGGCCAGAGCGTCCATGTTGCCCCGGTACTCGCCGCCCCGCTCCGCATAGCCGAAGGGGGGCAGGATCCGCAGGCCGCCGTGCTTGCGGGACAGATCCCAGTCCTTGCCGGAGCCCACATGGTCCAGCAGGGACTGATAGCTCTGGTGGACGATCACGCCCACGTCGGTGATGCCGGCGTTGACATAGTTGGACAGCATAAAGTCGATCAGGCGGTAACGGCCGCCGAACGGCAGAGAGCAGGTGTTGCGGGGGCGGGTCAGCTCGCCCAAATTGGCGTCAGAGCGGCACGCGAACACGATCCCGTGCAGATCATTCATACCTGCTCACCTCCCTTCACATTTTTCCGGACCATGGCACTTGGCTTGACCACGGCCTTTTCTCCCACATGGACGCCGCCGGCCACCACGGCGATCCCCCAGTCGGGATCCTCCGAGGGCGGCGCGCCCACAGTGGCCTCGGCCTCAATGACCGCGCCCTCCGCCACGATGGCGTAGGCCACTACGGCCCCCTTCTTCACCACAGCGCCGGGCATGAGGATGGAGTACTGGACGTCGGCGCCCTCCTCCACCGTAACCGAATGGAACAGCACGGAATTTTCCACCGAGCCGTCCACCTGACAGCCGCCGGTGACCAGAGAGTGGGAGATCTGAGCGTTGGGTCCGGTGACATGGGGCGGACGGACGGGCGTGCGGGCATAGATGGGCCAACTGGTGTCATAGAGGTTGATGCCGCTTTCACTGTTGGGGGCCAGCATATCCATGTTGGCGTCCCACAGGGAGTTGATGGTGCCCACATCCTTCCAATAGCCGTGGAAGCGGTAGGCCATCAGCTTTTCCCCGGCTCCCAGCATGGCGGGGATGATGTTTTTGCCGAAGTCGTTGGAGGAGTCGGGATTCGCCTCGTCCTCGATGAGGTAGCGGCGCAACTTGGACCAGGTGAACACATAGATACCCATGGAGGCCAGGTTGCTCTTGGGCTGCTTGGGCTTCTCCTCAAATTCATAGATCTGGTCGTTCTCGTCCACGTTCATGATGCCGAAGCGGGTGGCCTCCTCCATGGTGACCTCCAGAACGGAGATGGTGCAGGCCGCGCCGCTCTTTTTATGCAGGTCCAGCATATCGGTATAGTCCATCTTATAGATATGGTCGCCGGACAGGATGACCACATACTCCGGATCATACAGGTCCAGGAAGCCAATGTTCTGGTAGATCGCGTTGGCCGTGCCCTTATACCAGGTGCCCTGGTCGCCCTCACGCATATAGGGGGGCAGGATATGGACGCCGCCATCGGACCGGTCCAGGTCCCAGGGCTGTCCGGAGCCGATATAGCTGTTCAGCTCCAGAGGACGGTACTGGGTCAGCACGCCCACAGTATCAATGCCGGAGTTGACACAGTTGGAAAGGGGGAAATCGATGATGCGGTACTTCCCGCCGAAGGGGACGGCGGGCTTGGCCACATGGCTGGTCAGGGCGTAGAGACGGCTGCCCTGTCCGCCCGCCAACAGCATGGCCACAACTTCTTTTTTCATTGTCCTTCACCTCTGTTGTAATGTAGACCGCTGGATCGCGGTAAAAACCACAGGCGAGAGGTTCACGCCTGATCGGTCTTGGGTTTGTGCCCAGGCCGCGCCGCCGCCTTTGATTTGCGGGCCGCGGTTTTCGCGGGGGCAGCTTTGCCGGTCCCGGTCCTGGGGGCGCGCTTCTTCTCCGGTTCCTTCTCCCCGGCCTTTTTCTTTCGGACCGGGCTGCGGCGGATACAGCGGTACACCATCACGGACATGGGGGGCAGGTCGATGGAGAGGGCCTGCTCCTGGTCGTGACAGGGGGCGCTGACCGTTTTGATGGGCGCGGCATCTCCCAGGCCGGAGCCGCCGAACTCCTCTGCGTCGGTGTTGAGCACCGGGGCCCAGGTCCCCGGGAAGGGGGCGCCCACATAGTAGCCCTTGCGGTGGATGGGGGAGAAGTTGCACACCACGATGAGGGGGCGTCCCTCCCGGTCCCAGCGGAGGAAGGCCACGGTATTGGCGGTGTGGTCGTCGGCGCACAGCCACTGGAATCCCTGCCAGGAGTCATCCTGCTCCCAGAGGGCGGGCTCGGCCAGGTAGAAGGCGTTGGCCGCCTGGAAGAACTTGTGGATCTGGCGGTGGGGCTCATATTGAAGGAGATGCCAGTCCAGAGAGTACTCATAATGCCACTCGTTCCACTGGCCCAGCTCCGCCCCCATGAAGGACAGCTTCTTGCCCGGATGGGTGAGCATATAGGCGTAGAACGCCCGGACTCCGGCGAACTTCTCATGGTTCTCCCCGGGCATTTTCCCCAGGAAGGAGCCCTTCATGTGGACCACCTCGTCATGGGACAGGGGGAGGATATAGTTCTCCGAGAAGGCGTACATCAGAGAGAAGGTGATGTCCCGGTGGTTGAACTGGCGGAAATAGGGGTCCAGCTTGATGTAGTGGCAGATGTCGTTCATCCAGCCCATGTTCCACTTGAAGTTGAAGCCCAGTCCCCCCTCGTCCACAGGGTAGGTGACCTTGGGCCAGGCGGTGGACTCCTCGGCGATCATCAGCACGTCGGGATGGGCCGCGAAGATGGTGGTATTCAGCTTCTGGAAGAACTCAATGGCCTCCAGATTTTCCTTTCCTCCATGGATGTTGGGCATCCAGGCCCCCTCCTGCCGCCCGTAGTCCAGGTAGAGCATGGAGGAGACAGCGTCCACCCGCAGACCATCGGCGTGATACTCCTCCAGCCAGAACATGGCGTTGGAGAAGAGGAAGGAGCGGACCTCGTTCCGGCCCAGGTCGAAGACCTGGGTGCCCCAGTCGGGGTGCTCTCCCTTCCGGGGATCGGCGTATTCGTAGGTGGGCGTGCCGTCAAAGTGGTACAGGCCGAAGGCGTCCCGGGGGAAGTGGGCGGGGACCCAGTCCAGAATGACGCCCACCCCGGCCTGATGGAGCTGGTCGATGAGGTATTTCAGGTCATCCGGCGTACCAAAACGGCTGGTAGCCGCGAAATAGCCGGTGACCTGGTAGCCCCAGGAGGCGTCCAGCGGGTGCTCCATCACGGGGAGCAGCTCTACATGGGTGTAGCCCATCTCCTTGACGTAGGGCACCAGATAGCGGGCTGTGTCCCGGTAGGAGAGGAACTCACCCTCTCCGGTGCGGCGCCAGGACCCCAGATGACATTCGTAGATGTTCATGGGCCGGCGGTAAGGCGGGTTTTTGGCCCGGTAGTCCATCCAGCCGGTATCCCCCCAGGGGTACTCATCCAGCTCATAGATCTTGGAGGCGTTCCCCGGACGGGTCTCGGCGTGGAAGGCGTATGGATCGGCCTTGGCCGTCACGGTTCCGTCGGCGGCGTGGATGACGTATTTGTATGTATCATAGCGCTTCAGGCCGGGCAGGAAGCCCTCCCAGATGCCGCCCTCCAATTTTTCCAGAGGGGCAGCGTTTTCGTCCCATCCGTTAAAATCACCAAAGACACAGACCTGCCTGGCGTTGGGCGCCCAGACCCGGAAGAGGTAGCCCTCCTGTCCGTCCTTTTGGCAGGGGTGCGCGCCGAAGCAGCGCCAGGCATGGCAGCTTCTGCCCTCGGAAAACGCCTCTAACTCCAAAAACAGGTCGTATTCAGACAGTTTTCCATTATATTTGACCAATGAGATCACCTCATTCCCATGGATTTCACAGTGTGGTGCATCGAAAATAACAACCCTGTAAAAATACCTCCCCTAATATTTATATAAATTATACAACAGGCACAGGATACCGTCAAGTCAAAAGGAGGTTAATTGCGGGATACAGAGCGGAGGGACACACACAAACTGGAAATCCGCCGGGGAGGGCACGGGACGCCGCGCCTCCCCGGCGGGGGCTTATCCAGCCATCAGCAGCTGGCGGAGCAGGCGGGTGAAAATCCGGGGCACAGTCAGCCGCGCGGCACCCTGAGCAGCCAGAATGGGGACCGTGTCCCGCACCTGGCCGTCCACAGAGACCTCCAGTTCCCCCACGGTCTGGCCGGGCTCCACTGGAGCCTCCAGATCCTGGGCCAGGATCAGGCGGGTGGTCACCGCCCCCTCCTGCTCCTTCCGGACCAGCAGGCGGCAGTCCCGGGCCAGTTGGGGCTGGATCTGATCCACCGTCCCCAGCAGCACCGGAATGGGGGCCAGAGGGGTATCCGGATAGATGCTGACCAGAGACCAGGCGGAAAAGCCATAGTCCAGCAGAGCCTTGGCGTCGCCAAAGCGGTGGGCGGAGCTGGGGGCCTTCATCACCACAGCGATGAGTTCCATGCCGTCCCGCTCGGCTGTGGCGGACAGGCAGTAGAGCGCGGAGTCCGTGGAGCCAGTCTTCAGCCCTGTGGCTCCGGGATAAAAGCGCACCAGACGGTTGGTATTGGTCAGGGCGAAGGCCCCGTCCCGGATGGAGTCCATCCAGATGGTGGTATACGTCCGGATGTCCGGGTGATGCAGGATCAGTTCCCGGGACATGAGGGCGATGTCATAGGCCGAGCTATGGTGCCCGGCGGCCGGAAGGCCGGTGCAGTTGACAAAGACCGTGTCCTTCATACCCAGCTCCTGGGCCCGCCGGTTCATCCGCTCTACGAAGGCGGCCTCGCTGCCGGCCAGGTGCTCCGCCATAGCCACCGCCGCGTCGTTACCAGAAACCACCGCGATGCACTTGATGAGCTCGCCGGCGGAGAACTGCTCCCCTTCCTTCAGATAGACCTGGGAGCCGCCCATCCCCGCAGCGGCGGCGGAGACGGTGACCAGATCCTCTTTGGACAGCCGTCCGCTGTCCAGGTCCTCCATGACGAGCAGCAGGGTCATCACCTTGGTCACGCTGGCGGGCTCCAGCTGCTGGTGGGACTCCTTTTCATAGAGCAGAGAGCCTGTCTCCTTCTCCATCAATACCGCCGAAGCGGCGGAGAGGTCCAGGTCCGGATGCTCCGCTGTGCTCTCCTCTCCTGCCGCCGACGCGGCGCCCGTAAGCAGGGCGGCTGCCAGCAACAGGGAAACGATCCTCTTCTTCATGCCAAGTACCTCCCAATCCGGATGTTGTGGTTTTGTGTGTCAACAGGATGTGGAGGCTGGACCGCTTCTATGCAGAAGGGGCGGACGGTAATTTTTGCTCCACCAACCATAACACGGTCAAACCGAGAAGATTGTAAAACCAGACCGGAAGCGGAATTTTATTTGACTTGACAGAAGTTTTCCACATTTGGCTGGTTTTTGTGGAAACAGGGACAGGCTTCTCCGGGCATTGAAAAAATTTTTTGTAATATGGCCGCAAACGTACAACTTTCTTCCACTGCCCGCCAGGGGTGAGGAGGGATCGTGTGAAGAAGCATGAAAGCCGGCTGAGCCGGGACGTCCTGCTGGAACAGATGAGGCGGCTGGCCTGCGCCAAGGTGAACGACGCGGTGAAGCTGGCCTATCTCCCGGAGGAGGAGCGGGAGTCTATCGGCCGTCTGGACCTGGCCGCCCTGACGGAGTTCCGGCGCAGTGGGGCGGGGACGGTGGAGCTGAAGTTCACCGACCGGATGAAGGCGCTGGAGCGCCTTCTGGAGCTGAGCGGCCCCAGCGGTGAGGAGCAGCTGGAGCAGCTGTTCCGACGGATGGAGGACGGGGAGGAGTGACGCCGCTGATCTTTTCGCCCAAGCAGCGGCGGGTCCTCACCTGGTGGAGGCCCGGCTCCCCCGACTGCGGCTGTCAGGCCCTGATCTGTGACGGAGCGGTGCGCAGCGGCAAGACCCTGTGCGCGGGGCTGTCCTTCCTGTGCTGGGCGACGCTCACCTTTCAGGGCAGGCGTTTTGCCCTGTGCGGCAAGACCATTCAATCCGTACGGCGGAACCTTTGGTCCGAGGCGCAGCCAGTCCTGCGGGCGCTGGGCTTCTCCTGGACGGAGCGGATCTCCCGGGGGCAGATCACCCTGCGGCTTGGGGAGCGGGAAAATACCTTCCTCCTGTTTGGAGGGGCGGACGAGCGGGCCGCCGGTCTGATCCAGGGCGTTACCCTGGCAGGCGCCCTGCTGGACGAGGCGGTGCTGATGCCGCGCTCCTTTGTGGAGCAGGTCTGCGCCCGGTGTTCGGTGGAGGGGAGCCGGCTGTGGTTCACCTGCAACCCGGAGAGCCCGGGACACTGGTTTTATCAGGAGTGGATCCGGAAGGCGGAGGAGAAAGGGGCGCTGCATCTGACCTTCACCATGGCGGACAACCCCGGGCTGTCCCCGAAGGTGCTGGCCCGCTATGAGTCCATGTTCCGGGGGACCTTCTACCGGAGGTTCGTGCTGGGCGAATGGGCGGCGGCGGAGGGGCTGGTCTATGACTTTTTCAGCCCTGAGCTGGTGCAGGCGGTCCCGGAACAGATGGATGGGCCGTGGTACATCTCCTGTGATTATGGGACGGTGAACCCGACCTCCATGGGGCTTTGGGGACAGAAGGGGGGCGTGTGGTACCGGACGGCGGAATTTTACTATGACTCCCGGAAAACCGGGCGGCAGCAGACGGACGGAGAATACGCCGACGACCTGGCCCGGCTGGCCGGCGGGCAGGACATCCGCGGGGTGGTGCTGGATCCGTCGGCGGCCAGCTTCCGGGAGGAGCTGCTCCGGCGGGGCTGGACGGTATACCGAGCAGAAAATGAGGTGCTCTCCGGCATCCGGCGCACCGCAGAGCTGCTCCGGGCCGGGCAGCTGGTGATCTGTACCCCCTGTGAGGACGCCATCCGGGAGTTTGGACTGTACCGATGGGACACCGCGGTTTCCGGCGACCGGGTGGTGAAGGAACACGACCACGCCATGGATGATATACGGTATTTCGCAGTCACGGTGGCAGGCCGGAGAAGGGACGGGTTCTTTGCCGGTACGGTGGAGCGAAGCGGATGAATGGCGTGGGCGTGTTCCTGGGCCCCATCCTAGATGGGGCGGCGGGGAACGCTGTCAATTTGAAGCGGAGCGAAAAATTGCCGCAGGGCGGATCCATTCCGCCCAAGGAAAATAAGATCCGGGGCCCCCGCCCGGCCGTGGCCGGGTGGGGAAACACGACCACGCCATGGATGATATACGGTATTTCGCAGTCACGGTGGCAGGCCGGAGAAGGGACGGGTTCTTTGCCGGTACGGTGGAGCGGGGCAGCGGTTAAAAACACCGTCCGGACAGGGTCGGTGAAATGGAGGGAAGAAATTGAAATGGTTCATGCGGAAAAAAGCGGAAGCGCAGCCGCCTGAGGTCCAGCTGCGGGACCGGGAGGGACATCCCTTTGGCGCGCTGGACCGGTATGTGCCCCTGAGACGGGGGGAGCTGGAGCTGTACCGGACCATCCGGGAGGCAGTCCCCATTGTGGACGCCGCCTTGATGAAGCTGGTGCGGCTGTGCGGGGGCGTACAGGTCCGGTGCGGAGCGGTGGAGGCCCAGGCGGGACTGTACCGTTTCCTTCGTGAGGTGGACACAGGCCGAGGACAGCGGGGACTCCAGTCCTTTCTGGACCAGTACCTGGACTCTATGCTCACCTGTGGTCAGGGAGTGGGCGAAATGGTGCTGGACCGGGAGGGGGGGGACATTGCCGCCCTGCTGTGCGCCGACCCCGGACAGATCGAGATCCGGGAGGGGGAAACTCCCCTGGAGTTCCGGCTGTGTACACGGGGACGGGACGGCCAGCCGGTGGAACTGCCCTGGCAGGAGCTGCTGCTCTTCACCCCGTTTCAGCCGGGGACGGACAACCCCTACGGCGTGTCTCTGCTGCGCTCCATGCCCTTCCTCAGCGGAATCCTGCTGAAGATCTATCAGGCGCTGGGGCAGAACTGGGAGCGGGCGGGCAACCTGCGCTTTGCAGTGGTATGCAGGCCCGGGGAGCGGGACGGGCTCTCCGCCCGGGAGCGGGGACAGCAGATCGCCCGGGAGTGGTCCGCCGCCATGCAGGCGGGCCGTCAGGGAGCAGTGCGGGACTTTGTGGCAGTTGGAGATGTGGATATCAAAGTCATCGGCGCGGACAGCCAGGTGCTGGACAGCGAGGTCCCGGTGCGGCAGATCTTGGAACAGTTGATTGCACGGACCGGGATCCCACCCTTTCTGCTGGGCCTGTCTTGGTCGTCCACAGAACGGATGAGCACCCAGCAGGCCGACCTGCTCACCAGTGAGATCACTGCCATCCGGAGGAGCCTGGAGCCCACGGTCCGGCGGGTGTGCCAGCTGTGGCTGAGGCTCCACGGCTGGCCTGAAGAGCTGGAGGTGGAGTGGGAGGACATCAATTTGCAGGATCTGGTGGAGGAGGCCCGGGCGGAGCTCTATCACGCCCAGGCGGAACAGATCGGAAAGGAGAACACATGAGGATCCAAAAAACATCACAGCAGCCCGCTGGCAGCGGCCTGCTGCCCGGCCATCTGGAGGACATCAACCGGCTGAGCCGGGCCTCTCTATCTGCACAGGAGGTATATGCCTTCTCCCTGTGCCTATGTGACAACGAGGTGGACCGGGACCAGGAGCGGTTTCCGGAGAAAACTCTGGAGCAGCTGGCCCCTCTGTTTGTGGGTAAGAGCGGGCTGTTCGACCACAGCTGGAGTGCGCGGGGCCAGGCTGCCCGGCTCTACCGCACGGAGGTGGTGCGGGAGCCGGAGCGACTCACCCAGGCGGGGGACGGCTACTGCTGGCTGAAGGGGTGGGCCTATATGGTGCGCACCCCGGACAACCAGGGTCTGATCGCGGAGATCGAGGGAGGTATCAAAAAGGAGGTCAGTGTGGGCTGTGCCGTGAAGCGGGCGGTATGTTCCATCTGCGGCGCGGAGCGCGGACAGAGCTGTGGACACAAGCCCGGAGAGGTCTATGACGGGGCGCAGTGCTTTTTTCAGCTGGAGGAGGCCGTAGACGCCTATGAGTTCTCCTTTGTGGCGGTGCCTGCCCAGCCCAGGGCCGGTGTGGTAAAGGGGCTTTGTCCCACTGGAGAGGGCGCGCAGACCCTCCGTGAACTGGCGGCCGGAAGGGACGGGTGTGTCCGGGAGCTGGAGGTGCTGGAGCGGGAGGCCGCCCTGGGCCGAAAGTGGCTGTCCTCCCTCCGGGAGGAGGTGGTACGGCTGGGGACGCTGGCAGACGGCAGTTTGGACCAGAACGTGCTGAAGCAGATCGCGGACAAGCTGGACGCGGAGGAGCTTCAGGCCCTGAAGGGGGCCTATCAGGCCAGAGCCCGGGAGCGCTATCCCCTACCAGTCCAGCTGGAGTATGCCCAAAAATCAGAGGAGGAGCCCCGGGAGGACGGAGCGTTTTTGATCTGAAAACAAACAAGGAGGAGTCAGTATGAGCAAGGTATCATTTGAGGACATCGGAATGGTGACCGCCACCTTCACGGCCCGGGAGGATGTGAAGTCCGGCCAAGTGGTGAAGATCACTGGAAACGGTGAGGTGGGGGCCTGCGCGGATGGAGACGCCTTCTGTGGGCTGGCCCTGTCGGTGCGGAGCGGGTTCGCCGGGGTACAGGTGAAGGGATTCGCCTGCGTACCTACCTCTGGCACGGTGACGCTGGGTCGGGTGAAGCTGGCCGCCGACGGGGCCGGCGGTGTGAAGCCCGCCTCCGCCGGAGGCACAGAGGTCCTGGTGGTCAGCGCGGACAACAGCGGTCACACCGCCGTGGTCTGCCTGTAAGTTAAAAAAGGAGGCTTTGAATATGGCAAATCATTGCGACACCATCAAGCTGGAAAAGGGGATGTATCAGGAGGCGGGCCGCTCCTTTACCCAGGTGCTGGAGCGGCTGGACCCCTCCGAGCAGTATAAGGGGACCGGCATGGAGGGGCTGGACGCCTTTCAGCGGCAGCTGAAGCGCTTTGACATCAAGGTGCGGGGCACCGCCTCCGACCCGGTGGAGAAGTTCTTCCGCACTGCGAACTCCGCAGTGCTCTTCCCGGAGTACATTGCCCGCTCGGTGCGCCAGGGTATGGAGGAGGGGGACCTGCTCCCCTCCATCACCGCCGCCACTACCCGGTTCGAGGGAATGGACTACCGCTCCATCACCGCCCAGGCCGGAGGGGACAGCAAGGAGCTGAAGGCGGTAGACGAGGGCGCATCCATCCCCGCCACCACCATTCAGGTCCAGGCCAATCTGGTGAAGCTGCGCAAGCGGGGCCGGATGCTGGTGGCCAGCTATGAGGCGGTGCGCTATCAGAAGCTGGACCTGTTCTCCGTGACTCTGCGCCAGATCGGCAGCCACATCGCCCAGATGCTGCTGGCCGACGCGGTGGATGTGCTGATCCACGGGGACGGCAACGACAACGCCGCGGCTGCTTCGGAGACCAAGGGGGCCGGTGTGCTCACCTATGACGAACTGGTGGACTTTTGGGCGGCCTTTGACCCCTATGAGATGAACACGCTGCTGGTCAGTTCCGATGTGCTGCTGAAGATGCTCAAGCTGGCAGAGTTCCAGAACCCTCTCACCGGCCTGAACTTCCAGGGCACCGGAAAACTGGCCACCCCCCTGGGCGCCACCCTGCTGCGGACCTCTGTGCTGCCCAAAAACACCGCCATCGGCCTGGACAAGCGGTATGCCCTGGAACTGGTGCAGGGCAGTGATGTGATGGTGGAGTACGACAAGCTGATCGACCGGCAGCTGGAGCGTGCGGCCATCACCACCATCAGCGGCTTTGCCAAGCTGTTCCAGGGCGCCTCCCGCGTGCTGACGGTGAAGGCGTCGTGACCGGGCGGATCCAGGCCCTGGTCCGCACCCTGGGGGGCGAGATGGATCAGGAGGAACTGCTGGTCATGCTCTGCCAGGCGGCGGAGATGGAACTGGCGGGGCGGCTGCGCCCCGGCCTGACGCCGGAGGACTGTGAGAGCGCCTTTGTGCCGGCGGCTGCCTGGCTGGTACTGGCATGGCTCCAGGCGGGGGAGGCGGGCGTCTCTTCCTTCACTGCCGGAGACCTGACCATCCACAGGACCGGTCAGGGAGCGGCGGAACTGACTGCCCAGGCGGAGCGGCTGATGGCCCCGTATCTGACAGATCGCGGATTTTCCTTTCAGGGGGTGGCGGGATGACGGAGCGGGAATGGGCTGCCCTGCTGGCCCGGTACGGGCAGAGCGTGGCCCTTCACCGGGGAGAGGAGACGGTACGGACACAGGCGTTCCTCCAGCCGGTCACAGAGCGGGACCGGGCGCAGGAGGCCCCCAGCCCCCTGGGTCTGCGGCGTGAGGACCGCTTTTTATATCTCGGAAAGCCGGAGGAGCCGCTGACGCCTGGGTGCTGGGTGGAGTGGAATGGGACCGGCTATGAGGTCCAGACCGCGCATCCGATTCAAGCCGGAGGCCGGACCTCCCATGTGTGGGCGGTGCTCCGGCCCAGAGACCGGGAGGCGGGCGCATGAGCGGCGGGCTGGACGGGCTCCGGGAAAAGCTGGCAGCTTTTCTGCGGGAGCAGGGACTCCAAGCCATGACCGACTGGCCAGTGGAGCCCCGGGAGTTGCTGGATGGGCCGGTGGCTGTGGTATCCCTCCAGGGATGTCGGGCCGGACCTGCGGGATTTCAGCACTATCTGGGTGAACGATATGACAGGGAGCGGGAACAGTGGGTGGAGGTCTATGGCCAGAAGGTGCAGCTCACCTTCGGACTGGACCTCTATGCCCCGCCCCAGCTTGGGGAGGCGGCCATGCAGGCCGCCCTGGACCAGCTGGCAGGGGCCTGCGCCGGTGCAGGCCCGGTGGGACTGGATATACGGGAGTTTTCCTGCGGTGAGACCGGGTACGACCGGGACAGCCGTCTGCTGAAACGGCCAGCCCAGGCAGTATGCACCGCCTGCCTGTACGCCGTGACAGAACCGAGCGGTACATTTTTGGACTTTGAGGTCAGAGGGGAGAGTCATCCATGAACGTGACCACACACGAGCGCCCGGGGGTATACTCCGTCTACGGCGCGTCCTCCCTGGTCCGCGGAAGCGGCGGGAGAAAAACGGTGGGCCTGGCTGTGATAAACACCAAGGCGGAGGCCGGCGTGATCCAGACCATCACCAGCTATGAGGGGGCGGTATCCGCCTTTGGCAGCCAGGCGGACAGCCAGGATATGGCGGAGCTAATCCGGGTGCTCCTGCTCAACGGGGCTGCGGCGGTGGCCGCCATCCCTGTGGCGAACGCCGAGGGCTATGAGGCCGCCTTTGCGGCCCTGGCCGAAATGGAAAATATCAGCGTGGTGGTGTGCGACAGCACGGACCAGGAGGTGCAGCAGAAGCTGCGGGACAGCGTGACGGCCGCCTCCGCCGCACGGCGAGAGCGTATTGCCGTGGTGGCCGGAGGTGCGGAGGAGAGCGTTACCGCACTTACAGACCGGGCCAAGGCGCTGAACAGCGAACGGGTGGTGCTGGCTGCGCCCGGCGGGGTATCCGCGGAGGGCACGGCCCTGTCCGGCCTCACCGCCGCGGCGGCGGTGGCGGGCGCCATCGCGGGCCAGGGAGATCCGGCGGTCCCACTGGGCGGCGCGGAGCTTCTGGGGCTGAATGGGCTGTCCGCCCAGTACGGAGACAACGACATCGACCTGCTGGTCCGGGGCGGTGTGACGCCACTGGACAGTACAGGCGGGACGGTCTCTGTGGTCCGGGGGATCACCACCAGGACCCGCTCCGGCGAGAGCGAGGACGCAACCTGGAGGGAGCTGTCCACAGTGCTGATCGTGGACGACGTGATCCCGGCTATTCGGGAGAGCCTGCGGGCCCGCTTCCGCCGGGCGAAAAACACGGAGCAGAGCCGGGGGGCCATCCGGTCCCAGGTGGTGCTGGAGCTGGAGAACAAAAAATCCCGGGAGATCATCACCGGCTACGATGGCGTAACGGTGTCCGCCCTCCCGGAGAACCCCACGGTATGCCTGGTGGAGTTCGCCTTTACAGTGGCCCACGGGCTGAACCAGATCTGGCTGACAGCCAGCATCACCATCTGAGGAGACAGGAGGGAGTACATTGAGCATTGCGGGATTTCCCACCAGCAGCGACATCTATCTGGAGGTGAACGGGGTCAAGGCGGCGGTGGTGCAGAGCTACACCGCCAGGGCCTCCAAGACCAGCCGGGCGGTGGAGGCCTTCGGCGAGGAGGAGCCGGTGGCCACAGTCCCCGGGCAGACCACCCATGTGCTGGAGCTGACCCGGCTGTACGCCACGGACGAGGCCATCCGGGACGGGATCGACTTCTATGGCCTGAGCGACTTTTCCCTGATCATCTGCAAGCCGGACCGGAAGATCATCTATTCCAACTGCCAGTGGAGCGGCATCCAGGAGACCGGGACCCTGGGCGATATGGTTCTGGAAAAGGTGACCATCGTGGCTGGGAAACGGCTGGAAACGGAGGTGTGAGGTATGGAGGCTTCTATTTTGGCCCGCCGGGACCGCCTGACGCTGGATAATGGGATGCAGCTGCGCCTGCTGTCCGCCCTGGAGGTCCTCCAGGCCCGCCGGGAGGCGGAGGGGCTGGCCCAGGCACCCAGAGAGCGCGCCCTGTGCTCCAACGCCTGCCTGCTGGCCCGGGCCCTGGAGACGCCGGAGGGCGGCCCGGTATTTTCCGGCGGCGAGGCGGTCCTGGCGGGGCTGCGGGTGGAGGAGATCGCCGCCCTGTCCAGGACCTGGAGCCAGTTCAATCGGGAGGAGAATCCGCCCCTCACCATGGGGCAGGAGGAGGCTGAGGAGCTAAAAAAAAACTAGCCTCCGACGGGGCGGACCGGCTGCGCTGGCGGGTGCTGAGGGCCTTCGGCGCACTGCCCTCGGAGCCGAGGGCCCAGGCCATGCGGGACCGGGACTATGTGTGGTGCCTGTCCCACCTGGCGCTGGACCAGGAGAAGGAGCTGGAGCGGCTGTGCCCCGCCTGCCGCGCCCGGGCGGAGGAGACCCGATGCCCAGTGTGCGGGGCCCCCTCCGGCCAGGGGGAGGGGGCGGTCAACCCCGCCTTTGACCAGGAGCGGTATGAGCGGATGCGGAAGGGAGCGCTGGTATGACGGACTATCTGGAGGAACTGCTGGACCAGCTGGAGGAGGAAGAAGCGGACGTTGCCGCGCACTGGCCGGAGGACCTGGCTCCCACTTGGGCTGAGTTTCCCGGCGGTGCGGAGCCGCGGGGGGAGACGCGTACAACAGGCCGTAGTCCTGTAACAGCTCTGCCAGAGGCGGTCTGGACGGAGGCGTGGGAGGCGCTGGAATCCCCGGAGGCGGTGGAGTCCGCCCTCCTTCCTGGGCCGCCTGAGACATGGACAGTTGCCCGGGGGCCCGTTCCGCCGGAAAAGGAGCCGACTGACGCCCACATACCGGAATTCCTAGAGGCCGCGGCATGGCCCGCGCCTCAGCCGGACGCGCTGGAGGAGGCAGATGGGAGGAAGTCAGAGCGGCCCGCCCTGCTGGAGCGGGCGGAGCGCTTGGACCGGGCGGTGAGACAGGCGCGGCGCGGGGACACGGCGGTCCGCTCCACAGGGTCGCCGGCGGGCGGAACAGCTCTGTCCGGCCTGGCAGCCCGGCAGTCCGGCGGGTGGCTGGAGCGGGGAGAGGACCATGCCGCGGCAGTGGACCGGGCTTTTCAGCGGGACAGCCGGCGCTATGACCAGGGCTTTGCCCTGTACTGAGGAGGGATCTGCGGTGCCTTTGACACCCATGCGCTATAAAAGCTATACCTGGCCCCACAACCCCAGGGTGTACTCCATTGACTATGAGCGGAAGATGGCGGTCCACAAGGTGCCCTTTGGGCTCTATCACCTTCAGGATCTGGGCCGGACCCGGCGGGTGATGGAGGGAGAAGGGGAGTTTGTGGGGGCGGACGCCTATTCACAGTTCGGCCAGCTGGCCAATGTGTTCTATGACAGCGGGCCGGGTCTGCTGGTCCACCCCCTCTGGCAGACGGCCAGCGCCTATTTTGTGGCGCTGAGGCTGGAGCAGGAGCCGCGCCCCGACTATGTGCGCTACTCCTTCACCTTTTGGGAGGATGTGAGCTATTACAGTGGGGAGGTGCGGACCTTCGCGCCAGATCAGGAGACCGCCGCCGGTGGTTCCGGTGTGGGCGGCGGCTACCATCTGGTGAAGCAGGGGGACACCTTCTGGTCCATTGCACGGCGGTACGGTCTGTCCCTGGAGGAGCTGGCCGCCAAAAATCCACAGATCCGGAACCCGAACCTGATCCGGGTGGGAGAGAAGGTGAAGATCGCTTGACCGGCTATGTGACAACGGCACAGGGAGTGACGACCGTCCTGCCCACCCCGGTGTCCTGGTGCTTTCAGTACACCTCCGGCGTCCCCTGCGACAGCTTCCGGCTGCGGTGTATTTGGGATGGGGACAATCAGGTCAAGCCGGAGGAGTGGGCTATGTTCCAGGCACTGAAGGACGGGGAGGTCCGGTTTACTGGCGTGGTGGACGAGTGTGAGATCCTCCTGGGCCCGGAGGGGGCCTTTTTTGAGGTGAGCGGCCGGGGAATGGCCGCCCGGCTGCTGGACAATGAGGCCCTCAGCCAGGACTATGAGCTGGCAACTCCAGCAGACATCCTGCGGGACCATGTGGAGCCATACGGCATCCGGACAGAGGGCGGCGCGGCGCTGGGACCGGTATCCCGGTTCTCTGTGGCCGCCGGCAGCAGCGAGTGGGCCGTGCTGTATGAATTTGCCCGGTATCATAACGGGATCTGCCCCCGCTTCGACCGGGAGGGGCGGCTGATCCTGTCCCCCTGGGCGGACACCCGGGAGATCGCCCTGGATGACGCCGTTCCGGTGGAGCGGCTGAGCTGCCGGGTGCGGCGGTACGGCGTGCTGTCCCAGGTGGTGGTGCGGGACCGTTATCAGAACCGGACTGAGACAGTGGACAACCCGGCATTTCAGTCCCTGGGGGGACGCAGGCGGCAGGTGGTGACCATGCCGGGCAAGAGTCAGTACCAGGCCATGCGGTACAGCGGCCGATTCCAGCTGGAGCGCTCCGCCGCAGAGCAGCTGCGGATCCAGGCGGAGATCCCCATGCTGTTTTTCGCTCAGCCGGGGGATCTGATGCGTCTGGAGCGGTCCAACTGGGGGCGCAACGGGCGCTATCGGGTGATGGAGGCCCAGGTGGGCCAGGACGAGAGCGGGGGATGGACCAGACTGGAACTGGCGCCCCCTGATGTGATACTGTGAGGTGCGGGATATGTGGACATCCAATCGAAAGACGGAGGGGCGGACGGTGGAGGCCGCGGCAGACCTGGGGCTGGTGACTCTGGGGGGAGATCCCGCCGGTGTCTATCTGGGTGGAGAGCGGCGCTGGGTGGCGGTGTGCGCTCCCGGCGGCTATCAGTGGCGGCCGCAGACAGGCGACAAGGTGCTTGTGGTCAAGGCAGGCGACCAGAGGGAGATCCCATGTCTGGCTGGGGTGCGCCAGCCGGAGATCCAGGAGAAGGAGGATCCCCTGGAGGCCGGAGCGGTGCGGATCACTGGAGGCAGTGGGCAGATGGATCTGAACACTAAGGGCGTGGTGCTGAACGGAAAGGAGACGGCCCTGAAGGGCAGGGTAACTGTCAACGGAGAGCGGCTGGAGGATATGATCTGGCGTATCGCGGCAGATGTGGTGTCCTCCATGCTGGGATAAGGGGGGAACGATGGAACTGAGGTTGGAGCAGGGAGACTATGTCCCAAACGGTGCGGGGGGCTTTCAGCGGCTGGAGGGGGCGGAGGCACTCCTTCAGCGGGTGCTTTTTCGACTGACCGCCCGGCGGGGACAGTTCCCCTTTCTGCCGGAGTTGGGCAGCCGCCTGTATCAGCTGGGCCGGGAAAAGCCCTCCGCCCGGGAGGCACTGGCCCTCCAATATGTCACCGAGGCACTGGCACAGGAGTCGGAACTGGCGGTGACAGGGGTGGAATTGACCGAGACCACGCCAGGACGGGCTGCCCTGCGTACGGATCTGAATTGGCGGGGCGCGCCGCTGTCCGTAGCGGTAGAGGTACGGATATGAGGAGGTGAGAGGATGAAAACGGTGGATGAGATCTTTGGGGAGATGCTGGTCAGCTTTGGAGCGCGGACAGGAATGGAGGTGGACCAGGGCTGCGATCTGGCTGTCCGCCTGTATGCGGCGGCGGCCCAGATCTACGCGCTGTACCTCCAGGCTGACTGGGTGGCCAGGCAGGCGTTTCCCCAGACAGCGGAGGGGGATTATCTGGATCTCCACGCCCAGCTGAGAGGGCTGGAGCGGAAGCAGGCCTCCCATGCGGCGGGGACCCTCCGCTTCTTTGCGGACGAGGCGGCCGAGACGCCCAGGGAGATCCCACTGGGCACCGTATGTATGACTGCGGGACTGGTGCGGTTCGAGACCACACGGGCAGCTGTCCTCCCAGCGGGACAACTCCAGGTCGATGTCCCCGCCCGCGCCCTGCTGGCGGGCAGCTCCGGGAACGCGGCCGCCGGGACGGTGCTCTCTATGGCAGTGGCCCCAGTAGGGGTCCGGCGCTGTGACAATCCGGAACCTTTCCTGGGTGGGAGCGACGGCGAGACGGACAGTGAACTGAGAAAACGGGTGCTGGATACCTTCCAGCGCCTGCCCAACGGGGCCAATGCCGCCTTCTATGAGCAGGGGGCCCTGTCCTTTGATGAGGTGGCCGCCGCCTCCGTCCTTCCACGGAGCCGGGGGATCGGTACTGTGGACGTGGTGGTGTCCACCCACAGCGGGAAGGCGGACCCTGCCCTGCTGGAGCAGATTCAGGCCTATTTCCAGAGCAGGCGGGAGATCGCTGTGGACGTCCAGGTGCGCGCCCCGGAGCAGGTGAAGGTGGACGTTGCCATCCGGCTCCAGCCGGCGGAGGGTTCCAGCCTAGAGACCGCTGCCGCCGGGGTAGAGGCTGAGGTGAGGAACTGGTTTTCCGGTGAGCGTCTGGGGAAGCCGGTGCTGCTGGCGCAGCTGTACAGTCTGATCTTCGCCTGCGACGGGGTGGCCAACTGTAAGCTGGCAGCACCGGCTGACGATGTGGAGATTGCAGCCCACCAGCTGCCGGTGCTGGGGAACCTGACTGTGGAGGGACTGGCATGAGCGGGGCCCAATATCTGCGTCAGCTGCTGTCCCCTCTCGGGGTATATGACCTGGAGGGCCCCTTCCAGAACGGGGAACTGGAGGCCCTGGGGGCGGCTCTGGATCAGGCGGAGGACGCGCTGGATGAGCTGCATCGGGAGTCCTGTCTGGCCACGGCCAGGGACTGGGGCCTGGAGCGGACCGCCGCCCTGTTCCGGCGCAGGCCCGTCGCCGCGACGCCCAAGGCTATGCGGGAGGCCCTGGCCGCCCTGCTCCGCATCGGCGGCGACAGCTTTACGCTGGATGCCATCAACGATACCATCTCCGGCTGCGGTGTCAATGCCCTGGTGCGGGAAACCGGGGAAGCCGGAACAGTGGAGGTGTCCTTCCCCAAGGTGCCTGGGATCCCACCCGGCTTTGACGAGATCCAAAAGATCGTGGAGGATATTCTCCCAGCCCATCTGCTGGTGCAGTATCACTTCTGGTATCTCACCTGGGCCCAGATGGAGACCAAATTTTCCTGCTGGAGGGAGATTGAGGACAAGGCCCTCACCTGGACCGGGCTGGAGACCTATGTAGAGCCGGAGGATGAAGGCGGATAAAATATGGGAGGGGGACCCGCATTCCATTGCGCGGGTCCCCCTCCTTCTGTCATTTTTGAGCCAACAGCTCCTCCAGCGCCTGGACCATCTCAAAGACCAGGGCGTTACAGTGCTCCTTCCGGGTGACGCCCGCCTCCTTGGCCCGGGTGAGCAGCGCAGCGCACTCCGTGGCCTGGTGCTCCTCCCGGAAGCGGCGGAGCAGCTCTCCAGCCTCCTTGGTGCTGTACCCCTTCAGGCCCAGCAGCATCAGGGCACTGGTGATCACCCCGCAGGTGGCCCCGTGGTTCATGCCGGAGCCAAACATGGCCCCCAGCTGGTAGGCCTGCTCCTCCTCCAGCCCCGCCTCGCCGGCAAAGGGCACCAGAATGGACTGGGCGCAGTTGTAGTGGCGGCCGCCGGGGTCCGTGCGCAGATGCTTGACTTGTTCCATACGATCCATAGTGGGATCCTCCTCGTGATATAAATTTTAGTCTGTCACCATGGGAAAACACATTTCGATCCCCCGCTTTTCGGGGCAGTGGGCATAAAAAGCGGGGGCGGCTGGGGCCGCAAAAGTGAGACGCGTCCCTCAGTTGAAAATATCCGGGGTGTCGGCGAACAGCCGGCGCACCCGCTCCAACACGGGGCGGTTCTCCGGACGGCTGAGCCCCGGGTCGCTTTGGAGCAGGCTGCGGGCGGCGGCCTGGGCCTCCTGGAGCAGGCGGAGATCCCCCGACAGGTCGGCAAGGGCCAGCTGGGGCAGCCCGTGCTGGCGGCTGCCGAAGAAGTCGCCGGGGCCCCGGAGCTTCAGGTCCTCCTCAGCGATCCGAAAGCCGTCGGTGGTGGAAGCCAGCGTCCGCAGGCGGGCGAGGGAGTCCGGGATGCGGGTGTTGGTGATGAGGACGCAGTAGGACTGGTGCTTTCCACGGCCCACCCGGCCCCGGAGCTGGTGGAGTTGGCTGAGGCCGAAGCACTCAGCGTTCTCCACCACGATCAGGGCGGCGTTGGGCACATCCACTCCCACCTCCACCACGGTGGTGGAGACCAGCACATCGATCTCTCCGGCGGAAAAGGAGGACATCACCGCCTCCTTCTCCCGGGGCCGCATTTTTCCGTGGAGGAATGACACCCGCAGGTCGGGAAACACCTGGGTGCGGAGGGTCTCGGCGTAGGTGGTCACCGCCTTCAGATCCGGACGGGGTTCCGCCTGTGCCCACTGGGCGTCCCGCGCCCCATCCTCTGTCCTTTCCTCCACCGCGGGACAGATGATATAGGCCTGACGCCCTTCCCCCACCAGGCGGCGGACAAAATTGTACATCCGCTGGCGCTTGTCCTCATGGACCACATAGGTCTCCACCGGCGTGCGGCCCGGGGGGAGCTGGTCGATGATGGATACATCCAGATCCCCATATATGATAAGGGCCAGCGTCCGCGGGATGGGCGTGGCCGACATGACCAGCACATGGGGGGGCAGCATCCCGCCCTGCTCCGACTTGCCGGCCAGGGCGGCTCGCTGGGCCACGCCAAAGCGGTGCTGCTCATCGGCTACGATCAGGGCCAGTCGTCGGAACTCTACCTGGGGGGAGATCAGGGCATGAGTGCCGATGATCAAATCGATCTCTCCGGCGGCCAGGGCCTTCCGGGTCTCTCGCTTCTCCTTCTGGGTCAGGCCTCCGGTGAGAAGCCCCACCCGGACCCCAGCCGGACCCAGAAGGGCGGAAAGAGAGCGCCAGTGCTGCTCCGCCAACACCTCAGTGGGGGCCATCAGAGCAGCTTGGTACCCCGCTCCTGCGGCGAGCCACGCGGCGAAGGCGGCCACCACCGTCTTGCCTGAGCCCACATCCCCCTGGACCAGCCGGTTCATGGGCCGTCCGGAGGCCATGTCCGCGGCGATCTCCTCCATCACCCGGACCTGGGCCCCGGTGGGCGGGAAGGGGAGCAGGGCAAGAAAGCTGTCCAGGGGGCGGGGGGGAACTGCCTGTCCGGAACCGCCGCCCCGGCGTGTCTTCAGCATGGTCAAACCGGCGGAGAGGTAAAACAGCTCCTCAAAGGTCAGCCGCCGCCGGGCCAGCTCCAGCGCCTGAAAGGTGTCAGGAAAATGGATGTTCCGATAGGCAAACTCCGCCTGGGCAAGACCGTGTTCCAGACGGATCGACGGGGGTAGCGTCTCCGGAACGGCTCCGGCGCAGGCATCCACCGCCCGCTGGGTGAGGGAGAGCATCAGGGGGTTGGAGATCCCGGCGGTCAGGGGATAGACGGGGATGATGCGGCCGGTGGCGTTCCGGCGGTCCGCAGGCTCGAAGATGGGGTTGACCATAGCCCGGCGGCTCCCCTGCTCCTCCACAGTCCCGAAAAAGATATACTCCTCCCCGGCACGGAGGGCCCGCTCCACATAGCTCTGATTGAAAAAGGTGAGGTGGAGCGCTCCCGCCTGATCCACCACCCGCAGCTGGACCAGCTCCAGTCCCCGGCGGATCCGGGCCAGACGGGGATGCTCCGCGGCCATGGCCCGAACGCACACCTTCCGGCCCAGAGGGGCGGAGCGGATGGAATAGATCTCCCGGCGGTCCTCGTAGTCCCGCGGAAAATAGGTGAGCAGCTGGGCGCACCGGGTCAGTCCCAGCTTTGCCAGCTTTTTCGCCCGGGCCTCCCCCACTCCGGGGAACTGGTCCAGGGGGGTATCCAATGTGATGGCCATGGGCGCGCCTCCTTTCCGTCCGGTCGGGGTCCTGTGCGGCAGCGATATTTTACCACAAGTTTATGAGAGCGTAAAGGGCGGGGCGGCAGAAGGCCCCGGCGATCCGCCGGGGCCTGAGACTCTCCAACAAGCGGCGCAGCCGCTTGTTGGAGAAGGGCTGCACGAAAGCTTCGCCTCGATTTCGCACGAAATTGTCGGCGCAGCTTGCGTGAGAAGTGTCATTTCCGAGGTACACGCCCCCGGAAATGACGCATTTTGATTTTATTTCGCCGCTTGTCAGCGGCGAAACTCTGCGAGGCATCTGTTGATCGGGAAATTTTTCATCAACTGCGGCAGAAGGCCCCGGCGATCCGCCGGGGCCTTCTGCCTGTGTGTGTTGTAAAAGGAGAGAGAAAAGAAATGGAGAAAGATTGTAATCACTGAGTACGCTTATATCCTAACGGATAATTACGTCAGAATCGTGACCAACCTGTGAACGTTTTGGAAACAATCCCGCTCCTTTATGAACAATTTATAAAAACATCCTCATTACAGCCCGGTGAGGTCAAAGGGAGGGGTGTACTCCTCCCGGGCGCTGGTGCGCTCCTGACAAAAGCCGGGCAGGTCCAGATTCCGCATATAGTCCGCGCAGCTCTCCATCTCCCCTCGGCGGAGGCGGCGGTCCAGCTCGGGAAACGCGCTCAGGTCCCCCCAGGGGGTGTACTGGCTCATCAGCGAGAAGAGGACCGCCCCCTTGGGGAAGGTCCGGGCCACCCAGTCCATCACCGCCTTGGCCTGGGCGGTCTGTCCCGGAAGGATCAGGTGGCGGATCACCACGCCCCGGGTGAGCAGTCCCGCCTCATCAAACCGGCAGGGGCCGGTCTGGCGGAACATCTCCTCAATGGCGGCCTTGGCGGCCCCGGGATAGTCCGACGCGGCGGAGTAGCGCCCGGCAGTCTCCGGATCCAGGTACTTCAGGTCGGGGAGATAGACGTCCACCCGGCCCTCCAGCGCCCTGAGGGTCTCCACCCGGTCGTACCCCCCGGAGTTCCATACCACCGGGACCGGAAGGGGCTCCTCCAGGACCTGGCGCACGACATGGGCATAGTGGGTGGGGTTGACAAAATTGATGTTGTGGGCCCCCTGGCGGACCAGTTCCAGGCAGACCTCACGCAGGCGGGGGACGGTGAGGGCTTTTCCAAAGTCCCGGTGGCTGATGGCCTCGTTCTGACAGAACACGCACCCCAAGGAGCAGCCGGAGAAGAACACGGTCCCGGAGCCCCTCTTACCGGAGATGGGGGGCTCCTCCCAGTGGTGGAGGGCAGCCCGGGCGGCCACCGGCAGGGCTGGCATCCGGCACCAGCCCTCACCTGTCGTATCAGTGCGCAGAGCCCCGCACCGGCGGGGACAGAGATCGCAGATCATCGGGCGGCCCCCCTCCGGCGGTAGACGCACTCCACCATACCATTTTCCGCCCGGTGGGAGACCAGCTCCAGAAGCTTCGGAGCCGTCAGTCCGCCAAACAGAGGGATCCCCGCCCCCAGCAGGGTGGGGATGATGGTCAGGCGCAGCTCGTCGATCAGGTCCAGCTCCAGGGCCTGACGCACCAGCTCCGCCCCGCCGCACAGCCATATATCCCGGCCGGGGCACTCCCGAAGCCGGGCCGCCAGCCGGTCCAGGGACAGGCTGGTGAACCGGATCTCTCCCTCCGGCTCCGGCGCGCTCCGGTGGGTGAGCACCCAGGCGGACAGCCCCTCATAGGGCCAGCTCCCGGGGGAGAGCTGGGTGGTGATCTGATCGTAGGTCCGCCGCCCCATGATCACTGTGTCCACCGTCCGGATAAAGTCCGAGTAGCCTCCGTCTCCATCCCAGGCGGGGTCCTGGCCGGTCAGCCAGTCCACGCCTCCGGCGGAGTCCGCCAAATAGCCGTCCAGGCTCATGGCGATGTAGAGTACGATGCGTCTCATTTGAGTTCCCTCCCGTCAAAAATATCCCAGTTGCCTGTCCACAAAGTCCCGAAAAGCCTGAAACGCGTTGGGCACAGCGTAATCCCGGGCCAGGGCCTGCCGGTCGGCCCACACCCAAGACTCCGGCAGGGCTTCTGCGGGAATACGGGCGGTCCAGGCCTGCATCCGCCACTCGATGTGGGTAAAAATATGCCTGCCCTGTCCGGCGGGCACCAGCTCCTCTTGCTCAAGCCCAAGGAGCGCAGGGATCGCACCTTCCTCCGCAAGCTCGTTAGGATACTCCCACAGTCCGGCCAGAAGCCCCTTGTCCGGCCTGCGGCGCAGGGCCACGCCCTGCTCTGAAACGATCAGATAAACCGACCGCCGCTCGATCCTCCGGGCCTTTTTGGGGGCCTTGACCGGCAGCTGGCCGATGCGGTCCTCCAGCCGGGCACGGCAGAACTCCGCCGCTGGGCACCGGCCGCACAGGGGAGCGCCGTTGGGCAGGCACACAGTGGCCCCCAGCTCCATCATGGCCTGGTTGAACTGTCCGGGCGCTTCTGTGGGAATGATCTGACGCAGCGCCTCTGTGATCCGCCGCTTGACCGCGGGCGCCGTAATGTCCCCCGCGTCCCCGGTGACCCGGGTCACCACCCGCAGGACGTTCCCATCCACCGCCGGAACCGGAAGGCCAAAGGCAATGGAGGCCACCGCCCCCGCGGTATAGTCCCCGACCCCGGCCAGAGAGCGGATCCCGTCATAAGTGTTTGGGAATACTCCCCCGAAGTTCTCCATGATCTGCCGGGCGGCCTTTTGGAGGTTGCGGGCCCGGCTGTAATAGCCCAGCCCCTGCCACAGCTTCATCAGGGCGTCCTCCGGCAGCGCGGCCAGGTCGGCCACGGTGGGCACTGCCTCCAAAAACCGCCGGTAATAGTCCAATACCGCCGCTACCCGGGTCTGTTGAAGCATGATCTCCGAGATCCAGACCCGGTATGGCGTGGGATCGCTCCGCCAGGGCAGCACCCGGGCGTTTTCCCGGTACCACAGCAGCAGCGGGATGGGCAGCTGGTTTAATTCCTTCATCATGGGTCCCTCCTTGCAAACCTCTGCCCGCCGGAGCGGCCAAAGGTATAGTTATTTAGTTATATGATCTATAATCAAATTGGGGATAGTATTTTCGCTGGAAAGGTGGTAAAGTTCTACTTGCAAAAGGTTAAAAAATTAACGAGCCCCCGATAGCCGCTCTTGTCGGTGGGTTTGTCAAAAAAACCTTTGCAGCTCGATTTTCCATTCCTTCCTTCTCACAAAACAGCCAAAAGCGGAAGCCCGGCGGGGCTTCCGCTTTTGGCTGTTTCAGGGCCGCGGTCAGCCTCAGCCCCGCGAGACCACGTTTTTCAGGGGCTCTCCGGCCAGATAGCGGCGCAGATTTTCCAGAGCCAAGCGGACGCAGTTTTCCCGGGTGACCGGCAGGCGCAGGCCGCCCGCCACATGGGCGGTCAGCAGCAGGTTGGGCACGTCCCACAGGGGGCTGTCCTCCGGGAGCGGCTCCGGCGTGGTGACGTCCAGAGCGGCTCCCCACAGGTGGCCGCCGTTCATCAGCTCCACCAGGGCGTCCTGGTCCAAAACGCTGCCCCGGCCCGCGCTGAGGAGAACGGCATCCTCCTTCATGCTGGACAGCCGTGCCCGGTCCATCAGGCCATCGGTCTCCGGGGTGTGGGGCAGGGTGAGGGCCACCACATCGGCCTGGGGCAGCAGGCGGTCCAGCTCAGACAGGGGGAACAGCTCGTCAAAGCCCGGGACCGGGATATTCACCGTGCGTTTCAGTCCGATGGTGCGCCCGGCCCCCAGGGCCTTGCACAGCTGGGCGAAGGCGGAGCCCATATGGCCGGCTCCGGCCACCAGAACGGTGGCCCCCACCAGGGTGCGCACCTGCCCGATGTCCTGATCCCATTTGTGCTCCCGCTGGCGGTCCCGGCACAGGGGAAGCTTGCGGTATAAGGCCAGCAGGCTGGCCAGCAGGTGCTCTGACACCGACTGGCTGTTGGTCCCCGCGGAGGAGGTGAGTGCTGCGCCCGCAGGCATCACAGCCATGTACTCCTCTGTCCCGGCCCACATACAGTGGAACCACTTCAAATGCTCTGCCCTGGCCACCATATTCGGCCTGGGCCAGCCCAGGATCACGGTGGCTTGGGCAAACTGCTCCGGCGTGGCGGTACGGCGGCCCGCATAGAGGTGGACGGCGTCTGGGGCGGCGGCCTCAAAGGCGTTTTTTTCCTCCTCCATGAGGGGGAGCATATTCAAAATCGTTTCACTCATGGCGATCCTCCTTACTGTCCATACGGCACGCGGTGGGATCATTGTACCACACCCGCGCCGGCTTCGCAATGAATATCACGCGGCGGGCGCCGCCCGCCCGGAGCACAAGCCCTCCCGCAAACAAGCAGGCCGCCAGAAGCCTGACACCGTAAAGCTTCCGGCGGCCCGCTCCGAGCAGCCACGTTATTTTTTCTCAAAGCGGTAGCCCACTCCGCGCAAGGTGACGATCCGGTCGTTATGCGGCGTGATGGCCCGGCGGATCTGCTTGATGTGGGTGTCCAGCGTGCGGGTATCCTCGGGCAGGTCGCCGCCCCAGACGGTGTCCAAAATTTTCTTCCGGGAGAAGACCACATCCGGATTGGCGGCCAGCAGGGCCAGCACATCAAACTCCTTCGGCGTCAGGCCGACCTGAGTTCCGTCCACCGTGACCCGGCGGGCGATCAGATCGATGTAGATGCCGTCCTGCTCAATACTCTGCTGGCGCATGGAGTCCAGCAGGGGGCCGCGCTTCATAATGGCGGAGATACGCAGCATCAGCTCCCGCGGCGAAAAGGGCTTGACCACATAGTCATCCGCCCCCAGCTCCAGCCCGCGGATCCGGTCGGCCTCATCGCCCCTCTCGGACAGGATCAAGATCGGGACCTGTGAAAAGCTGCGGATAGTCTGACAGACGGAAAATCCATCCAGCTCCGGCAGCATCACGGCGAGGATCACGAAATCAAATGTGCTCTGCCGGCAGAGCGCCACGGCGGTATAGCCGTCGCTTGCCTCGGCTACATCATATCCCTCCAGACGGGCATACCGCCCGATCTGAGCACGAACGGTCATATCACCGTCTACTACCAGGATACGCTTCATAGAAGTACCTCCTCTCGATTTCTGAACCGCCTATTGATCTTGGCGATATTGGTTCTGGACCAGGCGGAGCCGTTCACGGTATTGCGCAACGGCACGGGGCGGCGCGACGAGCGTAAGCTCTGTCTCCAGCGCGAACAGCCAGCCGAAGAACTGAGGGCTCAGCACCAGAGGGATGCTGACGGTGAAATGCTCCGGTCCGTCCGGGACCAGGATCACATCCTGGCCAAAGCGGTCCAGGACCACGCCCACCATCGCGCGCGTTCCCCGCAGCGTGACCGTCATCTCTTCCCCGCTGTACATTCCGAAATGCTTCTGTCCGTACGCGGCAATATCAAAGGCGGGATACTGCTCCGTCCCCTCCAGAGGGTTGTCCGTGACGGTGATCCCCGTCATCTTATCCACACGGTAGTGGCGCATCTCCCGGTTTGCGCTGTCGTACGCCACCAGATAGTAGTTGTCATTGTTCCAGATCAGTCCGTAGGGAGAGACGGCGTACTGCTGTCCCCCGCGCCGCAGGACCTTCTTCCGCTGGAGGTCGTAGTCAAAATACTGAAAGGTGATGGCCCGCCGGGCGGCAATTGCGGTATGGAGCCGGTCCACATTGAAGTAGATGCTCTCATTCATCACCTTGACCCGGCCGCTGACAAATACCTGCCGCTGTAACTGGCGGGCCTGGTAAACGCTGGCCAGGCGCTCCAGCTTGCGGATCAGCGCGTCGCTCTTCCGCCGGGTGATAAACCGCGAGGACTGCACCGCGTCCACCAGCAGCTTCAACTCCGGCAACTCAAAGTCCCGGGCGCCTACAAACCACCCGGGATGCCTTCCCTTCCGGCATTGGACGTCAACGCCAAAGCGGGACAGGGCTTCCAGATCATCATAAACGCTTTTGCGCTCCGCCTGAATGTCATAGCGGGCCAGCTGGGAGATCAGCTCCTGTACCGTCATGGGGTGCTCCTCGTCGGTCTGCTGGGTGAGGATCTGGCACAGGTACAGCAGCTTCAGCTTCTGATTGGCGCTCCGGGCCATAGGGACCACCTCCGCAGCTCGGGATCAGGACCAGGACGCCCAGATCTCAGGGCAGTAGCCCACCGTGGCCTGCCTCCCGTTTCGGACGATGGGGGTGCGGATCAGGGTGGGGTCCTGGAACAGCTTGTCCAGCTTGGCCTGGTCAGAGGCCAGGTACTGGAGCAGTACAGCGTCCGGATGCTTGGAGTCCACCATAGCCTCCAGACCGACAGCCTGGCGCACACTGGTCAGTTCCCCCAGGCTCATGCCATATTTTCTCACATCAATGGACTGAACGCGGATCCGCCGCTCCTTGAACCAGCGTTCCGCCTTTTTCGTGTCAAAGCTCTTGGAACTTCCAAAAATCTGGATATTCATACAGGGACCTCCTGGAGACCGGCGGAGCGGCCAGGAACCGCGCAAACCAGATCCACGCCCTGAATAGAAGGAAAAAAACAGCAGAAATCAACCATAAATGGAGTATATTTGCCCCGACGGGCCCGATGACTCCGGCCCGGTTTTCCTTCCCCTGCCGGCGCTCCCTCTCCGCTCCTGAATTTACTAGGAAAAGTATACCATATTTTGCCGGGAGAGACAAGATACTTCCCGCAAGAAACGGACCTTTCTCAGAAAAATGTCAGCGTGGCAAACTTTTTGTCAGTTTTTGTTTCAGAGGTATACAGCGGAGGAAAGTTGTGGTATACTAAATTTAATTTAATTCTCATACGGGCCGTGTTTACAGTACGGCCCCGGAGTGATTTATACGCGGACGGAGTGCTCGAGCGGCCGCGCTCGCCCCCCGCGTTTAAATAGCGGATTCCCGGACCGTGCGGAACCGGCCGGACGGGATCACGCCGGGCGTGTCAAACAGTTCCCCAAAGACGAAGAAAGACCGTTTTCCCCAGGCGAGGCAGGGCCGTGGGAGGAGGCTTCTTCGTCTGGTCATTGTGCAAGCCGCACAGGACAGACCGGGAGCTTTGCGCCTGTTGACGACAGAACAATGCTGTGAAGCGACGATCAGAAAGGAAGTAACGAAAATTTTATGGCTGAAAAATTGAAAATCATCTCTCTGGGCGGTTTGAATGAGATCGGCAAGAACCTGACAGTCTATGAGTATGGCAACGACATCATCGTGGTGGACTGCGGCATGGGGTTCCCGGATGACGATATGTACGGCATCGACGTGGTCATTCCCGATGTGAGCTATCTCATCAAAAATCAGAGCAAGATCCGGGGCATCTTCATCACCCACGGGCATGAGGACCACATCGGGGCGATCCCCTATGTGCTGCGTTCTGTGAACGCGCCCATCTATGCCACCCGAATGAGCGCAGGGCTGATCCAGCTGAAGCTGGAGGAGCACCGCCTGGTGTCCAAGACCAAGATGATCACCTGCGAGGCGGGAGACGTGATCCAGGCGGGTAAGTTCTCCGTGGAATTCATCCATGTGAACCACTCCATCGCGGACGCGGTGGCCTTCGCCATCAAGTCTCCGGTGGGCACCGTGGTCCACACCGGAGACTTCAAGATCGACACCACCCCCATCCAGGGCGGGATGATAGACCTGGCCCGGTTCGGCGCCCTGGGGCGCGAGGGCGTGCTGGCCCTGCTGGCCGACTCCACCAATGTGGAGCGCCCGGGATATACCCGCAGCGAGAGCAGCGTGGGTAACTCCTTCGACGTGCTGTTCAAGGGCTGTGAGGAGCGCATCATCGTCACCACCTTCGCCTCCAACGTGGACCGCCTCCAGCAGATCATCAACGTGGCGGCGCGGTACGGCCGGCGGGTGGCAGTAACAGGCCGCTCCATGGAAAACGCCATGAAGGTCTCCACCGCTCTGGGCTATATGAACATCCCGGACGGTGTGCTGATGGATCTGAACCACATCAAGTCCCTGCCCAAGAACAAGGTGTGCATCATCACCACCGGCAGCCAGGGCGAGACCATGTCCGCCCTGTCCCGGATGGCCTTCTCCACCCACCGTCAGGTGGACATCCAGCCCGGAGATAAGGTGATCGTCTCCGCCTCCACCATCCCGGGCAACGAGAACGCCATGGGCAACGTCATCAACGAGCTCTACCGCAAGGGGGCAGACGTGGTCAACGAGCGGGAACTCCCCCTCCATGTGTCCGGCCACGCCTGCCAGGAGGAGCTGAAGATCATCCATGGCCTGGTGAAGCCCAAATTCTTCATCCCGGTCCACGGGGAGCAGCGCCACCTGAAGCTCCACGCCAAGCTGGCCCGCCAGATGGGGATGGACCCCCGGGACATCCTCATCAGCGACATCGGCCGGGTGATCGAGCTGACGCCCAAGACCTGCAAGCTGGGCGGCACCGTCACTGCGGGCAAGGTGTTCGTGGACGGCTCCGGCGTGGGCGATGTGGGCAGCGTGGTCCTGCGGGACCGCCGCCACCTGGCCCAGGACGGCATGGTGGTCGTGGTGGTCTCCATGTCCGGCGAGGACGGGGCCCTGGTCTCCGGCCCGGACATCATCACCCGGGGCTTCGTATATGTGAAGGAGTCCGAGGGCCTGATGGATGAGCTGCGGCAGGTGGCCCTGGACGCCATTCTGGACGTGGACACCCGGTACGCCACCGACTGGTCCGCCATCAAGCAGTCTATCAAGGCCGACCTGTCCAACTACCTCTATAAAAAGACCAAGCGCTCCCCCATGATCCTGCCTGTCATCATGGAAGTGTGACGCTTCGCGGCCAAAAGCAGCAGCCCGCCGGGCCCCTTTCGGGGTCCGGCGGGCTGCTGCTTCATGCTGAGATCTTGCGGTTCATTTCCGCTTTTTGTGCTTGTCAAAGAAGCCTTTCAGGCCGCCCTCCTCTGGGACGTCCTCGCCCATGGCCTCGGCATAGGCCCGCAGGGCCTCCTTCTGCTCCCCGGTAAGGGAGGAGGGCACCTGGACCCGGACAGTGACATACTGGTCGCCCCGGCCCCGGCCCCGCAGCTCCGGGATGCCCTTGCCCCGCAGGCGGAAGGTGGTTCCCGGCTGGGTCCCGGCGGGCAGGTTGTACTTCACCTTGCCGTCAATGGTGGGGATCTCCAGCTCCGCGCCCATGACCGCCTGATAGAAGGTCACCGGCTGCTCATACAGGACGGTGGTCCCGTCCCGGCGGAACTGATTGCTGGGCTTCACCCGCACCCCCACGATCAGGTCGCCGGCGGGGCCACCGTTTTTGCCTGCGTTGCCCTGGCCCCGCAGGGAGACGGCCTGCCCGTCGTCGATACCGGCGGGGATGCTGACGGTGACCCGCTTGCTCTTTTTCACGCTGCCGCTGCCGCCGCAGGCCTTACAGGGGCTGTGAATGATCTTGCCGGTACCCCGGCAGCGGGCACAGGCCGCTGTGCTGGAGAAGGCAAACCCACCGGTGCGCTGCTGCACCCGTACCACACCGGTGCCCCGGCAGTCGGGGCAGGTCTCCGCGGTGGTTCCAGGCTCACAGCCGGAGCCGTGACACGCCTCACACTCCTCACTGCGGTTCAGGTTGAGCTCCTTTTCGCAGCCAAACGCAGCCTCCTCAAAGGTGATGGTGAGGTTGGCCCGCAGGCTCTCCCCCTTCTGGGGCCCGTTGCGCCGGGCGGAGGAGGAACCGCCGAAGCCCCCGAAGCCCCCGCCGAAGAAGGAGCCGAAGATGTCGCCCAGGTCGATGTCCCCCATGTCGAAGCCGAAGCCGCCGCCGGGGCCGCCCGCGCCATAATTGGGATCCACCCCCGCGTGTCCGAACTGGTCATACCGGGCCCGCTTCTCCTTGTCGGAGAGGATGCTGTACGCCTCGTTCACTTCCTTGAATTTGGCCTCCGCGGCCTGGTCACCGGGATTGACGTCCGGGTGGTACTTTTTTGCCAGCTTTCGGTAGGCTTTTTTTATTTCATCGTCCGAAGCGCCCTTGCTCACACCCAGGACTTCATAGTAATCACGTTTCTGTTCTGCCATGGATCAATTCACCTCCGGTGAATTGAATGCAGAATTCAGAATGCAGAATGCAGAGTGAAGCATAAAAGCTCAATTTCCGCACGACATGGAAGGCGAGCGAACAGCGGCCGCCATTCGCTCAGCACTTCCTGCATCCTTCCGATGCAACTTACTTCTGCATTCTGCATTTCTGCATTCTGCATTATTTATTGTCGTCGTCTACCACGGTGTAGTCCGCGTCCACCACGTCGGGGCCCGCGTCGTTCCCGCCGGCCTGGCCGCCGCCGAAGTTGGCGCCGCCCATATCAGGGCCGCCGGCCTGCTGGCCGTTCTGCTGATACAGCTTCTCGCTGACGGCATAGAAGGCCTTGGTCAGCTCCTCCGTGGCGTTCTTGATGGCCTCGGTGTCGTTCCCCTTCAGAGTCTCCTTCAGCTTGCCCAGGGCGGACTCCACATTGGCCTTGTCCCCGGCGTCCAGCTTGTCGCCCATATCCTCCAGGGTCTTTTCCGTCTGGAACACCATCTGGTCGGCCTGGTTGCGCACATCAGCTGCCTCACGCTGCTTCTTGTCCTCGGCGGCGAACTGCTCTGCCTCGTGGACCGCCTTATCGATGTCCTCCTTGGACATATTGGTGGAGGAGGTGATGGTGATGTGCTGCTCCTTACCGGTGCCCAGGTCCTTGGCGGACACGTTCACGATGCCGTTGGCGTCAATGTCAAAGGTGACCTCGATCTGAGGCACGCCGCGGCGGGCGGGGGCAATGCCGTCCAGGTTGAAGCGGCCCAGGGTCTTGTTGTACTGGGCCATCTCACGCTCGCCCTGGAGCACATGGACCTCCACGGAGGTCTGGTTGTCAGCGGCGGTGGTGAAGGTCTGGCTCTTCTTCACGGGGATGGTGGTGTTGCGCTCGATGAGCTTGGTCATCACGCCGCCCATGGTCTCGATGCCCAGGGACAGGGGGGTGACGTCCAGCAGCAGCAGGTCCTTCACGTCGCCGGTGAACACGCCGCCCTGAAGGGCCGCGCCGGAGGCCACGCACTCGTCGGGGTTAATGCCCTTGAAGCCCTCCTTGCCGGTGAGCTTCTTCACCTCGTCCTGGACAGCGGGGATCCGGCTGGATCCGCCCACCATCAGGACCTTGGAGATCTGGCTGCCGGACAGGCCGGCGTCGCTCATAGCCTGCTTAACGGGGCCGGCGGTGGCCTCCACCAGGTGGTGGGTCAGCTCATTGAACTTGGCGCGGCTCAGGGTCAGATCCAGGTGCTTGGGACCGGTGGCGTCAGCGGTGATATAGGGCAGATTGATGCTGGTGGAGGTGACGCCGGACAGCTCAATCTTAGCCTTCTCCGCGGCCTCCTTCAGGCGCTGCATAGCCACCTTGTCGCCGGTGAGGTCGATGCCCTCAGTCTTTTTGAACTCAGCGGCCATCCAGTCCATGATGCACTTATCGAAGTCGTCGCCGCCCAGGCGGTTGTTGCCGGCGGTGGCCAGCACCTCGATGACGCCGTCATCGATGTCCAGGATGGACACGTCGAAGGTGCCGCCGCCCAGGTCATAGACCATGACCTTCTGGGCGCTCTCCTTATCCACGCCATAGGCCAGGGCCGCGGCGGTGGGCTCGTTGATGATACGCTTCACGTCCAGACCGGCGATCCGGCCGGCGTCCTTGGTGGCCTGACGCTGGGCGTCGGTGAAGTAAGCAGGGACGGTGATGACCGCCTCGGTGACCTTCTCGCCCAGATAGGCCTCGGCGTCCGCCTTCAGCTTCTGAAGGATCATGGCGCTGATCTCCTGGGGGGTGTACTTCTTCCCATCGATGTCCACCTTATAGTCAGAGCCCATCTCACGCTTGATGGAGATGACGGTCCGGTCCGGGTTGGTGATGGCCTGGCGCTTGGCCACCTGGCCCACCATGCGCTCGCCGTCCTTGGAGAAGGCGACCACAGAGGGGGTCGTACGGTTACCCTCCGCGTTGGGGATGACGACAGACTCGCCGCCCTCCATGACAGCCACACAGCTGTTGGTAGTACCTAAGTCAATACCGATGATCTTGGACATAATGTTTTTCCTCCTAAATATATGAAAGATTGTTGTTTATAAAATGAGTTTTGGATCTGGCTGCCATGCTGCGGCGATACACTTCGCTTTAGTTGGCCACCTTTACCATGGAGAACCGGATGACCTTGTCCCCCAGCTTAAAGCCGGCCTGGAACACCTCAGCCACGGTATTTTCGCCCAGGCTCTCGTCCTCCACGTGCATCACCGCGTTGTGGAGGGTGGGGTCAAAGGGCTGGCCCAGGGCGGGGATCTCTGTGATCCCCAGCTTCTCCAGCACGGACCGCAGCTGGGTCATGGTCATTTCCACGCCCTTCTTATAGGCCTCGTCGGCGGTCTCCTGCTTCAGGGCCCGCTCCAGGTTGTCATACACCGGGAGGAAGGCCAATGCGGCGTCCGCCTTGGCGTCGTTCCAGATGGACTCCTTTTCTTTGGTGGTGCGCCGGCGGTAGTTGTCGTACTCGGCTGCCAGACGGAGGTATTTGTCCTCCTGCTGGGCCGCCTGGTCCTTCAGGGCCTCCAGCTCGGTCAGCAGGGGATCCGTCTCCGCTTCTCCGGCCTCCGGGGCCGGCTGTTCGGTCTGGACGGGCTCTGCTGTCTCGGGGGCCTTCTGCTCCTCGGCCGTCGTCTCCTCCGGCCGCTTCTCTTTCCTGCTCATGGGCTACTGTTCCTCCTATTCCTGATCCTGCCCGTCTCCGCCGTCGCCGCCGGCGGGGAGCTCCCCCTTGCCGAACATCCGGGTCAGGCTGTCGGCGAAGTAGGACAGGCGGGCTGTCACTTTGGCGTAATCCATCCGGGTGGGTCCCACCACCCCGATGACGCCCCGCATATTATCTCCAATGTCATAGCTGGCCATGACCACGCTGGTGTCCTTCAGCGCCTCGTTCACGTTCTCCGGTCCGATGAGGATGTTCATGTTCTGTCCGTCCCCCAGGGTGACCGGGAGGCGGGAGGCCTCTTTTTCCTCCGCCAGGTAGTTCATCAGCGGCTTGGCCTTGTCCAGGCTCCGGTACTCCGGATGTTCCAGCAGATGGGTGATCCCCGCCGTGTGGACCGGCTGATTGCGCTGCTCGCCCAGCACCTCGATGGCGAACTGGACCACCAGAGAGATCAGCTGGAAGGCGCCGGGGGCGGAGCGGGTCTCCATTTTGTCCAGAGTGTCCTCCATCTCCTCCAGGGTCAGACCCACAAAGGAGCTGTTCAGTACGGTGGACAACAGCTGGAGCTGGGTGTCGGAGAGGGTATCCGGGATGCGGATCAGCTTGTTTTTCACCACGCTGTTGTCCGTCATCACCACCGCGATAAAGGCGTTCTCCTCCACCATCAGCAGGTCGTACCGTTTCACTGCCACCCGCATCCGGGGGGCGGCGGCGGTAAAGACCGGGTAGTCGCTGATCTGGGAGAGGACCTTTCCCGCCTGATCCAGGCACCGGTCCAGCTCCTCCATCTTCAGGTTCAGTGCCTCGTTGATCCGCTGGGTCTCCTGGATGGTCAGCTGGTGCTCGCCCATCAGCTCATTGACATACAGCCGGTAGCCCATGGGGGAGGGGACCCGCCCGGCGGAGGTGTGGGGCTGCTCCAGATAGCCCATCTCCGTGAGGTCGGCCATCTCGTTGCGAATGGTGGCGGTGGAGATGTCCAGTCCGGCCTGCTGGGCCACGGCCTTGGAACCCACAGGCTCCGCTGTGATGATGTAGATCTCCACAATGGCCCGAAGGATCCGTTTTTTCCGGTTGGTCAGCTCCATACGCTCACCTCCTGTACTTTGATCGGTTGGTTTAGCACTCATTATCCTCGAGTGCTAAAGATAATGTACCACCTGCCCCCGGGATTGTCAATAGGCACTTTATGAATTTATTATAAACAAACACTGAGAAGTGTAAACTTTTCAAGATTTGCAGAGAAATCATCCATTTGCTAATCTCCAGCCGGCCTGGGTCCCCCGCGGCAGTTCAAGGGATCTCTCCGGCGGCCGTCTGCCGGCCTGTTCTGCCGGGTTTTGGAATTTTTCCATTCAACGTTGGGGGGGCGTCCTGCGGGCGTCATGGCCCACGGAAGGCGGGCGGGTCAGGAGACCCGCCCCTACGGGGCAATTTCGGTCCTGCGCGATATGGCGACCGCCACAGCCACGAAACCACACCTGTCCCTCCGGAATCAAACAGGGCTGTTAAAAACGCCGTAGGGGTGGCCCTCCGTGGCCGCCCGTCCCCCGTAGCGGGATATTTTCCGGTCATTTCGTAGGGGAGGGGCTTGCCCCTCCCGCCGGTTTTCGGAATTGCTCCATTCAACGTTGGGGGGACGTCCTGCGGGGCGGCGCGCCGAGTCGTCGCGCCCTACGGACGTCATGGTCCATAGAAGGCAGACGGGTCAGGAGACCCGCCCCTACGGGGCAATTTCAGTCGTGCGTGATATGATAATCGCCACAGCCACGAAACCGCACCTGTCCCTCCGGAACCAAATGGGGTCACAAAAATGCCGTAGGGGCGAGTCCCAGACTCGCACGTCCACGGTTCATAGGAACGGCTTCGTCCAACGCCCCCCCGACCCACACCCTCTGCCACGGCTGGTCGGAACCAGGCGCGGCGGTGAAATGGAACAGGCTGGAATTTTGCACCGCATCAGGGCCCGGTGGCCCGAAAGGAATCAAACCCGGAACCGTATTTTGCGCGCCGGAAATATTACATGAGGGTATAGGGGTATCCCCCGTAAACGGGGGGCCCGGGGGAGAACGAACTGGAGCCGGAGGGAACTTGTTCCCGACGGCGATGTGAGTCTTCCCCCGGCGATCCTTTGGTTTCTTTCCCATCGTTGGGAAAGAAACTCGCCCTGCGGGGCGAAATCCTCCGCGTGGAATGAAACCCATCCTAAAACCGGCGGGCGGGTCAGGAGATCCGCCCGTCCTCCGGCTTTGCTGTTTTTTGCCTGAGATGTTGTAGGGGCGGCCCTATGTGGCCGCCCGCCGATTTCCCGCCGGGGAATGTTTCCCCTCCGTCCCGTAGGGGAGGGGCTTGCCCCTCCCGCCGTTTTTCGGAATTTTTTCGGTCAACGCTGGGGTTTCGCCATGCGGGGCGGCGCGCCGAGTCGTCGCGCCCTACGGACGTTATGGTCCTCTGTGGCCGCCCGTCCTACGGGACATTTCCCCTGCCCTATAATATCTCAGGATGTGAAAACCCTTCTATAAAGAAACAGCGGAAGGGATAAGCCCTTCCGCTGTTTGAAATCATAATAAAAAGATGTCACGCTCAGTTCTTCAGACTCTGCATAGGGGCGGGGATGCGTCCCCCCCGGGCGACAAAGTCCCGGGCGGAGAAGGGATGGACCGGCTGCACCGGGGCGGAGCCCAGCAGGCCGCCGAACTCCACCAGATCGCCCACCTGCCTGCCGGGGGCGGGGATCAGCCGGACCGCGGTGGTCTTGGAGTTGACCATGCCGATGGCCGCCTCGTCGGCGATGATGGCGGACAGGGTCTCGGCGGAGGTATCCCCGGGGACGGCGATCATATCCAGACCCACCGAGCACACACAGGTCATGGCCTCCAGCTTATCCAGGGTGAGGGCCCCGGAGCTTGCGGCGGCGATCATGCCCTCATCCTCGCTCACCGGGATGAAGGCGCCGGACAGGCCGCCCACATGGGAGGAGGCCATAACGCCTCCCTTCTTCACCGCATCGTTGAGCAGGGCCAGGGCCGCGGTGGTGCCATGGGTGCCGCACACCTCCAGACCCACTTCCTCCAGGATCCGGGCCACACTGTCGCCCACCGCCGGGGTGGGGGCCAGGGAGAGGTCCACAATACCGAAGGGGGTGTCCAGGCGGCGGCTGGCCTCCTGGGCCACCAGCTGGCCCATACGGGTGATGCGGAAGGCTGTCTTTTTGATGGTCTCGGCCACCACGTCGAAGGGCTGACCCTTCACCGCCTGGAGGGCGTGGTGGACCACGCCGGGGCCGGAGACTCCCACATTGATGACCTTCTCCGGCTCGCCCACTCCGTGGAAGGCACCGGCCATAAAGGGATTGTCCTCCACAGCATTGCAGAACACCACCAGCTTGGCACAGCCGAAGCCGCCCTGATCCGCGGTGCGCTGGGCCAGGTCCTTGATGGTGCGGCCCATCAGGGCCACCGCGTCCATATCGATGCCCGCCTTCGTGGAGCCCACATTCACACTGGCGCACACCAGGTCGGTGGTAGACAACGCCTCAGGGATGGAGGCGATGAGTTTCCGGTCGGCCTCCGTCATCCCCTTCTGCACCAGGGCGGAGAATCCGCCAATAAAATTGACGCCGGTGGCCTTGGCGGCCCGGTCCAGAGCGGTGGCAAAGGGCGCGTAGTTCTCCGTCTCCGCGGCGGCAGCCACCAGGGCGATAGGGGTGACGGAGATCCGCTTGTTGACGATGGGGATGCCGAACTCCGCCTCGATGGCCTCTCCAGTGGCCACCAGCTTTTCGGCATATCGGGTGATCTTGTCGTAGATCGCATCGCAGGCCGCCTTCGGGTCGCTGCGGGCGCAGGACAGCAGGGAGATCCCCATAGTGATGGTCCGCACATCCAGGTGCTGCTGGTCGATCATCTGGATGGTCTGCATAATTTCGTGTTGACTGAGCATGAATTGCCCCTCCTAATTGTTGTCACATGACTGCGGCTGCTCCGCTTGCCTCCGCGCTTCTCTTTGTCACGCTGTGGATTGGGCACGCGGCCGGGGAGACAACTCCTACGACTCCGGGCAGACCCGGTCCCGCCGTTGGCGGCCCCTGGGCTCTGCCCATCCGCTCCGCAGTCTGTCTCCCCTGTGCGCATATCCTCCGCGCTTCTCTTTGTCACGCTGCGGATTGGGCGCACAGCCGGGGAGACAACTCCTCCGACTCCGGGCAGACCCGGTCCCGCCGTTGGCGGCCCCTGGGCTCTGCCCATCCGCTCCGCAGTCTGTCTCCCCTGTGCGCATATCCTCCGCGCTTCTTTTTAGATCCGGTGCATCGCGTTGAAGATGTCCTCCCGCTGGATGCGGATGGACAGCCCACGCTCCTGGCCGGCCTGCTCCAGAAGCTGGGAGATCTCCACAATGGATTTATCGCAGGCGGCGGTGTCTACCAGCATCACCATGGTGAAATACTCCTGTAAAATGGTTTGGCTGATGTCCAGGATATTGATGCTGTGCTGGGCAAGCAGGGAGCACACTGCGGCGGTGATCCCCACCTGGTCCTTTCCGATGACGGTTACAATCGCTTTCATTCAGTATCATCCTTCCTTGTTCATATCCCGCGCCGCCTGTCCATGAAGGCTCAGGCGCTCAGTTCAATTCATCCAGCGTCAATTCAAATCCATCCAAAAAATGCTCCATAAAGTAGCTCAGTGCCGGAATCGGGTTCCGGCACAGGGCGGCATAGGTCTGTTCCCGGGCTTTTTTAAACTCCAGGTTTCCCGCCTTCAGCTCTTCCACACATTTGAGGTAGGCGGAGAGCTTGTCCGCCGCCTTGACCAGGGCCCGCACCTCCGGATCCGGGATGGTCAGCGCCTCCTCGTAGGCGGGGCGCAGTTCCTCCGGCAGCATGGACAGCAGCTTTTCCACCGCCACCGCCTCCACCTGCTGGTAGGCGCTCTGGATGTCCGGGTTGTCATATTTAATAGGGGTGGGCAGGTCTCCAGTGAGGATCTCACTGGCGTCGTGGTACAGGGCGGCCACGGCCACCCGTCCGGGATCCACGCTTCCGCCGAAATATTGGTTCTGGATCACGGCCAGGGCGTGGGCCAGCACTGCCACCTGGTGGGAGTGCTCCTGAATATTCTCCGGCTGGGTGTTGCGCATCAGCCCCCACCGGGCGATGTACCGCATCCGGGCGGTCATGGGGAAAAAGTTGTGGGCCACCGGACCCCGCCCCCTTCCTTGAGATGGTTGCTATTTTATCACAGACAGGGGCGGCTTGTAAACCGGAAACGGCGGGCGAGGGCGTATTTTCAACGGCCCTGGTCACTTCATAGATAAAAAGTTGGATAAAACTATCTGGATCCTGCATTGAACCGAAGAAAGAAACTCTATATAATGGTACCAGAAAATTATCTGGAGGTGTACTATGAAACGACTTCCCATGCTTGTATTGCTGACTGCTCCGTATGTCCTCCTTTTGCTGTATCTTTCCGAAAACGGTCCGCTTCTGCCCCCTGCCTTTGCTGGCGTGTCTGCGGTACTGTGTTTTGGGGCTATATACGCATTTTTCCTGCCCCGCTTGGGATTTCAGAGTAAACAGCTCCTATTTTGGTGCATGGTTCTGAAAATCTGTAATATCCCTATTTTCTGCCTGATTTTTGTAGTGTCATGCGGTCTGTTTGTGGTGATCCTTCCGGTGATCCCACTGTTGTTCAGCTTTGACTGCCTCCTGCTCCTTTCCACGTCCATGTATGGGGTCAGCGGCCTGCTCCAATGCAGACGGGAGAATACACTACCATCCAAAGTGATTTGGCTCAACCTTATTTTGCAATTTCTGTTTTGTGTGGATGTGGTCAGCGCAATCTACTGCTATTTCAAGGTTCGAAAATAGATGCGCACAGATTTCCTGTTTACTCCCGGCGGATTTTGCGGTAAAATGGAGCGGATCCAAACACGAAGGGAGGGCGGAGGATGGCCCAACTGTTAATGCCGGGCAGCGTAGTCGCCATGACGGACCAGGCGGCTGACCGGCTTTTGAAGCTGGACAGCGGCGACGCTGCCCTGCTGTACCTGCACCTGCTGCGCTGGGGCACGCCGGACGGCCTGCGCTGGCCGGAGGACCGGAAGCAGCGGGCGCTGGACCAGCTGAAGGAGCACGGCCTGGCCCCGGCCGCTCTGTCCGCCGCTCCGGCCGCCCCGGCCGTCCCCGCGGAGGCCCCGCCCCCGGAGTATGGGGCGGAGGATATCACCGCCGCCCTCAGCGACCCTGCCTCCACCTTCCCAGCCCTGGCCGACGAGGTGGAGCGGCGGCTGGGCAAAAAGCTCACGGCCAATGATCTGAAGATCCTGTACACCCTGTACGACCATCTGGCCCTGCCCACCGAGGTCATCTTTCTTCTGGTCAACTGGTGCGTGGAGGAGATGGAACGCAAATACGGTCCCGGCCGCAAGCCTTTTCTCTCCCAGATCCGCCGGGAGGGCTTTGTCTGGGCCCGAAAGGGGATCGACACGGTGGAAGCGGCAGAGCGCTATCTCCAGACCCTGGTGCGGCTGCGGGGCCGCGGAGCGGAGGTGCTGCGGCTGCTGGACATCCCACCCCGGCCTCTGGTGGAGCGGGAGAAGAATTATATCGCCGCCTGGGATCAGATGGGCTTCGACAACGAGGCCCTCCGGGCGGCCTACGAGCGCACGGTGATGAAGAAGCAGTCCATGGACTGGAGCTATATGAATGGCATCCTCCGCCGGTGGCACGAGAAGGGCCTGCACACCCTGGCAGCCATCCAGGCCGGGGACCGGGACCCCAGGCCGGTACAGGCAGCCGCCCCCACCCCTCCCGCCGCCGCCGCCCGGGAGGCGGAGCAGGCCCGGGAGGATATGGAGCGGATGCGCCGCCTGATGGAACAGATGAAGCAGATGGAGGGCTGAACCCATGGCTTATGACCCCAATGTACTGCGCCGGGCCTCCGCCCGGCTGGAAGAGGAGAAGCGCCGCCGGGAGGACGAGCGGGAGCTGCTCCGGCGGCAGACCTATGCCAAGGAGCCCCGGCTGGCCCAGCTGGACCGACGGCTCCAGGGCACCATGGCCGAGCTGGTAGCCGCCTCCCTCCGGAAAGGGGAGAACGCCGGCGACGCGGTGCGCGCCATCCGGGACAAAAATCTGGAACTCCAGCAGGAGCGGGCCGTGCTGCTGGGCGCGCTGGGGTTGCCGGAGGACGCTCTGGATGACAAGCCCGCCTGCCCCAAGTGCGGGGACACCGGCTGGCGGGGGGCCCAGATGTGTGACTGCCTGAGATCTCTCTGCACCCAAGAGCAGATCCGGGAGCTTTCCAAGCTGCTGGATCTGGGGGAGCAGTCCTTCGACACCTTCCGGCTGGACTATTACAGCCAGTCCGTGTGGCCCGGACGGGGCTCCTCTCCCCGGGACAACATGGACCTGGTGTATGAGGTGTGCCTGAACTACGCCCAGAAGTTCGGCCGTTTCTACTTTAAAAACCTGTTTCTCTCCGGCGCGCCCGGGCTGGGCAAGACCTTCCTGTCCGCCTGCATCGCCCGCTCCGTGTCGGAGCAGGGCCGCTCTGTGGTGTACGACACCGCGGGCAACATCTTCGCCCAGTTTGAGACCCGGAAGTTCCAGCGGGACGCGGAGGGCGTGCAGACCGCCCTGGACGAGACACGGCGGTATCTCACCTGCGACCTGCTCATTCTGGATGACCTGGGCAGCGAGTTGACCACCCAATTCGTCCAGTCCGCCTTGTATGAGCTGTTGAACACCCGGCTGGTGGCCAACCGGCACACGGTGATCTCCTCCAACCTCACTATGGAGGAGGCTGCCCGGCGCTACTCCCCTCAGATCGCCTCCCGCCTCATCGGGGAGTACCATGTGCTCCACTTCTTTGGAGATGACATCCGCCTGCTGAAAAAGAATAAGCTGTGACACGCGCATATCCCCCCGGCCGCCCATGGGCGGCCGGGGGGATATGTTCTTCTGGTTCAGATGAAAGCCGGACCCTCTATTTCGCCGCGCCCGCGCCGCTCACCGGTCGGCCTGTTCCACGGCCGGGCGGCACCTCCCGGGCCTCCGGCCCCTCCCGGCGGCGGCCCAGCGCCTTGGTCAGCTCGCAGATGGGGATGGGAGCCGCGGCCAGCAGCAGAACGGTGAGCCACTGTCCCCCGTCCATGGGGACCACGGAAAATATGCTTTGCAGAGGCGGGAACAGGAGCACCGCCAGCTGCATGGACACGCCCGCCAAAAAGGCCTTGTTCATGGCGGGGTTGGACAGGAGGCCCTGCTCCAGCAGGGAGCGGTCCTCACTGCGGACGTTGAAGGCGTGGAACAGCTGGCACAGGGTGAGGGTGGCGAAGGCCATGGTATTGGCCACTGCCCCCTCCAGGCCCGGGGCCGCCAGCCGGGTGAAGCCCAGAAAATAGGCCGCCAGAGTCAGCCCGCCCACCATCAGGCCCTGCCAGGCCAACCGAAGGGAGAAACTCCGGTCGAACAGCCCCCGGTCCGCTGGGCGGGGCGGCTGCTCCATGGCCCCCTCCTCCACCGGCTCCACCCCCAGTGCCAGCGCCGGGAGAGAGTCAGTGACCAGATTGAGCCACAGCAGCTGCACCGGGGCCAGGGGCATCTGTCCAAAGTCCAGCAGGGTAGCGGTGAAGATAGTAAGGATCTCCCCAATGTTGCAGGAAAGGAGATAGTGGATGGCCTTGCGGATGTTGGACCAGATCCCCCGCCCCTCCTCAATGGCGGATACGATGGTGGAGAAGTTGTCGTCGGTGAGGATGAGATCGGCCGCCCCCTTTGCCACGTCAGTGCCGGAACGCCCCATGGCACAGCCGATGTCCGCCGCCTTCAGGGCCGGGGCGTCGTTCACTCCGTCCCCCGTCATGGCCACCACACACCCCCGCTTCTGCCATGCCTTTACAATGCGCATTTTGTGTTCAGGGGACACCCGGGCAAACACAGAAAAGCGGTGGATGTCCTCCTCCAGAGCCTCCTGGGGCAGAAATTCCAGCTCCGCCCCGGTCACCGCCAGGTCCCCCGGGCGGTAGATGTCCAGCTCCCGGGCCACCGCCAGGGCCGTGGCCTTGTGGTCCCCGGTGATCATCACCGGACGGACTCCGGCCCGGTGGCACAGGGCCACCGCTCCCCGCACCTCGGGGCGTGGCGGGTCCATCATGCCGAACAGCCCCAGGAAGGTCAGCCCGCGCTCAATGGTCCCGGGGACCACAGCGGGGGGCAGGAAGGCCAGGTCCCGGCTGGCTACCCCCAGCACCCGCAGGGCCCGCCCGGCCATCTCCTCGTTGGCCCGGAGGATCCCCTCCCGCTGCCAGGGGGTGAGGGGCCCCTGGGGACCGGCGGCGCAGCGCTCCAGCAGGACGTCGGGCGCTCCCTTGACGAACACCCGGAAACCCCCTTCGGGGAGCGGGTGGATGGTGGACATGAGTTTCCGGCCGGAATCGAAGGGGAGCTCCCCCTGCCGGGGCCACTGCTCGTCCAGCTTGTTCCTGTCCAGCCCCTCCCGGGCGGCGGCCACGATCAGAGCTCCCTCCGTGGGGTCACCCTGGGCGGCGGGCGCGCCCGCCCTCCACTCCAGCCGCGCGTCATTGCACAGGGCTCCGGCCAGCAGCGCATCTCTCCGCCGCCCTCCCGTGGGGATCCACACCTCCTGCACCGTCATCCGATTCTGGGTGAGGGTCCCGGTCTTGTCGGAGCAGATCACTCCGGCACATCCCAAAGTCTCCACGGCGGGCAGCTTCTTGACGATGGCCCCCCGGGCGGCCATCCGCCCTACCCCCAGGGCCAGCACGATGGTGACGATGGCGGGCAGGCCCTCCGGAATGGCGGCCACCGCCAGGGATACGGCGGTGAGGAACATATCCAGCATCCGTTTTCCCTGGATCAAGCCCACCCCGAACATGACCGCGCACACCGACAGGCACAGGAAGGACAGGGTCTGGGAGATCTCTCCCATCTTCTGCTGAAGGGGGGTGTCCGTCCCCTCGTCTCCCAGGAGCAGCCCCGCGATGTGCCCCATCTGAGTGTCCATTCCGGTGGCGCATACCAGGGCGGTCCCACGGCCCGCGGTGATGAGGGTGCCGGAGATGACCATGTTGGTCCAGTCCCCCAGGGGCGCGTCCTCCGCCAGCGCCTCGGCGGGGGCCTTTTCCACGGGGATGGACTCCCCGGTCATGGCGGACTCGTCCGCCTGGAGGCGGCTGCACTCCAGGATCCGGGCGTCGGCGGGGACCAGATCGCCGGCCTCCAGCAGGATCACATCCCCCGGGACCAGCTGGGCCGCTGGCAGCTTCACCGGACGTCCGCCCCGTAAAGCAGTTGCCTGGGGCGCGGACAGCCTGCGCAGCTCCTCCAGGGCGTGCTGGGCCCTGTCCTCCTGAAAGATCGAGATCACACTGTTGACCGCCACGATCACCAGGATAATGGCCGCGTCCAGCCACTCCTCCCCACCGCTGGCCGCCAGGGACAGCCCCGCCGCCCCCAGCAGGACCAGGATCATGGGGTCCCGCAGCTGCTCCAGGAGCCGTCCCAGAAGCCCCGCCTGGGGCGGCGGCTCCAGCTCATTGGGACCGGCGCGCCGCAGGCGCTCCTCCGCCTGGTGTTGGGACAGTCCGCCGGGGCGGGCGTCCAATTCCTCCAAAAGCCGGGGCAGCGGCTTGCTGTGCCAGCTGCTCATACCATCACGCTCCTTCCATGTTCTCCTATTATAGCAGAGGGCCTGTCCGCTTTTTGGGGAAATCAGGGAAGAAGTAAAGAAGCTGGGCGGCGAGATGACCTCCTGTTGTCCGGTTCTGCTGTGATGCTCCTGAAATGCCGTAGGGGCGGCCCTCTGTGGCCGCCCGTCTTCCATGGACAATGACATCCGTAGGGCGCGACGACTCGGCGCGCCGCCTCAAAGGGCGAAACCCCAGCGTTGACCGAAAAAATTCCGAAAAACGGCGGGAGGGGCAAGCCCCTCCCCTACGGGACGGAGAGGAAACATTCCCCGGCGGGAAATCGGCGGGCGGCCACATAGGGCCGCCCCTACAACATCTCAGGCAAAAAACAGCAAAGCCGGAGGACGGGCGGATCTCCTGACCCGCCCGCCGGTTTT
>CABIYX010000006.1:0-52315 GCA_902363045.1 Clostridiales bacterium
TGCATCTGTCAAGTAAAAGTAGACACAAAAAAGCGCAGCTAACAGAAGCCCAGTTCGGTCCTGTACTGAACTGGGCTTCTATAGCCCAAAGCAGCAGCCAGACGGCGGTTATTGAAGAAGTCGACGTAGGAGTCCAACAGAGCTGGAACATCTTTTGCGTGGGCCAGATCGAAGTCGAGGAACAATTCTTCTTTGATCCATCCGTTCAAAGCTTCTATGATCGGGTTATCTGTTGGAGTTCCTACTCGCGACATGGAGCGAAGTATGTTATAATCCTTGTGGGCCTGGCAAAAAGCCCGTGAAGAGTAGACAGCTCCCTGGTCGGTGTGGAAGACTACCTGGGACGTCTGCTCTTCTCTTTTGTCCATAAGCTGTTTGAGCACATCGAGACAATGATAGTAAGGTTTGTTGCTTCCTTTCGTCGATGTTACGCTATGAGCCAGGATCTCATTATTGAAGGTATCCAACAGAATGGTCCATTCCCACTCCACACCGTTTACCCGAAATTCGGTCATATCAGACACAACGATCTGCAAAGGCGCCGCTGTATTCCAGCGGCCTCGAACTTCGTTAGGAAACTGAACGCTTTCCTCTCCGGGCGGCTTATACCTGTATTTTCTGGCTTTAGAGCGTATTCCAGCGGCTTTACAGCACTGGTGTGCCAGATGGTGTGAAAACACCCAGCCAGTTTCCTGAAACACATCGTTTGCCAGACGATGATACCCGTGAGAAGGATGTTTGTCATGTGCCTTTAGAAGGAACTCTGTCAGCAAGATCCTGTCCCGTTCATATCGATTCGGCTGTCCTTGCCGGGCTTTCCATTTGTAATAACCGGATCGATTCACTCCCATAAGCTTACACAGAAAATCTATTGGATACTTCACTTTGAGTTCTTCGATGACTTCGTATTCTTTTCGCTGCCAGTAACGTACTCCTTGTTTGCACCAGCTCCTTCCACCCAATATCCTTTTTTTAACCGGGCTATTTCCACCTCTTGTTTGGCCACGATGAGGCGGAGCCGTTCCACTTCACTCAATGACTTGCTTGTATGAAGCGCGGCATACGGATTGCCATTTCGCGGCTCTAGTGCATCTTCTCCCTCTGTTATATATTTCTTTACCCATGCGCACACCAAACTATTGCTGATAGAATATTGCCGTTCAATTTCACAAACCGGAATATGTTCTTCCAAATGAAGCTTTATTATCTTCATTTTTTCTTCTTTGCTCCATTTTCGATGCGGAATCCCTTTCTTCCCCATCTTTTCACCTCTATTCCTATTTTAACAGATATGAAAAAAGTAGACACTCACCCGCTTTGTGAGTGTCTACTTTTAGCTTACCAGATGCAAGCCATAATAAATACCTTCCTTTCTTTGTTGATCGTTTCTGCCTGCTAATTTTACTTTTCATAAAGACCTCCTTACTCTCTACTGCCACTTTTTCTCGGTTTCGCAACCAAAAATCTGATGGTCCATTTGATTCGCCATATTATCTAAACTAATTAGCTTAGTGTCCTTATGATACTATACATATAAGCTTAGCTCAAGCGTTTTGAAAGAAATATTATTAAATAAATTTGCTTAGATTATCTTGACAAAACTAAGCAAATATGCTATGTTTCGAATAAGAACAATCATAGACTGGAGTTGGTTACATGGCGATTGGTGAACGAATTCACTTTTTCCGTCTCCTGCGGGGGATGACACAAAAATATCTCGGTATGGCGCTGGGCTTCCCGGAGAAGTCTGCTGATGTACGCCTTGCACAGTACGAAACAGGATCAAGAACCCCAAAGGCAGACCTGACCGCTGCCCTGGCTGAGGTACTAGATGTCTCACCCCATGCGCTTTCTGTCCCGGATATAGACTCCTATGTAGGGCTGATGCACACCTTGTTCACCCTTGAGGATAACTATGGGCTCAAGGTCAGCGAGATGGATGGAGAAGTCTGCTTGAAGGTCGATGTTCGGAAGAACAAGGACTCCGCCCGGCTGCACGAGATGCTCTGGACCTGGCGGGAACAGGCCGCCAAGTTGGAGGCCGGAGAGATCTCCCAGGAGGAGTACGACAGCTGGCGCTACCACTACCCGGAGTACGACAGCAGCCAAATCCGCATCAAGATGCCGCCGGAGGGTCTGATCTAACCCCCTCACTTGTAGGCCACGGGAAAGGTCATTTGTTGCACAAAATCAGAAAATTCAGATAAATGAGAGCAAAATAAAAAAGGTCTAACTGATCAGCAAAAATCAGTTAGACCTTTTACTTATGAATAAAAAGATGAGGATTTTTAGGCTACTCGCAAGCCACCCGATTTTTCTTTTCAAACTCAATAAATCGGGATTTGACGAGTGCTATCAATCTGCTATCAAATGGAGAATTTGAAAATCAAAAACCCAGTGTTTATGCGCCTTTGCGGGCCCTCACATCCACTTTTTGCTTATTCCCACTCAATCGTGCCAGTGGGCTTCGGGGTCAGGTCGAACAGACAGCGGTTGACGCCCTTGACCTCAGAGGTGATGCGGGCGGTGATATGCTGGAGTAGGTCGAAGGGTACATTCTCCACAGTGGCGGTCATGGCGTCCACGGTATTGACCGCGCGGATGATCACGCACCACTCGTCCGCGCGCTTATTGTCACGGACGCCGACGGACTTGATGTCGGGGATCGCGGTAAAATACTGCCACACCTTGCCCTCCAGGCCGTTCTTGGCGAACTCCTCGCGGAGAATGGCGTCGGACTCCCGGACGGCCTCCAGGCGGTCGCGGGTGATGGCGCCCAGGCAGCGCACACCCAGGCCGGGGCCGGGGAAGGGCTGGCGGTACACCATGGAATCGGGGAGACCCAGGGCCTTGCCGCAGGCGCGGACCTCGTCCTTGAACAGCATCTTCAAAGGCTCCACCAGCTGGAAGTCCAGATCCTCCGGCAGGCCGCCCACGTTGTGGTGGCTCTTGACCGCCCTCACAGTCTTGGTGCCGGACTCGATGACGTCGGGATAAATGGTGCCCTGGCCCAGGAACTTGATCCCCTCCAGCTTGCGGGCCTCCTCCTCAAACACACGGATGAACTCCGCGCCGATGATCTTGCGCTTCCGCTCCGGATCGGCTACGCCGGCCAGCTTGTCCAGGAAGCGGTCCACGGCGTCCACATAGATGAGGTTGGCGTCCATCTCGTCCCGGAACACCTTGACCACCTGCTCGGGCTCGCCCTTGCGCAGCAGACCGTGGTTCACATGGACGCAGGTCAGCTGCTTGCCGATGGCCTTGATGAGCAGAGCGGCCACGACGGAGGAATCCACACCGCCGGACAGAGCCAGAAGGACCTTCTTGTCACCCACCTGCTGGCGGATCAGCTCCACCTGGTCGGCGATGAAGTTCTCCATATTCCAGTTGGCCTGCGCGCCGCAGACCTGGAACACAAAGTTGCTCAGCGCTTCCTTGCGGGCCGCGGGATCCTCGGGCCAGGGCTGATCGCCCTTGTGGTCGGCCAGCAACACGGGCACAGGAGCATTGTAGATCTCCTTGGCGGCGTCGATCTCCACACCGTCCACCACGCGGTTGGGGCCGCCGTTCAGGATGATGCCTTTCACGTTGGGCAGAGCGGCAAGCTCATCGGCGGTGATGTCGTGGGGGTGGATCTCACTGTAAACGCCTAGTGCGCGGATCTCACGGGCCAGACGGGGGTTCTCCTCACTGCCCAGATCAAGTATCAGAATCATGTCCTGCTTCATTGCAGCGCCTCCTATTTTTTGTATGACTCATAGTACCACAATTCGGGTGGTTTCGCAAGTTATTGTGCCTTTCAGCATGGATAAAATGCGTAGATCTTAGGACGGGGTTCCTAGTATAGTTTGACAAAATTGAAGCGGGGGAGGGGAGCGGTCCTGCCAGCAGCCAGGTTTCCCCACCGAATTTTACAAAGCTTTTACGGTAAGCTGCTTGTTTGGACCGGAAAAAAAGGATATACTGACAGACGAAAAGAAGGAGGTGAGTGCGATGGGATTTGAGTGGAAGGCCGCTGAGGATTTGGAGGACCTGATCTACGAGTGTAAGGAGGTCTCTGCCAGCGAGCGGTAAGAGAAGCAGCCCCAAATTTCAGGACCACACCATAGGGTGTGGTTTTTTGCGTTTTATGGGGATGAGGTGGGAAGGGTATAGTTCCCGTCCAGGATCTCCAGCCCGGTGTACGAGGCATAGAGGGGGAGATCCTTCCGGGGGCGCTCATCTTCGGGGGCCTGCGTCCAGTACCCAAAGGAGAGCCGGTACTGGCCGTCCGGAAGTCTCCTGAATTGGGAGAGGCGGACCTGTCCCTCGATCTCCTCGACCGGGTCCAGCTCCAGACCTACCCCGGCGGAGGTATACGGCTCATAGGGCACATTGTACCAGGTCCCATTCAGTAAGACGTCCAGCCCGGGTTCCAGATAGAGCGCGGCATCCTGATCCACCGAGCCGCCGGATTCCACCGAAAGGCCGCTGCGGTTCACCACAGTCATGGAGAGGGTATGGCCGCGGTGGGTGTCCAAGTACAGTTCCAGGCCGGGGAGGCTATCCAGCGTCTCAGCTGGCATCAGCGCCCCGGCATCCAGACGGACCGGACGGGAGGACCACAGACAGGCGCCGATCAGGGCGGTCAACAGGGCCAACAGGATCAGCCCGCCGGCGTACTGCTTCAAAAGCTGCTTCATAAGGCTCCACCTCCAGGTTATATGCTATCTAGTCAGGCGTTTTAACGGCCGAAAAGTTCCGCAGGGGAGGGGAGAGGCGGATAACAGTTCTCCCCGGGCCCGCTGGGGCCCGGGGAGAAAAGGATCAGATCTTGGTGATGTCGATGGGGGTCAGGTCCTCGCTGCGGCTCTGCTCCCGGACGGTGAGGACGGCCCGGGCGGTGTCGATGGCGGTGACGCAGGCCACGGAGTGCTCCACGGCGGAGCGGCGGATCTTGAAGCCGTCGCTGTCCTGCTTGCGGCCCTTGGTGGGGGTGTTGATGATCAGGTCCACAGTGCCGCTCTGGATCATATCCAGGATATTGGGGTGGGACTGGGAGACGCGGTTGACCCGCTTGCACTGAATGCCGGCCTCTGTGAGGGCGTCGCAGGTGCCGGAAGTGGCATAGATCTCCACGCCCATCTCCTCAAAGCCCCGGGCGATGCCGACCATTTCGGCCTTGTCCTCGTCCTTCACGGTGACGATGATCCGGCTGCCCCGCTTGGGTACCTTCAGACCGGCGCCCTTGAAGGCCTTCAGCAAGGCCTGGGGATAGGTCTCGGCCAGACCCAGCACCTCGCCGGTGGACTTCATCTCGGGGCCCAGGCCGGTGTCCACGTCGGTGAGCTTCTCGAAGGAGAACACGGGGGCCTTGACGGCGAAATAGCTGGCCTCACGGTACAGGCCGGTGCCGTAGCCCAGGTCCTTCAGCTTCTCGCCCAGCATGACCTTGGTAGCCAGGTCGATGACGGGCACGCCGGTCACCTTGGAGATATAGGGGATGGTGCGGGAGGAGCGGGGGTTGACCTCAATGACATAGATGTCGTCGTTGTAGAGGATATACTGGGCGTTGATCAGGCCAATGACGTTCAGGTGCTTGGCCATGTTCTTGGTGTGCTTCAGGATCAGCTCACGGTGCTTCTCCTCCAGGTTGATGGGGGGATAGACCGCGATGGAGTCTCCGGAGTGGACGCCGGCCCGCTCCACGTGCTCCATGATGCCGGGGATGAGGATGTCTTCCCCGTCAAACACGCCGTCCACCTCCAGCTCACGGCCCATGAGGTACTTGTCGATGAGGATGGGGTGCTCCTGAACGGTCAGGTTGATGATCCGCATGAACTCCTCAATGTTCCGGTCGGAGTAGGCGATCTCCATGCCCTGGCCGCCCAGAACGTAGGAGGGACGGACCAGAACGGGGTAGCCCAGCTCGTTGGCCGCCTGAAGGGCCTCCTGGGTGGTATAGACAGTGCGGCCCTTGGCGCGGGGGATGGCGCACTTCTCCAAAATCTCGTCAAAGCGCTCGCGGTCCTCGGCGGCGTCCACGCCGTCGGCGGAGGTGCCCAGGATCTGCACGCCCATCTCGGTCAGCGCCTTGGCCAGCTTGATGGCGGTCTGTCCACCGAACTGGACCACAGCGCCCCAGGGCTTCTCCAGCTCCACGATGTTCTGCACGTCCTCAGCGGTCAGCGGCTCGAAGTACAGCTTGTCCGCCACGTCGAAGTCGGTGGAGACGGTCTCAGGGTTGTTGTTGATGATGATGGTCTCATAGCCCATGCGGCGGAAGGCCCACACGGAGTGGACGGAGCAGTAGTCAAACTCAATGCCCTGGCCGATGCGGATGGGGCCGGAGCCCAGCACCAGCACCTTCTTCTTGCCGGAGCCGTTGTCCACCGCCTCGTTCTCTCCGTCGTAGGTGGAGTAGTAGTAGGGGGTCTCGGCGTCGAACTCGGCGGCGCAGGTGTCCACCATCTTGAAGGAGGGGATGATGCCATACCGCTCCCGCAGGGCCTTCACCTGGGCCTGGGTCATGCCGCACAGGGCGCCGATGTAGCTGTCGGCGAAGCACATCTCCTTGGCGCGCTTCAGGGTGTCCATATCGGGCTCGCCCTTACAGGCCTTCAGCTCGTTCTCCATGTCGATGATCCGCTGGAAGCCGTCCAGGAACCAGATGTCCATCTTGGTGATGTGGTTGATCTTCTGGGGGGAGAAGCCGCGGCGCAGGGCCTCGGCCACCACGAAGAGCCGCTCGTCGGTGACCTGGACCAGCAGGTCCTCGATCTCGTCGGTGTACAGGTCCTCCAGCTTGTCCAGCTTCAGCGCCCGGACGTTCAGCTCCAGAGAGCGGATGGCCTTCATCAGCGCGCCCTCGAAGGAGTTGGCGATGGCCATGACCTCGCCGGTGGCCTTCATCTGGGTGCCCAGGGTGCGGCTGGCGGTAGTGAACTTGTCGAAGGGCAGGCGGGGGATCTTCAGCACGCAGTAGTCGATGGTGGGCTCGAAGCAGGCGGTGGTCTTGCCGGTTACCGCGTTGGGGATCTCGTCCAGGGTATAGCCCAGGGCCACCTTGGCGGCCACCTTGGCGATGGGGTAGCCGGTGGCCTTGGAGGCCAGGGCGGAGGAGCGGGACACACGGGGGTTGACCTCGATGACCGCGTACTCATAGCTGTCGGGGTTCAGGGCAAACTGCACGTTGCAGCCGCCCTCGATCTCCAGGGCGGAGATGATGTCCAGGGCGGCGGAGCGGAGCATCTGGAACTCCCGGTTGGCCAAGGTCTGGGTAGGAGCCACCACGATGGAGTCGCCGGTGTGGACACCCACAGGGTCGATGTTCTCCATGGAGCAGATGGTGATGACGTTGCCGGCGGAGTCCCGCATGACCTCGAACTCGATCTCCTTCCAGCCGGCGATGCACCGCTCGATGAGCACCTCGTGGACCCGGGACAGGTTCAGGCCGCGGTCAGAGATCTCCCGCAGGGAGATCTCGTCATAGGCGATGCCGCCTCCGGAGCCGCCCAGGGTGTAGGCGGGACGGACGATCACGGGATAGCCGATCTCATTGGTGAAGGAGACAGCGTCCTCTACGGTGTTGACCACCTTGGAGGTGACGCAGGGCTGACCGATGGATTCCATGCAGTCCTTAAAACCCTGGCGGTCCTCCGCCTTGTGGATGGAGGCGGGGTTGGTGCCCAGAAGGCGCACGCCGTACTTCTCCAGGGTGCCGTTCTCATACAGCGCCATAGCCAGATTTAGGCCGGTCTGGCCGCCCATGTTGGGCAGGAGGGCGTCGGGGCGCTCCTTTTCGATGACCTGGGTGATGGAGGGCAGGTTCATGGGCTCGATATAGACATGGTCGGCAATGTCCTTGTCCGTCATGATGGTGGCGGGGTTGGAGTTGATCAGGACGACCTCCAGGCCCTCCTCCTTCAGCGCGCGGCAGGCCTGGGTACCGGCGTAGTCAAATTCGGCGGCCTGGCCGATGACGATGGGGCCGGAGCCCAGCACCAGGACCTTCTTGATATCGGTATACTTCGGCATTACTTGGCACCTCCCATGGATTCAATGAAGCGGTTGAAGAGGTATTCCGTATCCTTGGGGCCGGCGTTGGCCTCGGGGTGGAACTGGGTGGTAAAGCAGTTGGGGCGCTTGTACCTCAGTCCCTCACAGGTGCCGTCGTTAACGTTGATATGGGATACCTCGGCCACGGCGGGGTCCACCGTGTCGGAGAGGACCATATAGCCGTGGTTCTGGCTGGTGATGAACACGCGGTTCTTCTCCAGGTCCCGGACGGGGTGGTTGCCGCCCCGGTGTCCGTAGGCCAGGCGGCCGGTCTTGGCGCCGGTGGCCAGGGCCAGCAGCTGGTGGCCCATGCACACGCCGAAGATGGGGATGGTGCTGTCATAGAGCTTGCGCAGCTCGGCGATGATCTCAGTGTTTTCCTCCGGGTCGCCGGGGCCGTTGGAGAGCATCACGCCGTCAAAGCCGCCGGAGAGCACCTCGCCGGCGGGGGTATAGGCGGGCAGGGCCACCACCTTACAGCCGCGGCGGCGCAGGCACTCGATGATGTTCTGCTTCACGCCGTAGTCCATCACGGCGACCAGATGCTTCTCCTCGCCATAGGCCTCGAACACCTCAGGCTGGGTCCGGGTCACCTTGCGGACGGTGTCCTTCACCTCGTAGGAGCGCAGCCGCTCCATGACCTCGGCGACATTAAAATGCTCCGCACAGGTGAGCATACCGTTCATGCTCCCCTGACTGCGGAGTATTTTCGTCAGTGCCCGGGTGTCCACGCCCTGGATGCCGGTAATATCGTGTTCCTTCAGATAGGTGTTCAGATCGCCCTCACAGCGGAAATTGCTGCCCCGGGGGGACAGATGACGGACCACGAAGGCCTCCACCCAGGGACGGCTGGACTCGTTATCCTCGTGGTTGACGCCGTAATTGCCGATGAGGGGATAGGACATCACCACGCCCTGTCCGGCATAGGAGGGGTCGGTCAGGATCTCCTGATAGCCGGTCATAGAGGTGTTGAACACCATCTCGCAGATCCGGTCGGAGGTGCCGCCGATGCTGGTCCCGGAAAAAACGCTTCCGTTGGCCAGGATCAAAGTCGCTTTCATCAATTCACTCACACGCCCTTCTGTTCCAGTTCACTAAGCCATATCCATGTTCAAAGTGTTTCAAGATATTGTATCGAAAATTCCGGGTTATTTCAAGAGGAGGAACCCCCCTTTTTCCAAAAAGTTTTCCCCGGACTTTTGGGCATATTGCAGGAAATCGCCCAAAGAGACTTTTCCGGCGGGCTGGGATAGGACAGGGAAAAAACGGGCAGACTGTGGGGGAGCGGCCCCGCCCACGGCGCCTGGGACGCAGACTGTCAACGGGAGGAGCGAGAGACTGTGTTTACCGGACTGATCCGCACCATCATCCTATACATCCTCATCATTGCCGGGATCCGGCTGATGGGCAAGCGCCAGGTGGGGGAGCTGGAGCCCTCGGAGCTGGTGCTCTCCCTCATCATCGCGGACCTGGCGGCGGTGCCCATGCAGGATTTCGGCATCCCGCTGCTCACCGGAGTGATCCCAATCCTGGCCCTGCTGGCCATGACCATGATCCTGTCGGTGCTGACCATGAAGAGCATCCGCTTCCGGGCGCTGCTGTGCGGGCGGCCCAGCGTGGTCATCCGGAGGGGGGAGATCGACCAGAGGGAGATGCGGCGCAACCGGCTGACGGTGGACGAGCTGCTGGAGGAGCTGCGCAGCCAGGGCTATACGGACCCGCAAAAGGTGGAGTACGCCATTCTGGAGACCAGCGGGCAGCTCTCCGTCCTGCCCCGGGCGGCGGAGAAGCCCCCTACCATGAAGCAGCTGGGGCTGGAGGCCCAGGAGTCCGGGCTGCCGCTGGTGCTCATCAGCGACGGGCGCCTGCTGGAGCGGAATCTCCGGGCCAGGGGGTATGACGGGCGCTGGCTGGACAAGCAGCTGGAGCAGCGCGGGGTGAAGCGCCGGGAGGAGGTCTTTTTAATGACAGTGGACGAGCAGGGACAGATCTATCTGGCCCCCAGGGAGCGGGAGGGGAGGCGGGGCGCGTGAAGCGGCTGTTGAGCGCGGCGGCGCTGCTGCTGGTCCTGCTGGGAGGCTCCCTGTGGAACGCGTGGTACGCGGACCGGCTCACCGGGCGGATGGCCGGGCAGCTGGAGCAGGCCCAGGAGCTGGCCGCCCGGGGGGACTGGGAGGGGGCGGCCCGGCTCAGCCGGGAGAGTTTCGGCCTCTGGCAGGCCCATGACGCCTATCTCCATGTGATGATGCGCCACTCGGACACCGACCAGATCCTCCGGGGCTTCCGGGCAGTAGAGCAGTACCTGGTCCTGGAGGAGCCTGACCAGTACACCGCCGCCAACGCGGAGCTGATCTGTCAGCTGGAGCTGCTGTCTGAGATGGAGCAGCCCTCTCTGGTGAATATTTTATGAGGGAAAAGAGGCCCTTGGAGCTGGCTGCGCCAGCTCCAAGGGCCTCTTTGCGCTTGGGACATATCAGGCCGGAAGCAGCCCGGCGGAGATCAGGAAATCTCTGGCCACGGCGTCCACCGCCTCGCCCTTCACATCGACGCGGTAGGTCAGCTCGCTCATTTTCTCGTCGGTGAACTGGCCGTTGAGCAGCTGAAGGGTCTCCCTGAGGCCGGGGGCCTCCTCGGCGAAGCGGTCGAACAGGTCGCTGCGCACCAGGATGGTGCCGTAGTAGTCGGGGAAGAAGTGGAGGTCGTCCTCCAGAATGGTCAGGTTGGCCCGCTTGTTCAGGCCGTCGGTGGCGTAGACCACCATCACGTCATAGGCCCCCTGCTCCACCATGGTGTACTTCATCATAATGTCCACATGGAGCACATCCTGGAAGTTCAGGCCGTAGAACTTGGAAAACGGTCCGAACTTCATGCTGCCGGCGTCGGTGAAGAAGTCCTGCTCCGCGCCGAAGCGAAGCTGGCCGGCAATGGGGATCAGGTCGCTGATGGTCTCGGGGTGATAGGCGTTCATCACCTGCTGGGTGACGCCGATGGAGTAGGTGTTGTTCACGCCGATCTTTCCCATCAGCTCCAGCCCGTACTCGCCGCGCATCCGCTGGTCCACAAATTCATAGAGGGTCTGTCCGTCGGGAACGTCGGAGGTGTCCAGGCCCATGATGGTGGTCAGCAGGGTCCCGTCCCAGGTGTACATCAGGTCGCAGGAGTGTCCCGATCCGGACAGCTCCGCGAAGTTGTTCTTGGCGGTCATCTGGTCCTTGATGGTGACGGGGATGCCGTGGCGCTCCTCCACCAGCTGCTGGATCATGCTGTTGACCAGCTGGACCTCGGAAAATTCGCCCTGGTAGAGGACCAGACCGTCGGTGCGCTGGGGGAAGAAGGCCACCACACACAGGGCGGCCGCGGCAGCGCAGGCAGCGGCGGAGGCGGCCCGGGCGATGAGGCGGCTGGTCCGGGAGCGCTGGCCGGTGCGGCTGTTCAGATAGCGCTCCGCCAGCCCCATCAGCAGGTCCAGGACCAGAGCCATGGCCATCAGCACGCCGGTGCCCAGCAGGATGGCCTCCATATCGTCCTGGCGGATGCCGGTGGTGATGAAGCTGCCCAGTCCGCCGCCCCCCACGAAGGAGGCAAAGACCGCGGTGCCGATGGCGTTGACCGTGGCGATGCGGATGCCGGTGAAGATGATGGGGGCGGCCAGGGGGAGCTCCACATGGAGCAGGCGGTACATCCGGGTCATGCCCATGCCCCGGCCGGCCTCGATGAGGTACTCCGGCACCTGGCTCAGGCCCAGGTGGGTGTTCCGCACGATGGGCAGCAGGGAGTAGAGGGCCAGGCCCACGATGACGGTGGGTTTGCCCGCCCCCATGAACACCATAATGATGCCCAGAAGGGCCAGGGCGGGGGTGGTCTGGATCAGGTCCACCACCCGGAGCACCACCCGCCGGGCGGAGGGGTAGAAGTAGCACAGGATGCCCAGGGGTACGCCGGCCAGAATGGCAAAGACCAGGGCGGCCACCACAAGGGCCAGGTGGGTCAGGATCATAGAGAGCGTCATGCGGCGGGACCTCCCTTCCGCAGCCCCTTGGGCACTGTCCGGTGCTGGAGCAGATCCACCAGGGTGCCCAGGGCAAAGGCCAGCAGGGCCGCGGGGATGGCCCCCAGCAGGATCAGGGCGTTGTCATTGGAGCTCAGACCGGCATAGATGAAGTCGCCCAGTCCGCCCAGGCCGATCATGGAGGCCAGCACCGCCCAGCTGACGGTGTAGACGGTGGACATACGGAGCCCGCCGATGATGGTGGGCAGGGCCAGGGGCAGCTCCACCTGGAGCAGGCTCTGCCAGGGGCTCATGCCGCAGCCCCGGGCGGCCTCCAGGTACTGCGGGTCCACGGATACCAGGCCGGCATAGGTGTTTTTCAGCACCGGGAAGGTGGCGTAGATCCCCAGGGCGGCCAGCACGGTGGCCACATGGGTGCCCCAGGCCAGGAACAGCAGGCCGATGAACACGATGCCGGGGATGGTATTGAAAATGGACAGGATGGGCAGCACCACGCCGGACAGCTTGGGCCGCCGGGACAGCAGGACGCCCAGCACCACGCCCAGCGCGAAGCCGATGGCCACCGAGGCCAGGGTGAAGAACAGGTGCTCCGCCAGCTTGACGGGGAGATCATGGATGCTCATGCGTCCTCACCCCCAAAGCTGTTCCGCCATGGCGGAGGCCATGCTGGTCTTGGTGATGATGCCCGCCACCTGGCCCTGGCCGTCCAGCACCACCAGATAGGGCGCGCCGCTGGAGATCAGCTGGTCGAAGCAGTCCTTGGCGTTGTCCTCCGCGTGGACGGTGGGGGTGTTGCAGCGGATCAGCGGCTCGATGGTCTGGACCACATGGCCGGTGAGGCGGATGTCCGCGATGGAGACGGTCCCCTGATACCGGGCTTGGTCGTCCACCACGATCAGGGTGTCCACGTTATGGCGCTGCATCTTGCTGATGCACTCGTTGATCCCCTTCCGGGCGGAGACGGTGTAGACGCCGGTGCGCATGAAGTCGGCGGCGGTGAGCTCCTTGTGGGACTGAAGGTCGATGAATTTGCCCAAAAAGTCCTGGATCTGGCCGCTGGCGGGGTGGGCGAGCATCTCCTCCGGGGGGGCCATCTGGACGATCCTGCCGTGGTCCATGAAGATGATGACGTCCGCCAGGTCCAGGGCCTCCGCCATGTCGTGGGTGACAAAGACGAAGGTTTTATTCAGCTTCTGCTGGAGGGCGCGCACCTCCTGCTGGAGGGTGCGGCGGGTCATGGGGTCCAGGGCGGAGAAGGGCTCATCCATCAGGACGATGGGAGGGGAGGCGGCCAGGGCACGCAGGATGCCGATGCGCTGCTGCTGTCCGCCGGACATCTCCGAGGGGTATTTATGGGCGTACTGCTCATAGGGCAGGTTGACCATATCCAGCAGCTCCCGCACGATGCGGTCGCACTCCTCCCGGCTGTACTTGAGCAGGGTGGGGACCACGCTGATGTTCTGGGCCACCGTCATGTTGGGGAACAGGCCGATCTGCTGGATCACATAGCCGATGTGGCGGCGCAGCTCCACCTTGTCCTTGGTGGTGATGTCCTGTCCATCCAGATAGATCCTGCCCGCGGTGGGCTCGATGAGGCGGTTGATCATCTTCAGCGTGGTGGTCTTTCCGCAGCCGGACGGGCCGATGAGCACCGCCATCTGGCCCTCCTGGATCTCAAAGGAGAGGTCGTCCAGGATCTGCTGGCTGCCATAGGAGAGGGAAACGTGTTCAAAACGAAGCAAAGGGGCACCTCCTTCTTGCGGCGTGCCCCTGAGAAACAGGAAAATGTTGAGAATTGGACGGGGGCAGGCCGGGGAATCTTGAAAAACCAGGTAAAATATATAAATTATTATAGCAAAATAAAGAAAACTCGTCAAATAAACAAATTGTAAATTTTGCGGCCGGTCAAGCCTGGGGCGGGATTTCACACACTTTTAGTCAAAACTTAAGAAAGTCCCCAGGGATTTCTTAAGATTCCTCTGGTAGAATCCGGTCAAAACCGGACAGAGGAGGAGTCTGTATGAGTTTGCTGACCGCGGCCGCGGCGCTGCTGGGCGCCGGGATCACCCTTTGGGGGAGCTATTACCTGCTGGTGGGATTGATGTCCTGGCGGCGGCCCATGGAGTACGGCAGACATCCGGCCTCCACCCGCTTTGCCGTGCTGGTCCCGGCGCGGAATGAGGAGCTGGTGGTGGGCAGCCTGATCAATACCCTTCTGATGCAGGACTATCCCCCGGAGCTCTATGATATATGGGTGATCCCCAATCAGTGCACGGACCATACCGCGCTGGCGGCCCGGCGCTTTGGGGCCCATGTGCTGGAGTGTACCGTTCCGGTGAAGAGCAAGGGCGAGGTGCTGCGCTTCGCGTGGGAGCGGCTGTCCCGCCGGGGCTATGACGCGGTCTGCGTCTTTGACGCGGACAACCTGGCGGACCCCCAGTTCCTGCGGGAGATGAACAACGCCTACCGGGCGGGCGCACGGGCCGCCCAGGGCTTTCGGGACAGCAAGAACCCCTATGACAGCGTGGTGTCCGGCTGCTATTCCATCTATTACTGGATGATGGACCGCCTCCACAACGGGGGCCGGGCCGGGCTGGGCCTGCCCGCCATGGTCAACGGCACCGGCTTTATGGTGGCCGCCTCGGTGCTGGACCGGATGGGCGGCTGGCGGACGGAGACCATCAGCGAGGATCTGGAGCTGTCGGTCCAGTGCGCCCTGGAGGAGGTACAGGTCTTTTGGGCCCCAAAGGCGGTCACCTATGACGAGCAGCCGCTGACCTTCCGGGAGTCGGTGAAGCAGCGCAGGCGCTGGACCAGCGGGACCCTCCAGGTGGCTGGGCGCTATCTGCCCGCGGTAGGCCGGGGGCTGGCGGCGCGGCCCTCCGGCGCGGCCTGGGATGTGGGCGCCACCCTGCTGATCCCGGCCTATCAGGCGGCGGCGCTGATCAATCTGGCGGTCTCCGCTCTGGCGGCGGGGCAGATGGGGCCGGAGGGCTTTTCGCCCCTGCTGTGCGCGGCGGGCGCGGCAGGCAGTTTGGCCATTGCCGCCCTGGGGGCCACGCTCCTGGCGGCCCTTGTGCTGACGGTGGAGGGGAAGTGGGACCGGCGGCTGGGGGCGGCCCTGGCCTGCTATTGGCTGTTTCTGCTCAGCTGGGTCCCCATCACCATCCACTGTATGTTCCAAAAGACCACCGTTTGGGAGGAGATCCGCCATACCCGGAACCTGACCGCTGTACCGGGCCGCGGCAAGGCCCCGGCGCTGTAAGGCCCGGCGGCGCGCGGCGGCCGGCGGAAAGCCGCCCGCTGCCGGAGGCGAGAAAAATGCCCCAGGCGCTCCGGATGGAGCGTCTGGGGCATTGCGGCGTGAGGGGAGAGGCTCAGGCCTCGGAGAACTGGCTCTTGTCCGCGCCGCACAGGGGGCAGACAAAGCTGTCGGGCACATCGGCCCACAGGGTGCCGGGGGCGACGCCCTCGTCGGGGGCGCCGGCGGCCTCGTCATAGATATAGCCGCAGAGATCACAGACAAACTTTTTCATAAAAACGACCTGCTTTCGATTTGAATTTGTGCCGGAGCCCTCCGGCAGGGGAAGGCATGGCTCAGGCCAGCGGCTCGAAATCGCTGGCGGGACGGCGGCAGATGGGACAGGTGAAGTCCTCCGGGAGGGTGTCCGACTCATAGACAAAGCCGCAGATCTTGCACACGAAGCCACGGGGCTTGTCCGCTGTCTCGGGCTCCGCCTCCGGGGCGGGCTCCTCGCCGCGGACGGAGGCGGCCAGGGTCCGGGCCAGGGCCTCCAGCTCCTGGTCCTGTCCGGGGGCCAGGGTGGACTTCAGGGTGACCGGGGCCTCCAGCAGTTCCATGTCCTTCATGCCGCCCAGGATCTCCGCCATCAGCTTGCCGCTGGCGGGGGCCCAGGAGCCGTTCTGAATGAGGGCCACCTTGCGGCCCCGGAGGGCGTGGTGGGCCAGATCCCGGAGGAAATTGTCCATGGAGACGAAGATGCCGTTGTTGTAGGTGGTGGAGGCAAAGACGAGATGGCTGTACTTGAAGGCCTCGGACAGCACATAGGAGTAGTGGGTGACAGACACGTCGTACAGATCCACGGGGATGCCCAGCTCCGCCAAGCGGCAGGCCAGGATATTGGCGGCGGTCTCCGTCCCGCCGTAGACCGAGGCGAAGGCGATGAGCACGCCCCGGACCTCGGGCTCATAGGCGGCCCACTTGGCGTACTTGTCCAGAATATAGCCCAGATCCTTCCGCCACACCGGGCCGTGGAGGGGACAGATCATCCGCACGTCCAGTCCGGCGGCCTTTTTCAGAAGGGCCTGGACCTGGGGGCCGTACTTGCCCACGATGTTGGTATAATAGCGCCGGGCCTCGTCCAGCCAGTCCCGGTCAAAGTCCACCTCGTCGGCGAACAGGACGCCGTTGAGGGCACCGAAGGTGCCGAAGGCGTCGGCGGAGAACAGGATCCCGTCCGCGGCGTCATAGCTCACCATCACCTCCGGCCAGTGGACCATGGGGGCGTTGTAGAAGGTGAAGCTGTGGCAGCCGGTGGAGATGGAGTCCCCCTCGTTGACCAGCATGGCCCCCTTGGGATCGGTGCAGTGGAACTGGCGGATCATGTTCAGGGACTTGCCGTTGCAGACGATGGTGGCCTCCGGGTGGCGGATCATCAGATCCCCCAGGGTGGCGGCGTGGTCGGGCTCCATGTGGTGGACGAACACATAGTCCAGGCGGCGTCCGCCCAGGGCGTGCTCCAGATTCTCAAAGAACTGGGTCTGGACGGCGCGGTCCACCGTGTCGAACAGGACGGTCTTTTCATCCAGCAGGAGGTAGGCGTTGTAAGACATCCCCCGGGGGACAGGGTGGGCGCTCTCGAAGAGCGGGCTCTGGCGGTCATTGCCGCCGATCCAGAGAAGGTCGTCTGTGACCTTTCGGATGCAGTACATATCAAAAACCTCTTTTCTGTAAGTAGGCTTGGACAACGTTTTACAGATACATCATAGCATAGTTTGCGCCGGAATGGTAGTAAAAAAACACATTTCAGGAAAAATCACAAAACAGACCGGATGGATAGGGAAATAAAGGGCAGAATACAGAAAACGCGGGCCGCCGTCAGATACAGCAGCCCGCGTCCGGGGATCTTGGAAAGACTCGTGGCTTCAGCGGAAGTACACCAGGGGATCCTCCGGGGGACCGGCCTGCTCCACCCGGCCGGCGTAGAGGACCACGCCCTCCCCCTCATAGACGTCGGCCTGTTCCCATCGAATGACGGCGTGGACCGTGACCCACTGGCCCTTTTTCAGGGTCCGGGCCCGGTCGTATTTGCACAGGAAGCCGAAAAAGCGGATGTCCTCCTCACAGCAGGTCATGGCGTTGCGCCCGGGGATAAAGGTGCCCCGGGGCAGCTTCATGCTGGTCATGGCCTGGGCCTTGAAGGTGATGGTCTTGTCCACATACCGCTCCGGGTGGTCCTGGATGTCCAGGTACCAGATGCCGTAGTCATCATCCTCCAGGTCAATGTGGGGCTCCTCCAGGGAGTAGGGGAGGATGTCCTCCACCTCCAGCTCCTCGCCCATCTCGTCCTCAAAGACGATCTCGCACATCCGGTTGACCGCCCGGATGGACCGCTTCCAGCCGGAGAGGGGCATCTCCGGGGTGCAGCGGTTGAACAGCACCATGTCCGCCTCGGTCACCATGTCCACGATCATGGACTGCATATTGGTGCGGTACATCTCAAAGGTGGTGCCGTCGATGACATCGATGGCCTGATAGAGGCCCCAGGTCCGGGGCAGCTTCAGGTCCCGCAGCAGCTGGATGGGCCACATCCCGTTGTACTCCAGCAGGACGCGCTCGGGCTGATAGCGGCGGTCCACCTCCTCCAGGAAGGCGGTGCAGATCTGGGACTGGTCCTCCACCGGGACCACCCGGCAGTTGCGCTTGGACAGCTCCGCCTGGTCGTACTCCTCCTCGCCGTCCTCGCACCGGAGGAGCACCGTGCGCTGGCCGTCGTTGAAGTAGTCCATGGCCAGGGTGTCGGTGAGCAGGGTGGTTTTGCCGCTGTCCAGAAAGCCGGTGATAAGGTACAGGGGAATCCGGGAATCACTCATGTCGGCGGCCCCCTTACACCAGCTGGAACAGCTTTTCCAGCCCGGCCTCATCCAGCCCGGAGCCGATGACGCACAGGCGGCCGGTGTAGTCGGCGGCCCCCTCCCGGATCTGGAACTCCTCGGGGACCAGGTCGAAGTGGAGCCAGGTCTGCCCGTCGTCGCAGGGGACCATGCCCTTGGCCCGGAGGATATAGCCGTAGTCCTCGCTCATGGCCAGGGCGGAGAGGGCGTCCTGAAGGTCCTCCCGGCTGTACTTGCGGGGGGTCTCGCGGCCCCAGGAGGTGAACACCTCGTCGGCGTCATGTCCGTGGTGATGGTGGCCGCAGCAGGCGTCGCAGGCCGCCTCATCGTGGTCGTGGTGATGCTCGTGACCCAGGCAGACGTCACAGGCCGCCTCGTCGTGGCAGTGCTCGTGCTCATCGTGGTGCTCATGGTCGTGGTGGTCATGGCCGCAGGAGCAGCTCTCGCCGTGCTCGTGGTGGTGATGGTGGTGCTCCTCATCCCCGCCGTGGCTGTGGCCGATCTCCTCCATCAGCTCCTCCGCCAGGGAGCGGCCGCCCTCCATGGCGGACACGATCTGGTCGCCGGTGAGCTGCTCCCAGGGGGTGGTGAGGATGGCCGCCTTGGGGTTCTTGTTCCGCAGCAGGCCGGCGGCCACATTCAGCTTGGCCTGGTCCATGTTCTGGGTGCGGGAGAGGAGGATGGCGGAGGCGTGCTCCACCTGATCGTTGAAGAACTCACCGAAATTCTTCATATAGATCTTGGCCTTGGTGGCGTCCACCACGGTGACAAAGCTGTGGAGCCGGAGGGCGGGGGCCTCCTTCTGCACCCGCTCCACGGCGGCGATGACGTCGGACAGCTTCCCCACGCCGGAGGGCTCGATGACGATGCGGTCGGGGGCGTAGTCGTCCAGCACCTGCTTCAGCGCGGCGCCGAAGTCGCCCACCAGGGAGCAGCAGATGCAGCCGGAGTTCATCTCGGTGATCTCCACGCCGGCGTCCTTGAGGAAGCCGCCGTCAATGCCGATCTCGCCGAACTCGTTTTCAATGAGGACGATCTTCTGGCCGTGGAAGGCCTCGTCCAGCAGCTTCTTGATGAGGGTGGTCTTGCCGGCTCCCAGGAAGCCGGAGATAATGTCGATCTGTGTCATAGTATTGCCATATCCTTTCTAAAGGTAAAATAAACCGGATGCCTGCCTTCCCCCCAATGGGGGGAAGGTGCCCCCGCAGGGGGCGGATGAGGGGGAGTGCGTGCGTGGGACCGGCTCACCCTCATCCGTCACGGCTTTCGTCCGTGACACCTTCCCTCTGGAAGGGGGAAGGCTTGGCGTATGGGTCAGTCCCAGAGGAGACCAGCGGCCTCCAGAAGGGCGTGGAGCAGCCCGGCGGCGGTCTCACGGGTGCCGGGCTCCTGAGGCTGCTGGCTGCCGGCCAGGGCGCCCAGGCGGTCCAGGTTCCGGGCGGGGATCCGCGCCCACTCGGAAAAGTCGTGGTAGACGCCCCAGTCCCCGGCGGACAGGCTCTCCTCCGCCAGCTCCCGGCCCTCCATGGTGGCCCAGGCGGCCACGGAGGAGAGGACGGTGACCATCTCCTCATAAGAGATGGTGTCCTCCGGGCGGAAGCGCCCGTCCCCGTCGCCGGACAGGAAGCCCTTGGCGGCCATGGCGTTGACCGCGCCGGCATACCAGGCGGAGGGGTCCACGTCGGAGAAGGGGGCGCTGTCGCTCCGGCGCAGGTTCAGGGCGGAGGCCACCATAGCGCTGAACTCTGCCCGGGTGATGGTCTCTCCGGGGTGGAAGGTCCCGTCCTCATAGCCGGAGAGCAGGCCGTATACCGCCAGGGTGTCGATGGCCTGGGCGAAGGGGGAGCCGGCGGTGTCGGAGAAGGTCCGGCTGTGGAACTCCAGGCCCCACTGCCGGGCCAGCTCCTCCGGGGCCACCTGGGTCCAGGTGCTGCCGCTGTACCCCACGGACAGGCGGGCGGAGGGGGGAAGGGCCTCCAGCAGCTCAGTGAAGGCGGCGCGGTTGTCAATGTGCCTGGCCTGCCGGTCATCCAGATAGAAGGTGTGTCCGGCCAGCTCCAGCTTCAGGGAGCCGTCCGCGATGCCGGGGACGCCGGCCCGCAGGAGGCGGGCGGCGGCCTCGGTGTTCTCCTGGGAGATCAGCAGGGTGGGGAGGACCCCCATGGTGTCGTTGGTGACGCCGTTGGGGGAGTAGAAGCGGTAGGCCGTGACCTTCAGGCAGTCGCCGTCAAACAGGTCTGGGGCGTTTTTCTCGTCCAGGACCAGTTGGGCCACCCCCTTGCCATAGGTCCGCTGGCCCACAGAGATGCCGAAGCCATGGTCCCGGGCGGCGGCAGCGAACATCTCCGCGCCGCTGGCGCTCCAGGGGCTGGTGAGGACCACCACCGGCACGTCGGTGTAGTCGGGGGCGTCCGGGCGGATGCCCCGGTAGTAGGCCAGGCCGTCGGCGCTGAGCATATAGACCATGATGCCGTCCGTGAACTTTCCGGCAGTAAGGTTGACGGCCGTGTCCGTGCCGCCGGGGTTGGCGCGCAGGTCCATGATCCAGACGTCCGCCCGGCCCTCCAGCTCCTCCAGGGCCTCCTGCACGGTGGCGGCGGTGGAGGCGCCGAAGCTGTCGCACTTGATGTAGCCCACATCCCCGTCCTTCAGCTCATAGGTGACGATGGGGATAACTACGGCCCGGCGCTCCAGGGTGAAGTCCCGGGTCTTGCCGGTGCTGTGGAGCCGGACGGTGAGGGTGGTCTGTGTGCCGGCCTCGCCCCGGATGAGGGAGGAGGGGTCCATGCCCGGCTCCAGGGGGACGCCGTCCACCGACAGGATGCGGTCTCCGGCGGACAGGCCGGCCTCCTGGGCGGGGGAGCCGTCCAGCACAGAGAGGATCTGCACCCCGTCGCTTACGGTGGTCTGGATGGACACCCCGATGCCCACCACCGTCTCGCCGTCCACCTGGTTCAGGAAGGACTGGTACTCCTCGGCGGTCATATAGGTGGTATAGGGGTCGTTCAGGGCGTCCAGAACAGTCTGAACTGTGTCCTGCTCCAGGACGTTTTCCGGGATCTGGTCCACATAATAGGTCTGGAGTAGCGTCTTCAGGTCGTCCGTCTCCAGGGCGGAGGCGGGCAGCACACACAGGCCCAGGGCCAGGCTGAGGGAGAGAAGAGAGGGAAAAATACGGTGCCGCATGACAGTTCTCCTTCTAAAAAACGGAAGGGGGCCGGATGCCGCCGAGGCGGAGTCCGGCCCCACAGTGGGTCACAGCTTCGGGGTGCGGTAGGTCATCTCCTCGCGCTTGGGGCCGGAGGAGACCATGGTGATGGGGGCGCCGATGTGGGCCTCCAGGAAGTCCACATAGTCCTTGGCCTGCTGGGGCAGGGCGTTGTAGTCCTTGCAGCCGCGGATGTCGCACTTCCAGCCGGGGAGGGTGGTGAACACGGGCTTGGCCTTCTTCAGCAGGGGGGTGACGGGGAAGCGGTCGGTGACCTGGCCGTCGATCTCATAGCCGGTGCAGACCTGGATCTCGTCCAGATAGCCCAGCACGTCCAGACAGGTGAGGGCCACCTGGGTGGCGCCCTGGATCATGCAGCCGTACTTGGTGGCCACCGTGTCGAACCAGCCCACGCGGCGGGGGCGTCCGGTGGTCGCGCCGAACTCACCCTTGTCGCCGCCCCGGCGGCGCAGCTCATCGCCGGCCTCGCCGGTGACCTCGCTGATGAAGGGCTCGGTCTGGGAGCCCACGTTGGAGGAGTAGGCCTTGGTGACGCAGATCACATCCTCCACTGCGGTGGGGGGGACGGCGGCGCCCACGCAGCCAAAGCCGGCCAGGGTGTGGGAGGAGGTGGTCATGGGGAAGATGCCCAGGTCCGGGTCCTTCATGGAGCCCAGCTGGCCCTCCAGAAGGATGGTCTTGTTCTCCTTCAGGGCCTGGTGGACGAAGCCCACCGCGTCGCCCACATAGGGGCGGATCTCCTCCCGCAGGGACAGCAGCTGCTGGAACAGCTCCTGGGCGTCCAGAGCGGGCTTGTGGTACAGGTGCTGGAACAGGACGTTCTTGATGGCCAGCGCGGCGGTGAGCCGCTCCATCAGGCGGTCCTCATGGAACAGGTCGCAGACCTGGATGCCGATTTTGGCATACTTGTCGGAGTAGAAGGGCGCAATGCCGCTCTTGGTGGAGCCGAAGGCCTTGCCTCCCAGCCGCTCCTCCTCATAGGCGTCCTGGAGCTTGTGGTAGGGCATGAGCAGCTGGGCCCGCTCAGAGATGATGAGATTGGGGGCGGGAACTCCCTGATCGGTGATGGAGCGCAGCTCGTCCACCAGCTTGCGGATGTCCAGCGCCACGCCGTTGCCGATGATGTTGGTGACATGGGGATAAAATGCGCCGGACGGCAGGGTGTGCAGGGCGAAGCGGCCGCGGTCATTGATGATGGTGTGGCCGGCATTGGCGCCGCCCTGGAAGCGGATGACGACGTCAGAACTTTCGGCCAGCATATCGGTGATCTTGCCCTTGCCCTCGTCGCCCCAGTTGGCGCCTACGATCGCTTTTACCATAATTGTTACCTCCAGGAACCGGGATTCGCAACCGCGGAGCGGATTTGCCTTATCCGATTCACAACGCAACGACAATATTATACTGCCTTTTTCCTCCCGTGGCAAGGGCAAACTATGGAGAAAAACAGAGAAAAAAGCGGACTTCCGCCGTCCTGTCCGGCGGAGGCCTCCACAACAGCTTGCCTCTGGAGAAAAAACACGGTACAATGGAGCAAAGACCCGGCGCCGGACCGCGGCCAGAGCCGCGCAGGGGCGGGTCGGAAGGAGGCCAATATGGAAGAACAGAGCAGACGACTCTTTGGCACGATGCCGGGCGGGACACAGGTGGAGGAGATCACACTGCGCAGCGGCGGGCTTACTGCCGGGATCCTGACCTATGGGGGGGCGGTGCGCACCCTCACGGTGCCGGACCGGAGCGGAGCGCCCGTGGATGTGGCGCTGGGCTTTGACAGTCTGGAGGACTACCGGCGGCAGGATAAGTATCTGGGGGCCCTGGTGGGCCGGGTGGCCAACCGCATCGGCGGGGCCCGCTTCTCTCTGGGCGGGCGGGAGTACCCCCTGGCGGCCAATAACGGAGAGAACCACCTCCACGGCGGCCTGGTGGGCTTTGACCGGCAGGTGTGGCGGGTGGAGGAGGCGGAGGAGGACCGGCTGGTCCTCTCCCTGTTCAGCCCGGACGGCCAGGAGGGCTATCCCGGCGACCTGCCGGCGCGGGTGACCTATACCCTCTCCCGGGAGGGACTGTCCATCGCCTACTGGGCGCGGAGCAGCCGGGATACCCTGTGCAACCTTACAAATCACAGCTATTTCAATCTGAACGGACACGCCAGCGGCCCTGTGACCGGCCAGTATATCCAAATCAACGCCGGGCGCTATACCCCCGCGGACGAAGGCTCCATCCCCACAGGGGAGCTGGCCCCGGTGGAGGGCACCCCCATGGACCTGCGGGCGGGGGCGCGGATCGGCGAGCGGATCGACGAGGACTTTCCCCAACTGACCATGGCGGGGGGCTATGACCACAACTGGGTGGTGGACGGCCCAGCGGGGACGCTGCGCCCGGCTGCCCGTGCCTGGTCGGAGGAGACGGGGATCGCCCTGGAGGTGAGTACCACCATGCCCGGCGTGCAGTTCTACACGGGCAACTATCTGGACGGCTGCCCGGCGGGGAAGGGGGGCGCTCCCTACGACAAGCGGTGGGGCTTCTGTCTGGAGACTCAGTTCTTCCCGGACGCCATCCACCATCCGGAGTTCCCCAGCCCGGTGCTGCGGGCCGGAGCGGAGTACCGGCAGGAGACCCGGTTCTGCTTCTCTTCTGTGGACGTGTGAGCGGATGCTGGCCGGAGGCGTATCGCCTCCGGCCAGCGTTCTTTTCCGCAGGGCTCAGAGGAAGCGCTTCATCTCCTGGATGTTCTGCTCCTCTGTGCGCAGCAGCCGCTGTCCCAGTTCCACCAGAGCCGGGTCGGCCCGGCCGGTGAACTGGTGAAGGCGGCGGGTCATCTGGACGGCGCCCATGGTGCTGCCCTGGATCATCCGCTCCGCCAGTCTGGATGTGGACGGGTCCAGCATGGACTGGGCCCGCAGCATGGCAGCGGACATGGCCAGGGCTGCGGTGCCGGGCCCCCGCAGCTCCCGACGGCCGTGGGCCCGTGCATAGGCCTGGGACTGGGCGGCGATGGCCCGGTACTCCCGGAGCTGCCGGTCCAGGGCGGGGACCATGGCCCGGCTCTGAGGCAGGGACATGGCCTGGGGGATGGCTCCCACCCCCATGGCGGCGTTTTTGTGGATGAAGGATAACAGTGCTCCGCTGGGATCCAAATTGCTCACCTCCAGAGCTTAGCCTGAGCCGGAGGCGGCAGAATATGCGAGGAAAGGGCTGGAGTTCTAACAAGAACCACTCTTTACCGAAATGGAAAAGAGCGGTATATCGACAGACAGAAAACTCAGCAAATTTGAAATCATCCTAATTCAGTTCTTATCGCATCATTCATGATTCGATTTGGATTTTTCATCCAACTTTGAAAGAACCATACCTGTACATACAACTAATACGACACAAAGGTATGCGCCCATGCCTAATACACACGCACTGCCATAATCCATGCCATTAAAGAAATCTCCACAAATATCAGATACAAGGATTCCAACACAAGCAATCACGAGACCAATGACAAAATATACTCCGAATTTTTTCATTTCGCTCCCCCACAACGAAAAAGTTGAATTGATTTCATCACTGATTTTACCATATTTTTCAGTCCGAATCAATTTATAATTGAATGAGTAAAGCGATCTGTGGACAGCGGGAGGCCATCGAGTTTCTTACAGAAGTTTTGACAAGCAGAGACGCCCCGGAGCACAGGCTCCGGGGCGTCTGCCTATAAAATCAAAGATAGAAAAGGGGAAACACCTTACACCTCGAACATCAGATCGCCGTAGGTGGGCATGGGCCAGACAGACTTGTCCACCAGAAGCTCCAGGGCGTCGATGGGATAGCGCAGGGCGGCCATGGCGGGGACCACCGCGGTGCGGTAGGCCAGAGCCATCTCCTTCACGCCGGGGATGGAGTCCACCCGCTCCATCAGGGGCTTGAGCTGCTCCAGGGCGCAGGAGGCCTGGGAGAGGTAGTCGCTGATCTGGGTCAGCAGCTTGCGCTGGACGGACAGGTCGGCCTCAGGACAGGCGGCGGACACCGAGGTGATGGACTGGGCCAGACGGGTGGTGTAGCTGATGACGGTGGGGATGTAGTGCTTGGAGGCCATGTGGATCATGGTGTTGGCCTCGATCTTGGTGACCTTGATATAGGTCTCATACATGATCTCCGCCCGGGCCTCCAGCTCAGACTGGGTGTAGATCCCGAACTTGGTGAACAGACGGACCGCCTTCTCCGTGGTGAGGGCGGGGACCGCATCCACCAGAGAGGCCAGGTTGGGCAGGCCGCGGCGGGCGGCCTCGGCCACCCAGGCGTCGGAGTAGCCGTCGCCGTTGAAGATGATACGCTGATGCCGGGCCATGTTTTCGTGGATCAGCTGGGAGCAGGCGGAGGAGAAGTCGGGGGCCTGCTCCAGGACGTCGGCGGCGTCGCACAGGGCCTCGGCCACGATGGCGTTGAGGGTGACGTTGGCGTCGGCGATGGAGTCGGAGGAGCCCACCATGCGGAACTCGAACTTGTTGCCGGTGAAGGCGAAGGGGGTGGTGCGGTTGCGGTCGGTGGCGTCCCGGCTCAGGACGGGGACGGTGGACACGCCGGAGTCCAGCTTGCCGGAGGCCAGCAGCTGGATGGAGTCGGCGTTGGAGACGATCTGGTCCACCACGCTCTCCAGCTGGTCGCCCAGGCAGATGGAGATGATGGCGGGAGGGGCCTCCTGGCCGCCCAGGCGGTGCTCGTTGCCCACGCAGGAGGCGGACTGCCGCAGCAGGTCGGCGTGGACGTCCACTGCCTTCATGATGCAGGAGAGGACCAGCAGGAACTGCAGGTTCTCGTTGGGGGTGTCGCCGGGGTCCAGCAGGTTCTCGCCGGTGTCGGTGCCGATGGACCAGTTGTTGTGCTTGCCCGAACCGTTGACACCGGCATAGGGCTTTTCGTGGAGGAGGCAGACCAGGCCATGGCGGGTGGCCACCCGCTTCATGGTCTCCATGGTCAGCTGGTTCTGATCCACGGCCAGGTTGCACATGGTGAAGATGGGGGCCATCTCATGCTGGGCGGGGGCCACCTCGTTGTGCTGGGTGGTGGCGGGGATGCCCAGCTTCCACAGCTCCTGATTCAGGTCGGCCATGAAGGAGCCCACCCGGTCCCGGATGACGCCGAAGTACTGGTCCTCCAGCTCCTGCCCCTTGGGGGAGGGCGCGCCGAAGAGGGTGCGCCCGGTGTAGATCAGGTCCCGGCGCTTCAGATACTTCTCCCGGTCCACCAGGAAGTACTCCTGCTCGGCCCCCACCTGGGGGATGACCTTTTTGGCGGCGGTGTTCCCGAACAGCCGGAGGATGCGCAGCGCCTGGGTGCTGAGGGCCTGCATGGAGCGCAGCAGGGGGGTTTTCTTGTCCAGAGCCTCGCCGTGGTAGGAGACGAAGATGGTGGGGATGCACAGGATGGTGCCGGCGGTCATCTCCTTGACGAAGGCGGGGGAGGTCATGTCCCAGGCGGTGTAGCCCCGAGCATAGTGGGTGGAGCGCAGTCCGCCGGAGGGGAAGGAGGAGGCGTCGGACTCCCCCATAATCAGCTGCTTGCCGGTGAGCTGAAGCAGGGTGCGGCTGTTTTCCGGGCGGGTGAGGAAGGAGTCGTGCTTCTCCGCGGTGATGCCGGTGAGCGGCTGGAACCAGTGGGTGTAATGGGTGGCGCCCTTTTCCACCGCCCAGTCCTTCATGGCGTTGGCTACGATGTCGGCGGTCTCGATGCTGATGTTGCCGCCGTGCTCCATCACGTCCATGACCTCGCGGAACACGCCCTTGGGGAGCCGCTCCCGCATCACATCGGTGCTGAATACATTGGAACCGAAGATCTCTGTGATATTGACGCTCATAGGTTCAATCCTTTCCATACTGTATGGCCTGACCGCCCGGTCAGAGGGGAAGGGGGACAGAGGGCGGGAAAGAGCCCCCGCCCGCCGCCCCGCCCGCAGGTGCGCGCCAGGGTAAATAATACATCTAAATTACTCCCTGAGCGGGGAAAATGCAAGTCTTTAATGTGACAAAGTTCGGGGGCGGCGGGCGTGGGTGATGTGGGTGTTTCCACAAAAAGGGACGGAGGGGGACCGGACGGCGGAGGGCCGCCGGGCCTCTGTCATACCGGGGCCGCCGGGCGCATAGCCTTTCCCGTATGGAAAGGAGCGGTGGACGATGCACATTACCAAAATGCACGGGCTGGGAAACGATTACATCTACCTGAACGGTCTCAAGGGGATCCCGGAGGACTTGCCGGGGCTGTCGGTACGCCTGTCTGACCGGCACTTCGGGGTGGGGGGCGACGGGCTGATCTGCATCCGCCCCGGACGGGGCGGAGATTTTTCCATGGAGATGTACAACGCGGACGGCTCCCGGGGGGCCATGTGCGGCAACGGGATCCGCTGTGTGGGCAAGTACGTTTATGACAAGAGGCTGACCCGCAAGACCTGTCTGACCATCGACACCGACGCCGGTCCCCGGGTGTTGGAGCTGCGGGTCCGGGGCGGACAGGTGGAGCAGGTCACGGTGGACATGGGGATCCCCGCCCTGTCCCCCTCGGTGTCCGTGGAGGCGGAGGGAGATACCTATACGGTCTGGCCGGTGGATGTGGGCAACCCCCACGGGGTGGTGTTCTGTCCCGCGCCGGAGGAGGTCCCCCTGGAGCGGGTGGGGCCCATTCTGGAGGAGAGCGGGGCCTTCCCCCAGCGGATCAATGTGGAGTTCGCGGCGGCCCGGACTCGGGAGCGGCTGGACGTCCGGGTGTGGGAGCGGGGGAGCGGCGTCACCCTGGCCTGCGGGACGGGGGCGTGCGCGGCGCTGGCGGCGGCGGTCAAGACCGGACGGTGCGGGCGGCGGGCCGCGGCGCGGCTGCCGGGTGGCGTGCTGGAGCTGGACTGGGACCGGGACAGCGGGCACATCTGGATGACCGGCCCCGCGGTGACCGTGTTCGAGGGGGAGGTAGACTGAGGCCGCCCGGCGGCCGGAAAAGAATCATTCGACAAATGAAAAATTTTCCTTTATACTAAGGACAGCATCGAGAACGGGCCTCCGGCGTGTCCGGAGGGGCCGGAGAAGGGGAGAGGACCATGGAGCTTCTGGCCGCGTTTGCTGTATTTCTGACTGGGACCTTTGCCTGTATGGCGCTGGGGTGGTCCCTGTCCTGGGGGCTTGCCCTGGGACTGGTCTGCTTCACTCTGGTGGGGCTGCGCCGGGGGCTGACCCTCCGGGCGCTGGTCCGGATGGCGTGGGAGGGGGCGCGCACCTCGCTGGTGGTGCTGCGCATCCTGGTGCTCATTGGCTTTCTCACCGCCCTGTGGCGGGCCAGCGGGACCATCGCCTTTTTCGTCCACACGGGCCTGGAGTGGATGCACCCCGGCGCCTTCTATCTGGCGGCCTTCCTGCTGGCCGCCGCCCTGTCCATGGCCTTTGGCAGCTCCTTCGGCGTGGCGGGGACGGCGGGGGTGATCCTGGCGGCCATCGCCCGCGGCGGCGGGGCCAGTCTGGCCGTCACGGGGGGCGCGGTGCTGTCCGGGGCCTATCTGGGGGAGCGGCTGTCCCCGGCCTCCTCCTCGGCGGCCCTGACCGCCGCCCTGGCGGGGGTGGAGCAGCACAGCTTTCAGCTGCGGATGTGGCGGACCACGCCCCTGCCTTTGGCGCTCTCCCTGGCGTTTTACGGGGGGATCTCCCTGCTGTGCCCCATCCAGCGGGTGGACCAGACCATCCTGACGGCCCTGGAGGAGGGCTTTGACCTGTCCTGGACCGTGGTGCTCCCGGCGGCTGTCCTGCTGGTGCTGCCCTTCCTCAAGGTCGGCGCGGCCCGGTCCATCCTGGCCAGCTGCGGCGTGGCGGCGGTGCTGGCCGTGTGGGAGCAGGGCAGGCCGCTGGCGGAGGTGATTTGGAGCTGCGTGGCCGGCTGTGTGGTGAGACAGCCGGAGCTGACGGATATTATGTCCGGCGGCGGCCTGGCGTCTATGGTGAACGGGATGTGCATCGTGCTGTTCTCCTGCGCCTCCTCCGGGATCCTGAACGGGGCGGAGCTGCTGGAGCCGGTGAAGAAGCGACTGGAGCGCATCGCCCGGCGGACCGACCTGTATGCGGCCACGGCGGTGGTGTCCGTGACCTCCGCCGCCCTGCTGTGCAACCAGTCCATCGCCCTGGTACTCACCGGGCAGACGATGGAGGAGAGCTTCCGCCGCAGCGGAAAGGACGGGATCCTCCTGTCCCAGGCCCTGGGGAATACGGCCATCGTCCTGGCGGCAGCCGTGCCCTGGTCCATCGCCGCCAGCGTGCCCCTGGAGGCGATGGAGGCCCCCGCACTGGCCATCCCCTTCGCCTTCTTCCTGTTTGCCGCTCCGGCGTGCGACTGGCTCCTCCACCGGAGGCAGTTCAAAATGGAAGGCTAGCGCCCGGTCCGGCCTTCAAAAGGGGCCGCGGCGTTTGGCCTGTTCTGCCTCCGGCCCTGCGGGGCCGGAGGTTTTTGCTCTTTTTCCGGGACTTTCTCTCTGTTATGCTGGCGTTGTGCGGGCCTTCCGGGCCTTCCATCCCAAAGAGAGAAATCAAGGAGGAGACCACCATGGCAAGAAAAGCAGTAGAACGGAATATATCCTATGACGATGTGCGGCAGCTTTACTATGTCAGCATGGAGCTGGGCCGGGACGAGAACGGGAAGCGGATCAAGCAGTACCGGACCTTTCCCACGCTGACGGCCGCCCGGAACGGGCTGAGGGACTTTCACACCCAGCGGGAGCGGCAGGCGCGGGAGCCACAGGATGAGGTCCGGGAGGAGATGGACCTGGCCCACTGGCTGGAGTACTGGATGGAGTCCATCGTCCGGCCCAACCGGGCGGAGACCACCGTGTACGCCTATCAGAAGATCATCGACAACCACATCCTGCCTGCCCTGGGTGGGATTCCCATGAGCCGCCTGTCAGCCAAGCGGATCCAGCGGTACTACACGGACACCCAGCAGGCGGCCGGGCTGTCCTCCAACACCATGCGGCGGCACCACGACCTTCTCTCCAGCGCCCTGCGCTCCGCGGTGCGGCAGGATATGCTTCTGGCCTCGCCCATGGACCGGGTGGAGCCGCCGCGGTCCCGGGTCAAGGAGGCCTTCTTTTATGACAATGAGGAACTGAAACAGCTCTATCAGCTTATCGAGGGGCACATTCTGGAGCTGGCGGTGAAGATGGCGGGCAGCCTGGGGATGCGCCGGGAGGAGATCTGCGGTCTGAAGTGGGAGAACGTGGACTTCCGCCGCCGCCTGGTCCTGGTGCGGGAGGCCCGCACCGCCTATGGGGCCACCATCGTCCAGAAGGAGACCAAGAACCGGGCCTCGGTGCGCACCCTCTACCTCCCGGAGGAGGTCCTCCTCCTGCTGGGGCGGGAGCAGGAGCGGCAGGAAGAGGAACGGGCCCGGCAGGGCGCTGTCTTCAACCGGACGGACCATGTGATCCTGGATCACAAGGGGGCGCCCTACTCCCCAAACGCCCTCTCCCTGGCCTTCACCCGGTTTGTGCGGAAAAACGGCCTGCCCCGCCTCACCTTCCACGGCCTGCGGCACACCTTTGCCACCATCGCCTCCTGTCAGGGGGCCTCCCTGTTCGACATCGGGAAGGCCCTGGGCCACTCCACCCCCGCCACCACGGGGCGGATCTATACCCATCTGGTGGACCGCACCCACGAGGACCTGGTGCTCCGGGTGTCCGACGCCCTGAAATGAGGGGGACTCTTTTCCCCGGAGGCGCTTGTAATTTGCCGCCGTTTCTTGTATAGTGATAGCAGAAAGAAGCAGAGAGGAGGCGGATGTGTGCGGATCATGGCCATTGACTACGGCGACGCCCACACCGGGGTGGCGGTCTCCGACCCCACCGGATTTTTGACGGGGGATGTGACCACCATCCACAGCCGGAAGGCGGAGGTGGTGCTGGAGGAGCTGACCCGGCTGGTCCAGACCTATCAGGTGGACGAGCTGGTGATGGGCTTCCCCCGGAATATGGACGGGACGGAGGGCCCCCGGGCGGAGCTGTACCGGGACTTTGCCGCCCGGGTGGAGGAGGCCACCGGCCTGAAGCCGGTGCTGTGGGATGAGCGCCGGACCACGGTGGACGCCCACCGGATCCTGTTCGACGCGGGAAAAAACGGAAAGAAGCGGAAAAAGACGGTGGACGCGGTGGCGGCCTCCCTGATCCTGGAGGGCTATCTGGCGTTCCGGCGGATGCGGGGCTGAGCCTGCCGCGGCGGAGGCGTAAACGGCGGAGCAGGAAAAAGGAGTGTTGACACGATGATGCTGTTTCAAGTGACCTATACCATGCTGCCCGGGCAGCGGGACGCGTTTTTGCAGATGATGCGGGAGTCCGGGATCCTGGACCAGATCCGCCGGGAGGAGGGGAGTCTGGACTACCGCTATTACCTCCCGGAGGAGGAGGACGGCACCCTGCTGCTGGTGGAGCGGTGGACCGGGCCGGAGGCCCAGAAGGCCCACATGGCCACCGGCCACATGGCCCGGCTGGGCCAGGTCAAGGCCCAGTATGTGGCGGAAACCAGCGTGGTCTCCTGGGAGCTGGATTGAGCGCGGACCGGGAGAATATGCTGTAAAGTGAAAAACCTTTTCAGAAGTTCTGCCCCGGATGAGGTGGAACTTCCACAGCACAGAGAACGGAACGACACAGAGGAGGAACGGACATGAACATCAAAACGGTACACGCCGTCTATTTCAGCGGCACCGGGACCACGGAGAAGGTGGTCACCACCCTGGCGAAGGATCTGGCGGAGCGGCTGGGGGCCGGGTATGAGGCCTGCTGCTTCAACCTGCCCGAGGCCCGGAAGCAGGCCCTGTCCTTCGGCCCGGAGGATCTGGCGGTGGTGGGCACCCCGGTCTATGCCGGCCGGGTGCCCAATCTGCTGCTGCCCTACATTCGGGATATGATCCATGGGGAGGGGACCCTGGCCGTCCCGGTGGTGCTGTACGGCAACCGCAACTATGACGACGGACTGATGGAGCTGCGCAACGTCCTGCGGGACAACGGCTTCTGCCCCGTGGCCGCCGGGGCCTTTGTGGGCGAGCATTCCTTCTCCCGTATTCTGGGCGCTGGCCGTCCGGACGGGGAGGATATGGCCCTGGTGGGCGAACTGGGGGAGAGAGCGGCTGACAAGGTAAAGAACCTGACAGAGCTTCCCAGAGAGGCGATCCAGGTGAATGGCTGCGACCCCATCCGCCCCTACTACACCCCCCGGGACCGCCACGGGGAGCCCATCAAGGACTTCCTGAAGGCCAAGCCGGTCACCGACCCGGACAAGTGCGTGAAGTGCGGCCTGTGCGCCCGTCTGTGCCCCATGGGCTCCATCGATCCCGCCGACGTGTCCAACGTGGCGGGCAAGTGCATCAAGTGCTGCGCCTGCGTGAAGAAGTGTCCCACCGGAGCCAAGTATTTTGACCACGAGGGCTATCTCTACCACCAGCATGAGCTGGAGGACCAGTACGCCGCCCGGCGGGCCCCCAGTGAGATCTTTGTCTGAGGCGGAGCGGGCGGCTGAGATCGCCGCCCGGGAGGAGCTCTGTCAGGTGTGCCGCCTGCTGTACCAGCGGGGATACACCGTGGGCCACGATGGGAACGTGTCCCTCCGGCTGGGAGAGGACCAGATCCTGGTCACCCCCTCCGGGGTGGGAAAGGGGCGGCTGCGGCCTGAGATGCTGGTGAAGTGTACCCTGTCCGGGGAGGTGCTGGAGGGGGACCGGCACCCCTCCTCCGAGACGCCCATGCACCTGATGGTCTACCGGGAGCGCCCCGACGTCCGCGCCGTGGTCCACGCCCATCCCCCCATGGCTACCGCCTTCGCCGTCTGCCGCCGTCCGCTGGGGGAGCGGTACCTCACCGAGACCGTCAGCGGCCTGGGGGAGGTGCCGGTGGCCCCCTTCGCCCTGCCCTCCACCCGGGAGGTGCCGGACAGCGTCCGCCCCTTTGTGCGGGACCACAGCGCGGTGCTGCTGGCCAACCACGGGGCCTTGGCCTGGGGGCCGGATCTCTGGTCCGCCTTTGACCGGATGGAGACGGTGGAGCAGACGGCCAGGATCTACGCCAATGTCCAGCTGCTGGGGGGCGGCGTGGAGCTGACGGAGGCTCAGACGGCGGCCCTGCTGGGGCTGGCGGGCCGGTACGCGGTCCTGGCGGGGCCCAGAACAGAGGAGGAGGGAGTATGATGGCACAGAGCCAGTCGGAGAATGTCCGTCTGGGAGAGGACGGGGAGAGCGTGGTCCTGCTGGACCAGACGCGGCTGCCCGGCCGGGTGGAATACCGCGCGGTGAGGAAGCTGGAGGAGATGGTGGAGGCCATCCGGAGCCTCCGGGTGCGTGGCGCACCCGCCATCGGTATCTTTGCGGGGTTTTGCCTGTCCGCCCTGGCCCGCCAGATGGAGCGGGCTGGGCTGGACGCCCCCGAGCTTTTGAGAGAGCTGGAGCGAAAAGGAAAAACACTTGTCACCTCGCGCCCCACGGCGGTCAACCTCTCCTGGGCGGTGGAGCGTATGCTGGGCCGGGCCTCTGGGCTGGCGGAGGGCACTTCCCGGGAGCTGGCCGACGCCCTGGAGGCGGAGAGCCGGGCCATCCGCCGGGAGGACGAGGAGATGTGCCGCGCCATCGCGGAGCACGGGCTCTCCCTGCTGAAGGCGGGGGACGGGGTGCTGACCCACTGCAATGCGGGGCCCCTGGCCACCTCCCGCTACGGCACCGCCCTGGGCCCCATCCTGCTGGCCCAGGAGCGTGGGATCCCCCTGCGGGTATTCGCCGACGAGACCCGGCCCCTGCTCCAGGGGGCGCGGCTCACCGCCTGGGAGCTGTGTCAGGCGGGGGTGGACGTCACCCTGATCTGTGACAATATGGCCTCTATGGTGATGAAGAACGGGTGGGCCCAGGCCTGCTTTGTGGGCTGTGACCGGGTGGCGGCCAACGGCGACGCCGCCAACAAGATCGGCACCAGCGGAGTGGCCATCCTGGCCAGGCACTACGGGATCCCCTTCTATGTGCTGGGACCCACCTCCACCATCGACCTGAGCTGTCCCGACGGGGACCACATCCCCATCGAGCAGCGGGACCCGGAGGAGATCCGCTCCCTGTGGTACCGGGAGCCCATGGCCCCCGCCGGGGTGAAGTGCTTCAACCCCGCCTTCGATGTCACCCACCACAGCCTGATCTCCGGCATCATCACGGAGAAGGGGATCTGCCGGCCCCCGTTTTCCCAGTCCCTGGCCGCGCTGTTTTCCGACGGGGCGCGCTGAGTTCCCAAACACACAAAAAATGTCCCCCTGCCGCAGCAGGGGGACATTTTTTGATCTTACCGCTCCATTTTCCAGAAAAACGCGCTGTACGGGGGCAGCTGGCTCCCGCCGCCGAAGTCGTGCTGCTGGCCGGAGATCAGGTCCCAGGCCAGGCCGCAGCCCGCGTCGAAGTGGGCGGTATAGGGCTGGCTGTCCGCGTTGACCGCCACCAGGACCCGCTCCTCTTCCGTCCTGCGCTCGAAAATGATCTGAAGGTTGGTGAGGAGCACATTCCGATAGCCGCCCTCCCGCAGGGCGGGGCTGCCCCTCCGGGCGGCGGCCAGCCGGGCGATCCAGCCGGTCAGGCTGTTCCACTCCGGCTTCTCCAGGGCGGGGCGGAGGCCGTCGTCGCTGCACGGGGCTTTTTCGCCGGGGATGCCCCACTCGCTGCCGTAGTACAGGGCGGGGGTCCCGGGCATCCCGAACAGGAGGGCGTAGGCCAGGGGGAGGTGGGCAGGGTCCCGCAGCTTGGAGGCGATGCGGGTGACGTCGTGGTTGTCCACGAAGGACAGCAGGTGGGCCCCCTTGTAGAGGGTCCAGGGCTCCGGCCCGTACTGGCGGGCCAGACTGTGGCCGATCTCGAACAGGTTGCGGTCGTTGAAACTGGACCACAGGCCCTTGTAGCACTCGTAATTGGTCACCGAGTGGCACAGCTCCGGCCCTATCCAGAGGTTGTAGTCTCCGCCCAGGACCTCGCCCACCAGGGCGAAGTCCGGCTTCAGCGTCTGGGTGAAGGCCCGCAGGCGCTTCAGATAGCCGGTGGGGAGGCAGTAGGCCACATCCAGCCGCAGCCCGTCGATCCCGAACTGCTCCACCCAGCTTCGGATGGCCTGGAACTGGTGCTCCACCACGTCCGGGTTGTGGAGGTTCAGCTTGACCAGCTCGCCGTGTCCCTCCCAGTTTTCGTACCAGAAGCCGTCGCCCCAGTTGGTGTCGCCGTCGAAGTTCAGATAGAACCAGTCCCGATAGGGGCTGCCCCACTTCTTCTCCTGAACGTCCCGAAAGGCCCAGAAGCCCCGGCCCACATGGTGGAACACCCCGTCCAGCAGGACCCGGAGCCCGGCGTCGTGAAAGGCGCGGCACACCTGGGCCAGGTCCTCGTTGGTCCCCAGGCGGGGGTCCAGCCGGTTGTAGTCCCGGGTGTCGTAGCCGTGGCGGTCGCTGTCGAACACCGGATTGAGCAGGACGGCGTCCGCCCCCAGCCGCTTGATATGCTCCACCCAGTCCAGCAGCCGGAGGATGCGGCGGGCAGCGCGCCCGTCGTTCTCCGCCGGTGCGCCGCACAGGCCCAGGGGATAGATCTGATAGAGGATCGCTTGGTCAAACCACATATTGGACACTCCTTTTGCCCCCCGGCCGGGTCGCTCCGGCGGAGAGGCACGTTGATCGCACAGCGCGCCCAGGCGGGCGCGGGGAAAAAGACAGGGCGGGCCCCGCCGGGTCCGCCCTGTGGAACGGCGGCAGAGCCGCCGCCGGGTATGCCGTGTGACATACTGACATTATACAGTTTTTCCCTGAAAAATCAAGAAAAAGGTGGAGGGTCCGAGGGGTCACTGCTTGGTCAGATAGGGGAGGACCAGTGTGACCAGCGCGATCACCAGCAGCAGGATACGGTTGAAGCGGTCCATAGGCGGTCTCCTTTCCGGAACTTTGATCCAGATTTAGGATACCACAAAAATACAGGGCTGTCAATTTGAATAAAGCGCCCTGTAAAATTTGAAACAAAATCGTGAAAACGACGGGTCAGCTCCGGCCGTCCGCGAGGCGGAGCGGGGGGCCGTCCAAACAGATCACCCGGTCGGCCAGGGAGCAGACCAGGGCCTCGTGGCTGGACAGGAGGACCGGGGTGTCCAGGGCGCGGAGGGCCTCCATCAGGCGGCGGATCCGGGCGGGGTCCACCCCGGTGAAGGGCTCGTCCAGCAGATAGAGCCGTCCCCCCAGGGCCAGGGCCCGGACCAGGGCTAGGCGGCGGCGCATCCCGCCTGACAGGGAGGCGGGAAGACTGCCCTCCTCGCCGGTGAGCCCGGCCAGGTCCAGCCACCGGGGGACCTCCGCCCAGCGGACCTGTGGGAGCGCATCCGTCAGGTGCTGCTCCACCGTGCGCCAGGGGAACAGGCGGTCCTCCTGAAAGAGCAGGACGGTCTCCCGGGGGGGCGGGGCCTGGATCCGGCCGCTCCGGGGGCGCTCCAGTCCGGCCAGACAGCGCAGTAGGGTAGTCTTGCCGCAGCCGGAGGGGCCGGACAGGACGGTGACGCCCCGCTCCGGCAGGGTGAGGGAGAGGTCCTCCAGCACCCGCTTCTCCCCGTAGGAGAGGGTGAGGTGGGAGACGGAGATCACAGTCCACTCCCCCCTTCCGGATGGCGGATAAGCCGGGTCAGCGCCCGCTCCATGAGTAGGCTGAGGAGAATGACCGCCGCCGTCCAGGCGAAGAGGTCCGCAGTCTCGAAGGCCTGCTTGGCCCGGCTGATCTGGGCGCCGATGCCCAGCCGGGGGAGGCAGAGGACCTCGGCGGCCACGCCGGACTTCCAGGCCAGCCCCATGGCGTTGGCGGCGGCGGAGCGCAGATAGGGGCGCAGGGAGGGGAGGTACACCAGGCGGACCGTCTTCCAGCGGGAGAAGCGGTAGGCCCGGGCCAGCTCCAGCAGCTGCCCGTCGGTGGCCCGGAGCCCCTGGGTCACGTTCTCCCACACCACCGGGAGGACCATCAGCCCGGCGATCACCGCCGGGACCAGGTCCCGGCCGGTCCACAGCAGTACCAGCAGGATGAAGGAGACCACCGGCGTGGCCCGGATGATCCGAATGACGGGGGCGAACAGGCGGCGGCACCAGGGACTGGCGCAGGCGAGGGCGGCCAGCAGGACGCCCAGGGCCGCGCCGCCCGCCATCCCCGCCGCGACGCGGGCCAGGGAGGCGAGAGCGGTCCACCAGAATTCCGGGGACCGGGCCAGGCGGAACAGGACCAGCAGCACCGTGGCGGGATAGGGGAGAAGCAGCTCGTTGCCCCGGCCCTCCACATGGAGCTCCACCAGCCAGGCCCCAAGCTGCCAGACCCCCAGCCAGAAGGCCGGGGGCAGCAGCAGGGACAGGGCGCGGTCCAGGCGGTCAGGACACGCCATAGTAGAAGGAGTCATAGGGGAGCGCGCCGCCGATGGAGGCGGGGTCGGCGTCATAGAGGACTTGGTAATAGTCCTCCAGCACCGACTTCATTTCTTCTCCAGTGAGGCACACCAGATTGCACTGGGGGATGGCGGACTTGGCAATTGCGGCGTTGGGGGTGATGCCGTACTGGGCTACCAGCTGGGCGGCGTCCTCCAGGTTGGCGGGGTCGGACATATAGGCGATGGAGTCCTGATAGGCGGTCAGGAAGTGTTCCACCCCCTGGGGGTTCTCCTCGATATAGTCGGTGCGGGCCACGATGCAGCCCATGGCCAGCTGACCGCTGCTCACCTTGGACCACTCCTCGGTGAGGGAGAGGGCCTGCCGCACCCCGGAGTCCTGGAGCATCAGGGCGGTGGCGGCGGGGACTGGGAGCATACAGACGCCGTCCTCAGAGGAGGCCATCTTGGCGGTGACCTCCTGGGCGGTCATCCACTGGACGTCCACCCCGGCGGGGTCCACCCCGTTTTCTGTGAGCAGGTGGTTGAGCACAAACTCCGGGTTGGCCCCCTGTCCGGTGGCGTAGACGGTCTTGCCCGCCAGGTCGGCCATGGACTGGACAGAGTCCCCCTTCTCCAGGATGTAGAGCACCCCCAGGGTGTTCACCGCCAGCACCTGGACGGCCCCCTCGGACTTGGCGGACAGGCTGGCGGCCACGTTGGTGGCCACGGCGGCGATGTCCGCCTCCCCGTTGATGAGGGCGCTGGAGACCAGCTGATTGTCCGCCTCCACGGTGGCGGCGTTGATGGCGGGAGCCGCCTCACCGTTGGCGACGGCCTCGGGGGTGACAGCTTCGTTGTCCGCCATCAGCTTGGCGGCCCCCACGCCGGTGGGGCCGGAGAGGACCATCAGATTGGGCAGCACATAGCTGTCAGCGGAGGCGGCCCCGGAGCTGGCGGAGCCGGACTGGGAGGCGGAGGAGCTTCCAGAGGCAGAGGGGGCGTCCTTCCCGCCGCCGCAGCCAGCCAGGGCGGACACCATCAGGGCGCCGCACAGGAGCAGAGACAGTTGCTTGTTCAGTTTCATTTGGATCTTCCTTTCCAATGTTGTTTTTTCGCGCTGTCTGGGGTCTTACAGTACACCCTCCAGCCCCGCCGGGTCCAGAACGTACATGGACTTGCCCTCCCGGCGGATGAGCCGCGCATCCTCCAGGGCCTGGAAGGCCCGGTACAGGGAGGCGCGGCTGATGCCCAGGCGCTTGGCCAGGTCGGTGGCGGACAGGCGCAGTGGCTCGCCGGAGGGGAGGGTCAGCAGATACCGGGCCAGCTTCCCCTCCGCGCCGGTCTGGGCCACCGAGCGCAGCCGCCCGGACAGGAACCGGACGCGCCCGGTGAGGTACCGGAGGTAGTTGCGGCGGAGGAGAGGCTCCTCCCCCAGCAGGCGGTCCAGGGTCTCCTGAGGGAGAAACAGGACCCGGCAGGGGGAGCGGGCGGTGAGGACAGCGGCGAACTCCGGCGCGTCGTTGTAGAGGGCGGCCGCGCCGAAGAGCTCCCCGGCCCGCAGCAGGCTGACGGACAGGGAGCCGTTGGTCACCTGGACCTGTCCGGCGAGGAGCACGCCCAGGCTGCGCCGGAACTGGCTGGGTCCATAGAGCAGGTCCCCGGCGGCGAAGGACTCGAGCGTGACGCCGGGCAGGGCGGGCAGGCGGCGGAGCAGGGCGTCCTCCGCCCCCAGGAACAGGGGACAGCGGCCCAGGAGGGCGCGCTCCTGCTCAGAGAGTTCCGGGGCCATGGGCGGGCCCTCCTTTCTAAAAAGTGTCTTATTTGAGACAAATTGAATATACCACGGACAGGCGCAAAGGTCAACCCCGGGACATAGGATGGTGGGAGATCATACAGGGAGGGATGGAGATGACCGATCACTGTGGACCGGGGCGGCGGAAAAGCCAGGCCGGCCGGCGCCCGGACCCGGAGGAGATGCTGGCCAAGGTGCAGGCCGCCGCGGAGGAGATGACCATGCGGCGCTATGTCCATACGGCGCCGGAGGCGCGGCCCTGCTGTCAGGAGCCCTGTCTGGCGGCGCTCCTGGGGGAGCTGAACCAGATCCAGGACCACCAGAACCAGATCCTGGCGGAGCTGCTGCGCGCCCTGGAGCGGGTGGCCGCCGCGCTGGAGGCGCGGTAGCGGGGGTCCGGGCGCAGAAAATCCCGCCTGCCGTACTGCGGCAGACGGGATTTTTTCGGATCAAGTTACGGCTGGTCCGCGTCCAGGCGGGTCTTGAAGTAGCTGTCGGCGCAGTAGATGGCGGCCACAGGGTTGTTGCCGGTGGCCCGGTCCTTGGCTACCAGGGTGGTGACCGGGGCCTGGGAATAGCGGTAGAACAGGGAGTCGTGGCCCACGCACAGACCCAGGCAGATGTTGAACTGGGTCTCCGCCCGGTTGAGGAGCTCCGCCTGGGCGATGGGGTTGCACATCACCTCGTAGGTCCCGGGGCGGACCCGGTACTCCGGCGGCACCCCAACCTGGTCCTTAGGGATGGAGCCCGTCTTGCAGATGACAGAGGCTACCTGGAAGCCGTTCCGGCGCAGGACCCGGTCCACCACCTCGGCCTCCCGGTGCAGACCGGCGCAGAAGGCCAGCCCCAGCCGGGTATAGCCCATGCGCCTGGAAAACTCCACCACCTCCCGCAGGCGGGGCCAGCGGCAGTAGCCGATGGCCTCGGTGGCGGCGCTGGCAACAAAAAAGTCGTGGTTCTCCGGCTTGAAGTACTCCTCCAGGACGGAGTCGAAGAAGGCGGGGTCCCGCATGGGACAGTTTTTCGGAAGCTTGTCCAGCTGTCCGGAGCGGCAGGCCTCGATGGTGCAGGACGCGCAGGTGAACATGGGAGTTCCTCCTTCTTTTTTCTAAATGTAAAAAATTGAGGGGACAGCGTCACAGGCTGGCCAGATAGGCCGCCGGGCCGCTTTCATACAGGTCGCCGCCGTGGGCGTCCAGGATCACCGTCAGGGGCAGGTCCCGCACCGTCAGACGGCGCACCGCCTCACAGCCCAGGTCCTCCCAGCAGATGACCTCCAGTTCCTCCACACTGGCGGCCATCAGGGCCCCGGCGCCCCCCAGAGCGGCCAGATAGACCGCACCATTGCGGACCACCGCCTCCTTCACCGCCTGGTTCCGGGCCCCCTTGCCGATCATAATGGCCTGACCCAGGTCCAGCAGGCGGGGGGAGTAGGCGTCCATCCGGCCGCTGGTGGTGGGCCCGGCGGAGCCGATGATCTGTCCTGGGCGCTCCGGCGTAGGGCCCACATAGTAGACGGCGGAGCCCTCCGCCGGGAAGGGGAGGGCCTCTCCCGCGTCCAGAAGCTCCATCATCCGCTTGTGGGCGGCGTCCCGGGCGGTGTACACCGTGCCGGAGAGGAGCACGGTGTCCCCGGCCCGCAGGGGGGACAGGTCCTCCTTTGAGACGGGGGTGGTCAGTTTGTATTGCATGGCATTGACCTCCTATTTCCTGGAATCGTAGATGGCATAGACGATACAGCCAGTAGCGGCGGCACTGACCCCAAGGATACAGCCTGCCACATCAAGAAAGCATCCTAAGTATCCAAACAAAAGGACAAGAAAGCATGAAAAGAGTGCTTTTAACAGCATAAAAGCCTCCTTTACAGCTCCGCCGCGGCCCGGCGGGTGACATGACAGCTGACATTCACCGCTACGGGCAGTCCGGCCACATGGGTGGGGGCGGTCTCGATGGACAGGCCCAGGCAGGTGGTTTTCCCGCCAAACCCCTGGGGGCCGACACCCAGGGCGTTGATCTCGTCCAGCAGCTCCGTCTCCAAAGCGGCATAGAAGGGGTCGGGGTTTCTCTGGTCGATGGGCCGGAGGAGAGCGTGCTTGGCCAGACAGGCCACCTTGTCGAAGGAGCCGCCGATCCCGACGCCCAGCACTGTGGGCGGGCAGGGGTTGGAGCCCGCCAGGCGCACGGTCTCCACCACAAAGCGTTTCACGCCCTCCACTCCGTCGGCGGGCTTGAGCATTCCCAGGCGGCTCATGTTCTCACTGCCGAAGCCCTTGGGGGCCACGGTGATTTTGCAAGCGTCCCCGGGGACCAGCCGGAGGGTGATGGCGGCGGGGGTGTTGTCCCCGGTGTTTACCCGGCGGAGTGGGTCGCCCACGATGGACTTGCGCAGATAGCCCTCGCCGTAGCCCTGGCGGACCCCCTCATGGATGGCCGCCTCGAACTCGCCCTCGATGTGGACCTCCTGGCCCAGCTCCACGAACACGCAGGCCATGCCGGTGTCTTGGCAGACGGGCAGATTTTTTTCCTCCGCCAGCCCCAGGTTGTCCCACAAAAGGCCCAAGGTCTCCCTGGCCAGGGGCCAGGGCTCGCTCTGCCGGGCGGCGTCCAAGGCGGCCACGATGTCCCCGGGCAGGCGGGTGTTGGCCTGGATGCACAGCTTGGCCACCGTCTCGGTGATGGCGGCGGCCCGGATGGTACGCATAGACACTCCCTCTTTCTCGTTGGGTTTGTTCCATTGTATCAAAAACCCGGCGGATTTTCCAGAGCGGCGCAGAAAAATCCCGGCGGGAGGGGGACCTCCCGCCGGGGATGCGCTTCCGGCTGCTCAGGGATAGAAGTTGAAGGGGGCGTAGACAGACCGGATGGGGCCGTATGCTCCGGCGGAGCGGCTCCCTCCCAGGTCCCGGATGGAGACGAAGGGGTAGTGGAGCCAGCGCTCTTGATGGCGGAGAAAGACGTACCAGAAGTCGCCGTAGGACCAGTCGGATGGATCCTCCACCAGGGGGGACGGGACCGCGGCGGTGGTGTAGGCGATCCAGCCCCGCATCCCCTCCGCACCCCGGGGGATGGAGAAGGAGAAGGAGGGGGAGTAGTGAAGATGGCCTAGGCGGTGCAACTCCAGCTCATACCACAACTGCTGGTCCTCGGTGAGTTCCTCTGCGGTCTGGCCGCCCGCCAGCCGGATCTCCGGGGAGACAGCCAGGGTCTGGCCGTTCTTTTCCCACAGCAGCCGCCCGGCGTAGTCCTCCGCGTGGAAATTTCCGGACGGATCCACGGAGAACTGCTCCTGCAAATGGAGATCGGGCATGGCCCGGTAGCGGAAGAAATGGATCTGCCGCACCTGGTCCTCCGGCAGGAAGAGGAGCCAGGAGGACAGCTCCGCCTCCCCGCCGCCCAATTCATGGAGGACGGCGGGGCCGTCGGTGCGAGGCGTCTCGTTGTCCGTGTGGTCAGTGTCATAGGTCCGGCCGGCCCTGACTGCCTCTGCTTGGGCGCACCGCTCCAGCTCCGCCCCGTCCAGGGCGGCGGCAACGTCCTCCGGCAGGCCCAGGGAGACCAGGCGGTCCCGGATGTCCTCCTGCTCCGCCGTCAGGGGAGCAACCGGCTCCGCCGGGCCGGTGGGGAGGCGTCCGCCCAGCCACAGGGCGGGGGGGATGGCGGCCAGGGTGAGGGCGAACACCCCCAGCAGGAAGGGCCGGGCGGACACCCGCACGGGTGCGGGGGCGATGTCATAGCCCAGGCCCGCCAGGGCGTCGCTCTGGTGGGCGATGCACACCAGCAGGCGGATCTCCAGGATGAGGAAGGCGATGGGACGAAGGTAATAGAGCCAGTGGTTGGTGATGGTGACTCCCAGCCAGCTGGGCTCAACGGCGGGGACCAGCTCGGACCACAGGGCGGTGGCCAGGGCCAGCAGATAGCAGAGAAAGCCCTCCCTCAGCCAGTCCCTGGGGGGCTGAGCCTCTCCCACGGTGCGGAAGGCGGCCCGGGAGCCCCGCCACAGGGCGAACAGGAGGAGCAGGTCCATCCCCCGGATGGGCCAGGTGAGCCCCCAGTTGACGGCGGGATTTCCCGCGATCCACCCCATCACCGGGGTGGCGGCCAGAATGTCCAGGGCGATATGGATGGCCAGCAGCAGCCCGGACAGCCCCCAGCACAGCCGGAACCAGGGGTTTTCCCGCCGCAGGGAGCGGTATCCCAGGTACATCAGGGCGGCCCCCAGCAGGGGGAGCAGGTACTGGAGATAAAAAAATTCCAGCCGGAAGGTGGTCAGGGCCATCCCCCACAGGAGCTTGGACATGGCGGCCTGCCAGGGGTTGTAGTCCTGGACCTCGCCGGGGCCGGGGGGGAGATCGGCCATCTCCTGGGTGAGGCGGAGCTCAAATTCGTCCTGTTTCACAGCGGATCACCTCCCAGCTTGTTCTGGAGCCCCTTTCGGATGCGGTACAGGCGGCCCTCCACCGCCCGCGGGGTGAGCCCCAGCTCCGCCGCGATGCGGGCGGTGGACTGGAGATAGTAATATTTGCGGTAGAACAGGGCGCGGTCCCGGCGGGACAGTGAGGCCAGGGCACGCTCCAGACGCTCCGCCCGCTCCTTCCGCAGCAGCTGCTCCTCCGGGCCTGGGGCGGGGTCCGGACGGGTCTCATCCAGCGCCTCAGCGCTGTGGCGTTGTGCGCTCCTCAGGTGGTCCACGGCGGCGTTCCGGCACAGCACAGTGAGCCAGGTGGCAGGGCTGGAGCGCTCCGGGTCGTACTGCTCCCGCTTCTCCCACAGCTTCAGGCGCACCTCGGCCAGGCAGTCCTCCTGCCGGTGGGGGTCGGACAGCACCCCGGACACGATGTACCGCAGCATCCCCTCATAGTGGGCCAGCAGGGGCTCCAGGGCCTCCCGGTCCCCCTGCCGGAGCCGTTCCATCCATGCGGACGGGTCCATGCCGGTCACCTCCTTCTGTCGTTCTGGATCCTCTGTCCGTATATACGGGGAAAGGGGGGAGAACCCACGGAAAAATCTGCCCCCGGTCTGTTTGTTCCCAGTATAGCAGGGCGTGGGCGGCCTGGAAAGGAAAATGTACAGGCGGGGCTTGACAGGAAAAGGTTTATCGTGATAAACTTCAAGCAGAGAGGTTTATGTGGGTAAACCTGATGGAAATGTCATGGGCAGAGGAGGGATCAGGATGAACAAGCTGTCAGACGGGGAGTGGAAGCTGATGGAACTGCTGTGGGAGGAGTCCCCAGTCAACTCCACCCGCCTGGTGGAGCGGTGCCGGGAGCGGCTGACCTGGAGCAAGAGCACCACCTACACCGTGCTCCGCCGCCTGTGCCGGAAAGGGGCGGCGGTGAACGAGGGGGCCGTGGTCTCCCCGAAGCTGGGCCGGGAGGAGGCCCTGCGGGCCCAGGGGGAGGAGCTGGAGGAGCAGGCGGGGGGGCTGTCCCCCTTCCTCAACGCCTTTTTCAGCGGGCGGCGGCTCACCCCGGAGGAGGCGGAGGAACTGAAGGAGTTGATCGACCGGCACACCTGGGAGGGGTGAGAGGCATGACGGACTATGTGCTTCATCTCGTGCTGTTATTTGGAAACTGGGGGCTCACTCTGGGGATGATGCTGGGCGGGCTGCTGCTGCTCCGGCCCCTGCTGCTGCGGGCGGTCACCCCACGGCAGCGGACCTGGCTGTGGATGCTGGGGTGGTACGGGACATTTCTGACCTCGGCGTTTGAAGTCCTCGGCCGGTTCCACCTTCTGCCTGTCACCTTCCGGGACCTGATCACCCCCAGGACGGATATGGGGGCGATGCCAGCCTATCTGCCCAGCGAATACTGGGGGGCGGGGGAGTATACCCTGGCCCTGCCGGGGGGCGCGGCGGTGGCGGTGGAACTCTCCGACCGGGTGCTGCTCCTTCTTGGGCTGGTGTGGCTGGCCGGCGTGGCGGCGGGAGCCGTCTGGCTGTGGCGGCGGAGCAGACAGGTGAAGGCCCTGGGCCGGCAGGGCCGCCTGCTGGAGGAGGATGATCCTCTGATGCGCGCCCTGGACCGGCAGCCGGATGACCACAATGTGACGGTGCGGCTGTGCCGGGGGCTGTCCTCCAGCTTCGTGTACCCCGATGGGGAGAGGCTGGACGGGGTGCGGTGCGATATGATCTGCCTCCAGGAGGAGCTGTCCCCCCAGCGGCGGGAGCTGGTGCTGCGCCACGAGTGGAGCCACATCCGCCTGAACCACGGCTGGATGAAATCTTGGGCGTGCGGCGCCCTGCTCCTGTTCTGGTGGAACCCCATTTTGTGGGCGGCCTACCGCTGCTTCTGCCGGGATCTGGAGCTGGCCTGCGACGAAAAGACGCTGGAGGGACTGAGCGGCCCGGAGGAGCGCCGGGAGTACGCCCGGACCCTGGTAGAGCTGGCGGCGGGGCGGCAGCTTTGGGAGGTGCCCCTGGCCTTCGGGGAGAGCGACGCGGCCCTCCGGGTGAAGGCGGCGGCGGCCTGGCACAGGCCTGAGAAGTGGGCCAGGCGGGGCGAGTGGTGCGCCTTTGTCCTGGTGCTCCTGTTCTTTGTGGGAGGGCCCCGAAGGATCCCCTATCTGCCCCAGGAGCTGGCCGGGTACTGGCAGCAGGCGGCGGTGGAGGTGGAGGTCCCCAACAGCTGGACGCCAACGGAGCGCTGGATGCGCGCGGACCGGGAGGGCTTTGTGACCCTGCTGGCCAAGGATACCCGGGGGGTCTGGCACAAGCAGATCTACCTGTATCGGATCCGGCAGGACGGAGGCTTTGAGGGCAGCGGCGGCTGGCTCACCCTGTCCGGTCCCCCGGAGCTCACCGGCTTTCAGCAGGGACTCTGGTGACGGGACTCAGGGTTTTTGTCCAGTGGAGGACGGATAAGCCCGGGGGAGAAACAGAAAAACAGTGACCGGGAATCACGCAGTTTCCGGTCACTGTTTTATTATGTCCCTGTTTGAAAACGAGTTTGCGGCGGGGCTGAAACGACATTGGACCGCCTCAGAGGAGACGGCCCGATGGGGGTGTTTATAGAGCATGGAGCGGTCTGCGATCATTTGTTTCATGTTACCTGATCTTCGTCATCGAACTTTAAAGCTTTGATTTAATCTCTTACTGCGACAGCCCAATAAATGTCAATTTCCTCACCATCGACAGCAGCCTTGGCCACACATTCATAGCTCTTATTTAAAAAGCCTAATGTTTCCGAAATGTGACCTTCTTTACCGGCGGCGATTGTTGTTTTGTGCTTTCCATTAATAGAAATTTCCACATCTGTTTTCCCGTTGTTTTTCACATAGAAGTTGAACGTAGAGCCATTTCTGTCATTCAAAACCTCTGTGTGAGTGAATTTAGAGCCAGTAAAAGTACCATCATCGCTCATACGTGGCGCAGGAAGCAGTTGCTCGTTGGAGATACCAGTATCACTGGTCATTGCGAACGAAGAAACAGGGAGTGCAGCAGTTAGAAGACCGAGTGCAAGCCCTACACCCAAAATTTTTGATAATTCTTTCATTACAAATCACCTTTCCAAATTTTTTTAAAAAGATTGTTCGCTTATGAATGAATTTCATAGAGTCTTTGCTCGAATGGACCGGTCCTTGATCATTAATATAGCACTAAATTTTATATTTGTCAATAATAAATATATTGACAAAAGAAAAATTTGTTTTACAATAGTATTGGGCTCAAAAGAATGATGTGAGGTTCCATGGAAAAGAACACAAAACGAAGCGGGACCCCGGAGGGGTTCCGGGAATCCTTAAAAAAGGCAACGACCGAGATGCTGGTGCTGTTTCTCCTGCGCCGGCGGTCCATGTACACCTATGAGATGATGAACGAGATCGAGGCGCTCAGCCAGGGGGTCATCACCTTCAACACCCTCTATCTGACCATCCACCGCCTTCAGGACTTTGGCTATGTGGAGGAGCAGGGAAAGGTGGTCAGCGAGGACAACCGGGTCCGGCTCTACTTTGCCATCACCCCAAAGGGGGAGGGGTATCTGGCTGCCCTGATCCGGGAGTACCGGCAGTATACCGATACAGTGGACCAGATCCTGGGCCTGCCGGAAAGGGGGAAGGAAGTATAAATACCTGGAGCACCATGGGGGACTACTTCCGCGCCCTGGAACGCTGTCTGGACTGCCCCGGGAAAGACCGGGAGCAGTTTCTGGCCCAGGCCCGGCGGATGGCCGACGATTTCCTTCAGGGCAAGCCCGACGCCACGCCCGACGAGGTGGCCGGCTTCCTGGGGGAACCGGAGGAGCTGGCCCGGTGCCTGCTGGAGGAACTGGATCCGGAGCTGCTGGAACGCCGGAAGAGGCGGAGAAAGCTGGGCAGACGGATCCTGACGGGCGTGGTTGCGGCAGTCATGGTTCTGTTGATTGCCTGGATCATTTTGCTGGAAACGCAGCCTCTGATGGTTGAAGTAACAGAAACACTGACTATTTATGAAGATAAGGAGGGGCCTGATGAAACGTAAGATGTCTATTTTGTTGGCGGTGGGTTTGATTGCCGGTTCGCTGGCTCTGCCCTCCTATGCGGCCACAGGTGAAGTGGTTCAGGAGGTACAGAGCATTCAGACCCAGTACGGAGAGATTCAGGTGGAGACGGTCCTGACAGTGCGGGATACGGCGCCCTATTCCCAAACAAAGAGTGCGGAAAAGACGTCGACTTACCGCTATGCAGGAAGTGTGATTGCCAAAGTGACGCTGGAGGCTACTTTTGGCTATGACGGAGACAGCGCCTGGGTGGTCAGTACAGACTCCTCCTACACCACCAGTGGAGGCTGGAACTATCAAAGTGAACGCATTTCGGAGTCGGGAAATCAGGCGGAGTTAACTGCTAAACTGACAAAATTAGGGGCAGGTACGACCTACGTTGATATTTCCCTCTCCTGCACCCCCTCCGGCCAGATCAGCTGACCATCCCAAAAAACAGGCACGGCGGACCGCAAAAGCGGTCCGCCGTGCGGCGTATTGGGGCCTTTGTCCCGCGCCTTGGCCCGTTTGGCTCCGCCTCTTGTAAAAAAGCCGGAAATGTGAGACAATAGGGCCAGCCTAACAAAGACAGGAGACACAAGTATGATGACCGACCTGTTTGAAAAATCCATCGCCACCCTGGAACTCCCCCGGGTGCTGGAGCAGCTGGCCGCCTGCGCCTCCACCCAGGAGGGGAAGGAGCGCTGTCTGGCCCTGCGGCCCATGACCGACCCGGACGATGTGCAGCGGGCCCAGGAGGAGACCTCCGCCGCGGTGGAGATGCTCATTAAGCGGGGGAGCCCCGGCTTCTCCGGCGTCAAGCCCGTGGGGGCCAGCCTCCACCGGGCGGATATGGGGGGCAGCCTGAACACCCGGGAGCTGCTGGAGGTGGCCGCCGTGCTGCGGTGCGCTCGCACCGTCCAGGACTACGGGGCCGGGGAGGAAAAGACCCCCATCTCCCACCTGTTCCGCGCCCTCACCCCCAACCGCTTCCTGGAGGAGACCATCACCAACTCCATCATCGGGGAGGACGAGCTGGCCGACTCCGCCAGCAGCGAGCTGGCCTCCATCCGCCGCCACATCCGGGCCACGGAGGCCAAGGTCCGGGATATTTTGCAGCGGATCCTCGCCTCCAACCAGTCCAAGTACCTCCAGGAGTCCATCATCACCATCCGCTCCGACCGCTATGTGGTGCCGGTGAAGTCGGAGTTCAAAAACGCCATCCCCGGCCTGGTCCACGACGTGTCCTCCTCCGGCTCCACCTTCTTCATCGAGCCTATGGGCGTGGTGAAGGCCAACAACGAGCTGCGGGAGCTGATGGCCCAGGAGAAAAAGGAGATCGAGCGTATCCTGGCGGAACTGTCCGCCCAGTGTGCCGCCCACAAGGAGAACATCGCGGAGGACTATGACCTGCTGGTGTGGCTGGACGCCATCTTCGCCCGGGGCCGGCTGTCCCTGAACATGGAGGCGTCCCAGCCCCGGCTGTCCGATCGGTATTTACGCCTGCGGAAGGCGCGGCACCCCCTGCTGGACCGGAAGAAGGCGGTGGCCAACGACCTGGAGCTGGGGGAGCGCTTCGACACCCTGATGATCACCGGCCCCAACACCGGCGGCAAGACGGTGACCTTAAAGACCATCGGCCTGCTGACCCTCATGGCCCAGTGCGGCCTGCACATCCCCACCGGGGCAGACTCCACGGTGCGGATCTTTGACCGGGTGCTGGCCGACATCGGGGATGAGCAGTCCATCGCCCAGTCCCTGTCCACCTTCTCCTCCCACATGACCAACATCGTGGGTATTCTGCGGGAGGCGGATGACAGGACCCTCATCCTGTTCGACGAGCTGGGGGCGGGCACCGACCCGGTGGAGGGCGCGGCCCTGGCCGCCGCCATCATCGAGTCCGCCCGGGGGATCGGCTCCCTGGTGGCCGCCACCACCCACTACGCGGAATTAAAGGTATACGCCATGACCACCGAAGGGGTGGAGAACGCCTCCTGCGAGTTCAACGTGGAGACCCTGGCCCCCACCTACCGGCTGATCCTGGGCATCCCGGGAAAATCCAACGCCTTCGCCATCTCCCGGCGGCTGGGCCTGCCCGAGTATATCATCGAAAAGGCCGCCGCCCGCCTGGACGCGGAGAACGTGCGCTTTGAGGATGTGCTCACCAAGCTGGACCAGCAGCGCCAGGAGATGGAGAAGGAGCGCGCCGAGGCCCGCCGCCTGAAGCTGGAGATGGAGCAGTCTGCCGCCAAGGCCCGGGAGTACCGGGAGCGCCTGGAGGCCGAGCGGGCCAAGGTGGTGGAGAAGGCCCAGGCGGAGGCCCGCTCCATCATCCAGGAGGCCCGGGCGGCCAGCGACCTGGCCATCTCCGAGCTGAAGGAGCTGAAAAAGCGGAAGGACCTGGACTGGCAGCAGGTGAACGACGGCCGGGCGGAGGCCCGCCGCCTGCTCAACGAGGCCGAGCGGGGCATCGGCGGCCCCGTGCAGGAGCCGGAGGCACCCCCTCCCACCCGGGACGCCCGGGCGGGGGACACGGTGGAGCTGGTGTCCATGGGCACAAGAGCCTCCGTCCTGTCAGTGAACAAGGACGGCACCCTTCAGCTCCAGGCCGGGATCCTGAAGATCTCCGCCAGGCAGAGCGAGGTCCGGGTGGTGGAAGGGGAGACCCAGAGCCAGAAGGAGGTCCGGCGGATCATCCAGCGGGCGGAGCACACCCTGCGCACCGCCGCCCCCCGGGAGGTGGACCTGCGGGGCATGATGACCGACGAGGCCATCGCCGCTCTGGAGAGTTTCCTGGACACCGCCATGCTGGGCAAGCTGGAGACGGTGACCGTCATCCACGGCAAGGGCACCGGCGCGGTGCGCAATGCCGTGCGCACCTATCTCAAGCGCAGCCGCTATGTGAAGTCCTTCCGCCCCGGTCGCTACGGCGAAGGTGAAGACGGCGTGACGGTGGTGGAGCTGAAATAAAACGCTCCGAATCCCAAAACCCCTCGTCCCCTCGGAGCGCGGAGGGCGCGGCGTTCAGATCGGGGCCAAAAATCCGGGAACCATCATTTTTACTGTAAAATCCATTCCTCCTGAAATGAAATCGTGCAAAAAGACGAAGGACGATTTGCCCTGTAATAAATTTCAAGCGAAAAACATAGATTTGTGAAAAATGTCATTGACGCGGACGGGATTTATCTGCTATGCTAAGGATACAATATGACGAGTGCGGAGGTACGGTTATATGTATAGTCAGGAAGCGGTCGTGAACAATCAGGTTGGGCTGCACGCCAGACCGGCCACGTTCTTTATCCAGAAGGCCAACGAGTTTAAAAGCGCGATCTGGGTGGAGAAGGACGAGCGGAAGGTCAACGCGAAGAGCCTGCTGGGCGTTCTGTCCCTGGGCATCGTGAAGGGCACCCCCATCAAGCTGATTGCGGACGGCCCCGATGAGAAGGAAGCGGTGGAGGCCCTGTACAAGATGATCTCCTCCGATTTTTCCGAGTAATTTCCCCAAGCACAATGAAAAGGCGCCGCCATGCGGCGCCTTTTTTGATATTCAAAGCGTGAACATCTTGAACACCAGAAGCACAGACCAGACCATGTTCAGCGGCCTCGATTCGTCCAGATCATTCAAAATGCCTCGTTCCGTTCCAAAGGAGGGACATTCGGATGAAGCAGATATTTGTGTCAGAGCCTGCCCGGCGGGGCGAACTGCGTCTCTGGCTGGGGAAACGGTATTTCTGTGCCCGGCGGTGGCTCTGGTGGCATACCTCGGGCGTGCGCTTTGCCCGCCGCCGCCCGGAGTTCCCCTGTACGGTCCTCTGTTTCCGGCACAGCACCCCACTGCTTCGAAAGCTGAAGGACGTGGATATGTGGATGCAGCGGAACAAGGTGCATAACCTGCGTCTGGCGGTGGAGCGGCTGGATGGAGTGGTCCTCCTGCCGGGAGAGACCCTGTCCTATTGGAAATGCATCGGCGATCCCAGCCGCCGGAGAGGTTATGTGGAGGGGATGATGCTGAAAAATGGACAGGTGACCTCCGCGGTGGGGGGCGGGCTGTGCCAGCTGGCCAATCTCATTTACTGGATGACCCTCCATACCCCTCTCACAGTAACGGAGCGGCACCGCCACGGTTATGACGTGTTTCCGGACAGCGGACGTACCCAGCCCTTCGGGAGCGGGGCCACCTGCTGCTACAACTATGTGGACCTGATGGTCCGTAACGATACGGACCGCCCTTACCGGCTGGCACTCCAGGTTGGAAAGCGGGATCTGGAGGGGGCGT
>CABIYX010000006.1:52646-120393 GCA_902363045.1 Clostridiales bacterium
AAGAAAAAGCCCACAGCCTGCCCCTCAAGCCGGGCGTATACATCATGCAGAACGCCCAGAGCGAGGTCATCTATGTGGGCAAGGCCAAGGCCCTGAAAAACCGGGTGAGCCAGTATTTTGCCAATCTGGCCGCCCACACCGAAAAGACCCGGGCCATGGTGTCCCAGATCGACCACTTTGACGTCATCATTGCCGACAGCGAGTTTGAGGCCCTGATCCTGGAAAATTCCCTCATCAAGCGGCACCAGCCCCGGTACAACATTCTGCTGAAGGATGACAAGGGCTACCCCTACATCCGCCTGAGCAGGGAGGAGTACCCCCGGTTCTCCCTGGCGGGCCGGGTGGCGGAGGACGGGGCCCGGTACTTCGGGCCTTACGGAAGCCGCCACAGCACCCAGGGGATCCTGGACGCCCTGCGCACCGCCCTGCGCCTGCCCTCCTGCCGGAAGAAGTTCCCCCGGGACATTGGGAAGGAGCGCCCCTGCCTGAACTTCCACATGGGGAAGTGCGACGGCTACTGCCGCTCCGAAGAGCTGAAGGAGCGGCACGACGAGGCCATCCGCCAGGCGGTCTCCCTGCTGGAGGGGCGGTTCAAGGAGGTCAAGGCCGACCTGACCGCGGAGATGGAGCGGGCCGCGGAGGAGCTCCGCTTCGAGCAGGCGGCCCAGCTGCGGGACAGGCTCCGGGCCATCGAGCTGCTGGGGGCCCGGCAGAAGGTAGTGGCCGGCTCCCTGGCGGACACCGACGTCACCGGCTTTTTCCGGGGGACAGCCAAGAGCTGCTTCGTGGTGCTCCACTATGTGGATGGGGACCTGGCGGCCAAGGACATGGAGCTGCTGGAGACCCCGGTGGAGGAGGACGAGGAGGAGATCCTGTCCTCCCTGGTGCGGGAGTACTACGGGGGCCGCACCCGCCTGCCCCGTCAGATCCTGCTGCCCTGCGAGCTGGCAGACCAGGTCCCCCTCACCCGGATGCTGTCTGAGCAGGTGGGCAGCCGGGTGGAGTTGGTCACCCCCCAGAGGGGGGCGAAAATGGATCTGATCCGACTGGCCAACCAGAATGCAGCAGAGGAGGTGGAGCGGGCCACCACCCGGGAAGAGCGGCAAAATAAGCTGCTGGAGGCACTGGGGAGGATGCTGGGCCTGCCTGAGGCGCCCCGGCGGATGGAGTCCTATGACATCTCCAACACCGGATCTGACGATATCGTAGCCTCTATGGTGGTTTTTGAGAATGGACGCCCGCTGAAGCGAGATTATCGCCACTTCAAGCTGAAAGATTTGGATGGGCCGGACGACTACGCCTCCATGGAGCAGGTACTCACCCGGCGCTTCCGCCGGTATCTGGACGGGGACGAGAAGTTCAATACCCGGCCCGACCTGCTCCTCATCGACGGCGGCGAGAACCATGTGCGGGTGGCCTGCCGGGTGTTGGAGACCATGGAGCTGGACATCCCCGCCTTCGGTATGGTGAAGGATGAACGCCACCGGACCCGGGCCCTGGTTGCCCCGGATGGGCGGGAGATTGGGATCCAAGCTATCCCGGCGGTGTTTGCTCTCATCGGCCAGATCCAGGAGGAGACCCACCGCTTCGCCATCGAGTTTAACCGGCAGCAGCGGAAGGGGCGGGTCCAGGGCTCTGTGCTGGACAGGATCCCCGGGGTGGGGGAGAAGCGCCGCAGCCAGCTGCTCAAGCACTTCAAAAGTGTCAAGGCCATCCGGGAGGCCACACTGGAGGAGCTGGAGCAGGTGGTTCCGAAGAACACGGCCCAGGCGGTCTTTCAGTATTTTTGGGAAGTTAGGAATTAGGAATTAGGAATTAGGAATTGGAGGGACGCAGAGATGCGCGTGATCTCAGGGACCGCCCGCGGGCGGCATTTGAAGGAGCTTCAGGGGATGGAGACCCGGCCCACCACGGACCGGGTGAAGGAGGCCCTGTTCAACATCGTCCAGTTCGAGCTGCCCGGGCGGCAGGTGCTGGACCTGTTTGCGGGGACGGGCCAGCTGGGCGTCGAGGCCCTGTCCCGGGGGGCGGCCCGGTGTACCTTTGTGGATCAGCGGCGTGATGCGGCGGCCCTGGTACGGGAGAACCTGAAACTGACCGGACTGTCCCAGCAGGCCCAGGTGGTCCAGAGAGATTCCATCTCCTTTCTCATGTCCTGCCGGGAGAAGTTTGATGTGATTTTCCTGGATCCGCCCTATCTCACCGGGGCGCTGGAAAAGGCGGTGGAGACCGTATCCGCATTTGACATTCTTCGGGAACATGGTATAATGGTCTGCGAAAGTCCCCTGGAGCAGGAGCTGCCCGCCCTGGCCGCCCCCTACGAGCGGGGAAAAGAGTACCGGTATGGAAAGATCAAGCTGACTGTATACCGGCGCTTGGGAGGAGAGGACCGCCGATGAAAACTGCGATCTATCCCGGCAGCTTCGATCCGGTGACGCTGGGGCATCTGAACATCATCAAGCGGGCGGCCGCCTGCTTTGACCGGCTGATCGTCTGTGTGATGATCAACTCCAAAAAGCAGGGGATGTTCACCCCGGAGGAGCGGGTGGAGCTGCTAAAGAAAGCCACCGCCCGGTTCCCTAACGTGGAGGTGGACTACTCCGACGGGCTGCTGGCCGCCTATGCCAAGCGGCGGAAGGCCCATGTGGTGGTCAAGGGGCTGCGGGCCGTCTCCGACTTTGAGCAGGAGGTCCAGATGGCGGTCATCAACCGCAAGCTGAACCCCGGCCTGGAGACCATGTTCCTGGCCTCCAGCGAAAAATATACCTATCTCAGCTCCACCATCGTCAAGGAGATGGCCCGGTACGGGGCCAATCTGGGGGATTTCCTTCCCCGGGAGATCGTGGAGGACGTGAATCAGCGCATGAAAGAATTGCAGGAAGGGAAGGTTTGACCCATGGCAAGCGGTGTGGAAGAACTGCTGGATATGCTGTTCGATATGGTGGATGAGGCCAAGAACGTGCCCCTATCCAGTGATAAATGTATGATCGAGCGGGACCGCGCTTTGGACCTGATCGACGACATCCGGGCCCAGTTCCCGGTGGAACTGTCCGAGGCCAAGAAGCTGATGGCCAGCCGGGCGGATATGATCGCCTCCGCCAAGCGGGAGGCGGACGCCATCCGCCGTCAGGCGGAGGAGAAGGCCAAGCAGCTGCTGGCAGAGGAGAGCATCCTCCTCCAGGCCCGCCAGCGGGCCAATGAGCTGATGCAGCAGGCGGAGGACCGCAGCCGGGAGCTGAAGCGCTCCGCCAACGACTACTGCGAGGACGCCCTGCGCCGCACCGAGGAGGCGGTGGCCGAGGCGTATGACGAGATCAAAAAGTCCCGCTCCCGCTTCCGGGCGGCGGCCAGCGCCGCCCTGGGCATCCAGCCCTCCGCCGGCGGGAGCGCCCGCCCCATGTACGACGCGGCGGCGGACGAGGACTGAGAGAAGGGCATAGCTCCGGCGTCTCCAGGCGCAGGATCGATCCAAAACGGCCGCTCAAGCGGCCGTTTTTTCGCTATTGCGTCTTTACACCGAGGGAAAAAAACGATATACTGTTAGGGTTCTGAAGCCGAAACAAAGAACGCACGATCCAATTTTGTGGTTTCGGGCGGAGGTGTCTTTGTCCATTCCTGGCCTTGTGGGTGAGGGGATGCGCAGAGAGACCGGACCCGGAGAAAGGAAATACAGCGATGAAGAAACGTGCCGCATTGGCTCTTTTTACTCTTTTGTCCCTGGTGCTGCCGGGCTGCGCTCCCGCCGGGACCGGCGGAGGGGACGGGGAGGAGGCCCGCCTGACGGTGCTGGCCTCCACCTATCCGGTCTACCTGGCCGCCCGGTCGGTGGCGGAGGGGGTGGAGGGCGTCTCCGTCCTCCGGCTGGAGACGGGGGCAGTGTCCTGCCTCCACGACTATACCCTTACCGTAGGGGACATGAAGAAGCTGGAGGGGGCCGACGTGGTGGCCCTGAACGGGGCCGGTATGGAGGAATTTATGGAGGACGCCCTGGCCACCTCCAGCGCCCCGGTCATCGACTGCTCCGAGGGAGTCGATCTGTTGGAGGGCGAGGGCCATGTCCACCAGGACGGGGCGGAGGAGGATGACCACGGCCACTTCGACCCCCACTACTGGATGGACCCGGAGAATATGGAGCAGATGGTGTACAACATCAGAGACGGCCTCTCCCAGGCGGACCCGGAGCACGCGGGGGAGTATGAGGAGAACGCTGCGGAGCAGGCCGGTCTGCTCCACACCTGGGACGACGCTCTCCAGGATATGATTCAGGAGGCGGAGGAGAACGCCGGGGTGGAGATCAGCGGCCTGATCACCTTCCACGACGGATTCCGCTATTTTGCTGAGGCCTTTGACCTGCCCCTGCTGGCCTCCATTGAGGAGGAGGAGGGGAGTGAGGCCTCCGCCAAGGAGATCAATGAGATCGCAGGGCTTGTAAAGGAATACAGCCTGCCGGTGATCTTCACCGAGGTCAACGGCTCCGACGCCACCGCCCAGGCCATCGCCCGGGAGACGGGGTGCGCCGTGGCCCAGCTGTCCATGTGCATGGACGGCCCGGAGGAGGGGACGCTGTCCGACTACTACACCGTGCTGGCGGACAATGTGACCGCCGTGGTAAACGGGTTTGCCGGGGAAGAAGTGATTCGATGAGAAGACTCAAGCACGGAAAGATGTCCGGCGGGTGCGGGGACTCCTGCTGTCTGAAGCTGGAGGGGCTGAACGTCCGCATCCAGGGGGAGGAGATCCTGGAGGACGTGTCCTTCCACCTCCACTGCGGGGAGATCACCGCCCTCATCGGCCCCAACGGGGCGGGCAAGTCCACCCTGTTCCGCAGCATCCTGGGCCAGCTGCCCTACTCCGGGAGCATCACCTTTGCTCCGGCGGGCGGGCCCGCCATCCGGCTGGCCGATGGTACGGTCATGGGAGGGACCCGGCCGCTCATCGGCTATGTGCCCCAGTCCCCCAGCTTCGATCGGGGGGATCCGGTGTCGGTGCTGGACTTTTTCACCGCCGCCACCGCCCGGTGGCCGGTGTGCCTGCCCATCCCCGGAAAGTACCAGGAGCGCTGCCGCCGCAGCCTGGAGCGGGTCCACGGCGGCGACCTGCTGGACAGGCCTATGGGGGGGCTGTCCGGGGGACAGCTCCAGCGGGTGCTGCTGGCCCTGGCCCTGGAGCCGGTGCCCCATATCCTGGTCCTGGACGAGCCCCTGTCCGGCGTGGACATCGAGGGGGAGCACCAGCTGCTGGAGATGCTGGACGAGCTGCGGACAGAGTACGACCTGTCCATCCTGCTGTCCACCCATGACTTTGCCACCCTGGGGCAGTTCGCCGACAAGGTGATCCTGCTGAACAAGCGGGTGCTCCGCATGGGGCCGCCGGAGGAGGTCACCGCCTCACCGGAGTTTTATGAGACCTTCCATCTTCGGATGGGAAAGGGGGGCGAGGGCTGATGGAGCTCTGGTACGCACTGGTGGATCTGCTGCCCTTTGACTGGGCCCAGCCCGGATCCATGTACTTTATGAAAAACGCGCTGCTGGCGGTGCTGGTCATCTCGCCCCTGTTCGGCGTGCTGTCCACCATGGTGGTTCACAGCCGGATGTCCTTCTTCTCCGACGCCCTGGGCCACTCCGCCTTTACCGGCATGGCCATTGGGGCCATCTGCGGCTTCAACGAGCCCACCTGGGCGGCGGTCCTCTTTGCGGTGGTGTTCGCCCTGCTGTTCAATCTGGTGCGCCGCCGCTCCGCCCTGGCCAGCGACACGGTGATTGGAGTGTTTTCCTCCACAGCGGTGGCCCTGGGCATCTTCCTCTCCACCCTGGGGGGGCGCTCCTTTACCAAGTTCAACAGCCTGCTCATCGGCGACATCCTCTCCGTGGAGCCGGAGAAGATCGCCCTGCTGGCGGGGATCCTGCTGGTGGTGCTGGTCCTGTGGGGGCTGTCCTTCAACCAGCTGATGCTCTCCGCCGTCCACCCCGCCCTGGCGGACAGCCGGGGGGTGAAGGTATTCTGGCAGGAGACGGTATTTTCCATCGCCATCGCCGTGGTGGTGACGGTGTCCATGACCTGGGTGGGCCTGCTGGTCATCAACTCCCTGCTGGTTCTGCCCGCGGCGGCGGCCCGGAACGTATCCAAAACCATGTTCCAGTACCATCTAGTTTCTCTGTTGGGGGCGGTGCTGGCCGGAATCGCGGGGCTGATGACCTCTTACTATGTGGGTTCCTCCGCCGGGGCGGCCATCACCCTCTATCTGGCGGTGTGGTTCCTGATTACCTTCCTGGTCCGGAAAAAGCAGTAAACAGCAACAAAAACAGCAGGCGGACGCCTGCTGTTTTTGTTGTGTCAAATTTGAAAGTCCTCGTCCTTCAGGGCGCTGAAATCCGCCTTGGCGGGGCGGGGAGGGACGCGCTTGAGGGGATCGTATCGAAAGGACCGGCAGTGGGAGCCGGCGGACATGACGCCTTTCTTGTCGCAGACCACCTGCTCCTCGTCCAGGGGACGGCTGCGGGCGCAGTAGACACAGCGGGGCTCGATCTTCTTTTGAAACAGGGCCAACGGGGGCACCTCCCTTGTCACAGGTATTGAAGGTTCCCTCTATTATACCCCGTGGGCGTGAGATTTTCCACTGCTTTTTTTCATCCCCCGGGCGGCCAGCAGGAGGAAGAGGAGCCACACGCACCAGGCGGAGACGGAGGAGATGGTCAGGGCCTGGTGGAGGTCCAGGGCGGCCAGGGTCTCGGCCTGCTCGGCCAGATAGGCGGACACCGGGGCGTCCAGGGGGAACAGCCGGGTCAGCAGGCCCAGCAGGGCGGCGGAGAACAGGCCGTGGAGCAGCTTGCCCCACAGATAGGTCCCCATGGACAGGCCGGAGTCCCCCAGAAAGGCCAGCACCTGGCAGTGGACGGACAGGCCGGCCCAGCCAAGCATGAAGGCGGCCATGGAGAGCCGCCCGGAGAGGGGGCCGCCAGTGAGAGAGGACACCCCGGAGGAGACCTCCAGAAGGCCGGTGAGCAGCCGCTCCGCCCACACCTGGTCGAGGCCCAGGGGGGCGCACAGCCGGGACAGGAGCCGGGCAAGGCCGGTGAGCACGCCGGAGAGGGTGAGCATCCGGATGGTCACGGTGAAAAACAGGATGAAGGCGCAGATGTTCAGCGCGGAGGCCAGGGAGCCGGTGACCGACCGGGTGAAGGCGGTGGAGAAGCGGGCGGCCTGAAAGTGGGCCTCCGGGCGGCGGCTGGGGCGGGGCGGCTCCCGGTAGCGGTAGAAGCGGAACAGCACCCCCACCAGCAGGGAGGCGGCCACATGGGCCAGATAGAGCAGAAGGCCCGCCGCTCCGCTGCCGAACACCCCGGTCCCCACCACCCCCAGGATGAAGGCGGGGCCGGAGTTGTTGCAGAAGGCCAGCAGCCGCTCGGCCTCGGCGCGGGAGCACTGGCCGTTCTCATACAGGGCGATGGCGGTGCGGGCCCCCACCGGATAGCCCCCGATGAAGCCCAGGGCCACGGCGGAGGCGCAGGCCCCGTTCACCCGGAAGAGGGGGGCCATCACCGGCTGGAACAGCCGCCCCAGACAGCGGGACATCCCCAGCTCCACCACCAGAGAAGACAGCACGAAGAAGGGGAAGAGGGAGGGCAGGATGACGTTGCCGCAGAGGGAGAGGCCGTCCTTCATGGCGGCCATGGCCTCCTCGGGCCACAGGATCAGGGCCAGGGCGGAGCACAGAAGCCCCAGAGCAAGACACAGGTCCCTGATATGCTGTTTTCCCAAAAGACGTCCCATCCCGCATACCTCCTGTTCTCTGGGTGGTACCAGCAGGGATACTGTATGCTAGGGGATGGGGAAATCTGCCTGTCCGGCAAAAACTGCCCCGGGGCGGCTCTGTTGAACTGCCCCGGGGCGTTATGGCGGATAGAAAGAGGGATCAGATGAGGGAGAGGGCCTCCTCGTCGGCCACCAGGGTAAAGTCCCCGTGGAGCTGGAGGATGGAGGCGGGAACGTGTGGGGTCACCGGGCCGAAGAAGGCGTCCCGGATGGCCTGGGCCTTGGCCGCCCCGTTGGCCACCATCAGGACCTTCCGGGCCTGCATGATGTCCCGGACGCCCATGGTGCGGGCGTGGGTGGGGACCTCCTCCAGGCTGGAGAAGAAGCGGCGGTTGGCCTGCCGGGTGCTGTCGGTGAGCTCCACCTGGTGGGTGCCCAGGGAAAAGGACTCAGCGGGCTCGTTGAAGCCGATGTGGCCGTTGACGCCCAGGCCCAGCAGCTGCAGGTCGATGCCGCCCAGGTCCCGGATGATCTGGTCATAGCGGGCGCAGGCGGCGGCGCCGTCGGGATCCATGCCGTCGGGGACGTTGGTGCTGGCCGGGTCCAGGTTGACGTGGTCGAACAGGTTGTCCCGCATGAAATAGGCGTAGCTCTGGTCGTGGTCCCGGTTCAGGCCCACATATTCGTCCAGGTTGACAGTGCGGACCTGGGAGAAGTCCAGCTCGCCCGCCTGACAGCGGCGGACCAGTTCCTGATAGGTGCCAACGGGGCTGGAGCCGGTAGCCAGGCCCAGGACACAGCAGGGCTTGAGGATGACCTGGGCGGCGATGATATTGGCGGCGGCGCGGCTGAGCGCCGAGTAATCCTTGACTGAGATGATCTTCATGGAACAGTTCTCCTTTCCTGTGGAGCGCGGCCCGGGGGCGGGGGGAATTTCCGGCAGATCGGTTGCGGTTTTCCAGTGGACCGATTATAATGGAGCCAAGTCCAGGAGACAGGTTCCGATCCCGGCGCGATCCTGCTTTGATTGTAGCACAGCGGCGAGAGATTGTCACTGAAAATTTGCGCCCCGGGCGGAGAGCCGGCGCGGGGCGCGGCCAGAGAGAGAAGGCGCACATCCATGGGTGAACAGGATATTTTTGAGCGCATCAGCAGCCGGTATTTTGAATTGACCGCCTCAGAGCGGCGGGCGGATCTGGTGCTCCAGTGCGGCTCCCGGGAGGGGCCCCTCCAGGCCGGGTCGGTGGAGGCCCGCATCGCCCAGCTGTTTGTGATGGACCTCCTCTTTACCGAGATCTGCTGCCTGGACCCGGAGGGGACGGCAGCCCGGCAGGAGCGGGTGGCCGAGGCCCTGGCCCGGAAGCACCTGTGACCGGGGGGTGGCGGGGACTCTCGCTTTTGATTAAAAGGATCTGATTGGAGAAATTATGAAAGATTTATATGATATTGCATGGAGCACAATTATACCCAAGCAGTTGAAGAAAAATGGAAAAGCTGGTCATGTTGCCTGTGCGTTAGAGGCGGAAAGTGGAGCTGTTTTTACAGGTATTTGCATTGACGTGCCGTGTTCCATAGGTATATGTGCAGAGCAGTCAGCGATTGCTGAAATGCTGAAGCACGGTGAGACCAAAATAAAGCGGCTCATAGCTGTTTATGAAGATGGAAGTATTTTGCCGCCATGCGGAAGATGCCGGGAACTGATTTCTCAGTTAGACTTTGATAACGAAGATACAGTCGTTGCAATGGATGATGGCCGGGAAATCACACTGAAAAAATTGCTGCCTGAGAGGTGGGATAGAAAATGGGACTGACCCGATTCACCGACAAAATATATTATTTGGAGCATGAAGCGGAAGTTGATAGGCCTATGCTGGCCTACATCAAGGGAAATCGCTTTTCACTTGCGGTTGATGCTGGATATTCTACCTCTCATGTGGCAGATTTCTACACAGCGCTTCAGTCAGAGCAGTTTAAATTGCCTGATTTTACGGTGATCACACACTGGCATTATGATCACACATTTGGTATGTGTGCGATCAATGGAATCAGCATTGCGTATGAGAAAACGAATGAATTTCTGAAAGATCAGCAGGAGCAGGCAAAAAGTGCAAATTATATTGCGGCCCTCAAACAGGAAGATGTTCATTTTAGGAAAGAGTACCGCGGATGTGATCGGCTGAATATTGTGTTGTCAGACATAACATTTTCAGATAAAGTGGAGTTGGATCTGGGCGGTATTACCGCCCGGATATTCCACACAGTATCCCCTCATTCTGAGGATTCCACTTGTATTTATATACCGGAAGAAAGAGTGCTGTTTTTAGGCGATTCAACAAGTGAGGACTTCTTTCACAATGGTTATATGGATCAGGAGAAATTGGGTATTTTAATGCAAATGATCCAATCTGTGGATTGTGATTACTGCATACTCAGCCACTGTGAGCCGCTTCAGAAAGAAAGCTTGCTGGAATACTTAGACAGCTTATACATAACAGATTAAAGATCATCCGTGTGCGCGTCAGCTGTGATCTGGGACTATATTTTTTGTCTGCTTCTGGTAAATAAGGGTGAGACAGAAAATCCAGTGTCCAGTTTGGACGATGAAGGGACGAACACCGTAAGTCTTGCATCCTTCGACAAATGCTGGTACAATAAAAGGGACTCTGGCGGAACTGGCCGGGGAAAACGGCGAACTGGCTCCGGCCAGAGATGGAGGCTTGCGTTCTATGGAGGAACTTCGTCCGGCTCCCACAAGTAAAAAAGGGGCTGGAAAGCGGACCGCGGGCGGCGGAGGCGGCTGGGCCGGAAAGGCGGCGCTGGTCCTGTCCCTGCTGGCCCTAACCGTGTCCGGCGTGGCGCTGTACCTGCTGCTGTTCGGCGAGAAGGAGCCGGAGTACCTGACCTACCGGGACCAGCAGCTGCTGGTGCTGGAGGATGTAGACCGGAACCAGTATGACCCGGAGGATTTTTCCACCGACAGCCAGGGGTGGCTCCAGTACCAGTCCGGCGGACGCCGGGGGGTGCAGGGGATCGATGTCTCCTTCTATCAGGGGGAGATCGACTGGCAGGCGGTGGCCAGCTCCGGTGTGGAGTTTGCCATGATCCGGGTGGGCTACCGGGGCTATTCCCAGGGCGGGCTCCAGCTGGACGAGCGGTTTCAGGAAAATATGGACGGGGCGCTGGCCGCCGGGCTGGATGTGGGGGTCTATTTCTTCTCCCAGGCCACCTCGGTGCTGGAGGCGGAGGAGGAAGCCGACTTCGTGCTGTCCGCCATCCGGGGCTACCCCATCAAGTACCCGGTGGTCTTTGATTGGGAGTTCATCGATGGGGCGGAGGCCCGCACCGACGGGATGGACGGGGAGACCATGACCCAGTGCGCGGCCGCCTTCTGCGAGCTGGTCTCCGTGGCCGGATATACGCCCATGATCTACTTCAATCAGGAGCTGGGCTATCTGTTTTACCAGCTGGACCAGCTGGACGCCTCCCAGTTCTGGCTGGCGGAGTATGACGCCAAGCCTGACTTTTTCTATGATTTTGAGATGTGGCAGTACACCCACACCGGGGTGGTGCCGGGGATCCAGGGAAATGTGGACCTGAACCTGGCTTTTCAGAGAAATTAGCGGGGCCCTCGGGCCCCCGGCGCGGCGGATGTCTGGAAACAGGCCTCCGCCGCGCTGCCGTCCGGCGGACTCAGGCCAGGGAGAGGAGCTCCTCCGCCACCCGGTCCGCCATCTCCTGCACCCGGGCAAAGTCAACATAGGGGTTGTACAGGGCCTCCAGGCCATCGTGCATGGCCTTGGCCTGGGCCAGGGACTCCACGGCCTCGCCGGTGAGGGCGGAGGAGACCTTTTGGGCGAAGCGGAGCCGGGCGCGGCTCCGGCGCAGAAGCTCCCGGTCCACCATGGCGTCCAGCCGCAGCCGCCGGCTGGGCCGCCCCGGGAAGGGCCGGGCAGGGGAGGCGGAGAGAAAGGCCAGGCCCAGCTCCGGGACCAGAAGGTGGGAGAGCCGCTCCGGGGCCATGGGATCCGGGCAGGCCACCACGTCATAGCCCCCCATGACTGCGCCGGCCAGCAGGTGGGTGAGCAGCAGGTGGGACAGGCCGTAGCGGTCGGACAGCTCATAGATTCGGGTACACTGGGCGCGGGCCGTCTGGAACAGAGTGATGAGCCCCTTGTGGGAGACGGCGTCCAGGAACCGCTGCTTTACCCGGCCGGAGGGGGCGGAGCGCTTGGACTTCAGCTCCCGGGAGAGGATCCCGTGGGCGCGGGCGGCCAGCTTCTCCTCCAGGGCGGGGGCGGCCAGCATGGCGCGGACGTCGGTCTGGATCCCGGCGGCGGCGTCCAGACAGCGGTAGGCCCGCTGATAGTGCTCCTTGTAGCCGTCCATGCACGTCAAAATCTTGCCCCGGATGGCCCGCAGGCCCGCCCGGTCATAGCAGTCCCCCAGGTTGACGTACTGCTCCACCGCCCCGGGATATTTGGGCTCTACCACATGGGTATTGTCCCTTTAGGACACCTCGTCGCCGCGGCCTTCCTATCCTTCGCTTCCGCCTTGCGGCGAAAGCTCACTCATTCCGGCGCGGCTCCTCTCTCCACCGAACCCGCTGCCGCTGGGCTTCGGCGGGGGCCCCATATTTCTCAAAATTTCCAGTGGATTTTGACTTTCTGCTGACCAGTATCCGGGTCCTGCTCACCGATCTCGATTTTCTCGATCAGCATCACTGCCAGCTCCCGGGGGAGGGTCTTCAGTTCCAGCAGTTCCCGGGCTTTGTCCATGACCTCCTCCTGATTGCGGGGCTGCTCCTGACCGGAGAGCTCTTGATCGATCTGGGCCAGCCGCCGCTCCAGGCGGCTCTTTTCCTCTAGGAAGTCCTGGTTCAGCTCCACAAACTGTCCTTCACTGAGCACACCGGACACCTTATCCAGGTACAGGTTTTTCAGCGCTGTACTCCGCTTCTCCAGCTGGGCGCTCAGGGTCTTCTGCTCCTGCAGCAGGGCCTCCCGGTGGTCGTCCTTTGGCGGCGGGAGCTCCAGCTCCTCCAAATGGTAGTAGGCCCCGATGTAGTCCCGAATGCGTTGGGAGACCAGTTCCATCAGCCGGTCCAGCCGGATGGAGTGGCGGGTGCACAGCTTCTGTGTCCCGCTGTCGGCGTAGAGCTTGCAGCGAAGATAATATACCTGTGCTTTCCCCTTTTTCCCGTTGGAGGTCTTGCTCATGGTGCTGCCGCAGTCCATGCACTTCACAAGGCCCGCCAGGGGGTGCACCATGCCGGTGCCGTCCTCCCGGGAGCGAATGTCCAGGTTCCTCTGGACGGTCTCAAAGGTCTCCCGGTCGATGATGGCCTCGTGAGTGTCCTCCACCCGGAACCAGCGGTCCCGGGGCATGACGATGATGGCCTTAGATTTGTAGCTGGCCTTTTTGGTCCGGCCCTGCACCATGACGCCGGTGTAGATCTCATTACGGAGAATCCGCCATACAGTGTTCTTGTTCCAGAGCCCGAAATCCTGCTTGCAGAAGTGGTTGCTGTCCCAGCCCCGCTCCGCCTTGTATCGGGTGGGATTGACCACCCCCAGATCGTTGAGCATGTGGGCGATACTCTGCTTGCCGTGACCCTCCAGGGACCAACGGAAGATCTGCCGCACTACCTCCGCCGCCTCCGGGTCCACCAGGAGATGGCCCTTATTGTCCGGGTCCTTCCGGTAGCCGTAGATGGGAAAGCCGCCGATGTACTGCCCCTGCCGCCGCTTCATGTCGAAGACCATGCGGATGTTCTCCGACAGATCCTCCAGATACCACTCGTTGATGAGTCCATTGATCTGGCGGGCTTTTTTGTTGCCCTTGATCTCCGTGTCGGCGTTGTCTGCCACGGCGATGAAGCGGATGCCCCAGAGGGGGAACAGGCCGTGGATGTACTTCTCCACCAATTCCATATCCCGGGTGAACCGGGACTGACTCTTGCAGAGGAGGATCTGAAACTTCTTCTCCTGGGCCGCCTGGATCATCCGGTTGAAGTCCGGCCTTAGGCTGTCAGCGCCAGAGTAGTCCTCATCGCAATAGATGTGGTAGATGTCCCATCCCCGCTCCACGGCGTAGTGGATCAGCAGGGACTTCTGGTTCTGGATACTCTCGGATTCCTTTTGCTGTTTGTCTTCGTCCTCCTTACTCAGTCGTGTATAGATCGCACAAAGAATATGTCACACCTCCTAAAAGGCGTAACTGCTCAGTTACATCTTAACACTGAGAGCAGTGATACGGCAAGAAATTATTTGAAATCCCTACGCCGCCAAAACGCAGCGTAGGGATCATTGGGTGAGTTCTTTTGTGAGCCAGGCGGTGATGACTTTTTGGATCAGGGTGCTGGTAAGGATCGGATCTTTGGGTGGATGCTGTTCCGTTAGGATAAAGGTAGGGTCTTTCATAAAATCGCCTCCAGGGAATTCTATGAACGATTAGCTTAGGATATGAAAAAGCAGATGTACAAGAGCGTACACCTGCTTTTTTAGATGCTTTTTGGCGAAATGTATATAGCTGTCAACAAGTGTGTATCGCACGGCGCTTTACGAAAAGAGATTCCTTTTATGTATTATAGGGTCTCATAAGCTCATCTTCGATTTCCTCAACGAGCTTCTGATACTCCGTTTCCTCTGCCAGTTCGATTGTATCCAAATAATGTTCTGTCAACCGTTTGATGTTGTGGAAGATCAAGTTCATTTCGCCTTCCAGAGAAAATGACTCTGAAGAAACCCGCTCACTTTTCCGAATCATTTCGCTGACAAGATTAAATTCCTCTGGATAAATGGAACTTGTGTGTATGCCGAAATAGAGGCGCAGGTCGTTTCGCAGCTGTACCTTTGCATTCTTATCAATTTTAATTGCTTCATAGCGGTAATTGGGGAAGGAACTGAGCCGCTCGCCTTGAAACAGGATGAAAGCTCCTTGCTGCGCTATGATACGCGGGTTCTTCTTGATGTGGTCAATCAATTTGTGATTTTTCTGGAACAATTCTTGGCCACTAAACAAATCTGCTTCATGGTTGATGCACGCATTATATGCCTCATTGATGTTGTTGCTGGTGGGGCAATACAAATCCTCCAAAAAGAAGATATACACCATACCGTCCTCGCTGTCACCGCTGGTTTCTTCCTTGGTATAGTAAGGGGTCACAGCAAAGTACAGTGCAGCCAGGCAGTTATAGGTCACATCCAATAATCTGCTTGGGAATCCGCCGTGCTGCGCATCAATCGCAATTTCAAGGTAGGTTTTACCGTTTGTCAGATGATTAGCAGACATCTCCTCAAACAGATTCTTTTCAAAGAACTTATCTGACTTGGAGAGTTGCGTCCGAAAAATAGTGGGCTGGCATGGGGTATCATAAACCTTAGATTCCCCGCGGAACACCACCACGGAATCGCTTGACTTCGCATGCTTGATGGTTTCTTCTACCGCAGAGATATACTCCGAAATAGATTTGACTGGACCGTCCAAATGTCTCACCGGCCTTTCTATACTGATGTTTCTATTTTAACATCACAAATAATCAAAATACAGTCGATCTTGTTATCTGTAAATTACTTCACTTTTCCACGCAGCATCTTCAAACACAAAATACCGCATATAGAGGAATGGCCTTCAATCCATCCTTCTCTCCAAAATTCTTCAGCGACAGCCGAATGGAGTAGGCAGGCTTATAGTTACTCACAAAGACGCTGAGGCTGCGGGAGCGGACGTGCTCTCCTTTTTTGACCTCAACACCAATGATCTGGTTGCCCTTCTGCAGGACAAAATCCAGTTCTGCGGTGCTGCTGCTCTCCCAATAGTACAGATCGTACCCCTTGGAAGCCAGCTGCTGGGCCACATAGTTCTCGGTAAGCGCCCCCATGAAGGTGTTTCCTTCGCCGGAGAGCACCGTCTGCTGAGAGATCCCGGATTTCATCGTCAGCAGCCCCACATCGCCCATGTAAAGTTTGAAGGCGGAGAGGTCTGCGTAGACAGCAATGGGTTCAAAGGCCTGATTGATGCGCTGGCATTTCAGCACCACGCCCGCCAGATTCAGCCACTCGATAGAGGCCCCGAACAGCGTGGCGCTGCCGCCCTTCTGCACCACCTTGTATTGGAACTTCTTGTTGTCCTTGGCCAGCTGCGCCGGAATGGAATTGTAGCAGGCTCGGATCTTCACGCTGTCGGCGTTGCTGGCGTATTTGGCCATATCCGCAATGTAGTTGTCCAAAATCTCACTTTGCACCAGCGGCACATCCAGAAAGCTCCCTCGTTTCAAAAAGGCATTGATGCAGGCCGGCATACCGCCGATGAGCAGATACTCCCGATACAGTTCGACAGCCTCCTGATGCAGTGCGTCTGGCAGTGGCTCCATGGACTCATAGGAGGCCCGGATTTCCCTGCAGAGGAATTCCTTGCCCCTGGCCCAGAGATATTCCTCGAAATCCAGCGGATAGAGGGTGATGGTCTCCACCTTGCCTACCGGGAAAGAATATTTCTGCCGGTTGATGGCCACGCCCAGCAGGCTGCCCGCAGCGGCAACATGAAATTCGGGCGTCTCCTCGCAGAAGTATTTCAGCGCCGTCAGCGCCCGCTCACAGGACTGGATCTCATCGAAGATAATCAGCGTTTCACCGGGGATAATGTGCTCGCCAGTGGAAGCCTCCAGATACCGCAGCAGGCGCTCCGGCTGGATATTCTCATCAAAATAGGAGGCCACCGTCAGATTCGTCTCCAGATTGATATAGACAACGTTGCTGAACTGCTCCTCTCCGAACTTGCGGAGGATATAAGTCTTTCCCACCTGGCGGGCTCCATTGACAATCAACGGTAGGCGATCTGCAGCTTGATTCTTCCATGCCAAAAGCTGTGCTTCAATTTTCCGCTTCATGGTCCTCACCTCATGGATATAGTTTATCCATGGTGGAAAGTTAAGTCAAGAAAAATATGTTAAAATAAGATTTTTTCTCGTTTAACTATTTTGCACTCTGTTGCGGATTACTAAAATTTTTTTATACTCTCGCCGCACTCATTGACTAAACTGGAATCCAAATGGGAATATAAATCGGCCGTGGTCAACATGGTGCGGTGGCCTAACCAGTGCTGTACCTGAATCAGCGGCGTGTGGTTTGCGATCAAAAGACTGGCACAGCTGTGCCGGAGATCATGAAAGCGGATATGCCGCAGGCCATTTTCTTTCAGGAACTTCTGAAAATCGTGCGTGACAACATCCGGTTTCATCACATTGCCGTGCCGGTCACTGCACACATAGACCGGCCGCAGAGCCTTTTTACGCTCCAATTCCTCCTGCAAAAGTGAAAGGATCGGCTCAAACAGCGGCAGAGTTCGGTGGGACGCCGCTTGTTTCAAGGTATCTTTTGCGCAAACCACTCGCTTTCCATCGTCAACTCCCTCTATCACACTATGACATACCAACATGGTCTGTTTCTCAAAATCTACATCTTTCCACCGGAGACCCAGCACTTCGCTGCGGCGCAGGCCGTAGGCCAGGGATAAGATGACGGGTAATTCCAGTTTTGTCCCTTTCACCGCTTCCAGGAGTTGGCGGGCTTCCTTCTCAGAGTAGTAATTGGCTTGCGGTCGCTGCCGTTTCGGCTTGCTCACAAATTCAATGGGGTTTCTCAAAATTATTTCCCGTTTGCAGGCGTCCCGAAAGACGCTTTGCAGCAGCATGTGGTGGTGCTGGATTGTGGTGGAGGACAGACCGTGTTCCTTTAAAAACTGATAGTATGCTTCGATATTTTGGGAATCGACCTCCCGCAACAGGGCGTCTCCAAAATAGTCCGTCATATGGTGCTCCGCCATGTGTATGTAGTTGCGGTAGGTGGACGGTGAGAGTTCAGGCTTTCGACGCTCGATCCACGCGTTTAGAAAATCCATCAAAATCACATCAGGATGATTCTGCTCCACCTGCTGCTTACGGGTATACGCAAGACACAGTTCCTGGAGTTTTTCCTGAGCGCGCCGTTTATTGTTCGGCACAGGCAGTCCTAAGTTAAACCGCTTTTGAAGCCGCTTTCCATCGGGATGCTTGAGATTGAGGATCGCATAATATTGATTGTTCACTTCTACGAGCCTTCCGGTTATCATAAAAATACCTTCCCTTTCGCAATTAAATTGCAACTTTTGTCCTTGCTATCATTGGTTTTGACAGTTGAATCTTATATACGGAAAAACCGTGAAATCCCGCTTGACAGCAGGCTTTCACGGTTATATATTCATAGTATATTCAAAAATCTTCAAAAAATAAATTCGTCGGGCTCATAACCCGACGAATTACCAATCATTTCTTGCGAATATTTTTACAAAGCCCAAATTTTGAACAAGTTTGGCATTGTTTTCTTCGTTTTTGTCGTCTGCTTTTGCAATCATATCGCAACTTTTTTATCCGCCTTGACCATGCCAGGTGCCTACAATCCGTAGGCATCTGTTTTTTCTGTTCCCTTTTCTGTTCTCCCGCCCTTTTGCTGCCAGAGTCTTTTTTTGAGCAGTTACGCCTCTTATCAAATAGCTTGTCCCATAAAAGTGTCCTAAGTAACCGTACCCGGTGCTGGTGCCGTCCAAAAACTGATCCCGCAACCCCTTGCAAATACTGACTTTTTTCGCAAGGTGTCCTAATGGTGCTGTGCCATGGGGCGCGGTGCCGTCCACCAGGGCGGCCCCCAGGCGGGGGAGGACCACGCCGTCCAGGGAGTCCGGGTCCGCGGAGCAGAGGATGTACTCCACCGTCTCACCGGCCTGGGCGGCCTGCTGGGCCACCCGGCGCATCAGGGTGGATTTTCCGCACCCCGGCCCGCCCTTGAGGATGTAGATGGCATTGGCCGTCTCAGGGGAGAGCAGCTCGGAGTACAGGGAGTAGAAGCCGGCGGGGGAGTTCGCCCCCAGAAAATACTGAATCTCGTGGGATGCAGCCATAAATGGACCCTCCAAATCCTTCAAATCTGCCTCAGACTATGCGCCGCCGGGGGCTGGGGTGCGGCGGAGCGGGAAAATCCGGCCTTCGGGGCTGTTCAACCGGGAAAAATGGGAGTATAATGAAGAAAAACCCGCGGGCCGGAGCCGGTCCGCCGGAACGCCCAGGACGGAGGAAAGAGACCCTATGTCAACAGAGAAAACCAGATTTTTGTCCTATATCTGCCCCCGCTGCCGCCAGTCGGTGATCGTGGAGCGGGACGTGTTTGCCCTGGCCGCCGCGCCGGTCCACATCAAATGCCCCTGCGGCAAGTCGGAGCTGTCGGTGGAGTTCATGCCCCAGCGGGTGCGCCTGAGCGTCCCCTGCGTCTACTGCGGGCGGGAGCACCTGGTGTCCTGCCCCTCCCACGCCTTCCTGCGGGAGCGGGCCCTGGCCTTCTCCTGTACGGCCTCCGGCCTGGACTGCTGCTATGTGGGGGAGGAGGGGCCGGTGTACGCCGCCACCGCCCGGCTGGAGCAGGCGGTGGACAAGCTGGACCAGGACCCCGGCCCGGAGGAGGAGCGCCCCCCCTTCCTGGATCCCATGGTGATGGAGGAGGTCCTGTCCGAGCTGCGGGACATCGCCGCCCGGGGAGGAGTCTCCTGCGCCTGTGGGTCCAAAGCATGGACCTTCCGGGTGAATTACAGCTCGGTGGATCTGGTGTGCGGCCAGTGCGGCGCGGAGATGCGCATTCCAGCCGCCACCGCGGATGACATCGACAACCTGTGCTGTAAGACCAGCCTGCTGATCCGGGGGAGGGCCGATACATGAGCCTGTGGTATGAGATGACCCTGCCCATCGACTCCCGGGATGTGGACGGAAAGGGGGTCTGCAAGGCCTCGGCCCTGCTGGGACACCTCCAGGAGGCGGCCACCCAGGCCGCGGAGCATGGCGGCTTCTCACGGGAGGTCATCACCCGGGAGCACGGGGCGTTCTGGATGCTCACCCGGGTGTGGTACCGCCTGGAGCGGCCCCTGCGGTGGGAGGAGGAGCTGACCATCCGCACCTGGCACCGGGGCGGACGGGCGGCCACCCTGTACCGGGACTACGACCTGTATGTGGGGCGGGAGCCGGTGGGGGAGTGCGTCTCCGCCTGGGTGCTGGCCCGGCAGTCGGACCGGCAGCTGCTGCGCCTGTCCGGCATCCGGGAGCTGGAAAACACCGGCGGGGGGGACCTGTGCAAGGACAGGAAGCTGTCCAAGCTGCGCCTTCCTGGGGACCTGCGGGAGGCGGACCGCCGCCGCACCCGGTACAGCGACACCGACATCAACGGCCATGTGAACAATACCCGGTACGCGGACTTCGCCTGCGACGCCCTGGAGATGGAGAAGCTGGAGAGGGGGGCCTTCCTCTCTCAGCTCCAGATCGGCTATCTGGCGGAGTGCCGCCCGGGGGAGGAGCTGTACCTGATGGCCGGACAGGAGGGGGAGACCCGCTTTGTCCGCGGTATGGACGAAGACGGCAAATCCCGCTTTGAAGCGGCCCTGATTTTCAGCAAAGAGCTTCCTTGACAAAGGGGAGAGGACCGGGGTAGAATAAAATATCATATTTCATCATGTGATGTACTGTTTTACATGGGCCCGCGCCCGCGCGGGTGGAAGGAAAAGGAGTTGTAGCTTATGGTCAACCAGGATGCCGCACAGAAGTTCCTCAAGCAGGGGCTCACCTTTGACGATGTTCTGCTGATCCCCGCGGCCAGCGATGTTCTGCCCGCCGACGTGGACCTGCACACCCAGCTGACGAAGAAGATCCGTCTGAATATCCCGCTGATCAGCGCCGCCATGGACACCGTGACTGAGTACCGCATGGCCATCGCCATCGCCCGTGAGGGCGGGATCGGGATCATCCACAAGAATATGTCCATCAGCCAGCAGGCCGAGCAGGTGGATATGGTCAAGCGCTCGGAGAACGGGGTCATTACAAATCCCTTCTGGCTGGCCCCCGGCCACACCTTGGCGGAGGCGGATGAGCTGATGGCCAAGTTCCGCATCTCCGGCGTGCCCATCTGCGACAACGGCAAGCTCATCGGCATCATCACAAACCGCGACATGAAGTTCGAGACCGATATGAGCCAGCTCATCGACAACGTGATGACCAAGGAGAACCTGGTCACCGCTCCCGAGGGTACCACCCTGGCCGAGGCCAAGGAGATCCTCCGCCGCCACAAGGTGGAGAAGCTGCCCATCGTGGACAAGGACTTCCACCTGAAGGGCCTCATCACCATCAAGGACATCGAAAAGGCCGAGGTGTACCCCAACTCCGCCCGTGACGAGAAGGGCCGCCTGCTGGTGGGCGCCGCCATCGGCGCTACCGCCGACGTGCTGGACCGTGTGGCTGCCCTGGTGGAGGCCGGCGTGGATGTGCTGGGTCTGGACTCCGCCCACGGCCATACGCAGAACGTGCTGGAGACCGTCAAGCGCATCAAGGCCCTCTATCCCGACGTGCAGCTGATCGCCGGTAACGTGGCCACCGCCGCCGGCACCCGCGCCCTGATCGAGGCGGGCGCCGACTGTGTCAAGGTGGGCATCGGCCCCGGCTCCATCTGCACCACCCGCGTGGTGGCCGGCATCGGCGTGCCCCAGGTGACCGCCATCTATGACGCGGCCCGCGTGGCCGCCGAGTACGGCGTGCCCATCATCGCCGACGGCGGCGTGAAATTCTCCGGCGACATCGTCAAGGCCATTGCCGCCGGCGGCAATGTGGTGATGATCGGCTCCCTGCTGGCCGGCTGTGAGGAGTCCCCCGGCGACACCGAGATCTATCAGGGCCGCCAGTTCAAGACCTACCGCGGCATGGGCTCCCTGGCCGCCATGAACCACGGCTCCAAGGACCGCTACTTCCAGGAGAGCAACAAGAAGCTGGTCCCCGAGGGCGTGGAGGGCCGCGTGCCTTACAAGGGACTGGCCAGCGACACCATCTATCAGCTGATGGGCGGCCTGAAGGCCGGCATGGGCTACTGCGGCTGCCACACGGTGGACGAGCTGCAGCAGAACGCCCAGTTCATGCAGATCACCGCCGCCGGTCTCCGGGAGTCCCACCCCCACGACATCTATATCACCAAGGAAGCCCCCAACTACACCATCAGCCCCGACTGAGGTGAGACCTGATTCCGCCGCCCGCAGGCGGCGGAGCTCCTTGCAGGAGGACTTTTTTGACAAGCATGGACTGGCCGCCGCACTCGAAGGTGCGGCGGCCAGTCTCTTTCGCCGGCTGTTTTAATTCCGGAGCTCCGACTGCACAGTGAACTGCACCCCATCCTCCACGTTTTCCGCGGCGATGGTGAGGCGGTTCAGTGCGAAGATCTTCCGCGCGATGGCCAGGCCCATGCCGCTGCCTGTGCGGTCCCTGGACCTGTCCCCCCGGTAGAATGGCTCGAACAGCCGGGGGAGCTCTGTTTCCGGGATGGGTCCGGCGTGATTCCAGATGGTGAACACCGGGGCGCGGGGCGACTGCTCCAGCCGGATCCGCACCTGCCCGCCGGGGGTGCAGTACCGGGCCGCGTTGGACAGCAGATTGCCATAGGCCCGTTCCAGCAGCACCCGGTCTCCGGAGATGGTGCAGCCCTCCTGAAGCCTGATTCGCACCGTCAGCCCGTCAAAGAGCGGGGCCGTCTGCTCCAGCAGTGTCCGGATCAGTCCGGTGAGGTCCACCTGTTCCATCCGGGACAGCTGCTCCATCCGCTCCAGCCGGGTCTGCTCCAGCAGCTCCAGCACTAATCTGTCCATCCGGTCGATCTGCTCCTCCATCAGGGCCAGATACTTTTCACGTTCTCCAATACCATGCTCCAGTCCCTCGGCGTATCCCCGCATGAGGGCCAGGGGCGTCTTCAGCTCGTGGGAGGCGGCGCTCACAAAGTCCTGCCTCCGCTGCTCCAGTGCCCGCTCGTCATCCCAGCGGGCTTGCAGCTCCGCAGCCATCCGCCGCAGGTCCCGGTTCAGATCGCCGATCTCGTCCCGGCGGCGGACGCCGCCCTCCAGCCCCTGGAAGTCCAGCCGTGCCACCCGGCCGAAGTCCGCCTTGGTCTTTTCCAGGGGGCACACCACGATTTTTCGGATGACCCAGGCAAACAGCAGGCCCAGTACCGGCGCCAGGACCAGAAGGCGGAGCAGGACGCCCAGATGCTCCCGCAGAGCGCTCTTCAGCGGTGTGGAGATCAAAAATACCTCCACAGAGAAGCTGAGGTCAGGCTCTTCTTCGTTGTACTGGGAGGCGAAGCCGGAGGAATAGCTCTTCAGGATCGAGCTTTTCCGCTCATACAGCGGATGGGCGATGGTCAAACCGTGGACATGACAGCGCACGGCGTTCATCATCTCCATACGCGTGCGGTCGAGGAGATGGGGGCTGAAAGAATAGGAGTTCTCCTCCAGCGGCTCGCCGCTCTCGCCGAGGAAGTAGGCGTCCTGGCCGCCTGTTCGGTGATTGGTGAAGCTTGTATCCCCGATGGTGATGGTATCCGCCCAAAAAAAGCGGTGTCTCAGATCCGCGTGCCCCACCGCCCGGATGGGGGCCGCTCCGCCGCCGCGGTTGACCAGCTCCGAGATCGCATAGAGATCGTCGGGGGAGTAATTCTCCAGAAAAATCAGATATTGGTCGTTCCACGGCTCTCCCTCCGGGGCGCCCTGGACCTGAATGCCAAGAAAGGTCTCCGCCCAGACCGTCCGGCTGTCATAGTCCGCGCTGATGGGCCGGATGACCGTGTACTGGGAATAGCGGCTGGGCCAGCTGCTGTTTTCCTCGGGAAACAGCACTTCGCTGCGCCGCTGTCCGGCCTCCTCGATCCAATGGTCCCCCTGGTCGAGGCGGTAGTAGTATCCAATCGTATCAACGCCGCCATACTGCATGACCATATCCGCACGGCGCTGGGCCTCGTCATCCTGCGCCTCCATGATCTCCTCCGCCGTACTCATCACCAGAACCGCGCCCACCGCCGTCCACATGAGGAGCATCATCAGAATGGAGCACAGGGTCAGCTTCCAGGACAGGGGAAAGCGAACATTTCTCATCTCCGCCCCTCCGTTCCACCCAGGCGGTAGCCCGCCCCGTAAACCGATTTGATGTGCTGGGCGGCGGTGCCCAGCTTTTGCCGCAGGGCGGCCACATGGCGGTCCACCATCCGCTCGTCCCCGCTGAAGTCCAGGCTCCACACCTTCTGGATCAGGGTGTCCCGGCTGACCGTCCGCCCCTGCTCCCGGAGCAGGATCTCCAGGATCTGAAGCTCCTTGGGCCGCAGGTGGATGGGCTGTCCATCCACGGTGACCTCCCGCAGGGCGGTGTCCAGAAGGATGCTGCCATAGGCCAGCTGCCCCGCCCCCAGAGACTGTCCCCGGCTGCGCCGGAGAATGGCCTGGGCTTTGGCCACCAGGACCGGGAAGGAGAAGGGCTTGGTGATATAGTCGTCCGCGCCTGCGCGGAAGCCCGCCAGGGCGTTTTCCTCCTGGCTCAGGGCGGTGATGAACAGAATGGGGACCGAGCTGTCCTCCCGCACCTGGCAGCACACCTCCAGACCGGAGAAGTGGGGCATCATCACGTCCAGAATGAGCAGGTCAAAGGATTGCTCCGCCACGGCGGCCAGGGCCTGTTCCCCGTCGGAGACAGACAGGACCTCCAGCCCTGCCGCATGGAAAAAGTCCAGGATCAGGGCGGACAGAGCCCGGTCATCCTCCGCCAGCAGAATATTGGCTGCCACTGGACCCACCTCCTTTTCTGGATTTATCATAGCAGAACATTGTCCAAAAATCATCCATGTCACAATATTTTGCCCGGGACTTTTCATCCCGGGTAAAATGTGGTACGATAACACCAAATGCAAACCGGGAGGAGGGACACGATGCTGAAGCTGATATTAGGCCGGTCTGGGACCGGAAAGACCACTGCGGTGCTTTCCCGCCTGACCGAGGCGGGGCAGAGGCGGAAGCAGGTGCTCATCGTGCCGGAGCAGCAGTCCCACGAGGCGGAGCGGGCCCTGTGCCGGGCGGGTGGGGACCGGGTCTCCCTGTACGCCGAGGTGCTGTCCTTCAGCCGGCTGGCCAACCGGGTGTTTCTGGCCGCGGGCGGGATGGGGGAGCCGGAGCTGGACGCCGGCGGCCGGCTGCTGCTGATGCACCAGGCGGTGAAGGCGGTGTCCGACCGGCTGACGGTCTACGCCCGCCCGTCCCGCAGGCCCGCGTTTCTGGAGAGCCTGCTGGCCACGGCGGACGAGCTGAAGAGCAGCTGCGTCCAGCCGGAGCTGCTGCTCCAGGCGGGGCGCGAGCTCCCCGGCCCGGAGGGGGAGAAGCTGCGGGACCTGGGGCTGATCTGCGGGACCTATCAGGCCATGACCGCCCGGACGGCCCTGGATCCCCGGGACCGGCTGACCCGGACGGCGGAGAAGCTGAAGGAGCACCCATGGGCCCGGGGAATGGACCTGTGGCTGGACGGCTTCACCGACTTCACCCCCCAGCAGCGGGAGGTGCTGCGCCCCCTGCTGCGCCAGGCGGACAGCCTCACGGTCACCCTCACCTGCGACCATCTGGAGGAGGACGAGGGGGGCGCGGGGATCTTTTCTCCCGCCCGCCGCACGGCGGCCGGACTGCTCCGGCTGGCGGCCCAGGAGGGGATACCCTGTGAAGTAGAACACCTTGTCCCAGATTGGAATAAGCGGTGCGAGCCCCTCCGGCAGGTGGAGCAGCGGCTGTTTGCCCAGGGGGAGGCGGAGCCGGTCTCCTGTCAGGGGCGGGTGGAGCTGCTGGGGGCGCTGACCCCCCGGTCGGAGGTGGAGCAGGCGGCCGCCGCGATCCGCCGCCTGCTGCGGACCCAGGGCCTGCGCTGCCGGGACATCGGGGTGACGGCCCGGGACCTGTCCGTCTATCAGCCGCTGATCGAGGCCATCTTCCCCCGCTATCAGATCCCGGTGTTCACCTCCGCCATGACGGACATTTTGGAAAAGCCCATCCTCACCCTGGTGACGGCGGCGCTGGACACGGTGGCCAACGGCTACCGCTATGACGATGTGTTCCGCTATCTCAAGACCGGCCTCACCGACCTGCCGGAGGAGGACCGGGATCTGCTGGAGAACTATGTGCTGAAATGGAACCTCCGGGGGAGCCAGTGGACACAGAAAAAGCCCTGGGCCATGCCGCCCAAGGGGTACGGGGCCGCCATCACAGAGGAGGACCGGGCGCTGTTGGAGCGGCTGGACCGGGCCCGCCGCCAGGTGGCGGAGCCGCTGGAGCTTTTGCGGAAAAATCAGAACCACACCGGGGTGGGGCAGGCAATATGCCTTTACAGCTTTATGGAGGCCATCGGCCTGCCCCAGCGGCTGGAGGACCGGGTGGCCGAGCTGCACCGCCGGGACCAGCCCGCCCTGGCGGAGGAGTACCGGCAGCTGTGGGAGATCCTGTGCGGGGGTCTGGAGCAGTGCGCCGCCCTTCTGGGGGAGACCCCCATGGAGCTGGAGGAGTTCTCCGGCCTGTTCCGGCTGGTGCTCTCCCAGTACGACGTGGGCACCATCCCGGTGTCCCTGGACCGGGTGACGGTGGGGGAGACCACCCGGGAGACGGGCCATCCGGTAAAGGTGCTCTTCCTGCTGGGGGCGGACGACGTCTCCATCCCCAAGGCGGGCAGCGCCCCGGGGCTGCTGTCCGACGAGGACCGGTCCCTTCTGGCGGGCTACGGCCTGGAGCTGGCCCAGTCCGCCCAGGAGCTGCTCTACCGGGAGATGACCACGGTGTACCTCACCTGCGCCCGGCCGTCGGAGCGGCTGGTGGTCAGCTGGCCCAGCCAGAGCGCCGCCGGGGAGGAGCGCCGCCCCAGCTTTCTGGTGGAGCGGCTGCGGCGGCTGTTCACCGACCTGCGGGTGACGCGGGAGGAGGACTCCGGCGGGGCGTTCCGGCTGGAGGCCCCTCTGCCCGCCCTGGAGCAGGCGGGGCGGAGCCCGGCGGCCCGGCGGGCCCTGGCCGCCCTGCCGGAGTACGCCCCCATGGTGGAGCGGCTGGACCGGGCGGCGGGCTGGAGCCGGGGCCGGCTGTCCCGTTTGGCGGTGGACCGGCTGTACGGGCGGCGGGTGTCCATGTCGGCCTCCCGGATGGACAAGTACAAGTCCTGCCATTTTTCCTATTTCATGCGCTATGGCCTCCAGGCGGAGCCGCGCAAGCCAGCAGGCTTTACAGCGCCGGAGTACGGGACCTTTGTTCATTACGTTTTGGAGCACGTCCTCCGGGACGAGATGTTCCAGCAGACCGTTCTGCCCGGCTTTTCCGACCCGGTGGCCGGGGCGGAGGGACGCCGCCGCCTGCGGGAGCTGACCCGGGCCGCGGTGGACCGCTATGTGGCGGAGGAGCTGGGCGGGCTGGAGCAGCAGACGGAGCGCTTCCGCTATCTGTTCCGCCGGCTGCTCCGGTCGGTGCAGGCGGTGGTGGACAACGTGGCGGAGGAGCTGGCCGCCTCCCAGTTCCGCCCCATCTCCTTCGAGCTGGGCTTCGGCTCCGGTCAGGACCTGCCCCCGGTGGAGCTCTCCGTGGACGGGGTGACCATCAGTGTCACCGGCTTTGTGGACCGGGTGGACGGCTGGGTCCACGACGGGCGGCTCTATCTGCGGGTGGTGGACTATAAGACGGGGAAGAAGTCCTTCGACCTGACGGAGGTGTGGAACGGGCTGGGCCTTCAGATGCTGCTCTACCTGTTTGCCCTGGAGGCCCGGGGGCCGGACTACTACGGACAGCCGGTGGAGGGGGCCGGGGTGCTCTACCTCCCCGCCCGGGACGCGGTGGTCAAGGGGAGCCGCGCCATGACCGACGAGGCGTGGCGGAAGCAGCTGGACCGGGAGCTGACCCGCAGCGGCCTGGTGCTGGACGAGCCGGCGGTGCTCTCCGCCATGGAGGAGCCGGGGGAGCAGGGCTACCGCTTCCTGCCCCTGAAGGTGTCCAAATCCACCGGGGCCATCTCCGGGGAGGCCCTGGCCTCGGCGGAGCGGCTGGGTAAGCTGGGGAGCCACCTCCAGCGGACGCTGGAGGAGATCTGCCGGGAGCTGGCGGAGGGGAACATCGCCGCCGACCCCTTCTGGCGGGGACCGGAGAAAAACGCCTGCCGCTTCTGCGACTACGCCGCCGCCTGCCTCTTTGAGGAGGGCCGGGGGGGCGACTGCCGCCGCTGGCTGCCCAGCGTGAAGAGCCGGGATTTCTGGAAGCAGCTGGAGGAGGAGACAGACGGGGAGGACGGCGCATGATGGACCGGGTGTACAAGCTGGAGATCTTTCTGCCTCCGAGCCACTTTGAGGCGGTGCGGCAGGCCCTGTGGGCGGTGGACGCGGGCCACATCGGGGCCTATGACCGCTGCCTGTCCTGGAGCCGGGCGGAGAGCTGCTGGCGGCCCCTGGAGGGGACGGACCCCTTCCTTGGGACGCCGGGGGAGCTGTGCCGGGCGGAGGAGTGGAAGGTGGAGGTCTGCTGCCGGGAGGACCGGCTGGCGGAGACCCTGGCCGCCGTGCGGGCGGCCCACCCCTATGAGGAGCCGGTGATCAATGTGATCCCCCTGGCCGCCACCGGCCTGGAGGAGAAAAAACAGGGCGGGACGCCCGCGGCGTCCCGGACAAGGAGTGAGATCGCTATGGACGACAACAAAAATATTCTCATCATCAACGATATGCCGGGCTATGGCAAGGTGGCCACGGCGGCTATGCTGCCCATCCTATCCAATATGGGGCACAGTGTGTACAACCTGCCCACCGCCCTGGTGTCCAACACGCTGGACTATGGGACCTTCAGCATCCTGGATACCACCGACTACATGGTGCGGGCCATCGACGCCTGGAAGAAGCTGGGCTTCTCCTTTGACTGCATCACCACGGGCTTTCTGGCCTCGGCGGAGCAGGTGGACATCATCCGGGAGTTCATCGCCAGCCAGAAGAAGGAGGGCCTTCTGGTGATGACCGACCCCATCATGGGGGACGACGGAAAGCTCTATAACGGGGTGACGGAGGAGACGGTGGAGAATATGCGCCGGCTCATCGGGGTGGCGGACGTGATCGTCCCCAACCTGACGGAGGCGGAGTTCCTCACTGGGAAGTACCTGGGGCGGGAGTCCCTCGCCGCCGGGGAGGCCCGGGAGCTGGTGGACGGCCTGCTGGCCTTCGGCCCCCGTTCGGTGGTGGTGACCAGCGGCGTGGAGGAGGAGACCGGCAGCCATGTGGTCTGGGGCTATAACCGGGAGACCGGGGCCCACTTCACCATCCCATACCAGTTCATCCGGGTCCACTTCCCGGGAACGGGGGATATGTTCTCCGCCGTGCTGGTGGGGGAGCTGCTGGCCGGCCGGGGTCTGGAGGCGGCGGCGCGCCGGGCCATGGATGTGCTGGAGACCCTGATCCGGTTGGAGCGGGACGAGGCGGAGAAAAACAAGGGCATCCGCATCGAGAAGTACCTCAGCGTGCTGAACCAGTGACGGGGTGAGGGCGTATGTGGGCAGGGTTCGCGCTGCTGTCGGCGCTGTTCGCCGCGCTGACCTCTATTCTGGCCAAGCTGGGGATGGAGGGGATCAACTCCAACCTGGCCACGGCCATCCGCACGGCGGTGGTCCTGGTGATGGCCTGGGGGATCGTCTTTCTCACGGGGAAGCACCACGGCATCGGGGACATCGGGGGCCGCAGCTGGATTTTTTTGATCCTGTCCGGGGTGGCCACCGGCCTGTCCTGGCTGTGCTACTACCGGGCGCTCCAGCTGGGGGACGCCAGCCGGGTGGTCCCCATCGACAAGTTCAGTGTGGTCATCTCCATGGTGCTGGCCTTTGTGGTGCTGAAGGAGGCGGTGACCGTCAAGACCGTGGTGGGCGGGCTGCTGATCACCGCGGGGACCCTGGTGCTGATCCTGTGACCGGGTCCGTCCCTGAAATCAAACGCATAGGAGGAATGTAGATGCCGCCCAAGGGAAAGCCGGATACCGCCGGCTATCAGCGGTTCAAAAAGGAGCTGGCCGCGGGGACGCCGGGAAAACTGTATGTTCTGCACGGGGAGGAGACCTATCTCCGGGACCACTACCTGGGGAAGCTGCGGTCCCTGCTGCTCACCGGAGGGATGGGGACCTTCAATCTCCATGAGGTCCCGGCCCGGGAGATGTCCCCCCGCCGCCTGGAGGAGGCGCTGGACTGCCTTCCCATGATGGCGGAGCGCACCCTGGTTCTGGTGACCGACTTCGACCTGTTCAAGGCGGGGGAGAAGGATCGGGAGGAATATATCAAGCTGCTGGGGGACCTGCCGGACTATGTGTGTCTGGTGTTCCTGTATGATCTGATCCCCTACAAGGGGGACGCCCGGACCAAGCTGGCCGGTGCCATCAAGCAGAACGGCGTGGTGGTCAACTTCGCCCGCCAGGACCAGGGGGATCTGGTGGACTGGGTGCGCCGGCGGTTCCGGGCCCTGGGGAAGGACATCGACTCCCGCCTGGCCCTGGATCTGATCTTCCTGTGCGGAGATCTGATGACCAACCTCATTGGGGAGATCGAGAAGGTGGGGGCCTATGCCAAGGGCCAGCGGATCACCCGGGGGGACATCGACGCGGTGGCCACCCCCCAACTGGACGCGGTGGTGTTCCGCATGACCGACGCCATCGGCGAGGGAAAGTTCGACCGGGCGGCGGAGGTGCTGGGGGAGCTGTACCAGATGCAGGAGCCCCCCATCAAGATCATGTGGTCCCTGGGGCGGCAGATGCGGCAGCTCTACTCCGCCCGCCTGGCCCTGGAGCAGGGGAGGGGGCCCCAGTACCTGGCGGAGCTGTGGGGGCTCAAGCCCTATCCGGCGGAGAAGCTGATGGGGGCGGCCCGCCGGTTCACCCTGCCCTGGTGCCGCCGGGCGGTGGTGCGCTGCGGCGAGGTGGATCTGGCTATGAAGTCCACCGGACAGGACGGGCAGCAGCTGCTCACCGGCCTGCTGCTGGAGCTGGCCGCCCCCGCCTCCCGGCCCGCGCCCCAGCGGAGATAAGGAGGAGCCATGCTGATGATACGGGAAGCGATCGTGGTGGAGGGGCGGTACGACAAAAATACCCTCTCCCAGGTGGTGGACACCCTGATCCTGGAGACCAACGGCTTCGGCATTTTCAAGGACCCGGAGCGGATGTCCCTCCTCCGCCGGGCGGCGGAGCGGCGTGGGCTCATCGTGCTCACCGACTCTGACGGGGCGGGCTTTGTGATCCGGAACCGGATCCGGGGGGCCATCCCGGCGGAGCATTTGAAGCACGCCTATATCCCGGACGTGTACGGGAAGGAGAAGCGGAAGCGCCAGCGGGGCCGGGAGGGCAAGCTGGGGGTGGAGGGGATGCCCCCCCAGGTGCTGGAGCAGGTGCTCCGCCGGGCGGGGGCCACCGTCCTGGATGCCCAGGCCCCGGAGCGGGCTAGGCCCGGCCTGACCAAGGCGGACCTGATGGCTGCGGGGCTCACCGGAGGGGCGGACAGCGCCCGGCGGCGGCAGGCCCTGCTGAAGGAGCTGGAGCTGCCGGAGCACACCTCGGCCAACGCCCTGCTCCAGGTGCTCAACGGCTGCTATTCCCGGGAGGAGGCGCTGGACCTGTTGGGGCTCAAGGACTTTGACGAGATGTAAACCACGGGTTAGCAGAGAGGAAACCGCCGGGTGGTGGCAGAACAGGCGGCCGCCTGATAGGGTGGAGGCGAGGAGATGATGGACCATGACCACAGGACAACGCATCGCCGCCAAGCGGAAGGAGCGGGAGCTGTCCCAGGAGAGCCTGGGGGCGGAGCTGGGGGTATCCCGGCAGACCGTGTATAAGTGGGAGAGTGACACCTCCCTGCCGGAGATCGAGAAGCTGGTGGCCCTGAGCCGCCTGTTCCAGGTGCCTGTGGGCTGGCTGCTGGGGGTGGAGGAGGTCCCGGAGGCGGCGGAGTTCTCCGAGGACCAGCTGAAGCTGCTGGAGGAGCTGCTGGGCCGCTATCAGCGGGCGGAGCAGGCGGAGCTGAGCCAGGGCCAGCGGGCGCAGGTGGAGGCCCTGGTGGAGGAGCGGCTGTCCGGGAGCGGAAGGCCCCGGCGGCGGTGGCCCTGGGTGCTGGCCGCCCTGGCGGTGGTCTGGGCCGGGTGGAGCGTCTTCAGCCGTCTGGACCGGGTAGACAGGCAGTACAACAGTCTGGCCAACTCGGTGAATAACGTCAGCCACTCGGTGAATAACGTCAGCCACTCGGTGAACGCTCAAATCGGCTCTATCACCAGCCGGGTGGAGGAGCTTCTGAAGGCCCAGAACGACCTGACCGCCGACTATGCCACCCGGCTGGTCTCCGCCGATCTGGCAGAAAATACGGCGCGGTTCTCCCTGCGGGCGGTGCCCAAGACCTATACGCCCGGAATGTCGGTGGTTTTTCTGGCGGACAGCGGCGGGGAGGTGCGGGAGCTGGAGGCGGCGGAGGAGGAGAACGGAGTGTTTACCGGGGAGATGGCCTGTCCCCTGACGGACAGCGTTACCCTCTCCGCCGTCTTTGTCACCGGGGACACCCGGCAGACCCAGCTGCTGGACCAGTACCAGGGGCTGTACCTGGAGAGCCTTCCCCGGGTAGAGCCAATGGATCTTTCCGGTCTGCTGTGCGTGGAGCGGGGGGAAAACGGCCGCTTCGCCCTGCCGGAGGGATACATTACCGTGGGCGGGGAGGGGGCCTCCGCCCCCGCCGTCAACGGGACCTTGGGGATGAGCCGGCTGAAGGAGGTCCGGGTGGGCCTGTTCCGCAATTTTGAGCTGGTGACCTGGCTGGAGCCCTGTGAGAAGCCGGACAGCTTCGAGGGCTTCACGGGGGAGGCGTTCTACCGGCTGCCCCCTATGGAGCTGGACCTGGCGGAGGGGGACACGCTGGCCTTCGCCGCCGTGGCCGCCGACGAGTATGGCCGGAGGTGGGTGTCCCCCTCGGTCCCGGAGTATCAGGTGCAGGATGGGGAGATCGCCTGGCCGGAGGAATCGGTGGTCTATCAGAAAAATACCCTGGCGGACTGGGGCCTGGAGTAGGCGGCCCGCGCCGGTGCCGTTCAGCGGCTTTTGCCGGAACGGTTTTTTTGACAAGCTGAGCAGGCGGAGGTGAACTTCACCTCCGCCTGCTGTTTTTTGCAGACTGTCACAATATGATGCAGATCAGGCCGCCGGAGCCCTCATTGATGATCCGCTGGAGGGTCTCCCTCAGCTTCTCCCGGGCGTCCTCCGGCATCCGCTTGACCTTGGCGTTCAGATCCTCGCCCACCAGTTCGTGGAAGGATTTCCCAAAGATGTTGGACTGCCAGATCTTGGCTGTATCCCCCTCGAACTCCTGGAGCAGATAGTGGATCATCTCCTCGCTCTGCTTCTCGCTGCCCACGATGGGGGACACCTCTGTCTCAATGTCCGCCCGGATCATGTGGATGGAGGGGGCGCTTGCCTTCAGCCGCACGCCGTACCGCCCGCCCTGGCGGACAATCTCCGGCTCCTCCAGCACCAGGGAGTCAATGGAGGGCACCACGATGCCGTATCCGGTCTCCTCCACCTCCTTCAGGGCGTCGGCCACCTTGTCATACTCCGCCTTCACCTGGGCCAGCTGGGTGAGCAGGGCCATCAGGTCCCCGTCGTCCCCGATCTGGAACCCCGACTGCTGGGACAGCGTATCATAGAATAAGGCCCGGGGAAGCTCCAGCACAGCGGCGGCCAGACCGGTGCCCAGGTCGATGTTGGTCACCCGGGCCTGGCTGACCTGCTCGTACTCCCGCATGGCCCCGATGGCCCAGTCCACGTCCCGGATGCGGTGGAGCTGCTCCGCCCCCTGCCGGATCGCCCCGTACAGGGCGGCCTTGATGGGGTGCTCCTGGGGCAGGGCGTCCACCCAGGGGGGGAGGAACAGGTCCAGCTCCTTCAGGGGGAATTCATACAGCACCTGCTTGAGCAGGCCGCTGATGTCCTCCTCGCCCAGCTCCAGGCAGTTGGCCGCCACACAGGCCACCTGGTGCCGCTGGGCGATGTCCGCCCGGATGGCCCGGGCACGCTCAGAGTCAGGATAGGCGGAGTTGAGCACCACCAGGAAGGGCTTTCCTAGCTCCTTCAGCTCGGCGATCACCCGCTCCTCCGCCTCCAGATAATCCTCCCGGGGAATATCCGTGATGGTGCCATCGGTGGTGATGACCACCCCGATGGTGGCGTGCTCGGCGATCACCTTGCGGGTGCCGATCTCCGCCGCCTCGGACATGGGGATCTCCCGGTCGAACCAGGGGGTGGTCACCATCCGCTGCTCCTCGCCCTCCAGCTGGCCCACCGCGCCGTCCACCATATAGCCCACGCAGTCGATGAGCCGCACCTGGAAGGCCGCGCCGCCGTCCATGGAGATGGAGACCGCCTCCTCCGGAACGAACTTGGGCTCCGCCGTCATAATGGTGCGGCCAGAGCCGCTCTGAGGCAGCTCGTCCCGGGCACGCTCCCGGCGGTAGACGTTTTCGATGTTGGGGATGACCAGGGTCTCCATGAAGCGCTTGATAAAGGTGGATTTTCCGGTGCGCACCGGCCCCACCACCCCGATGTAGATGTCGCCCTCGGTCCGAAGCGCGATCTCCTCGTAGATTTTGCGATCTTCCACTTGAATTCCTCCTTCGGCCCGCGAGCCGGTCATTTCCCTACACTATATGGGGATAAGCTGTGAGATATGACGGCTCCCCGCCGCCTCCCAGAAGGAAAAACGCCCCGGCCGCGCAGGCGGCCGGGGCGGAACAGCGCGTCAGCGCGCGCTGGGGATCAAGAGCATCTGTCCCAGGGGCAGCTGTCCCTCCTCCAGGCCGTTGGCCTGGACGATCTGCTCCGTGGTGGTGCCGTAGGCCTTGGCCAGCTCCCACAGGCCCTCCCCGGGGGAGGCCAGCCGGAGCACCACCGAGGGCTGATCCCCCTCGCCCCGGGTCCGGGGCTCTCCCAGGACGGCCCCGCACACCGCCGTGGTGTGCCGCTCCCGAAGGATGAGGAACTGGAAGTCCACCGCGAAGCGCACCTCGATCCCACCAGCGGAGGGGGCGGCGAACACCTCCCCGGAGCAGGCCGCCCGGCAGCAGCACCGTGCCCCCTCCGGGGCGTCCAGGCGGCAGGAGACGGTCAGGGGCCGCTGGAGGGCCTGGAGGGCGTCGTTCTCGTCCAGGTAGAGGACGGTGACCCGGGCCTCGCCCTCCAGCACCAGCTGGTCCCCCTCGCGGCTCCTCCGGATCTCGCCCAGAGACACCCAGCTGTCCGTCACGCTGCGGGGCAGGGCACCCGTCTCCATCAGCTCCCGCACGTTCTGGGTGCGGGAGGACTGCTCCACCAGCTGCCACAGGACCTGCTCCTCCCGCTCCACCTGGGTCTGGAGGGCGGTGCTGTACAGGTCCTGGAGGAGAGTGACCGGACGGCGGCTCCACACCTGGGCCTGAGCCAGCAGGTCCAGCACCACCTCCACGGTCCGGCCGTCCTCTCCGGCGGGCTGGCAGCTCAGCTGGGTCAGCTCCACCGCCATGCGGCACTCGCCTCCCTCGCCCAGCCCCGGGACCTCCATGATCTGGGAGAAGGGGAGGTTCTCCCGACAGGCGTTCAGCCCGCCGCCGGCCTCCTGCACCAGCAGCTGGAGCTCCACCGCCCCCTTGAAGATCAGCTTGCTGCCGATGAGGCGGCTCTCCCCGCACAGGGGCACGGCCCGGCAGGCGGCCAGCTGCACCGGCTCCCCCTGTCCCACGTTCAGCCGGACCTGCTCTGAAAATGTAAAGGGTTTTTCCTGCACAGCCTCCAGCTGATAGCTCTCCTGCTCCGTCATCCGCTGCTGCACCCCGTGCGACTCAGGGTCCAGCACCCCCTGGCAGCACACCCGCTCCCTGGGCTGGAGGGCGGTCACATCCACCGCCAGGTCGGCCCGGAGCAGCACCTTGCGGGGGTTGAGGGCACGGGCCTCCGCCCCCCGGAGCCGGACGCAGGCCTGGACCTGGCCCTGCTCCGTCAGCCCCGGAGCCTCCAGCTGGACGGAGAAGGGCAGGGCTGCCTCCATGCGGCGCAGCCCGCCCCCCTCCTCCGGCTGGTAGAGGAGGACGGCCCGGACGCTTCCGCTCACCGCCGCCGTCCCCTCCCGGGCCTGCTTCCCATTCAGCGCCGCCTGTCCGCACACCGCCACGATGCGGAGGATGTCCGGGCAGGCGTCGGGCACGATGGTCTCCAGGGTCTCCTCCTGACAGAGCGTCCCGTCCGCCACGATCTCCCAGCAGTGGATCACATCCCGATCAAATTCCAATTCCATGTGCAGTTCCTCTCCCTTTCCCATAGGATGGGCCTCCGGTCACCGGGGCCCGGGCCTTCTTTGGGACACTATATGTCCGGGAGCGGGAGAATATGTCCACCTGTCTCAGCCCTTCAGACCGAACAGCCTGCGCAGCAGCCCGCGCAGGCATTTGGGCGAGCGTACCACCACGATACCCATTCCGCGACCCTCCCTCCCAACAGATCATAGTCCAGTATATGGCCCGGCAGAACCAAATGACACCGCCCGGACAGGCGGCCGCGGGGTCGGAGGGAAATTTTCTGCCGGGGCCGGAGCGGCCGCTATCCCACGTTGCATTTTTCCCACCGGTCCGGTATAATATAAGTTGTTTGTTTGGAAAGGAGGAGGACAGCCATGGAGGAGAGGCTGGACCTGCCCCGCCTGCTGGTGGCCGCTCCGGCCAGCGGCAGCGGCAAGACCACCGTGACCTGCGCCCTGCTCCGGGCCTTTCAGCGCCGGGGGCTGGACCCCTGCGCCTTCAAGTGCGGGCCGGACTATATCGACCCCATGTTCCACCGGGAGGTGCTGGGCCTGCCCAGCCGGAACCTGGACCTGTTTTTCAGCGGGGAGGACCAGGCCCGCGCCCTGCTGTCCTCCGCCGGGCGTGGCCACGGCGTGGCGGTGCTGGAGGGGGTCATGGGCTGTTACGACGGCGTGGGGGGCACGGAGCGGGCCAGCAGCTGGAACCTGGCCCGGGCCACCGGGACCCCCATCCTGCTGGTGGTGCGCCCCCAAGGGGCGGCCCTCACTCTGGCGGCCATGGTGCGGGGGCTGGCCCGGTTCCGCAGTCCCGGTATGATCGGCGGGCTTCTTCTCAATGGCTGCTCCCGGGGGCTGGCGGAACTGCTCACGCCCATGCTCCAAAGGGAGACGGGCCTTCCGGTGCTGGGCTGGCTGCCCCAGCTGCCCGACTGCGCCATCGCAAGCCGGCACCTGGGCCTGCTCACGCCGGGGGAGGTCCAGGGGCTGGCAGACAAGGTGGACCGGCTGGCCAGCCAGCTGGAGGAGACGGTGGATCTGGAGGGCGTCCTGGCCCTGGCCCGGTCCGCCGCCCCTCTGCCGGCGGAGCCCTCCGCCGTCCAGCCGGAGCCGGAGGGCCCCGTGGTGGCGGTGGCCCGGGACCGGGCCTTCTGCTTCTACTATGAGGAGAACCTGGAGCTGCTGCGGCGGAACGGCCTGCGTCTGGCGGAGTTCAGCCCCCTGGAGGACCGGGCGCTGCCCGCCGGGGCCTGCGGATTGTACCTGGGCGGGGGCTACCCGGAGCTGTGGGCGGAACGCCTCAGCCAAAATACTCCGATGCGCCGGACGGTCCGGGAGGCCATCCGGGGCGGGATGCCCACCCTGGCGGAGTGCGGCGGCTTCCTCTACCTCCAGCGCAGCCTGGAGGACCCGGAGGGCCATGCGTGGCCCATGGCGGGCGTCCTGGCGGGGGAGGGGATACGCGGCCGGGGGCGGCAGCCCTTTGGCTACCTCACCCTGCGCCCGGAGGGGGACGCCCCCTATCTGGCCCCCGGGGAGGAGATCGCCGGACATGAGTTTCACCGCTGGGCCTCCACCCAGCCGGGGGATGCCTGCCGGGCTGTCCGGCCTTCCGGCGGCGATCCAAGGCCCTGCATGACCTGTGAAGGGAAACTGCTTGCCGGATTTCCTCACCTCTATTTCCCCTCAAATCCCCGCTTCGCGGCCCGCTTTGCCGCCGCCTGCGTCCAATATCAGAAGGAGACTGCGCCATGAGAGACACGTTCATCCAAGCCCGCCTGGACGGGATCACGCCCCCGGACCGGGAAGCCATGGAGGCGGCCCGGATGCACTGGGACGCCATCGCCAAGCCCCTCCACGGCCTGGGCCGTCTGGAGGACATGGTGGTCCGGATCGCCGGAGCGGCCGGGACGCCGGAGGTCCGCCTGGACCGGAAGGGGGTGGCGGTGTTCTGCGCCGACAACGGGGTGGTGGCCGAGGGGGTGACCCAGACCGGCCAGGAGGTCACCCTGGCGGTGGCCCGGAGCATGGCCGCCGGGCAGTCCTCCGTCTGCCGCATGGCCCGGGTGGCCGGGGCGGAGGTCCTCCCGGTGGACGTGGGGATGCTGGCCCATGAGGCGATCCCCGGCCTGCGGGCCCGGGTGGTCATGGAGGGGGGCACCCGGAACATGACGAAGGGGCCCGCCATGGACCGCGCCGCCGGAGAGGCCGCCCTGCGGGCGGGGATGGAGACGGCGGAGGAGCTGGCGGACCGTGGGATGCAGCTGCTGGCCGCGGGAGAGATGGGCATCGGCAACACCACCACCACGGCGGCGGTGGCCGCCGCCCTTCTGGGGCGCTCCCCGGAGGAGACGGTGGGCCGCGGGGCCGGACTGTCCGACGGGGGCCTGGTCCGCAAGCGCCGCGCGGTGGCCGCCGCCCTGGCGGTCAACCAGCCGGACCCGGCGGACCCCATGGATGTCCTCTGTAAGGTGGGAGGACTTGACGTCGCCGCTATGACAGGCTTTTATCTGGGCTGTGCCTTCCGGAAGCTGCCGGTGCTGCTGGACGGAGCCATCTCCTGTGCCGCCGCCCTGTGTGCGGTGCGGCTGTGCCCCTGGGCGGAGAAGAGCCTGCTGGCCAGCCACCGTCCGGCGGAGCCCTGCGGCCAGCTGCTGCTGGAGGCTCTGGGGCTGGAGCCGGTGCTGGACGCTGGGCTGCGCCTGGGGGAGGGCACCGGGGCGGCGGCGGCCATGCCTCTGCTGGACATGGCCCTGTCGGTGTATGGAGAGATGCACACCTTTGGCGGACTAGGCATCCCGGCCTACCGCGCCGATGGCCGGAGCCCGGAGGAGGGGGAGCTGTGACCGCCCTGGTGCTGGGGGGAGCGGCCAGCGGAAAGAGCGGCTGGGCCGAGGATCTGATCTGCTCCCTGCCCCGGACGGGCCCCCTGATCTATCTGGCCACCATGGAGCCCTGGGGCGGCGAGGCGGCGGAGCGCATCGGGCGTCACCGGGCCCTCCGGGCCGGAAAAAATTTTTCCTGTACGGTGGAGCGTCCCCGGGATCTGGCGGGATGGGCACCGCCGGCGGGGAGCGCCGTTTTGCTGGAGGATCTGGGCAACCTGGCGGCCAACGAGCTGTTTTCCGGGGAGAACCTCGACCCGGAGGGGGCGTACCGCCGTATCCGGCGGGGGCTGGACGTTTTAAGAGAGGGCGCGGGGCATCTGGTGGTGGTCAGCGGCGACCTGTTCCGGGACGGGGTGGACTACCCGCCGGAGACCGGGGCCTATCTGGACCTGCTGGCCCGCCTCCACCGGGACCTGGCCGCCCGGGCGGACCGGGTGACCGAGCTGGTGTACGGCCTGCCCGTCCATTGGAAGGGGGGAGCGGTATGAATGTTCTGCGGGCCACCGGCATGGCCTTCGCCCTGTACTCCCGGATCCCCATGCCTCCCCTGGACTGGGAGAGCGGGGCCAGGCGGTACACCCTGTACGCCTTCCCCCTGGTGGGGCTGGCGGTGGGGGGCGGACTGTTGCTGTGGACCTGGCTGGCCGGAGCCCTTGGGCTGGGGCAGCCGCTGTGGGCGGCGGGGATGACCGCCATCCCCCTGCTGATCACCGGAGGCATCCACCTGGACGGCTTCTGCGACGTGTGCGACGCCCTGGCCTCCCACCAGAGCCGGGAGCGGAAGCTGGAGATCATGGCCGACCCCCATGTGGGGGCCTTCGCGGTGCAGGGCTGCGGGCTGCTGCTTCTGCTCACCTTCGGCCTGTGGTGCCAGGCGGAGCGGACGGACGGGACGCTGTGGGCCGCCCTGCTCCTGGTCCCGGCGCTCAGCCGGGGGCTGTCCGCCTTCGCCGCCCTGACCCTGCCCAACGCCCGGGGCGGCGGCCTGCTGGCGGCGGTGACCGGGGCGGGCCGCCGGGGCCGCTGGCTCCCCCTGTGCGCCGCTCTGCTGTGCGCCGCCGGACTGGCGGCTCTGGAGCCCGGATACCTGTGGATTGGCGGGGCGGCCCTGCTGGCCCTGTGGTACTATGTGAAAACGGCGAAGCGGGAGTTCGGCGGGACCACCGGCGATCTGGCGGGCTGGTTTTTGCAGCTGTGCGAGCTGGCCTGTCTGGCGGGGCTGGTGCTGGCTCAGAGTTTGGAGGGAGTGCTGTGATCCTTGTGACCGGCGGCCGCGGGGCCGGAAAGAGAAGCTTTGTCACGGACGTTTTGGGGTTTTCTCCGGAGCAGTTCGCTGAGGACGGCCCGGTGCTGTACGGCCTGGAGTCGATAGATCCTCTCCCGTCTCTGGAGACCCTGCTGGACCGGGAGGTGGTGGTCTGCCGGGAGGTGGGCTGCGGCGTGGTCCCAATGGACCGGGGGGACCGGGATTGGCGGGAGGCGGTGGGCCGCCTGTGCTGCGCCCTGGCCCGGGAGGCGGAGGCCGTCTACCGCCTCCAGTGCGGCCTGGCTATGCGCCTGAAGTGACAGATGCTGTAAAGTGAAAATACTTGCTGAAATTTTCTCCTCAAAAGGAGCTTGGACCCTGAAGATCCAAGAGAAAGACAGGAGCGGAGACGCCATGGAATTGCTTTTGCTCCGGCACAGTGTCACGCCGGGGAATTTGAAACGACAGTATATCGGCTCCACCGATCAGCCCCTTGCCCCGGAGGGGGAGGCGCTGGCCCGGAAGCGCCGGGGGGAGATGCCGGAGATCGGCGGGCTGTGGGTCTCGCCCATGCTCCGCTGCCGGCAGACGGCGGCGCTGCTGTTCCCTGGAGTGGAGCAGCGGCAGGTCCCCCAGCTGCGGGAGTGCGCCTTTGGGCGCTTTGAGGAAAAGACCTGGGAGGAGCTGAAGGACGACCCCCTGTACCGGGCCTGGATGGGGGGCGACTTGACCATCACCTTCCCCGGGGGAGAGTCCATGCAGGGCTTTCTGGGGCGGAGCCGCCGGGGGATGGAGGCTGTGGTCCGGGAGGCGGAGGCCGCCGGAGTGGACCGGGGGGCCGTAGTGGCCCACGGGGGCACCTGGCTGGCGGTGATGTCCGCCTTTGGCCGCCCGGAGCGGGAGCTCTACCGCTGGCAGCCGGAGAACTGCCGGGGCTGGCGGGTGGAGGTCCGGCGGGAGCCTCTGGAACTGCGGGTGCTGGAGGAGCTATGAGTCTGACGGCACATCTAATTCTCATTCTGCTGCCCGGGGTAGTTCTGGACTGGCTGCTGGGGGACCCCCACTGGATGCCCCACCCGGTGCGGTGGATGGGCCGGGCCATCGCCTGGCTGGAGGGTGTCCTGCGCCGCGCGTTCCCCAAGACCCCGGCAGGGGAGCGGCTGGCAGGGGCCCTTCTGGCCCTGCTGATCCCGGCGACCTTCGGCGGAGGCAGCTGGCTACTTCTGGAGGGGCTGTGGGGACGGTTTCCTTGTCTTGCCTGGCTGGTGGAGGTCTGGTTCACCTATCAGCTGCTGGCCGCCCGGGCCCTCCAGAGGGAGAGCATGGCGGTGTGCCCACCCCTGGCGGCGGGGGACCTGGCGGGGGCCAGGGAGGCAGTCTCCCGCATCGTAGGCCGGGACACCCAGCGGCTGGATGAGATGGGGGTGGTGAAGGCGGCGGTGGAGACGGTGGCGGAGAACACCTCCGATGGCGTGACCGCCCCGCTGCTCTTTCTGGCCCTGGGTGGGCTGCCCCTGGGAATGGTCTATAAGGCGGTGAACACCATGGACTCCATGGTGGGCTATCGGAATGAGCGGTACTGTTGGTTCGGCACGGCTGCCGCCCGGCTGGACGATGTGCTCAACTGGATCCCCGCCCGGCTGTCCGGCCTTCTGATGTGTCTGGCCGCCGCTCTGCTGCCCGGCTGCTCCGGCCAGCGGGCGCTGAGGGTCTTTGTCCGGGACCGGAAAAAGCACAGTTCCCCCAACTCTGCCCACACGGAGGCGGCCTGTGCCGGGGCCTTGGGGGTCCGGCTGGCGGGGGACGCCTGGTATTTTGGAAAAAAGGTGTCCAAGCCCACCATCGGGGACGACCTCCGGCCGGTGGAGCGTGCGGATGTCGCCCGGGCCTGCCGGCTGATGTACGCCACGGAGCTGCTGACTTTGGCGGTCCTGCTGGGCGGGGGGAGCCTGCTGGCTGCGTGATCCGCGCATCGCTGTTCATGCAGCCGCAGGGGAGAGGCTTGCCCCTTCCGTTGTCCGGTTTTGCTGTGATCCGCCTGAGATGTTGTAGGGGCGGGTCTCCCGACCCGCCCGCCTTCCGTAGACCATGACGCCCGTGGGGCGCGCCGGCCGGCGCGCCGCCTTACAGGGTTTCGCTCTGTGGGGCGAGTTCCTTTCCCAGTTCCGCCAGCCGTGGCAGGGGGTGCGGGATCGGGGGTGAGTCGGATGGAGCCGTCCCTATGAACCGGGGACTGGCGAGTCTGGGACTCGCCCCTACGGCGAACCACGGGCATTTCTGGGACACGGCGGGAGGGGCAAACCCCTCCCCTACGAGATGGACGGTGGCAAATCCTGCGGCGGAGGACGGGCGGCCACAGAGGGCCGCCCCTACGGCGGTTTCAGAACCTCGTATGGTTCCGGAGGAGAGACAGGCGCCGGTTCCATGGCTGCGGCGGCCACCATATCACGCATGACCGGAATTGCCCCGTAGGGGCGGGTCTCCGGGCCCGCCCGCCAGTTTTCCCTAGCGGAAATTAGAACCCGCGCGATCAGGCGCGCCCGTTTGGTCCAGCATTCCAGCCCATCTTGATTTCGGACAGACAGCGGTAGCGGCGCGGATGCGAGGTCAGTCATTATTCCTCCCGCGCCTGACAGTGGCCCGAAGGCCCCTAAAATTGGGCCCCCGTAATCTCCGGGGGTCCGGGGGAGAACGAACTGGAGGCGGAGGGAACCTGTTCCCGACGGCGATGTGAGTCTCCCCCGGCGGCGTTTTGGTTCCTTTTTCGCCGCGGAAAAAGGAACTCGCCCCGCAGGGCGAAACCCTCCGCGTGGAATGAAATCCTTCCGAAAAACGACGGGCGGCCACAGAGGGCCGCCCCTACGGCGGTTTCAGAACCTCGTATGGTTCCGGAGGGACAGGTGTGGTTTCATGGCTGCGGCAGGGAACGGGCGCGCCCTACACAAAAAAGCGCTCCATTCACATCACAGAGAAGGAAGGTGCGGACATGGTCCGTTTTGAACACGGAGGGGACACCTACGGCTGTCCCCCCGACCTGTTGGACTGCTCCATCAGCCTGAACCCTATGGGGGCTCCCAAGCCTGTGCTGGAGGGGGCACGCCGGGCGGTGCTGGACTGCGCCCGCTATCCGGACCCAGCCTGCCGCGGCCTGCGCCGGGCCATCGCCCGCCGGGACGGCGTGGAAGAGGAGGCGATCCTGTGCGGCAACGGGGCCTCCGACCTGATCTACCGTTTGGCCCTGGCCTTCAAGCCAAGGCAAGCACTTTTGCTTGCCCCTACTTTTTCGGAGTACCGCCGGGCACTGGAGGGGGTGGGCTGCCGGATCCGGGAGTACCGGCTGGAGGAGCGGACGGGCTTTCTGCCGGGGGAGGACTTGCTGGAGGTCATCGTCCCCAGAGTGGATCTGGTGTTCCTGTGCGACCCCAACAATCCCACCGGGCGGCTGATGGACGGGGGGCTGCTGGGCCGGGTGCTGTCCCGCTGCCGGGAGGCAGGGGCCCTTTTGGCGGTGGACCAGTGCTTTTTGGAGCTCACCGCCGGCGATCCCCGCCGCCTGACGGAGGAGCTGCCCGGGGGCGGGCTGCTGCTCCTCCGGGCGCTGACTAAGAGCTATGCCATGGCGGGCCTGCGCCTGGGCTATGCCCTATGCGGAGAGGCGGCGCTGCTGGGCCGGATGGCGGCGGCGGGGCCGCCCTGGGCGGTGTCCATCCCGACTCAGGCGGCAGGTGAAATCGCTTTACAGCAATTCCCCCGCTGGCCGGAGGACAGCCTGACCATGATCCGCCGGGGCCGGGAGCGGCTGGCGGCGGGGCTGGCGGCTTTGGGCCTTTGGGTGTGCCCGGGGGACGGAAATTTCCTTCTGTTCCGGGGGCCGGAGGACCTGGGGCGGCTGCTGCTGGAGGGGGAGCGCATCCTGGTGCGGGACTGCTCCAACTACTCCGGGCTGGGGCCCGGCTGGTTCCGGATCGGGGTCCGGACGGAGGAGGAAAACGAGAGACTGCTGACCGCCGTGGCGCGGCAGCTTGGGAGGGACTGACATGGCGGCAAAGGCCATTATGATCCAGGGGACCATGTCCAATGCGGGGAAGAGCGTGCTGACGGCGGGGCTGTGCCGCATCTTCCGCCAGGACGGCTATTCGGTGGCCCCCTTCAAAAGCCAGAACATGGCGCTGAACAGCTTCGTCACCCGGGAGGGCCTGGAGATGGGCCGAGCCCAGGTGATGCAGGCGGAGGCCGCCAGGGTGGAGCCCAGCGTCCGGATGAACCCCATCCTGCTCAAGCCCAGCAGCGACATGGGCAGCCAGGTCATCGTCAACGGCGAGGTGCTGGGGGATATGCGGGCGTCCGATTACTTCCGCCATAAAAAGGAGCTGGTCCCACAGATCCTGGCGTCCTACCGCTCCCTGGCGGAGGAGCACGACATCATCGTGCTGGAGGGGGCGGGCAGCCCGGCGGAGATCAACCTGAAGGCGGACGACATCGTGAACATGGGCATGGCCCGGATGGCCCGGGCCCCGGTGCTGCTGGCGGGGGACATCGACCGGGGCGGGGTGTTCGCCTCCCTGTACGGAACGGTGGCCCTTCTGGAGCCCGACGAGCGGGCCATGGTGAAGGGGACGGTCATCAACAAGTTCCGGGGGGACGCGGCCCTGCTGCGGCCCGGCCTGACCATGCTGAAGGAGCTCACCCGGATCCCGGTGGTGGGGGTGGTCCCCTGGCTGGAGCTGGATCTGGACGATGAGGACAGCCTCTCCCCACGGCTCACCTCCGGGCGGAGGGCGGCCCCCCTGGATGTGGCGGTGGTCCGCCTGCCTCACATCTCCAATTTTACCGACTTCAACGCCCTGGGGCGGCATCTGGCGGTGGGCCTGCGCTATACGGACCGGCCGGAGGACCTGGGCTGGCCCGACCTGGTGATCCTGCCGGGGACTAAGAGCACCCTGGCCGACCTGGACTGGCTGCGGCGGCGGGGACTGGACCGGGCGGTGCTGGCCCTGGCGGCGGCGGGGACCCCGGTGGCGGGGATCTGCGGCGGCTATCAGATGCTGGGACGGCGGGTGGAGGACCCCGAGGGTGCGGAGGGGGGCGGCTCCCGGAAGGGGCTGGGCCTGCTGCCCGTCTCCACCCGGTTTTCCCGGGAAAAAACCCGCACCCGCCGCGGGGCGGAATTTCCGGCCTGCTCCGGCCTGTTCGCCCCCCTGGCGGGCTGCCCGCTGGAGGGCTATGAGATCCACATGGGGGACAGCGGACCGGAGGGCCTCTTTTCCGTCCGGGAGAACGTGCTGGGTACCTATCTCCACGGCTTTTTCGACGCGCCGGAGCTTCGGGAGCGGCTGGTCTCCCTGCTGCTGGCCCGAAAGGGGCTGACCTGGACGGGGGAGGCCGGGCCGGAGGACGGCCCGGCCTATCGGGAGGCGCAGTATGACAAGCTGGCCGCCGCGCTGCGGGCCGGCCTGGACATGGAGGCGGTGTACCGCATCCTGGAGCGGGGGCTGGACTGAGCCCCCCGGCACATCAGACAGAACAGAGAGGAGAGGAGCGTTTATGCTGTTTCACTGTACGAAGGAGGACTGCCGCTTTTGGGGCGAGGGGGAGGTTCTTCCGGACGCCTGCCCCCGGTGCGGCGGCGCGCTGACCGTTGGGGATCGGGAGAAGATGACCGGGGATGACTGGTGCGCCCTGGGGGTGTTCTGGATCGAGCAGGACGGGGCGGAGGAGAAGGCCGTGTCCTGCTTCCGCCGGTCCGCCCAGCTGGGCAGCGGCTGGGGGGCGTGTAACCTGGGCCTGTGCCTGGAGCAGGGCACCGGGGTGGAGGCCGACCCGCGCCAGGCGCTTTGGCTCTATCAGCAGGCGGCGGAGATGGGCAGCCTGCCCGCCCTGTGCAATCTGGCGGTGTGCTATGAGGAGGGGATCGGGACCCCTCCCGACCCGCGCCAGGCGGTGGCGCTGTACCGCCGGGCGGCGGAGTACGGCTCCACCCGTGCCCAGCGCCTGCTGGCCCGGTGCTGTGACCGGGGGATCGGGATGGACCGGCGGGACCCGGCCCAGGCGGTGGAGTGGCTGCGCATGGCGGCCCTTCAGGGGGATATGCCCAGCCAGACCCTGCTGGCCAAGCACTACGAGTTCGGCGACGGGGTGGAGCAGGACCCGGAGCTGTCGGTGCGCTGGTACCGCCGGGCGGCGGAGGGGGATGAGCCGGAGGCCAAATGCTGTCTGGGCTGGCTGATGGAGCAGGGCAAATGGGTGGAGCAAGACCCGGAGGAGGCGGTGGAACTCTACCGCCAGGCGGCTGAGGCTGGTTCGGAGCGCGGCCTGCTGCTCCTGGCCGACTGTCTGCTCCACGGAGTCGGGATCCCGGCCGCTCCGGCTGAGGCGGTCCGCTGTTATGAGAAGGGGGTGGAGGCAGGCAGCGCCCGGGCGATGTGCAGCCTGGGCTGGTGCTATGAGACCGGAAACGGCGTGGAGCAGAGCTGGGAGGAGGCTGTCCGCTGGTACCGCCGGAGCGCGGAAGAGGGCAGCGCCCAGGCCATGTGCAATTTGGGCTGGTGCTATGAGACCGGAAACGGCGTGGAACAGAGCTGGGAGGAGGCCGTCCAATGGTACCGCCGGGGCGCGGAAGGGGACGACGCCCAGGCGATGTGCAACCTTGGCTGGTGCTATGAGACCGGAAACGGTGTGGAACAGAGCTGGGAGGAGGCCGTCCAGTGGTACCGCCGGAGCGCGGAGGCGGGCAATGCCCGGGCAATGTGTAATCTGGGCTGGTGCTATGAGAGCGGCAGGGGCGTGGAACAGAGCTGGGAGGAGGCTGTCCTCTGGTATCGCCGGAGCGCGGAAGAGGGCGACGCCCGGGCGATGTGCAACCTGGGCTGGTGCTATGAGAGCGGCGGGGGCGCAGAGCAGAGCTGGGAGCAGGCTGTCCTCTGGTACCGCCGGAGCGCGGAGGCGGGCAGCGCCCAGGCCATGTGCAACCTGGGCTGGTGCTATGAGACCGGAAACGGCGTGGAACAGAGCTGGAAGCAGGCGGTCCACTGGTACCGCCGGAGCGCGGAGGCGGGCAACGCCCGGGCGATGTGCGGCCTTGGCTGGTGCTATGAGAGCGGGAGCGGCGTGGAACAGAGCTGGGAGCAGGCCGTCCACTGGTACCGCCGGGGCGCGGAGGCGGGCAATGCCCGGGGGATGTGCAACCTGGGCTGGTGCTATGAGACCGGGAACGGCGTGGAGCAGAACAGGGAGGAGGCTGTCCTCTGGTACCGCCGGAGCGCGGAAGAGGGCAGCGCCCGGGCGATGTGCAATCTGGGTTGGTGCTATGAGAAGGGGATCGGCGTGGAGCGTGACTCGGCCCAGGCGGCGGAGTGGTACCGCCGGAGCGCGGAGGCGGGCGACGCCCGGGGGATGTGCAACCTGGGCTGGTGCTATGAGAGCGGCAGGGGCGTGGAGCAGAATTGGGAGCAGGCTGTCTACTGGTACCGCCAGGGCGCGGAAGGGGGCAGCACCCAGGCGATGTGTAACCTGGGCTGGTGCTATGAGACCGGAAACGGCGTGGAACAGAGCTGGGAGCAGGCTTTCTGCTGGTACCGCCGTGGCCTGGAAAAAGGCAGCGCCCGGGCGATGTTCCAACTGGCTTGGTGCTATGAAAAGGGGCTCGGTGTGGAGCGTGACCCGGCTCAGGCGGCGGAGTGGTATCTCCAAGGAGCCGAGTTGGGCAGCAGCGCCTGCATGAACAACCTGGCGGAGTTGCTGGCCAAGGGGGACGGCGTTCCTCAGGACCTGGAGCAGGCCATGGAGTGGTACCGCCGGGCGGCGAAGCAGGACGATGAGTGCGCCTGGTACAACCTGGGCTGGTACCACGAGCAGGCGGGGGAGCTGGACCAGGCCCTGGAGTGCCTGCTCCGGGCGGATGAGCTGGGAGACAGCTCCGCCTGCTGGGCGCTGGGCCGGTTTTATGAGACCGGGACCGCCGTGGAGCGGGACCCGGAGCGGGCGTTTGAGTATTACCGGAAGGGCGCGGAGCGGGAGGACCTGAACAGTATGTGCCGCCTGGCGCGGTGCCACGCCCTGGGCCTGGGGACCCGGCAGGACCGGGAGAAGGCCGCCAAGCTGGCCCGGGAGATCCTCGCTCAAAACTGGGAGGAGACCGGCGAGCTGGAGGACTACGGCGCCCGGGAGGAGCTGGAGGCCCTGCGGGCGCTGTGGAAGGAGCTGGAGCCCGGCGAGCCGTGACGCCTCCGGCCCACTGAAAAACAGAACAAGGGACCCGCCGCGGCGGGTCCCTTTGAGACTGTCGAAAAAGTGGCATAGCCACTTTTTCGAGGGGGATTGCACGAAAGCTTCGTCTCGATCTCGTCGTCACAAGTTCCGTATCATTCGCATCCCCATAAATGGGAATGCGAACTCACTTCACTGCTCCTCCTCTCCCATAAAACCGAAGGTTTTATGGGGACCCAGAGAAATTGTCGGCGAAGCTTTCACGAGAAGTGTCATTTCCGAGGTACACGCCCCCGGAAATGACGGGATCCAATTTTATTCCGTCGCCTTCGGGCGACGGAACTCCTTGCAGGAGGGCTTTTTTGACAAGCTGGAAGGGACCCGCCGCGGCGGGTCCCTTTTGTATCCTGATTGCGGTACGAGGGGCGGGGCTCAGTCCCGCTCCTGCTCCCACTTGAGGAAGCTGCCGGTAACGGCGTCGATCTCAAACTCATATTCCATGCTGCCCTCCCGCAGCTCGCCTTCATAAACTGCCCGGCCATCGTCCACATCCAGCTCCAGCTGGATCAGAGTGGCCTTGGGGGCCTTGTCCTGGGCCAGCTTTTGGGCCTTCTCCCGGGAGATGTAGTCCTTGCTGTCAGAGGGGGCAGAGGGGATGGTGTAGTCCTCAATGTCGGAATCGAAGTCCACCACCGCGCCGGTCAAGGCGTCGATCTCATAGTCATACTCCCGGCTGCCGGAATAGAATTCCACCTCATAGAACATTCGACCATCGTCCCGGTCCAGCTCCACCCGAACAAAGGAGACCTCCTTGCCGGACAGACCAGCGTGCTTCAGGGCCAGCTCCTTGGCCCGGTCCTTGCCAATCAGATCGGCACTGTCAGAGGGGATGGTATAGTCCTCGATGTCAGAGTCGAAGTCCACCACCGCGCCGGTGACGGCATCGATCTCATAGTCGTACTCCCGGCTGCCAGAATAGAACTCCACCTCATAGACTGCCCGGCCATCGTCCCAGTCCAGCTTCAGCTGGAGGAAGGAGACCTCCTTGCCAGAGAGTCCGGCGTGCTTCAGGGCCAGTTCCTTGGCCTTGGACTCGCCGATGTAGCTGGCGTCATCGTCGTGGATGATAACAGTCTGGCTGTCGTTGTCCCAAGAGACCTCCGCCCCCAGCAGCTGACCCAGGGAGGACAGGGGCAGGTAGGTGGTGCCGTTGTAGATCAGGGGAGAGACCTTCACCCCGGTGGTGTCCCGGACGGTGTAGGTGGTGCCGTTGACCTTCAGGGTCACATCGGGGCGGAAGGTGGCGGTCACGCTGTTGCTCTGGCTGGCGGCGGCGGTCCCCACCACCATGCAGCTGGTGAGGGCGAGGGCGGCGATGATGTAAGACTTTTTCATGTTGGATTCCTCTCTTTCTCAGCCGTTCAGGCTGCTCTGCTTTGCGCTTCTGACTATGAAATGCGCGGGGACCGGGTTTTATTGCGCGGGGCAAAAAATTTTTTCTCCGGGCCCGGCCCGGGCCACCGCCGTCAGGCTTGACCTGACTTGACTATCACAGTGACCATTACTTTTTTCTTTTACTATTACCCTTTACGGGGGGGATAGTGGCACGCAAACGTACACCAAACAGCAAGGTCCCGCCAGGGGTAAAAGGAGGAATGGACATGAACAATCCAAAACGGGGCTTTGTGGTCTATTTTGACAACTACCCCATGCTCCTGGCACTTCCGCCGGAGCAGCGGGGCCTACTGTTTACCGCCCTGATGCAGTACGCTGACGGGCGGTGGCGGGGGGAGGTGTCGGACCCGGAGGAGGTGCTGGAGCGCTGGCCGGGCATGGAGCCGCAGGCCCGGATGGGCTTCCGCTTCATGGCGTCCGCCGTGGACCGGGACACCCAGCGGTGGCTCCTGCGCCGCCAGTCCGGGGAGCGCCGCCGCCAGCAGACCCAAAAGGAGGGGGAGCGGAGCGCTCCGGCCCCCGGCAGTCCCGCGCCCCGTGCCCGGACGGAGCCGCCCGACCCCCGGTACAGCGCGGATCTGGAGCAGACCCGCCGTCTGGTGGAGCGCATCCGCGGCGGGGGCGTCTAAGCCTGCGGGAGCAAGAAAAAAGGACCGGTATGAATTTTCATACTGGTCCTTTGGTGCAAGTAGGCCTGTAAGCCGGGTTCTGTCTTTTAAGACAGCCATCTATCTCGACGCGCCGTTGCCGGCGCGCTCCAGCCGCCTCCCCGGGACGGTCGGGCCGACCTGTGTGTCCCTCCACGGCGTTGCTCCGGATAGAGTTTACAGCGACGGGCGCTTCCACGCCGTCGGGTGAGCTCTTACCTCACCTTTCCACCTTGACCGGCCAGAAGGCCGGCAGACTATTTCTGTTGCACTTTTCCTAGGGTCGCCCCCGGCGGATGTTATCCGTTATCCTTGCCCTATGGAGCCCGGACTTTCCTCACAGACGGGCCTTTCGCCCCGCCCGCGCGGCTGTCCAACCTGCTTGCCCGTCTATCATACAGGAAAACGCCGCCGGTGTCAAATGTTCGTTGAATTTTTTTCCCGGCTATGGTAATATATTTTAGTTATATAGACTGCCGCCGGTCCGCCGGCGGGGCCGAAGCTGGAAGCGTACGGGGCCCGGCAGGGCCCGGAACACGATGGAAGGAGGACGCGCTATGTCCACCATCAAGGAATATCTGGAGGAAATACAGGGGCGCCCGGTGGCGGTGATCGGCATGGGGGTGAGCAACACGCCCCTGATCAAGATGCTGCTGCGGGCCGGGGCGGAGGTCACCGTCCGGGACCGGGTCCCAAGGGAGCGGGCGGCGGAGCAGGTCCAGGAGCTGGAGAGCCTGGGTGCCAGGATGATCCTGGGGGAGGAGTACCTCCAGGATCTCCATGAGGATGTGATCTTCCGCACCCCGGGCCTTTCCCCCAACACGCCGGAACTGGTCAACGCCGTCCGGCGGGGCATCGAACTCAGCTCTGAGATGGAGTTGTTTTTTCAGACCTGCCCCAGCCGCCTCATCGGCGTCACCGGGAGCGACGGAAAGACCACCACCACCACCATCATCGCCGAATTTTTGAAGGAGGCGGGGCGGAACGTCTATGTGGGGGGCAACATCGGCAAGCCCCTCCTGCCCGACGTGGCCGACATGGTGGAGGAGGACTTCGCCGTGCTGGAGCTGTCCTCCTTCCAGCTGATGACCATGGAGCAGAGCCCCCACATCGCGGTGGTCACCAACCTCAGCCCCAACCACCTGGACTACCACCACACCATGGAGGAGTACGTCCGGGCCAAGAAGAACATCTTTCTCCACCAGGGACCGGAGGACCGGCTGATCCTCAACTATGACAACGCCCCCACCCGGGCGCTGGCCCGGGAGGCGGCGTGCCCCGTGACCTTCTTCAGCCGACAGGAGCGGCTGGAGGAGGGGGTCTACCTCCGGGACGGAGCTATCTGGCTGACCAACGAGCAGGGGAGCCGGGAGGTCCTGCCTCTGGAGCTGATCCAGCTTCCCGGCGACCACAACGTAGAAAATTATATGGCTGCCATCGCCGCGGTGGACGGCCTGGTCCCAGACCGCTGCGTCCGGGCGGTGGCCCGGCGCTTCCAGGGGGTGGAGCACCGCATCGAGTTCGTCCGGGAGCTGGACGGAGTGCGCTGGTACAACGACTCCATCGGCACCAGCCCCAGCCGCACCACCGCCTGCCTGGAGTCCTTCGACCAGAAGGTGGTGCTGATCGCGGGTGGATACGACAAGGGAATCCCCTTTACTCAGCTTGGCATGGAGATCGTGGACCGGGTGAAGGCCCTGATCCTCACCGGGGACACCGCCGCCGCCATCCGCCGCGCGGTGGAGCAGGCCCCGGGCTTTGAAGCCAGCGGCCTGGTGATCCGGGAGGAGGAGGACCTGGCCGCCGCCGTGGGCGCCGCCCGGGAGACCGCCCGGAAGGGGGACGTGGTGGTGCTGTCCCCCGCCTGCGCCGCCTTTGACCGGTTCAAAAACTTTATGGAGCGGGGTCAGGCGTTCAAGCGTCTGGTCCAGGGGCTCTGAGCGGATAGACAGGAGGACTGTTGGTTGAACTATGAAAAGACGCTGGCCGGGCTGTGCGCCCTGCCCGGCCCCAGCGGGTTCGAGGGCCAGGCGGCCCGGGCGGCCCTGGAGCTGCTCCGCCCCCTGGTGGACGAGGCGTTTCTGGACCGCATGGGCAGTGTGGTGGGGGTGCTGCGCTGCGGCCGGGAGGGGGCCAAAAAGGTGCTGCTGGACGCCCACCTGGACGAGATCGGCTTTCTCATCACCGGACACGAGGAGGGCTTCCTCCGCTTCGCCCCTCTGGGCGGGGTGGACCCCAGGATGCTCCCGGACCGGGAGCTGACCATCCTCACCCAGCCCCCTGTGGTGGGGGTGGTGTCCTGTCTGCCCCCCCACATCCAGAGCCGGGAGGATATGGACCAGTCCGTGGCCATCCAGGACCTGTATCTGGATGTGGGCCTGGATCAGGAGACGGCCCGGGCCCGCATCCCGGTGGGCACTCCGGCGGTCTACCGGGCGGGCTGCACCCCCCTGGGGGACAAGCTGCTGTGCGGCAAGGCGCTGGACGACCGGGCCTGCTTTGCCATTTTGTTGGATGCACTGGAGCGGCTGCGGGACAGGGAGCTGGACGTAGATTTGTATGTCCTGGGCTCCACCCAGGAGGAGACCCACAGCACCGGAGCCATCGCCGCCGCCTACGGGATCGCCCCGGACTGCTGTGTGGCGGTGGATGTGACCCACGGGGATTCCCCGGACGCGTCCAAGGACAAGACCTTCCCCCTGGGCGGCGGCCCGGTCATCGGGCTGGGGCCCAACTGCACCCGCTGGATGGCCCGGCGGCTGGAGCGGAAGGCGGAGGAGCTGGGGCTGGACGTCCAGCTGGAGGTCATGGCCGGCTCCTCCGGGACCAACGGCTGGCCCATGCAGATCAGCCGGGAGGGGATCGCCACGGCGGTGCTCTCCCTGCCCCTGCGGTATATGCACACCCCCATCGAGACGGTCCACCGGGACGACCTGGACCACACGGCCCAGCTGCTGGCCGCCTTTCTCGAGGGCCTTGGAGAGGAGGCGGAGGCGCTTTGATCCAGTGTTTGGAGACCCTGTGCGCCCTGAACGGCGTCTCAGGAGACGAGGGACAGGTGCGGAGCTATATCCGCGGCTGGGCGGAGGAGTACGCGGACAGCGTCCGCACCGACGCCCTGGGCAACCTCATCGTGTTCAAGCGGGGCCGGAAGGCGGCCGGGAACCGGCTGATGCTGTGCGCCCACATGGACGAGGTGGGGGTCATTGTCACCCGGGCCACCGACGAGGGCTTTTTGAAGTTTGATTTTGTGGGCGGCGTGGACCGGCGGGTGGCCCTGGGCAAGCCGGTGGAGCTGGGGCCCGGCCGGGTCCCCGGGGTCATCGGGATGAAGGCCATCCACCTGCTCAGCCGGGAGGATATGAAGAAGGTCCCCAAGACCGATGCTCTGTATCTGGACATCGGCGCGTCCAGCCGGGAGGAGGCCCTCTCCATGGTCCCCCTGGGGACCTGCGGGGCCTTTGTGGGCCCGCCGGAGCGCTTTGGGGACGGCCTGTTCAAGGGCAAGGCCATTGACGACCGGGTGGGCTGCGCCGTGATGCTGGAGCTGCTGCGGGAGAAGCTCCCCATGGATGTGACCTTCGCCTTCACCGTACAGGAGGAGGTGGGCACCCGGGGGGCCTTCGGCGCGGCCTTCTCCGTCACGCCGGAGGTGGCTCTGGTGCTGGAGACCACCACCGCCGCCGACCTGCCCATGGTGGAGGACCACCGGAAGGTGTGCGCCCCGGGAAAAGGCCCGGTGATCTCCTATATGGACGGTGGCACCATCTATGACCGGGAGCTGTTTGAGGACCTGCGCTGCCTGGCGGAGAAGCACCGGATCCCCTGGCAGACCAAGGAATATATTGCCGGGGGCAATGACGCCCGTACCATTCAGCGCACCAAGTCCGGTGTGCGGGTGGCTGCCCTGTCCGCCGCCGTGCGCTATCTCCATGCCCCGGCCAGCGTGGGCAGCATTTCCGATTTTGAAGCCATGCTGAAGCTGACCCGGCTGTTCCTGGCCGATCAGGCGGCCCAGCTGACTCTGTAACGATTAGGGAGTTGTAACATGGAACTGTTTGAATTGATTCAGACCCTCAACACCGCCCATGGGCCCTCCGGGGACGAGGGCGCGGTGCGGGAGGCCGTCGCCGGCCTGGCCCGGCCCTACGCCGACGAGGTGGCGGCGGATACCCTTGGGAACCTGATCGTCCGGAAGCGGGGGAGCGGCCCCAGGGTGATGCTGTGCGCCCACATGGACTCCATCGGCCTGATCGTCACCCACATCGGGAAGGAGGGGTTCCTCCGGGTTGGGACCCTGGGCGGGATCGCCGCCCGGGAGCTGCTGTACACCCCGGTGCGCTTCAAAAACGGAGTGCGGGGGGTCATCGTCCCGGAGGAGAAGGCGGAGTTTGGCAAGCTGAAGCTGGACGCCTGCTATGTGGACATCGGGGCGAAGGATGAGGAGCAGGCCCGCAGGATGGTCCAGGTGGGGGACACCGCGGTCTATGATACCGCCATATTTTTAAGTGGGGATAAAGTGATTTCCCCTTACCTGGATAACCGCATCTCCTGCGCCGTCCTCCTCCGGGTGCTGGAGGAGCTGGACGCCTGCCCCAACGACCTGTACCTGGTGTTTTCCGCCCAGGAGGAGGTTGGATTACGGGGAGCCAGGACGGCGGCCTGGTCGATTGACCCGGACTACGCCCTGGCGGTAGATGTCACTGACGTGGATGACACCCCCGGCTCGGAGAAGCTGGGCACCGTCCGCCTGGGCCAAGGTGCGGCGGTCAAGGTGATGGACCGCTCAGTGATCTGCCACCCCCGGATGGTGGAGACCCTGGAGCGTCTGGCCGGTGAGAGAGAGATCCCCGTTCAGCGGGATATTATGCGGGGAGGCGGCACCGACGCGGGGGCCATCCACGCCACCCGTATGGGAGTGCTCACAGGAGGCGTTTCAGTCCCCTGCCGGTATATCCACACCCCCACGGAGATGGCTGACCTGGGGGATGCAGCGGCCTGCGTGAAGCTGCTGGCCGCCTTTGCTCAGGAGGAGCTGACCAGGCTGTAACGCTGGCCGGATCTTCTTCAATATTACAATAGAAACAGGAAGCGTAAAGGAATATGAGTTTACAGATCAGTGAGCGGGTCCGCGCCCTGGGCCGTCAGGCACAGCAGGACCTGAGAGAGCAGTTTGACCGCATCGACGCCATTGCGGAGGAAAATTCCATCCGTGTGCTGGAGGCCTTTCAGGACCACCGGGTGGCAGAGGGATACTTTGCCGGCACCACCGGCTACGGCTATGATGATCTGGGCCGGGACAAGCTGGACGAGATCTATGCCCAGCTCTTCGGCACGGAGGCCGCCCTAGTGCGCATCCAGTTCGTCAACGGGACCCACGCCATCGCCTGCGCTCTGTATGGGGCGCTGAAGACCGGGGACGTGCTGGTGTCTGCGGTGGGCGCGCCGTACGACACCCTGCTGGGGGTCATCGGGGCGGCCGGGAATGGACACGGCTCCCTGAAGGACTACGGCGTGGAGTACCGCCAGGTGGAGCTGAAGGACAACAAGCCCGACCTGGAGGGGATGGCCCAGGCGGCCGCCGATCCCCGGGTGAAGGCGGTGCTGATCCAGCGCTCCAAGGGCTACTCCACCCGGGCGTCCCTATCCGTGGCGGAGATCGGGGAGATGTGCCGGGTGATCCGGGCGGCCAATCCCAACGCCGCCATTCTGGTGGACAACTGCTACGGGGAGTTCGTGGAGACCCTGGAGCCCACCCATGTGGGCGCCGACCTGGTGGTGGGCTCCCTCATCAAGAACCCCGGGGGCGGCCTGGCCCCCACCGGCGGCTACATCGCCGGCCGCCGGGACCTGGTGGAGGGGGCCGCCCAGCGGCTCACCGTGCCGGGCATCGGCGGGGAGTGCGGCTCCACCCTGGGGAACAACCGCCTGCTGTACCAGGGGCTGTTCCTGGCCCCCCATACAGTGGCCCAGGCGGTCAAGACCGCCGTCTTTGCCGCCCGGGTGATGGAGCTGCTGGGCTATGAGACCGAGCCCCACTCCAGCGCGGTGCGCCACGACATCATTCAGATGATCCACACCCGGGAGCCGGAGGCCCTGAAAAGGTTCTGCAAGGGCATCCAGTTCGGTGCTCCGGTGGACTCCTATGTCACCCCGGAGCCCTGGGATATGCCGGGCTATGACTGCCCGGTCATCATGGCGGCGGGGGCCTTCATTCAGGGGGCCTCCATCGAGCTGTCCGCCGATGCCCCCATGCGCCCCCCCTACACGGTGTACCTCCAGGGCGGACTGACCTTTGAGTCGGGCAAGCTGGGGGTGCTGCTGGCGGCGGAGGAGCTGCTGCGGGCATAGTCCAAGCCGGATGGCGCATACCCTCCCCATACCAGGCCGGAGCGGAGAGGGAGGGAGCGCCATGGAGGGACTGGACCGGATCAGGCGGCGCTGGCGGGCGCGGCGTTCCCATGGCGGAGGGCGGGGCGGCTGGCTGGCGGCCCTGGCGCTGGGGACGGCCCTGGCCGCCCTGTGCGTGGGGCTGCTGGAGGCCCGCCTGCGGCCCATGGCGGTGACCATCGCCCAGGCTCAGCTTCAAAACGACGCGGCCCGCCTTGTGGAGCGGTGCGTGACGGAGGACCTGGCGGAGCGGGGGCTGACATACACCCAACTGGTCTCCATCCAGCGGGACGCCTCCGGGGCCATCGTCTCCCTCACCACAGACATGGCGGCCATGAACCTGCTGCGGGCGGAGCTGGTGGAGCGGGTGCTGGACGCCCTGGCGGGCGTGGGCGTTTTTCAGCTCCGCATCCCCCTGGGCAGCCTGCTGGACCTGGACGTCCTGTGGGGGCTTGGCCCCTCCCTGAAGGTCCACGCCATGGCGGTGGGGACGGCGGACGCCCGGTTTTCCAGCAGCTTTTCCGAGGCGGGGGTCAACCAGACCCTCCACCGCATCGAATTGGAGCTCACCGTACCCATGACGCTGCTGCTGCCGGGCGGCCCGGTGGAGACCGAGAGCGTCACCCGCCTGTGTGTGGCGGAGACCGTCATCGTGGGCCGTGTGCCCGACGCCTACCTTCAGATGGAGGGGCCGGGCGGGGGCTGAGGCCCCATTTCAAGGTTTACAGAAGAAGAGGAGGTTCCCCATGGACCATTTCGAGGAGCTCCAGGCCCTGCGCCGGGAGCTGGAGCAGGCCAACTATGAATACTATGTCCAGGACGCCCCGACCATGTCGGACTACGACTATGACCACAAGCTGCGCCGCCTGGAGGAGCTGGAGGGGGAGCACCCGGAGCTCATCACCCCCGACTCGCCCACCCAGCGGGTAGGGGGGAAGGCCCTGGAGTCCTTCCAGCAGGTGATCCATCAGGTCCCCCTGGAGTCCCTTCAGGATGTGTTCGACTATGATGAGCTGCGCCAGTTTGACCAGCGGGTCCGCGCCGCCGTCCCGGGGGCGGAATACGACGTGGAGCCCAAGGTGGATGGGCTGTCGGTGGCCCTGGAGTATGAGAACGGCCTGTTCGTCCGGGGGGCCACCCGGGGGGACGGCCAGGTGGGGGAGGATGTGACGGAGAACCTGCGGACCGTCCGGTCCATCCCCCTGCGCATCCCGGACGCCCCCGCCCGGCTCATCGTCCGTGGTGAGGTCTATATGCCTAAAAAGGTATTCCACGCCCTGAACGAGGAGCGGGAGCGCCGTGGGGAGGCCCTATTTGCCAACCCCCGGAACGCCGCCGCCGGGTCCCTGCGCCAGCTGGATCCCCGGGTGGCTGCCTCCCGGCGGCTGGACATTGCGGTATTCAACGTCCAGTGGGCGGAGGGTGAGACCTTCCGGACCCATGTGGAGACGCTGAAATATTTGAAGCAGAAGGGCTTTAAAGTGATTCCCCATTACAGCTGCCGCGGCGTGGAGGAGGCCATCGGACAGGTGGCCGCCATTGGTGAGGGTCGGGAGGACTTCCCCTTTGACATCGACGGCGCGGTCATCAAGGTCAACGACCTGGCCCAGCGGGAGCTGCTGGGCAGCACCGCAAAATTTCCCCGCTGGGCGGCGGCCTATAAGTATCCCCCGGAGGTGAAGCCCTCCCGGGTGCTGGACATCGTGATCCAGGTGGGCCGCACCGGGGTGCTCACCCCCCGGGCAGTGCTGGAGCCGGTGCGCCTGGCAGGCACCACAGTCACCAGCGCCACCCTCCACAACCAGGATTTTATTGCGGAAAAGGATGTACGCATTGGAGACACGGTTTTGGTGCGCAAGGCGGGAGAGATCATTCCCGAGGTGCTGTCCGTGGAAATGGAGAAGCGCCCGGAGGGGGCCGAGCCCTACCGCTTCCCCCAGAGCTGTCCGGTGTGCGGCGCGCCGGTGGAGCGGGAGGAGGACGGGGCCCACATCCGCTGCACCGGGGCCGAGTGCCCCGCCCAGCTGCTGCGCAACCTGGCCCACTTTGCCAGCCGGGACGCCATGGACATCGACGGGCTGGGCATCGCGGTGGTGGAGAACCTGGTGAGCGCGGGCCTGGTGAAGACGCCGGGGGACCTGTACTTCCTGGATGCCGGCAAGGTGGCGGAGCTGGACCGCATGGGAAAGCGGTCCGCCCAAAAGCTGCTGGAGGCCATCGAGCGCTCCAAGAGCCAGGACCTATCCCGCCTCCTGTTTGCCTTCGGCATCCGGCAGGTGGGGCAGAAGGCGGGCAAGGTGCTGGCCGCCCGGTTCCGCACTTTGGAGGCCCTTCAGAGCGCCACGCTGGAGGAACTGACCGGGGTGGACGACATCGGGGCCGTCACCGCTCAGAGCCTTCTGGACTGGTTCGCCAGTCCCCAGAGCCAGCACCTCATTGCGCGTCTGCGGGAGGCCGGGGTGAACATGGAGGCGGAGGAGCAGGGGGGCGACCAGCGCTTTGCCGGCATGACCTTCGTTCTCACCGGGTCTCTGGAGCGGTTCACCCGGGACGAGGCATCCAAAATGATCGAGGACCGGGGGGGCAAGGCGGCCTCCTCCGTGTCCAAAAAGACGTCCTACGTGGTGGCCGGAGCGGCGGCGGGCTCCAAGCTGCGCAAGGCCCAGGAGCTGGGGGTGCCCGTGCTCACCGAGGAGGAATTTCTGGCTCTGATGAACTAACTTGTGTTTGTCCCGGGGAGAAAGCTGTGCTATACTGTATTTGAAGCGCCCGGGGCGCGGAGGGCGAGAGGAGAGGGATATATCGTGAAAAAGGGCTATCTCTATATCATCGTGACCATTGTGATGTTCACCTCCTATGAGGTAGTCCTGCGGTATATCGCGGGGCAGATCAACTCCATGCAGCTGACCCTGTGCCGTTTCTCCGTGGGCTTTCTGATCCTGCTGCCCCTGGCCCTGCGGACCCTGAGACGCTGGGGAAAGCGCCTGGACGGCCGGAGCATGGCCCGCTTCGCGCTGCTGGGCCTGCTGGGCATCGCCCTGAGTATGCCCATCCTCCACCTGTCGGTGCGGTACGCCGGGTCCTCTGTGGCCGCGGTGCTGTTCAGCTGCAACCCGGTATTTGTCACCTTTTTGGCCTTCTTCCTGCTGAAGGAGCCCATCCAGCCCCGGCACATCGCCGCCCTGGCCCTGGAGATCGCGGGCACCGTGGCCATCATCGACCCGTTCGGGCACGCGCTGAACCCCCTGGGGGTGGGGCTGGCCCTGCTGTCCACCCTGCTGTTCTCCCTGTACGGCGTGCTGGGCAAGCGGCGGGTGGCGGAGTACGGCGGCGCGGTGGTCACCTGCTTCAGCTTCCTGTTCGGCAGCCTGATCGTTCTGGGGCTGATTCTGCTCTCCCATGTCCCGGCGGTGGCCCAGGGGATGACGGCCGCCGGTCTGGAGGAGTTCGCCCGCATCCCCATCCTGGCGGGGTACACCCTGGAGAACCTGCCCTACGTCCTGTATGTGTCCGTGGGGGTGGCGGGGATCGGCTTTTGCTGCTATTTCCTTGCCATGGAGGAGCTCCCCGCCAGCGTGGTCTCCCTGGTCTACTTTTTCAAGCCCGCGCTGGCCCCGGTGCTGGCCTGGCAGCTCCACGGCGAGGCGATCCCCGCCAATATGATGGCCGGGATCCTGCTCATCGTGGCCGGCTCCCTGTGCGCCATCATCCCCGGGCTGCTGGAGGCGCGCCGGAGACAGCGGGCGTAGGGCCGGAAGGCGGCTCCCATGAGCGGGACCCAGATCCATACCAAAGAATGAGGAGTGGAATTTATGTCAGTTTCCAAGGTATATTTTACTGATTTTCATACCAAGGCCTTCGGCGACGGCCTGCCCACCAAGCTGCAAAAGCTGATCCGGGCGGCCGGGATCCAGGAGCTGGACCTGGACGGCAAGTTCGTGGCCATCAAGATGCACTTCGGCGAGCTGGGCAACGTGAGCTTCCTCCGGCCCAACTATGCCCGGGCGGTGGTGGACGTGGTGAAGGAGCTGGGCGGCCGCCCCTTCCTCACCGACTGCAACACCATGTACCCCGGCAGCCGGAAGAACGCCCTGGAGCATCTGGAATGCGCCTGGCAGAACGGCTTCACTCCGCTGACGGTGGGCTGCCCCATCCTCATCGGCGACGGCCTGAAGGGCACCGACGATGTGGAGGTCCCCGTGGCGGGGGGCGAATATGTGGAGAAGGCCAAGATCGGCCGGGCGGTGATGGACGCGGATGTGTTCATCTCCCTGACCCACTTCAAGGGCCATGAGATGACCGGCTTTGGCGGGACCATCAAGAACATCGGCATGGGCTGCGGCTCCCGGGCGGGGAAGAAAGAGCAGCACGCCAGCGGAAAGCCCAAGATCGACCCGGAGGCATGCCGCGGCTGCCGGCGCTGCCAGAAGGAGTGCGCCAACAACGGCCTGGTCTTTGACACCGAGACCGGAAAGATGACCGTGGACCAGGACAGCTGCGTGGGCTGCGGCCGCTGCCTGGGGGCGTGCAACTTTGACGCCATCTACTTCACCAACGACAACGCCCAGGCGGCCCTGAACTGCCGCATGGCGGAGTATACCAAGGCGGTGCTGGACGGGCGGCCCAACTTCCATATCTCCCTGGTGGTGGACGTGTCCCCCAACTGCGACTGCCACGGCGAGAACGACGTGCCCATCCTGCCCAATCTGGGGATGTTCGCCTCCTTCGACCCTCTGGCCCTGGACCAGGCCTGTGTGGATGCCTGCCTGGCGGCGGAGCCCATGCCGGGCAGCCAGCTGGCCCGCCACCTGGCGGAGCCCGGCTTCCACGACCACCACGACCACTTCACCAACTCCACCCCCGAGTCGGAGTGGCGCAGTTGCCTGGAGCACGCGGCCAAGATCGGCCTGGGTTCCCGGGAGTATGAGCTGATCCGCCTCTGACCCGGTCCAGACAGGGGAGGGGCGCGCCCTCCCGGAAAAATCAGACAAGAAAAGGACGATGCACTATGCCCACCAACACATACGAAAGCCCGCTCTCCTCCCGCTATGCCAGCGATGAGATGCTCTACCTCTTTTCCGCCGATAAAAAGTTCTCCACCTGGCGGCGGCTGTGGGTCGCCCTGGCCCGGGCGGAGATGGAGTTGGGCCTGCCGGTTACCCAGGAGCAGGTGGACGAGCTGGAGGCCCATATCACCGATATCGACTATGAAAAGGCCGCCCAGTGGGAGAAGAAGCTGCGCCATGATGTGATGGCCCACGTCCACACATACGGAGAGCTGTGCCCCAAGGCCATGCCCATCATCCACCTGGGGGCCACCAGCTGCTATGTGGGGGACAACACCGATGTGATCATCATGCGGGAGGGGCTGGAGCTGGTCAGAAACAAGCTGGTGCGGGTCCTGGCCAGGCTGGCGGACTTCGCCCGGGAGTACAAGGCCCTGCCCACCCTGGGCTTCACCCACTTCCAGGCGGCCCAGCTGGTCACTGTGGGCAAGCGGGCCACCCTCTGGATGAACGAGCTGCTGATGGACCTGGAGGAGGTGGAGCACCGCATCTCCAGCCTGAAGCTGCTGGGCTCCAAGGGGACCACGGGGACCCAGGCCTCCTTCCTGGAGCTGTTCGAGGGCGACCATGGGAAGGTGAAGGAGCTGGAGCGCCGGATCGCAGAGGAGATGGGCTTTGATGCCGTGGTCCCAGTCAGCGGACAGACCTACTCCCGGAAGATGGACTACAACGTGCTGTCCACTCTGGCGGGCGTCGCCCAGAGCGCCAGCAAGTTCGCCACCGATCTGCGGCTGCTGTGCCACCTGAAGGAGGTGGAGGAACCCTTTGAGAAGAACCAGATCGGTTCCTCCGCCATGCCCTATAAGCGCAACCCCATGCGGTGCGAACGGATCTGCTCCCTGGCCCGCTATGTGATCGTGGACGCCGGCAATCCCGCCGTCACCACCGCCACCCAGTGGTTCGAGCGCACCCTGGACGACTCGGCCAACAAGCGCATCTCCATCCCGGAGGCATTCCTGGCGGTGGACGCCATCCTGAACATCTATCTGAACGTGGCCTCCGGCCTGGTTGTCCACCCCAAGGTCATCCGCCGCCATGTGATGGAGGAGCTCCCCTTCATGGCCAGCGAGAACATCATGATGGACGCGGTGAAGCGGGGCGGCGACCGCCAGGCGCTCCACGAACGTATCCGGGTCCTGTCCCAGGAGGCGGGGCGGAACGTAAAGGACCTGGGCCTGCCCAACAACCTGATCGACCTGATGGCGGAGGACCCGGCCTTCGGCATGAGCCGGGAGGAGCTCACCGCCCATTTGGAGCCGGAGCGCTATATCGGCCGCTGCCCGGAGCAGGTAGAGGAGTTCCTGGCCCAGGAGATCGCCCCAGTGCTGGCAAAGTACGCCGCGGCCCTGGGTGAGAAGGAAACGGAGCTGAAGGTTTAATGGAGAAAGGCGGGCTGCTTTGAAGCATCAAAAGTACGGCGCCTATCTAGCCGCCGGGGTCACCGCCTTCGCGGTGATCGCCGCAGCGATCCTGCTGTTCTTCGTGATCTACCATTTTTCGGCGGTGCGGGCTCTGCTGGAGCTGCTGGCCTATATCCTGCGGCCCATCTTTTATGGGCTGGTGCTGGCCTTCCTGCTGCTGCCTGTCCACCGGCAGATCTACTCCTTTCTCTTCGCCCTGTGCGAGGGCGTGGCGGAGCATGGGGGACGGAAGCGCGCCGCGCTGAATTTCCTGGCCATCGTGCTCAGTCTGAGCTTTGCGGTGCTGGTGGTCTATGTGCTGCTGGCCATGGTGCTGCCCCAGCTGTACCTCAGTATCGTGGGGTTGGTGAACGCGGTCCCGGAGTACATCCGGATCATGCAGCGGTGGCTGCTGGACTTTTTGGCGGACAATCCGGAGATCCAAGCGGCGGTGTTGCCCTATTACAACTCCCTGGCCCAGTCAGTGGAGCAGTGGCTCAGCTCTGATATGCTCCCCAACCTGGAGTCGGTGAACAGCACCCTGGACTGGCTGAAGGCCGAGATCCTTCCCCAGCTCACCGGCGTGGTGAGCAGCGTCTCCTCCGGTGTGATCGCTCTGGCTCTGCTGCTGAAGGACATCCTGATCGCCATTATCGTCTCAGTCTATCTGCTGGCCAGAAAGGACGTCTTTGCCGCCCAGTCCAAGAAGATCGTGTACAGCGTGTTCCGCACCAACGTGGCGGATCTGCTGGTGGAGGAGACCCGGAGCGCCTACCGCATCCTCAGCGGCTTTATCAACGGCAAGCTGGTGGACTCCCTCATCATCGGCATCATCGCCTTGGTGTGCTGCAACCTGTTCCGGTTCCCATATCCCATGCTGCTGGCGGTGATCATCGGGGTGACCAACATCATCCCGTTTTTCGGCCCCTTCATTGGGGCCATCCCCTGCGCGCTGCTGATCCTGCTGGTCAGCCCTCTGAAGTGCCTGTATTTTGTCATTTTTATCTTTGTGCTCCAGCAGTTTGACGGCAATATCCTGGGCCCCAAGATCCTGGGGGACTCCACGGGGCTGGCCTCCTTCTGGGTGTTGTTCTCCATCCTGCTGTTCGGCGGCCTCTTCGGCTTTGTGGGCATGGTGCTGGGCGTCCCGGTATTTGCCATGTTTTACAGCGTGGTCAGCCGCCTGGTGCGCCGTGGCCTGAAAAAACGCGGGCTGCCCCTGGAGACCGAGCAGTATCTAGGCCGGACCGGACCCCTTGCGGGGAAGGAAACGAAGCCGAACGGGTGATTCCTCTGAAAGGGTCCCACCACTCCAACGACAGAGAGAAGAAAACTGTCAAAATATAAAAACTTCGGCCTGTGCGTTGAAGCGCACGGGCCGAAGTTTTTTCATATTGATTACAGAGGAAGGAGCCTTACAGCTCGGTGGTCAGGACCTTCTTCAGCCGGGCGAAGCGGGGCAGGCCGTTGACCCGGGGAGCCTTGGCGTCGCCCTGGATCAGGGGAAGAACGTAGTCGATGAACTGCTGGTTGACGCCGTTGCCCGCCTCATTGATCCACTCGCGGGGGACCTTCTTCTCGAAGTTGGCCACGATGTCCAGGGGCTCCAGCACGGTCTCACAGCGGTAGCCATCCTCGCCGCGGGTGCAGCGGAAGGCCACCATTTTATCGGTAAAACCATCCACAGCGGCCTGGACTGCGGCGGAGCCGGCCAGCAGAGCCTCCTCCGCGTCGGTCTCGGAGTCCAGATGGGCGCCGCAGCGCTGGAGGAGGGAGAGCTCGATGCCGCGGACCTTCACGCCGAAGGCCTCCTTCACCGCGGAGGCCAGATGGGAGGCCAGACCGCCCAGCTGGGCATGGCCGAAGCCGTCGGTGGCAGAGGTCTTGGCCTCGGAGACGAAGGTGCCGTCGGCGTAGTGGATGCCCTCGGACACGGCCACCAGGCAGTTCCCGTTTTGGTCGTAGACGGACTTGACATCGGCCAGGAAGCGCTCCATGTCGAAGTCGGTCTCGGGCAGATAGACCAGATCGGGGCCGCAGCCGGTGAGGGAGGCCAGGGCGGCGGAGCCAGCCAGCCAGCCGGCGTGGCGGCCCATGATCTCGATGATGGTGACCATGCCGGTGTCATAGACGTGGGCGTCCTGCCAGACCTCGGCGCAGGAGGTGGCGATGTACTTGGCGGCAGAGGCGAAGCCGGGGCAGTGGTCGGTGCCGTTCAGGTCGTTGTCAATGGTCTTGGGTACGCCCATGATGCGGCACTCATAGCCCACCTTCTGCATATACTTGGAGATCTTGTTGCAGGTGTCCATGGAGTCGTTTCCGCCGTTGTAGAAGAAGTAGCGGACATCGTACTTCTTGAATACCTCCAGGATGCGCCGGTAATCGGTGTCATTCACATCGGGGTCGGCCAGCTTATAGCGGCAGGAGCCCAGGGCAGAGGAGGGGGTGAACTTCAGCAGCTCCAGCTCCGCGGAGTCCTCCTGTCCCATATCGTACAGCTTGTCCTCCAGCACACCCTTGATCCCGTGGGCGGCCCCCAGCACGCGGGTGATGCAGTCAGCCTTCAAAGCGGTCTGGATCACGCCCTGAGCGCTGGCGTTAATGACCGCGGTAGGACCTCCGGACTGGCCAATAATGCAGGCTCCGGTCAGTTGCTTCATGTTTGCTTCCTCCTAAAGTGTTGAATTTGGATCCAAAATCAGCTTAGTTCAAAATTCTACCTTGAATTGTAGCACACACCCTTGTATTTTTCAATCGGTAATGGTACAATATGAATCGTAAAAATATTTCAAGGAGATGGTCAATATGCCATTGGTTACCACGACTGAAATGTTCAAGAAGGCCTATGACGGCGGTTACGCCATCGGCGCCTTCAATGTCAACAACATGGAGATCGTTCAGGGCATCACCGAGGCCGCTCAGGAGGAAAAGGCTCCTCTGATCCTGCAAGTGTCCAAGGGCGCCCGCGCCTATGCAAACCACACCTATCTGGTGAAGCTGGTGGAGGCCGCCGTGATCGAGTGTCCCGACATCCCCATCGCGCTGCATCTGGACCACGGCCCTGATTTTGAGACCTGTAAGGCCTGCATCGACGGCGGCTTCACCTCCGTGATGATCGACGCCAGCTCCAAGCCCTTTGAGGAGAATATTGCCATCACCAAGAAGGTCGTTGAGTACGCTCACGACCACGGCGTGGTGGTGGAGGCGGAGCTGGGCACCCTGGCCGGCGTGGAGGATGACGTGAAGGTCTCCGCCGAGGATTCCTCCTACACCCGTCCCGAGGAGGTGGAGGAGTTCGTGACCAAGACCGGCTGCGACTCTCTGGCCATCGCCATCGGCACCAGCCACGGCGCCTATAAGTTTACCCCCGCCCAGTGCACCCGCAATGAGAAGGGCATCCTGGTCCCGCCTCCCCTGCGCTTCGACGTGCTGGAAGAGGTCTCCAAGCGCCTGCCCGGCTTCCCCATCGTGCTCCACGGCTCCTCCAGCGTGCCCCAGGAGTATGTGAAGATGATCAACGAGCACGGCGGAAAGATGCCCGATGCCATCGGCATCCCCGAGGAGGAGCTGCGCCACGCCGCCGAGCTGTCCGTGTGTAAGATCAACATCGACTCCGACCTGCGCCTGACCATGACCGGCACCATCCGCCAGTTCTTTGAGGAGCATCCCGACAAGTTCGACCCCCGCGAGTACCTGAAGCCCGCCCGCGCCAACATCAAAGAGCTGGTCCGCCACAAGCTGATCCACGTCCTGGGCTGCGCCGGCAAGGCCTGATCCGGTCCCGCGCCGCAGCATCTGCTATACCATGAAAAAGGAGCGCTTCGGCGCTCCTTTTCCTTTGCATTTTTTTAGAATTTCTGATAGAATGAACTTGCTTGAAAATACTGGCTGGAAAGGAGGCGCGTACCATGACCATCCGGCAGTGGGACCGCCGGGAGGAACTGCGGGGGGAACTCCTTGACCTCATCGTAGAGATGATGGACCTGGGCCGCACCGCCGAGGGGCAGAACACACCGGAGTTCCGGCGGTTGGACCAACAGCTGACGGAAAAAAACGCCGAGCTGGAGGCACTCAACGCCCTGTGCAGCGATCCCAATGAGCTCCGGGAGCTGAAATACCGCTGCTTTGTCCGGGAAAACCGTGATATTCTCTGGGTCATGCAAATTTTCTTTTTCGTCGCCCTGTTCGTCTTCCTCTCCTTTTTATCAGTGGAGCTGCGCGGCGGCGACGGAACTGTGGGCCTCACTATCTTCGTGATCCTCTGCTCCTGTGTCTGCATCGCATGGGTCACCTACATCCTCTGCCGGTACAAGCCGGAATAAGTCCCATCGCCGCCCCCAGCCGGGGGCGGCTTTTTAGTCCTGTTTTATTCCACCTCATGAAGCCCTCCGGCGGCAGGCGCGGAAGAATTCCGTAAAATTGGACACTCTGTAGGTTTGTCAAACATCTTGGACGGTGAACTCCAGAGGAGAAAGCCAACCGAGCGGTCTCATGGGGAAGTTATTGGAGCGGCGG
>CABIYX010000007.1:0-44504 GCA_902363045.1 Clostridiales bacterium
CCGCCGCTCCAATAACTTCCCCATGAGACCGCTCGGTTGGCTTTCTCCTCTGGAGTTCACCGTCCAAGATGTTTGACAAACCTACAAATCGTGGGCGGCGAACAGTACATTCTGTCGGCAGTTATGCACGCTGACGAGCGCAACCGGGCTATGTCTGAGGCATTGGGGCAGGATGTGTACCACTACCACCTCCATGTGGTCTATGTGCCGGTGGTGGAGAAGCAGATCCGCTGGTCCAAACGGTGCAAGGACAAGTCGTTGATTGGCAAGGTAAAAGAAACGGTCATGCAGGTCAGCATGAGCAAGAAGTGGGCATCCAAGCTGGTTTTGGATGAAGTCACCGGCGAACCGCTGAAAACGGCGAAGGGCAAACCTGTTCTCAAAAAATCGTACAGCGTGTTGCAGGATGATTTCTTCCAGTATATGCGTGAGGCCGGGTACGCCGATGTGGAGCGCGGTGAGCGCGGCAGCTCCGAGGAACATCTGACGGTGACGCAGTTTAAGGTGGAAAGAGAGCAGGTGCGGCTGGTAGAGCTGCAAACAGAAAAATCAGAGGTTCAGGCGGAGATCAGCCAGCTTCGGACGGATAAGGCCGAGGCTGAAAAGGCAGCTAAAGAAGCGAAGACGGAACTCCGGCTGCTGGCTCCCAAGCTCAAGAGCATGGAGAAGCTGGCGGCTGAGTATTCATCCGAGCCGGAGGACCTGCTGCCTCTCCCCGATAGAATGGAGTCAGCAAAATCCTAGCGGGAGAAAAAATCCAAACCGCTGTTGGAGAAGATTGTCAAGGTGGTGCGCTCTGTTTACCGCGCTTATCTGGATGTCTGCCAGAAATTCGAGCTGTTGCAGCGCAAATATGATACGGAGGTTCCGTATCTGAAAAAGCAGTTGGCCGAGGTCAAAGGTGAAAATGCTGAATTGCAGGAGACCGCCAAAGACTATGACCTGCTGTGCCGGGCCTATGGGTCGGAGCGCATAGCCGAAACGGTGGCCGCCATTAAGTGGCAGGAACAGGCGGAAAAAGAGCAGAAACGCAGTCAAAAATGGCGGCATGACCGGGAGGAGCGGTAATCCCGTGTAGAGCTGTGAAAATAGGATTTTTACGGATAGAGGCATCTGAACTGAACCATGTATCGTTTGGGTGCTTTCTATCCAAAAATCCGCTTACTTTTTCCGGTGTAGAGCTGGGAAAAATTTATGAAAATACGGAGGTTTTATGAGAACAGGTCTTTCCAAAAAGCAAAAAACAACCAGCGTATTTTTTGACGAGGCAACCCCCATCATTGAAGTGTCTACCTATAACACATCGCTCAAGAACCGTTTGAGTGAGTATGCGGAAAAGTATCCGTCTGAGTGCCGATTGGTGGATGACGATGAAAACGGTTGCCTTACATTTGAAATCAGGAAAGGGCGGTTCAGTTTCAAGCTGAATGCCCCATACAGCGCAGAGCGCCGGAAAGCGGCCAGCGAGCTGGCAAAGAAGAATATCCAGAACTTGCAGCAGGGCAAGAAATAATTGAACGCCGCCCGTGGGGAGAGCGGTTCCCTGCGGGCGGCGTTTTTGTTTTGTTACTCATGTTTTTGTGAGATTATCTTGAATATTCGTGCCCACTATGCTATAATAAAAATGAATTCGACAACGAATGGAGATTTCGTTATGCCGGTTAGCTATGATAAGTTATGGAAAATGCTGATAGATAAGAAGATGAATCGTACTGACCTAAAAGATGCGGCTGGTATCAGCTTTAATGTTTTGGCAAAAATGGGACGAAATGAGTTTGTTTCAATGGAAAGCCTGCATAAAATCTGTCACACCTTATCTTGTGATATAGGCGAAATCATGGAGTTTACTGACAATGATGAACACGAATAACACAAAAGTTTCCCCGTTTTGCGGAACTACCAGGAGAGATCAACTTATGCAGCAACCATTGACTTGCGTTGAAATTTGTGCCGGAGCAGGCGGACAGGCTCTGGGCCTTGCTATGGCTGGCTTTGTCCATGTCGCTCTTGTGGAATATGAAGCTGACTATTGCAAAGTTTTGAAAGAAAACCGCCCAGAATGGAATGTTATTTGTGCCGATGTCCACGATTTTGATGGGCGTCCATATAGGGGCGTAGATTTACTTGCTGGCGGCGTTCCTTGTCCTCCCTTTTCTGTTGCTGGCAAGCAACTTGGAAAGGATGATGAACGCGACTTGTTCCCGGAAGCGATCCGGCTTATTGAGGAAATTAAACCAAGAGCAGTCATGTTGGAAAATGTGCGTGGGTTCTTGGACCCTGGATTTGATGAATACAGGGAGCATATCTTCTCCGAAATCAAGAAACTTGGCTATGTAACTCACATTAAATTGCTTAATGCATCCAATTTTGGAGTTCCGCAGTTGCGGCCAAGGGTTGTAATTGTTGGAATACGGAAAGACCAGCTTGGTGCATTTGCTTATCCCGAAGAAAAGCCTGACAGTGCGCCCCCAGTTGGAAAAGTGCTGTATGACTTGATGGCTGAGAACGGATGGGAAAAAGCCAAGGAATGGGCAGCTCATGCAGATCGGATTGCTCCCACCTTAGTCGGCGGCTCAAAAAAGCATGGCGGGCCCGATCTCGGCCCCACACGGGCCAGAAACGCATGGGCCGAACTCGGAGTTGATGGACGGGGGATTGCCAACGAAGCACCGTCTGCTGGATTCGAGGGATTGCCCCGATTGACAAGCCGAATGATGGCCAGAATTCAAGGATTTCCAGACACATGGACCTTTGGCAAACGAAAGACGGTGGCTTGCCGCATGATTGGCAACGCTTTTCCGCCCCCGGTTGCCCAAGCAGTAGGAGAAAAAATTAAGGAGTGTCTTGAGTATGGATGCGCTTATCGCCAAAGCTCGTAAAGAATACCATAGCGAATTATTGCATCGTGGAGTGTTAGCTATTAACGCTCAGGGTATTGCTACAAACGCTGATAAAGATAGTGTAGCCTCTGTAAGCATTGCAAGAGGGATTGCGGATAGGTTGCTGGCTGAAACAGATGAACGTATAGCGGGTCAAACATCAGGTAAGGCGTTTGAAGAAATTACCATGATGTTCATTAAATCTACTTTTCCCAAATTACAACACCTCCGGCCTGGTAAATGGGAAATAAAAAAATTGGGGAACCGCAGTAAGATCAAGACTTCTGCTTTTGCTCAGTACGAACACTTGGCTTATCTCACTGAATTGACAAAAGCAAACAGAAAGCTATCTGCTATGATTGGAAACGATTATATGGTCGCTCCTGATATTGTTATCTATAGGGGACTATGCACCGACGAAGAGATTAATACACCCATGCTAGTGGTGGATGATACACTTAGTAGAATGGCAGATTTACGAGAGGCCAATGGAGGCAAAGCTATTCTTCATGCGTCCATCTCGGCAAAGTGGACCATGCGCTCTGATCGGGCTCAGAACAGTAGAACGGAAGCTCTAAACCTTATACGCAATCGGAAAGGGCATCTTCCTCATATCGTAGTTGTCACAGGGGAGCCGCTCCCTTCAAGAATATCATCGCTGGCGTTGGGGACCGGGGATATTGACTGTGTTTATCATTTTGCTTTGAATGAGCTAATTGCAGCTGTAAATGATTATGACCATGATGATATAAAAGAGATGCTAAAAACTCTTGTCGAGGGTAAGAGATTAAAAGATATTTCCGATCTACCCCTAGATTTATCTGTATAATGGCTGATACGATTTCTTCTGACCGGAGAAGTAAAATCATGTCCCACATTAAGAGCAAAGATACCAGCATTGAGATGATGGTACGCCGCCGCCTCTTTGCGATGGGATACCGGTATCGTGTCAATTATAAGGCGCTTCCAGGCAAGCCTGATATTGTCTTTACCAAGAAGAAAATAGCCATTTTTATTCACGGGTGCTACTGGCACGGGCATGACTGTGGAAGCCGGTATGCCCATACGAGTCAGTCAAACAGAGCATATTGGGGCCCCAAAATAGAGCGGACAAAGCAGCGGGATCAGGAGCATATTCAAGAGCTGGAAGCCCTTGGGTGGAAGGTTGTTGTGCTTTGGGAATGTCAAATAAGAATGAATTTGGAAGACATTCTTCAAAACTTGGTAGATGAATTACACAGAAAATAGCCTCTAATTATTTGTGTATTTAACTGAGTACTGCGGCATAATATTAAGGAGGACAATTATGAGTAGTGAGCTTCGGAGAAAAAACGTAAACGAGGTGGCAGTTACGCAGTACGATATCAGCGTTATTCCAAATGACTTTAATATTACAACTATTTTCAACTTGATTGATTCTGGCGCAGTTGAAATGCCTGTATTTCAGCGTAATTATATTTGGGACAAGAAGAGAGCATCTCGGTTTATTGAATCGCTCATCTTAGGACTCCCAGTTCCGCAGATATTCCTTTATCAAAAAGAAAGAAATAAATTACTCAGAAATCATTCGTACATTTTCGGACAAGTTCTCAAAAGTTCTCAAATGCCGGTAAAGCCCTATTTTATGGGCGTTCCCGGCTTTTTTCATATCAGGCATAGTTCTCGAATCTTCTCGCATCTTGGCGTTTCTTGATACCCGGCAGTAGTAAAACGAGTAGTAAAACGCAAATTGCTACGCTGCAAGCCTCTGCATCTCCTCCGCAGCGGATTCTCCGTCCATGTGGGAGTAGTAACCGAGCGTCATCTTTATGTCCTTGTGTCCCATGATGTATTGGAGTGCTTTGGGGTTCATTCCCTTTTTCGCCATGTCCGTGCAGAACGTGTGGCGCAGGCTATGCGGTGTCAAGTCGCTTGGCAGAGCGATGATTCCGCCCTTCTTCCCATACTTGGCTCTGATTCCCCTGAACACGCGGTCATAGTCCGCGCCCGTCCTCGGCAGCCCGTTTCTGTTAAGGAATATGAAACTGCTAAGTCCATCGACTCTCAAGGGCTTTGCTTTCGGCCTTGATTCCATGACGGCCAGAAGGGCATCTCTCACGCTGTCGGTCATGTAGATGACACGCTTGCCGCTCTCGGTCTTCGGCTGCTCTACTGCATATCTCCCGCCCTTCGCCCTGACGAGCTGATGGTCTACGCTTATCAAGCGTCTCTCGAAGTCAATGTCGAACTCGGTCAACCCGCACATCTCCGAGATGCGCAACCCTGTTTCAAGCAGAATGACCGCCTCGTTGACATACTTGCTATACACGACATCCGTCTTCATGAAATCGAGGAGCGCCGCCTTCTGCTCGCGATTCAGCACCTCTCTCGGTGCCTTGTCATTCTTTATGACCGAACTGAGTTTGAAGTCGAAGGGATTCTTGCGTATGCAGTCGTCAGCTATCGCCAAATAAAAAGCCGCTTTCAACGAGCGCTTGTGATTGCTGATGGTCGAGAAGGCGAATCCTTTCGCCTTCATGCGCTGAATCCATTCCTTCGCATCGGATGGCTTCACATTCCCTATCTGACATGAACCTATCTTGTCCTCGGATAGGATGCGCATGAGCTGACCGCGTGCCTTTACGGTGCCTTCACGCACGTCCTGACGGCAACGGGTGAACTTGGCATAAAGCTGGGATACAGTCATCTTCTTGCCGATATGGTCTATGCCATCTTCGATGTCGCGCATTATCTCGCGCTCCTTCTCGCGAAGGGGCTTGCACGGCCTCTTTCCTTTCGGCAGCCTATCTGTCTCAACCAACCGCCATGAGTAGGCGAACTTCGGCTTTCCATTCACGACATATTTGAAGACGTAGAGACCGTTTCCACGCTGGCTCTCGCCTGTGTTCAGGATTCTGTTTTTAGTATCTCTTCTTTTTTCTGATTTCTTGTCTGACATCCATAGTGCTCCTTCCCAATGAAAAGAGCCTTGGATATGCTACTTCTATTATAGCATATCCAAGGCTCGTTTTCATCTCTAAATCACGTCGGTAGCATCAATCATCCGCTCGAATACTTTTCGTTTTACCTGCACACGGTTGCCGTTCATGACGACCCATTCCGGTGTAGGTTTCTCTTCGGCGAGCCGCCGCAGCTTGCCCTCGCCTATGCGGAAATATCGCGCTGCCTCCTCGATGGTCAACGTGTACTTCTCCCATATCGGGATGTCCTTGCCGCTCATGCAACCACCTCCGATGTCACATCTTGAACCGAAGCATGGCTACGAGCAGTTTTCCTTGGAGCTGCGTCTTCCATGTGGTGTCAACGCCGTAATCGACATGCCCCATCTCATCGAGGTAGGCGTGCGTGCATAGCCGGTTGATGTATCCGTCGAAATAGTCCAAGACCTCCTGCATGGCTATCGGGTCTCCCGATACCGCGCAGGCCATGACCTCATAGCTCATCTCTGTCACGGCAGCACACCCCCTCTTCTTCCAGATACTTTCTGAGCATGTCCAATGCCCTCGTGCGCTTGAGCTGAACCGTCGAGCGCGGGCATCCGAGTTCGGCAGCGATTCTTTTGTCTGTCCACTCCGCGAAGTAATAGAGCAGGATAATAGCCTGCTCGGTCTCTGGCAGGCTGCTAATCGCTCCCCCGAGGCTGGCATCGAGCACTAAGACCTCGCTATCCAAGACCTCGAAAAGCATCTCTTCCCTTATAACGCTGTACGGCGAGGTGAGGCGGTTTAGCTCCTCTTCCCTCATGTCGGAGAACAGCGTCTCCCTTTTCGCGTCGCGCATCTGCTTGCGCACGATGTCCGTCCGCGCATTGCGCAACGTCCTTCGGCAGAAGGCGCAGAACATGCGCACCATCTCTTTGTTTTTCTCTTCTGAAATCATCCATGATTCCTCCTTTCACAAGGAACACGTTACGCGCCTTGTAAATGCCAGAGGAACATGTGTGCATATGTACGGCACATCCGTCTTTGCCGAAAGCATCCAAATCGAGCCGTTCATTGGCAAAACGAATAATTTAATACGTGTCGAATATGCAAGGGCGGTGAAATGCTTCCGCGTCCATTTGCAGATATAATCCATGAATAGTAGACCGGGAAAGGTTTCCCGGCAAGTCAGCGAAGAGAAAGGAAGATTGCTATGGCGGTTGATTACGGGGACGACGTTGGCGAGATGTTGGTTCGTGCAGTCGGACGTTCTGCGGGACGAGTTTTATCACGTCATGCCGAGCAGTATTTTGAAGATGCCATCAAAGATTTCTACAAGTCAAAGTTCGAGAAGGAGGTGTTGACCCCGGAAAACGCAGATGCCAAGGCAGAAGACATGGCATCTCACGAGCAAGTATGTCTGCCTTTTGGCACCAAGGACGATGCAGCGTATTTCACGCAGGTCTGCCGGGATAACGGCATCGCCATGCTTGCGCTTTCCGATAAGTCAGGAAACGGGTATGTCTACTTCGTAAAAGACGAACTTGAGAAAGTGAAGGACTGCGTACCCCAGTTCTCCGAGGTCATGACCGCACTCAAGAATCGGGAGATTGCCGAGCAACTTGAGAGCGCTCATCCCATGACCGAAAAGCAGCTCTCTGAACTCGAAAAGGTCGAGACGCTTCCCGACCTCTCATCTCCGTCACGGGATGATGCCCCGGCACATGGCGAGCATGTCCGCGATGACCGAGCGGATGGCGAATACAACCATACCGAGCACATCCGCGATGAGGTGCTGTCGGCTCGCGAGCAGTGCCGCGACCTCAGTGATTTCGAGCGCATCCTGAACGAGAAGGGTATCGGCATCGACACCACCAAAGACGGAGAGATGCTGTTCTACGAAGCTCGCATCGGCGATGACGGCAAACTCCTGCCCTATGACCACGCCCAGCGCGACTGGGCAGTCGGTGCGAACACATTGAAAGCCAAGTACGCCGTGGACGCGACTCATGACTGGTTCGAGAAGCATTTCGACCGGGAGCAGATAGATGTTGCAGACGGCTCTCTTGACATGGAAGGTGCCACCCCGGACATCAATCAGGGTATCGACTCCCATGACGGGATGGATACGGATAGTCGGACGCTGCGCCTTGAGCGCGAGCAGAACGGCACCGATGTCTCGCCGTCCATGGTACGCGAGGAGGCCGCCCGAACCCATGACGACGGGCGCGGCTACGACCTGAGTTCAACTGCCAAGGAATGTCGCAGGGCGAGCAGCCAGCTCTCGAAGAGCAATGACGCACCCGACCGGGACATCTCCGACAAGTTCCAGCAGGAACGCTAGAAGGGAAAGCGATATGACAGACATACTCGACTATCTTCCCGAACGCCTTGCTGGGAACCCGTTGCAGTCAATGAAATCAGACAGCGACATCGAGGCCATCGCGGAGGCTGTCATCAACGCAAGCTCCTTGCGCGACGAGTGCGACAGCGATTCCTTCTTCAAGGCAACCGCGAAGCAGCTCCTCTCGGCCTGCCTCGGCTATCTGCGCGACTGGTGCTCTCCTGAGCAGCGTACCATGTCCAACCTATCTGCACTCCTGCGGGCGGCGGTTCCCAGCGAACCGAGACGCAGTGACACCGACCTCGAGAACCTGTTCTATGAAATCGAATCGGGCTGCAAGCGGGTCGTCAGCGCAGATGGAATCACGACCTGTTGGGAACCTACGGTTCTTGAGCGCAACGACGGCACCTGTCCGCGCGACACCAACGGCATCCGCCCGGAGGACGACTTCTGCCTCGGATGCTACAAGCGCTTCGTGCAGGGGGCATCCCCATCCACCCGCACCGCCATCGCCCTGTCCCTTCTGAACGCGCTGCCCAAGCGCAAGGCATAGGAAAGGAGGTATGCTATGGCTGAAAGCAAGGGCAACCCTGAAATCAACAAGAAGGTGGCGCGGTCAGCACTTGTCACCGCTCTCATCTCCTGTGCAGGATTCTATCTCGGCAACCGCTACTGGGAGGCCATGGCTTCCTATTCCGGCGAGTTCTTTGAGCACTGGGGTGACGGTTTCGTCGCCATGTGGCCGCTCATGGCAGATAACCCCATCCATCTCGACATGTCCCCAAACGCTATGCTCGTCGGGCTTGCCATGTGCGTGCTCGTCTGGCTCTTCTGGCTCCGCTATGTGGCCTTCATCGGCAACTATCGTGCTGGCGAGGAGAGCGGTTCTGCGCGTTGGGGCACCGTGAAGGAGGGCAAGGCGTTCCGCGACCTCAAGACCGAGGACAACAACCTCATCTTCACGCAGAACTTCGGTCTCGCCCTCCATCGTCCGAAGTTCAATCCTGAACTTGACCGAAACCTGAATGTTCTGGTTGTCGGCGGTTCCGGCTCGGGCAAGACGTTCAATTACGTCACGCCCAACATCTGCCAGCTCAACACGAGCTATTTCATCACCGACCCCAAGGGCACGCTCCTCAAGGATGCAGGGTTTCTCTTCACGGACAACGGATATAAGGTGAAGTCGTTCAACACCATCAACCTCGATGAGTCCATGCACTACAACCCACTCAAGTATGTGAAGACCGACACCGACATCCTGTCGTTCGTGAACTGCTACATCATGAACACCAACGGCGACGGCAAGGCGGGAGACCCGTTCTGGGAGAACGCCGAGAAGATGCTCTATACGGCACTCATCGCGCTTCTCCGCGACTGGTTCCCGCCGGAGGATTACAACCTGTCCAGCCTTCTGACGCTGCTCTCCATGGCTGAGGCTCGCGAGAACGATGAGAACTTCCGCTCTCCCCTCGACCTGCTGTTCCTCCAAATCGAGGAGGGCAAGCGCTATATACCGAACGAGGGCGGTGCTCCATCTGTCTCGACGGGCGGAACGGGTCTCTCCCGCAGCTTCTCCTCCGGCGGTTCCGATGGCTCCGCTTGGTCTTGGGAGCCGTCTCTATTCAAGCGTAACTCGGATGGCGTGAAGCCCGCCGACTGCGATGGCCTGTCCCCGGACAAGGACTTCGCGCTGATGAACTACAAGAACTTCAAGGTCGCTGCTGGAGATGTATGCTCTAAGTGACTTCTTAATCATGGTTTTTGTCATGGTTAGTGAAGCAGTCACTTAGAGCATTTTCATTTCAGGAGGTACAGCCATGAGAAACGAGAAAATCACCCCACTGTATGAGCGTTTGAGCCGCGATGATGAGTTACAGGGCGAGAGCAACTCCATAAGCCATCAAGATGTAATATGTAGAGGGTGGTTTCTACCGCCTAATACTATTACATGACTGGCGGCTCATTTGTGGTGAATTGGTCTGGCAGTTGTGGGAAAGGAAAAAAATCCGCATAACTGCTGACATTTTAGCACGAAGGGAGCATGAAAATGAAGTCTATTTTTGAAGAAATGGGCGGCACATATACGAAGGTTGGCGATTACTATATCCCCGACCTTGCGCTGCCGGAGACCGAGGAATATCAGATCGGTAAGTATGGCCGTATGCGCCGCCGCTACTTGAAAGAGCATCGTCCCGTCCTTTATGCACACTACCTAACAAGCTGCACCCTGCATGAACATCTTGCAGAGATAGACAAATCCTGCAATCAGCGTATGGAGATCATGTGCGAAGCTATGGCACGACTGGAAGGTGTGACCGAGGCACTTAAAGCTACCGATCAAATGGAATGGGTACGGCGCATGAACAACATTCATAACCGTGCAGAGGAAATTGTTCTGACGGAGCTTGTATATTGCTAAACACATGTTAGCCCCGCATCAGCATGAATGAACGCTGGTGTGGGGCTAATTCTGTATCACTTAGCTCTTTATATTCCAGTAGCCTTTTCGGTCAGACCCGATGCGCTCGATGATTCCTTTTTCCTTCAGCTCCTTCAGACGCTGAGAAACTGTTTTTCTGCTGATAGATAGCTTATCTGCTATGGTGGTAGATGTGTATGCAGGATCTTCGGAAATCAGGGCCAGAATTTGCATGGATTTTTCATCCAAGGTTTCTGTTACCTTTTCTGTTACCTTTTCTGTTACCTTTTCTGTCACCTTGTAGGTGGCAGATCGAATAACCCGATCCTCTGACGCTGTAAACTGAATCATAATATCGCCGGGATGCACGGTGTACGCAGGAAGCGGGCTTCCATCTTCCTTGCAAGCCTGACAGATTTTCTCAATACCACGTCCCCAGCTCTCGATGAAGCCGGCCAAATAATACACATTCGCAATCGCCGTGTTGTAAGGGCGGGATGCGTGTTTGGACATCAGGCTGTCTGCCGTCCAGTTGTCTGGAAGCCTACCACAGTTAGCGATATACAGCTTATCCTCATACACGCTGATCTGAATCGGAACGCCGCTTTCATATTGCTTGTGGCATAGAGCGTTAAGAAGGGCTTCACGCAGGGCAGCGTCGGGAACAAAATAACGCTCAATGCGCTGCATCCCTTCGTAAGTGATTTTCGCTTTCATATATTTCAGATGGATGACTTCAATGATCTTGTCAATCTGTTCCAACAAGGAGCCGTGAATTTCATCCTGATAACGGAGATCGGCATCATTCTCGAAAAAGCCGATTTTTGTGTATGCGCCCAGCTGCCAGCGGTCAGGGTCTTTGCAGAACAGCAGCATCGCTGCGTTGGTATAATACCCGGCATTGGTCAGACGCAGCTTTTCCATTAAATCCGCTTTGTCCTCGTCTAAAACGCTTTGGTCGATCCGGCCCTTCTTGGCGGCAAGGGTCTTGAATCTCTTGACCAACTCATCATCAATATCATCCAACGTAAATCCCGGCAAGGGCATATTATCCCACGAAGCACCACGTTTGCGTAGAATGAAGCTCTCCAGTTCTGGGCCAGAAAGGGTCTGCATGGTGCTGCCGCTTCTATAATAATAGACACCTTTGCAGTTTATGGCAACGGGATATGGTGGAACAACGATTTCCAGATATTCTTTCCCGTCACGCTCCAGCTGATTGACATCCACCACGATGCTCATGGCATTTCGGATTTTGTTTGGAACATCCTCCAGCAGCTTGCGGATATTGGGCAGGCCGATAACTTTTCCATCATCGTCACAGCCAATATAAATCTTGCCGCCCTGTGCATTGGCGAAGCCGCAAATCCATTCCAGATAGTCATCCTTCCACTTAGCTTTCCATTCTATGTTCTGATTTTCAGGCATTATTATCACCATCCTCTGATTTATTCTTTCCCCGGCTCTTATAAACATTATACTGATTTTTACACCTTGCACTGCAAAAAGCGGAGTTAGCCCGGTTACTCAGGAACACTTTCTGACACTGCTTGCACATCCGCAACGGCTTTGTGCTGTCCACCAGCATGAAGCTGAACATCATCTGAATCCCCAACAGCAGGGAATGGAAATCCCAATAGATCGTTGGCCTATCCAACAGCTCTATATGATAGGTGGGTGCAATGCCGCCAAATGCAGCCATAGACTTACGCAGCATATTCCGGCTTTCTTCCTCCATGGAATCATAGTCATTATAATAGAAGAAAGAGGTCAGCATATTAAATGCCCAATCCTTGAGTTGCTGTGCCACCCAATCGTAAGGCTCTGCATACGCCCGCTGGAAGCTCATGGTCTTTGCCATCGGCTCGTCCATAAAGGTCATGGTCAGTGCAATCATTGCCCGGTCGCTGGACACATTCCAACTGGATTCCACACCGTTCTTGACCACATCCAGCTTATCAAAGGGGTAAAACAGGGACAGATACTTCTCCGTCTCCATCGTTTCTTCCTTGATAAAATGGTTCTTTGGCAGATATACCGCCTCATAATCCATAAAGGACGGCGTGGTGGGCAGGGCCGTCATCAGGCCCAGCAGCCCATAGTGGGTAATAAATTCCAAGATTGCCTTTTCTACCTCTGGCTCAGAGCTTTTCTTGCCGTTCATCATCAGCATCCCCACATTCAGAGCATCCAGCACAATGTCCGGGGCTTCCTTGAGTGGGTTATAGACATCCGGCCTGGCATCCTTTGCCGGGGTGATGTATTTCTTCCCGTCCTTGCCTGTTTTGATTTCATAGCGTTCATACCGCACCCAATGGGAACGGGATTGCTCAAAAAATGTATTCATAACGCAAATCCTTCCTTTCGGTCATCTGCTTATCAAATTCAATCAGATCATTCGCTGTCCTTGCTGCTGCCAAGGGCAGCTTTCTTTTTCCTCGGCTTTGATTTGTTCTCCCGGAGGATAACGGCGTCCTTGCCATAGGCTTTCAGCAAAAGCCCATATTCCTCTAAGAACTGCCGTTCCCGCAGCGTTAGGCTTCCACAGTCGTTCTGTTTTTCCAAAAGGTAATCATAAACCGCTCTTTGCAGCTTCTTGTGGATATTCTTTCGGAGCTTTCTAATGTTTCGGTCTGTCTGTCCCCGTATCATACCCACCTGTATGGTGCTGTACTGCCGGATGGACAGGTAATACAGCACTTCCTTCTGATCAATGGTAAGGCTGCGTATCAGCTCAGAAATAAATGAGCTTGCAACCAACTCATGCAGTTCATAGGGGCAAGAAAAAATGATATCCAGAAAATTGCCGCTGGCAAGCTGGCGGTATCGTGGCAGATTCAAATACAGCGGAATCATCTTCGGATTGGGAACTGCCATGTATTCTAACGGAACATCTCCCCGGAGATTTTCATGGTCACGCTCCCGTCGTTCCCGATTCCGATCCAACCTGTCCCATTCGCTGACAACGTATCGAAAGTCGTCCTCTGTTCTTGCAGCATCCTCCAGCCGTGCCAACGCCTCTGCCCGTATCTGGCGCTTTAAGCGTTTTTCGCTGACAGGAGCAGCTTCTTCCTCTTCGTCCTCCAGTTCTACGGTGTAGTCCCTTGGGTTTTCGTCCTGCTCCAGCTCTCTTTCCAGCTCTAAGGCTCGTTCTTCGGAGAGGATTTCCTCTAACTGCTCGTTTTGTATCGTCAGATCGGAGGCTTCATCCCATTCGGTTAGGTCATCACCGTCATCCGGGAACAGGAGAAATGTTCTATTTTCATCTGTCATGACCTCACCTCCGAAAATTTTTTGAATTTCTTTCAAAAACAGTTCCGATTTACACCCCGGATTTCTCCTATTAGTGAGAGGGTAATCTGATAAGCGGTTATTTAGGTTACTTTTTCAACCCGTATCAAGAGAAAGGAGGACGCAAGTTGCGGTAGCTTTATGAAACATGACACAAGATGCCACCGACTTACATCAGTCGGAACCACCATTAGTATATCAAACGAACATGAATTTTTCAAGGAGGAACGCTATGGATAAAAACAAACAGGCACAGTATATGATAAGACGTATTGGCGGCACCACCTACAAGGTGAGAGTCGCTTTCAGTGAAAGTGGGAAAGAGACAATGGAGGATAAAATTTTACGAATGATACGCAACGAAGTAGTTACAAACGACGGAACTTGTGATATAATTGGTGTACCACAAATGAGCCGTCAGTCTGAAAGGAGCGCATCATGAGCATCATTCAGACTGAGGACAAGATCACCGCCTTATACGAACGACTTTCCCGTGACGATGACCAGATTGGGGATAGCAACTCCATTGTGAATCAAAAGAAATACTTGGAGGGCTATTGCGCACAGCAGGGGTACACAAACTTTGCCCATTACACGGACGACGGATTCTCAGGCGGCACATTTGAAAGACCGGCATGGAAAAAGCTGGTGGCAGACATTGAAGCTGGCAAGGTGGCTCGTGTGATCGTAAAGGATATGTCCCGAATCGGACGTGACTACTTGCAGACCGGCTTTTACACGGAGGTTATGTTCCGTCAGCATGGCATTCATTTTATTGCCATCGCCAACAGCGTGGACAGCAACGACCAGAACAGCAATGAATTTGCTCCGTTCCTCAACATCATGAACGAGTGGTACTTGCGTGATCTGAGCCGCAAGCAGAAAACCGCTATCCGTGTGAAGGGGGAATCAGGCAAGCCTACCACCAACAGTGCCATCTACGGCTATAAGAAAGACCCGAACGACAAGCACCATTGGTTGATTGACGAGGAGGCCGCCGCCGTTGTGCGGCGCATCTTCCGTCTGACCATCGAGGGAAAAGGCCCCTATGACATTGCCAGAATCCTTTTTGAAGATAAGGTAGAAGCTCCGGCGGTCTATTTTGCAAGGAAAGGCATTGGCGTTTGGAAAAGTAAGACCGAGTTCGCATATCCTTATAACTGGAGCGGCTATATTGTGGGGCAGATATTGTCTAAGCCTGAGTATATGGGGCATACGGTCAATTTCCGTTCCCACAAGCTGTCATATAAGGACAAGACCTCTATTCCTAATCCCAAGGAGGACTGGCTGATCTTCGAGAACACCCATGAGGCCATTATCGAGCCGGAAACATGGGAGCTTGCTCAGCAACTGCGGAAAACGCCACGGCGTATTGATACCATAGGCGAAGCCAATCCCCTGACCGGGCTTTTATACTGTGCGGACTGCGGCGCAAAGATGTATAATCATCGTTCCAGAGGCGGTACAGAAGGCACTCCGTATCCGTCGGATTTCTTTGACTGCTCCTCTTATACACTGGCACATCAGAAGCATGGAAAGGACTGCTGCGGGCACTATATTACCACTAAGTCGCTGCGTATCCTTATTTTAGAGACAATCCGCACTGTCAGCCAGCTTGCCATAGCAGATCGGGAAAAATTCACCGAGAAGATACGAGCCGCTTCACAGGTCAGGCAGGTGGAGGCGGCCAAAGATGCCAAACGAAAGCTGAACAAAGACCGTAAGCGCCACAGTGAGCTGGATACGATCATTAAAAAGCTCTATGAATCCTTTGCCGTAGGCCGAATTTCTGAGGAACGCTTTGACAGCCTGCTTGCTGAGTACGAAGTCGAACAGAAAAACCTTTCCGCACAGATTGCAGAAACGGAGGAAAGCCTGACGAGCTATGAGGAAGATACTGCCCGTGTAGAGCAGTTCCTTGCTTTGGCAGAAAAGTACACCGATTTCTCCGAGCTGACTACACCGATGATCAATGAATTTATTGATAAAATCATCGTTCATGCCCCGGAGCGCATCGACGGGGACAGAACGCAGGAGGTAGAAATCTTCCTGAAATTCATCGGAAAGTTTGAACTTCCTGCCCCGGAGCTGACAGCAGAGGAAATCAAGCGGCAGGAGCAGCTACGCCAGCATCGCATCAAAAGCCGGGAGCGCTATCAGTTGATTAAGGCCGGGAAGCACACCGTTGGGCAGCCTTTTCAGCTAACCTGTAAGTGCTGCGGTCAGGGATTTGAATCCAAAAGCTCGGCTGCTATGTTCTGCGGACCGAATTGCCGGGCGAAGTTCTACCGGCAGGAAGCGGCAGAAAACAGGCGGCGTGACTGCACTTGTGAAAACTGCGGTAAGACCTTTTCCACCACAAGAAGCAATGTCAAGTATTGCAGTGATGAGTGCCGATATGAGGGGCATATCAAAGGCCAGCGGGTTCGCAATGCAGCGAACAGGAAGGAAAAACTGGCAGCGGAGACAGTTACCTCTCCGGCTTAATATTTCCAATAAAACAATAAATTTTGAGGAAGCGGTTTGCCTTATATCAGGGCAAGCCGCTTTTTCTACGCAAAGGAGGACACATGAATTTATTCGAAACCGTAAAAAACAACGTCAGCCTGCGGGAAGCGGCACAGGCGTATGGCCTTGAGGTCAACCGGCACGGCAAGGCGCTCTGCCCCTTTCACAATGACAGACACCCCAGCTTGTATGTGGCAAACGACCATTATTATTGCTTTACCTGCGGAGAGCATGGAGATGTCATTGACTTCACTGCAAGGTTGTTTGATCTCAAGCCCTACGACGCAGCCATGAAGCTGGTGATAGACTTTCATCTTGACCCGGACAAGCCGCCCAGCGCAGCGGCACTCAATGCAAAGCGTATCCGAACAGAAGCACAGAAGCTCAAAGAAAACGAGCGTCTGTGCTTTTCTGTTTTATCGGACTATTACCGTTGCTTGGAGGAATGGAAAGCATACTATGCGCCGCAAACGCCGGATGAGCCAGTCCATGATTTATTCGTGGAAGCCTGCCACAAGCTCAGTCAGATTGAATATGAACTGAACATTCTCACCTTTGGTGACAGCTATGAGCGTCGGGAAATTGTACAGGACTGGATGACGGATGGTGAAATCATAGCACTAAAGGAGCGTCTGGAACAACTGCGAAAGGAGGAAACCTATGGACGAATTGAATACCCCAATGGTTATGCCGCCTGAAGAAAGCATTCCCGATTGGTATGATGGAAAACGCATCAACGAAGTGCTGTTTTGTCAGCAGTTCTTAAAAAAGCATCCCATGAAATGTGTCAGAGGAAGGCTGTTCACAGTGGATGGACTGATTGAGGACGAGGCGCAAATCGGCAATCTCATTCTGGAGGAGATCTCCGGCTGTCTGACCTCCGGGCTTTCCAAGGTGGTGGCAAATCTGCTGGCCAGTATCAAGCTGCAAGCCTATTCGCCGCCCCTGCCCATCGAGACTGACCGTATCCATGTGGCAAACGGGACACTCTTTCTGGATGGGCGTTTCACCGAGGACAAAAGCTATTGCAACAACCGTCTGAGTGTGGCCTATCTCCCCGATGCACCGCCGCCTGTGCGCTGGCTGCAATTTTTATCCGAGCTGCTTGTCCCGGAGGACATTCCCACCTTGCAGGAGTATATGGGCTACTGCCTATTGCCTACCACAAAGGGGCAGAAAATGCTCCTGATGATTGGTAAGGGCGGCGAAGGAAAGAGTCGAATCGGACTTGTAATGCGCTCCATGCTGGGAGATAACATGAATACCACCAGCATCCAGAAGGTAGAGAACAACCGTTTCAGCCGTGCAGACCTGGAAAACAAGCTGCTGATGGTGGATGACGATATGGATATGAGTGCCCTGCCCAAGACCAACTATATCAAATCCATCGTGACCTCAGAGTGCAAGATGGATATGGAACGCAAGGGTGTTCAAAGCTATCAGAGCCAGCTTTATGTCCGCTTTCTTTGCTTCGGCAACGGCGCTTTAACCGCTTTGCACGACAAGTCAGACGGCTTCTTCCGCAGGCAGATCGTGTTGACCACCAAGGACAGGCCAGCAGGACGAGCCGATGATCCATTTCTGGTGGATAAGCTGACACAGGAGCGTGAGGGCATCTTTTTGTGGTGTCTGGAGGGTCTGCGGCGGTTGATTGGGAACGAGTATCAGTTCACCATCAGCGATAGAGCCAAAGAAAATATGGAGACAGTAAAGCGCAGCAGCAACAATGTGATCGAGTTTTTGCAATCCGAGGGCTATATCCGCTTTAAGGCCGACAGCGAAGCCAGCTCCAAGGCTATCTATGAAGCCTATCTCCGCTGGTGCGAGGACAACGCACAAAAGCCTATGTCAGCAAATCGTATCAGCTCAGAGCTGGCCCAGAATGAACGGCTTTATAATGTGGAGGCTACCAACAATGTGTACGCAGCCGGAAAGCGGGTGCGTGGATTTATCGGAGTGGAGGCGATGAACTTGCTTCCTTATTAAATATGAGAACTGGACTTCAAAACTGCCGTACATGCCGTACACGATGTACGGCAGTTCTCAACTCCGTTTTCAAAAAGCTATTTTACCGCAAAATCAGCGTTCTTTATGTGCAATGTGCTGCGATTACCGCATTTTCTTGCGGTATAAACAGCGATTTGACAAAGCAAACGCAAAATCCAAAGACCAATCGGTGTACAGCGGCGTACAGCACTGGCGTTTACCGTACAGAGCCGTACACAAACAATCTATTTTCAAGGCCGCACAGCGGCAGAAAGGACAAACTATGAACTATATGAACAATAACCCTATAATCATCGGCATCGACCACGGCTATGGGAATATCAAGACTGCACATTGCTGCTTTCCTACGGGCGTGATCATCTCTGACAAGGAGCCGACCTTCAAAAGCAATCTGCTTGTCTACAACGGCAGCTATTACACCGTGGGCGAAGGTCACAAGGAGTTTATCTCTGACAAAATGACAGACGGTGACTACTATATTCTGACCCTTGCTGCCATTGCAAGAGAGCTGAATATCCGCAAGCAGACCTCTGCCCGTGTGCATTTGGCGGCGGGGCTCCCTCTTACTTGGGTCAGCGAACAGAAGGATAGCTTCAAGGCGTACCTGTTGCAGAATGAAATGGCGGATTTCATTTTCCGTGGTGTCAGCTATCATGTGGAGTTTGCCGGAGCGGACATCTTCCCGCAGGGCTTCTCCGCTGTGGCGGACAGACTGCGGGGATTCAAGGGCATCAATATGCTTTGCGACATTGGCAACGGAACGATGAATGTCATGTATATCAACGAGCGCCGTCCGCTATCTCAGAAGTGCTTCACGGAGAAGTACGGGACAAACCAGTGCATGATTGCTGTCCGGGAAAATCTCATGCGGCAGTTTGGCGCATCGGTAGATGATACGATTCTGGAGCGTGTGATTCGCTTTGGGACGGCAGACATCAGCGAACGCTACCTAACTGCTATCCAGAACACAGCGAGGGATTACACCGCAGGCATCTTCCGCAGACTGCGTGAGCATGAGTATGACCCGGAACTGATGAGGCTCTATGTTGTCGGCGGTGGAAGCTGCATGGTGAAGAATTTCGGAGAATATGATGCCAGCCGGGTGATGATCAATGATGACATCTGCGCCACAGCCAAGGGCTATGAGCTGCTGTCTGCACAGAAAATGCAAAAGAAAGGCGATCTTGTATGAAGCAAATCTACACAACAACACTTCGGCTGAATCTGGAGAACGAAGCAGACCGCAGGGCGTGGGAGCATTTGCAGAGCCTTGACAGGCGAGAATATCGTTCAGTCAGCAAGGCAGTCGTTTCGGCGGTCAACGCTTACTTTGACCGTAGCAAGCAGCTTGCCGATGATCCCTATCTGGAAACACGGGAGAAGGAGGACGCTTTCCTCAGCCGGATCGAGGATACCATCTCACGCAGCTTGCAGAGCTGTACGCCGGTAAGCCTTGGCGGTATCCTACAGCTTATGCAGAGCGCACAGCCTGCCGCTGCTCTTGTTTCGGAGGAAACCGAGGAGGACATTTCAGCTGCGCTGGATTTTGCAGACGGCTTTTGAAATTACTTTTCTTGATTTTACTACTATGTTGGTGGCAATACAATCCGTCTTTGCTACCAAATTGGCAATTCTCAGAATGAGGAAAACAATTTACCATCAGTTCTGCAGGGAGTTGGTATCTGTGTGATACCAGTTCCCTGCTTTTTACTATCACGAAGCCGCCCAGCGGCAGAAAGGAGCCAGATATGGCAAATAAAAAGATCATGACCAAGGAAGAATTGCAGGCCAAGCACCGATTGGAGGAGGCACAAATGCGGGATCGGGCGAAAGAGCGAAAGGCCCGTACCAGACGCTTGATTCAGGAGGGCGCTGTTTTGGAGAAAGTATTTCCAGAGGCTCAGCAAATGGAGCTTGAAAAATTAGAGGACTTGTTATATGAGAAGCTACACTAATCTGCGAGGGGCGTTCCGGGCAACCGGGGCGTCCCTTCCTTTTTTATCCCGAAGGGCGCACTTACTCACCACCTGCGAAGCAGGCGGTGGTATCCCTTCCGTTGGTCGGGCTCGTGCGCTCTTCACGAACTGTCCATCGGACACTTCTCCAGAGAGGGCAGGAAATGCCGCAAGTCAGCATTCCCTGTGCAGTCGGCGCTTCTGCTGATGCAGAGATTGCTGCTTGTCGCACCAATCCGGCAGATACTCTGCCCGCCTCCTGCCTGCGAAAACCTGCCACCGGCAGCTTTATCGCAGATATGGGCAGCAATGCAGCCCATTTTCTCTTTGCAAAGAGAAACAGAAACCAAGGGGTGGCGTTTTACCACCCCCTCACAAAATACGAATCGAGGTGAACGCAAATGGCAATTTACCACTTGGAGGCAAAGGTGGTCAGCCGGGGAGCCGGACGCTCCGCCTGTGCAGCCTCCGCTTATCTCAGCTGCTCCCACATCCTCAATGACTATGACGGAGTACAGCACGATTACACCCGAAAGCAGGGGCTTGTGTGGCAGGAGGTATTCCTGCCGGACATGGCCCCACCCGCATGGCAAGACCGAGAGGTTCTCTGGAACGCCGTGGAGGAAAACGAGAAAACCAAGGACAGCCGCTTAGCCCGTGAGTTTGTGGTAGCCCTGCCCATAGAGTTGTCCCTAGAGCAATGGCAGACGCTGTTGACGGACTTCGTACAAAACCAATTTGTCGCAGACGGGATGTGCGCCGATCTGGCAATCCACGATCCTGATCCACCGGGTCATAATCCACATGCCCACATTCTCTTGACGGTGCGCCCGCTTGATGAAAGCGGCAAATGGCAATACAAAACGGAGAAGGAATATCTCTGCAGCCGTGACGGTGAGGAACGGGGCTTTACCGCTGCCGAGTTTAAGGCTGCACAGGCTGACGGATGGGAGAAACAGTACCAGTACAAGGTAGGCAGGAAGAAAGTGTATATGACACCATCCGCAGCTGAGGAACATGGATATGAGCGTGCCAGCAAGTATCCCAAAAGCACCAAATACGGGAGACAGAATCCCATTTCTGAACGCTGGAACAGCGAGGAACAGCTCCTTATCTGGCGCAAAGCATGGGCAGATGTGACAAACAAATATTTGGAGCGATACGGTCATGAGGAGCGCATCGACCACCGCAGCTTTGTCGAGCGAGGCATTGACGAGCAGCCCACCATCCACGAGGGCGTGATTGCCCGTGCTTTGGAACAGAAAGGTATCGTGTCCGACAGGTGCGAACTCAACCGTCAGATCAAGGCGGACAACAGGCTCCTGCGGGAACTGAAGGCGCAGTTCAAGAAAATTACGGAGGCGGTGAAGAACACGCTGCCCGCTATTGCAGAAGCGTTGGAAAAGCTGCGGGAAAATATGCTGATCTTCTGCTATCAGTTAGGGCATATCCGCAGCAGCAAGAAACAGATGACCGGTGCCTTGAATATTCTGAAGCCAAATCTGGCACAGTACCGCTCCCTTGTGCAGCAGATAAAGGAAACAACCAAAGAACGGAAGTCCCTACTGGCTGAAAAGAAATCCCTTCCTGCGATCCACTTTGTCAGGCACCGTGAGCTTGCCTCCAAAATAGCCGAGTTGACGGAAAAGTTAGAGGAGCTAAAAAGCGAAAAGGCTATGCTGCTTCATTCTCTGGAATACCCAGAGGACGCCACAAGCGATATCTTCCAGCGCCAGATTGACCGCTATGAAGATAATCTCAAACGGCTTGAGGCGCAGGAGAATAAGTATGCCGGAGAGCTGGAGGCTGCATTGTCTGAGTATGCCGAGCTGAAAGAGCAAGCTTCCGGCTTTGATTCCTTGCAGCTTTATCTGGAGCGGAAGGCACTTCGACCTGACAGAGAGAAAGCAGCAGCCCAACGCATTGAAGCGGCTTATGGCGACAAGTTCAGTTGGTGGTTGATGGAGAGTGGCCTACGGGATGTGTCTGGCTATCTTGACGAATATGCACAGGAAAAGACAATGGATCGAGAACTGCGGCAAAGGCGGCGATCGGAGCGGCTTGAGCGTAAGATGAAAAACAGAGATATGGAACGTTAAAAGTGCTGGAGGTTGAAACTTCAGGTGAAGTCTGTGACATAGGGGGATGGAGATAATCCCTATACGTCAAGCGTAAAATAAGCACCGGTATGGGTTTTCCATACCGGTGCTTGCAATATTTAATCGAATTCTATCACTTAAAATCAAAAGAGTTTTCCAACAACTTATCAAGTGCTGCCATCAGTTCCGCTCGAACAGCCTCTCTTTCACTTTCTCCGCCTGCATTTTCGATATAGATGGAATAGTTATCAAATGTGATATAGGCGTAATAGATCACAGTCTTAATTCCTTCGCTGTTTGCATTTGTAACGAAGTAGCCAGCTTTAACTGGCGTATCTCCAACCATAGATACATTTCCCTTGCCAATTACGGTAGTATCCATAAGATTGTTCCCAGACAGCGAAACAACAAATTTCATATCGCTGTAATGACCATCAAAGCCAACAAATGCTACATCGTCCAAGGTAAAGAGGGCATCTCCGGAAATCGGAAGATCACCGAAAATAGTCTGAACCTCATCTTTGGTCAATGCTCGTGCTTGCAAGTTCAAACTCAGAGCAGAGGCTACCGTATCTGCTTTAGTGAAAGATATGGTAGTTCCATCACCTAATGTAGCTGTTTCTGTACTTTTGCCGAATAATCCCATACTAAACACTCCCACCACGATTAGACAGAGACACGCAGCAATTGCCCCAAATTTCAGCCAAATGCTTTTTTGTTTCTTTGCCTGATAACTCGCCGTTTCTTCGATATGACGGCTACCAATGCCACCAACGGCGTCAGAGATGTTCTTTCGTGTCATAAATCATACCCCGCTTTCTGTAAATGATTTTTAAGTTTGCTTCTGATTCGGGAAAGGCGAACAGACACATTGTTATTTGTTGTACGAAGCCTCTTTGCAATTTCTGTAATGCTATCTGAGTACCAATACCTTGCTACAAACATAACCCTGCTTTCCTGATCCAAGCTGTCAAGGAAACGATCAATTTCCTGTGACAGCTCCTTTGCATCCACTTCCTGTTCAATAGTAGATGCAGAAGTTAGGCACTCTTCCAACTCATCAAGTGCAACATCATAGTAACTGTTTCGCTTTAGTGCAGTATTTGCGTGGTATTTTGCGGTAGCGATATTGCGGGTAATACGAAAAATATAGGTTCTGAGTGGGTCAGGTCTTTCTGGAGGAATTGCATTCCACGCAGCAAGGTATGTATCATTTACACATTCTTCTGCGTCGGGTTCGCATTTCAAAATGTTGTTTGCAATTCTTTTGCAAGTTGAACCGTATTTTGCAGCAAGTTCAGCTATTGCCTGCTCAGTACGAGCAAAGAACAGTTCAATGATCTTCACATCCTCTAACAAGGTATCCACCTCCTCACCTATGTACTATGGATCTGGCGGACAATCTTACAGAAGCGAGGGAAAATTTCACACCTTTATTATAGTACATTGCAATTCTATTTTCTATCGCCTCAGCAAAATCGTTTGGCACCAGTCGAGGTCGCTCGGCAGTCTGAAAATATGGTCCTTCGGTTTTGGTAGAGTTGCTCGCAGCAGAGGAGGCGTAACAAAAAATTAAAGGTAGCTGCCCGGACAGAATGGGTTGGGTGGAAAAATAAATAATATCCGAAACAGGATGACGGAAATTGTTAGCGCCGAGTTAATTCGTACACAGTTAGTGTTTAAGTGTTTACAAACAGCCCATTGATATTGTTCGTTTGTGCGTATATAATATATATAACTATTTGATGCGGAGGTAAACTATGTTTGAATACATGACAGTACAGGATGCGGCTAAACTTTGGGGAATATCGGTGCGTCGTGTTCAAAAGCTGTGTGAGGAGAATCGCATTGATGGAATTGTTCGGCTACCTCGTGCATGGCTAATTCCCCAAGATGCCCAAAAGCCGGCTGATGGAAGATATAAACAAAATAAAAATGAATTTATAGCTGACAACAAGGAGAACACACGATGAGTAAATTGTTATTAGTGGAGGATGACCAAAGTATCGTATCCTCATTATCAGACTATTTAGGAAATGAAGGGTTCAAAATCGAAAATGCTCCCGGTCAAAAAGAAGCAATAGAAAAATTGGATAGCGACCAATACGATATAGCCTTGGTGGACATTCAATTATCAAACGGAAATGGTTTTTCTGTTTGTTCTGCAATTAAAGAAAGAGGAACTATGCCAGTTATTTTCTTAACGGCTTCTGATGATGAATATAGTGTTGTGGCTGGGTTAGATATGGGGGCTGACGATTATATCAGCAAACCGTTCAGACCAAGAGAACTGCTTTCAAGGATCAACAGCGTATTAAGGAGAACTAAGAACACACAAAACATTATCAGTTACCTCGACTTAGTTGTGGACACAAATCAAGCAACCGTATCAAAGAATGGGAAAGAGATTTTGTTGTCTGCTATGGAATATAAGTTGCTGTTAGTCTTTTTGCGTAACAAAGGTATTGTCCTTTCTCGCAGAAGATTGTTGGAGCTTTTATGGGACACTACTGGGGAGTTTATCAATGATAATACATTGACTGTCTATATGAAAAGGCTACGTGACAAAATTGAAACCAATCCGCAGGAGCCGGAAATCATAATTACCGTTCGTGGGCTTGGCTATAAGGTGGGTTGATATGGACTTTATCAGAAATAAAGAAGTTAAAAGGCAAATTGTTGTCAGCAGTATTCTTATTCTATTTTGGGGCGGCATTGGCATTATCGTTGATAGCAAAGCTGTGTGGATTGTTCTGTCGGCTATCATTTCATCCAGTGCAGTTTCCCTCTTTTTCACATATCAGAGATACAAGAAAATTGCTGATTTTAGTTTGCATATTGATAGGCTGTTACATGGAGATGAAAAAATTTCTTTTGGGCAGTTTCAAGAAGGTGAGTTATCTGTTTTACATGATGAAATATCCAAGATGACAAGACGGCTTATTGAACAGGCAGAAGCTCTGAAAATGGAGAAAGGTAATTTGGCAAATGCTTTAGCCGATATTTCACATCAATTAAAAACACCTTTGACATCGCTGAATATCTTAAATGCTTCTCTGTGTAATGAGGAACTGACTGACGAAGAAAGGTATGAGCTGATCCGCGAACAGACTATGCTCTTATCAAGAATGGAGTGGCTGATAGCCACACTTCTGAAAATATCCAAGCTGGATGCAGGAACGATTACTCTAAAGCCACAGGCGGTATACTTAAAAGATGTGGTAGAAAAAGCAATTCGTCCTCTGGAGATTGCGGCAGAATTAAAAATGCAGACAATCACGCAAGTGATTCCGGCAGAATTAAAACTATCTCTTGATACTGATTGGACTGCTGAAGCCTTGGGGAATGTAATCAAAAACTGTATCGAACATTCACCAGAGGGCAGCACTATCGAAATCAAGGCAATAGAAAGACCTCTTTTGACACAGATCATTATAGAGGATAGCGGAACAGGTTTTCAGGAAAAAGACATCCCCCATTTATTTGACCGATTTTATCAAGGAAGTGGCTCTACAATCGGTAATGCCGGTTTGGGGTTGGCTCTGGCAAAGACGATCATTGTCAATCAGGGTGGTGTCATCCAAGCGAAAAATCGGGAGTCAGGCGGTGCAAAATTTGAAATCTGCTTTTATCGGGGGACTGCTTAATGCAGCCCCTTTTTAAGTGACATTTTTGTAATGAAAAAGTAATGAAGCAGTCACTTGGCTTTGCTATACTGAATTGCAAAAATATATGGAGGAACTTTTTATGGAGATATTAAGAGTAGAGAATATCTGCAAAACCTATGAAATGGACAATGCTCCTGTCCATGCTTTGTCAGATGTTTCTTTTTCCGTCGATAAAGGAGAGTTTGTTGCAATCATTGGAGCATCTGGGTCTGGCAAGTCTACCCTGTTGCACATTTTAGGTGGTGTTGACAGACCGACTTCGGGAAAAGTATTTGTGGATGGACAGGATGTTTATGAGCAAAATGAAGATGAATTGGCTGTATTCAGAAGAAGGCAGGTTGGGCTTGTCTATCAGTTTTATAATCTGATCCCGGTTTTGACTGTCGAGGAAAATATCACGCTGCCGATTCGATTGGATGGGCGTAAAATCAATCAGGAGCGTTTGAAAGAACTGCTATCCACACTCAAACTGGTAAAGCGTAGAAAGCACCTGCCAAGTCAGTTATCCGGCGGTCAACAACAAAGAGTGGCAATCGGACGAGCGTTGATTAACGCACCTGCGATTATCCTTGCGGATGAGCCAACGGGAAATCTGGACACGGAGAACACAAGGGATATTATGAAACTTCTGCGTGAATCCAATGAAGTCTATCGCCAGACAATGATCCTGATTACCCATGACCGTGAAATCGCAATGCAGGCAGACCGTATTCTGGAAATTCAGGATGGCAGACTTGTGAGGGATGAGGTGATACGCTGATGAATATGATTTTCATGCTTACACTCAGGAATCTGTTGTCGAATAAAAAGCGTACCCTACTCACACTTTTAACCATTCTTTTGTCAATCAGTATGATAACCGCTATTCTCTGTGGGGGATGGTCGTTGGTTGATTTTTTGAAAGAGAAAGAAAAAGTGTATGGTGGCGATTATGACTACTACATGGAGGATTTGACTTGGGAGCAGGTTCAAGAGCTATATAGTCAAAACAATGTAGGCGAAGTTTCGCTTCTCCGCTTTGCCGGAAACAGTTTTTACGGGGAGAAATCCAACAGTACAATGCTCTCCGTTGGCGAGATTGACGAGAACTTTACCCAAAGATTTTCGTTAAATCAGTATTTGCTTGCAGGGCGTTTCCCGCAAGATGAAAATGAGATTGTTATTTCAGAATCTTTTTTGAAGAAAAACAACATGAATACAGAGATTGGAGATACGATTTCTTTAACTCTTGGTTCAAGAATTTGGGATGAATATAATGCCCAGCTTTCCGGGCTGACAAATTATAGGGGCGAAGAAGAAAGCTTCGTTCCAACAAAAGAGAAAGCGTATGTAGTTGTTGGTATTCTGTCAGATGTGAATGACTCAAAAATCGCAGCAAACTATAATGCCTTTGCAGGTGTTGACAAAACGGCATCCGATTTTGCTGCGTATGTCAAGGCAAAGAATTTATCCAATTCGATCTATACAGAAGCCGAAGAAGTGGCTGCGGCAGTAGACAGTCATGTAGCAAAGTTTCATTCGGAATTGTTAGTCTATCATGGAATTACCGGGGGTAAAGGAGCTGCAAAACTGATTGCTTTGGTGGTCATGGTCGTTTGTCTTTTGATGGCTGCATCTGCTTCAATGATCAGCAACGCCCTCTCCATTTCCTTACAGGAACGAATTAAGCAGATGGGAATGCTATCCAGTATTGGAGCCACAAAAGGGCAAAAACGCCTTAGCGTATATTTAGAAGCCTTCCTTTTGGGAGTGGTGAGCATACCCTTTGGATTGGTTGTTGGTATCCTGCTATCTGCTCTGTTATTAAGTGTGGTCAGGGCAGCTTTTGGAGAAACATTCACTTTTGGCATCGTAGAACTGTCCTTGAAGGTAAACGGATTGATCCTGCTCGTCAGCGGATTATCCGGCATTGCTTCTTTGTACTTCGGAAGTAGAAAGCCTGTGAAGCAAGCAGCTAAAATTACAGTTATTGAAGCGATCCGCCAGTCTAACAATGCGGTATCAAGAAAGAAATTCCGTGACGGAAAAATCGTTTCTTTGGTTTTTGGCATTTATGGTTCGTTAGCAGCAAAAAATATTAAGCGTAATCCAAAACGCTTCCGAGCGATTACCGGCTCTATTTTCTTGTCGGTGGTAATTGCCCTTTCCTTATATAGTTTCTCTGATTTTATGCTTTATCAGACATCCTTGGATATGAAGGAGGACGGTTCCTGTTATACTGATGTGATTTCGATGATTCAATACAAAGATATTCCTGTCGCAATCGGGGCATTATCGGATGAAAATATCACTGCGGATGTTTCCTATTCTTTTCAGCGATATATGACCGCTGAATTTTCGCAGGAACAAATCAATCCTGATATGCAAGGATATTTTATCAATGGTACGAAAGCAGAGGTATATGTCGTAGGATTGGACGAAGAACATTTTGTCTCTTTTTGCGATGAAAATGGATTCAGTCTGGATGTGACAAATTTCAATCATGGAATTTTGCTCAATCAGACTATGGGATACTATAATTCGGCACAAAATCGGGTAATTGCAGGCTCACCGTTTCTTATTGAACCGGGAACAGAAATCATTCCGCTGGGGGCATCCGAGGATGCCTTGCCGATTATCGTGGAAGAAATCGTTTCAGAAGAAAATGCAAATATCCAATCCATGTTTGTGAGAGATCGAGCTGTCCTCATCGTGCCTTTAAGTTATTTTAACTTGCTGATAGATGATAACGCCTATGTGGAAATGAGAATACAGACAGCACAGCATAAAGAAGCAATGGAATGTCTGGCTGACAGAGGATTTCCGCAAACTGTGGACATTGCAGCCGCAACGAATAATTCCAGACAGGTATATACGATTGCAAAACTGGTAATCTGCCTGTTCTCGATCCTGATGACGGTTATTATCAGCTTGAATGTTTGTAACACTATCTCGAATACGATTCATTTGAGAAGAAGCGAATTTGCTGTTCTGCGTTCTGTTGGTATGACTGCCAAAGGATTAAAATGTACGCTATTGCTCGAAGCTGTTTTGTACGGCGTAAAAGCATTGGTTCTTGCGTTGCCTGTGAGCTTTTTGATTCATTGTGCTATCTACTACTTCATATCGTCGGGTATGACACCATTTGCTTTTTATATGAACGGCGGTATTTATGCTCTTGCAGTTATGGCTGTCGGCGCTATGGTATGTATCGCTATGCTGTTTGCTGTTAGAAGCGTATCAAAGGTGGAAATTGTAGAGGAACTGAAATTGAGCAATATGTAATCATTCAATCTAACAAAGCAACTGAAACAGAGGTAATAGAAATTGCGTAAAAAGAAACTGGTAAAGAGAGTTGCAGGCATTGCTTTGACTGTTGGTGCAGTTATACTTGCCATTGTATGTGTTGGTAAAGTAAATCGCATTCAGAACGAAAAAGATATTATTGGCACATGGAAGGATGCAAATGCTGAGGAGATATTTACCTTTCAAGAAAACGGGGAACTTGCTGTGAGTAAAGATATGCCCGATTCGGGTCTATCCTGCGGTGACGCATATTATAGTTTTTCTTACTCGGATATAATCTGTGTTACACAGGGAAATAGTAGTGTAGAATTTGAGATAGAAGTAGATCAAAACGAATTGAAAATCTTCTTCATGGGACAAGAATATCTGGAATTGGAAAAGTAATGATTACAAATAAAAGAAAACCATTGAGCCGATAATTCGCATCCTTTGCGGACTAACGGCTCTGCATATATTTTGAACGCTATTTTCAGAAACATTGTGTTTTGCAGAAAAGCCCCTTGACAAATTCCATCTCAAAAGCAGATGTTAGAGGATTTTGCCCGCCGGAATGGGCTGCCCAACCCTACGCACTTTACCGATGATGGTATCTCAGGCACCCGGTTTGACCGCCCCGGATTTTTGGCGATGATGGAGGAAGTGGAGGCAGGGCGTGTAGAGGCAATCGTCATCAAGGACATGAGCCGGTTAGGGCGTGACTATCTGAAAGTCGGCCAGGTCATGGAGATTTTGCGGCAGCGCGGCGTCCGGTTAATTGCCATCAATGACGGTGTGGACAGTCTGAAAGGCGATGATGATTTTACCCCGTTCCGCAACATTATGAACGAGTTTTACGCCCGCGACACCAGCCGGAAAATCCGCTCTGTGTTTAAGTCCAAAGGCATGAGCGGCAAGCACCTGACCGGCACCGTTATCTACGGCTATCTGTGGGACGAAAAGCGGGAACACTGGCTTGTGGATGAAGAAGCCGCCGCTGTGGTACGCCATATTTTCGCGCTTGCGATGGAGGGCTACGGCCCCTATCAGATCGCAACCAAGTTGTCAGAAGAAAAAATTGAAATGCCAGCCGTTCACCTTGCCCGCTATGGCGAGGGAGTGAACAAGAATAAGGCCTTTGCGGATATTTATCGTTGGAGTGCCTCTACCGTTGTTGAAATCCTGAAAAAACAGGAGTATTTAGGCCATACGGTCAATTTCAAAACCCGCAAGCACTTTAAGGACAAGAAAAGTCACTATGTTGACGAAAGCGAATGGACGATTTTTGAGAACACCCATGAGGTCATTATCGACCAGGAAACCTTTGACAATGTGCAGCGTATCCGGGGAAACGCCAGACGCTACCCGGACGGCTTTGGGGAGGCCCATCCCCTGACCGGCCTGATGTACTGCGCCGATTGCGGCGGCAAGATGTATGTTCACCGCACATACAACGGCAAGCGCGTCCCGCAGTACACTTGCGGCCAGTATGGGAAGTATCCTATCGGCTCCCTTTGCCCTACACAGCACCGTATCAAGGCCGAAGCTGTTCTGACCCTGATTGCCGATATGCTCCGGGCCATCGCGGAGTATTCCAGGAATGACCGGGCCGAGTTTATCCGCACCGTCCAGGAAACGCAGGTAGCCCAGCAGACCGCCGACATATCCAAGAAGCGGAAACGGCTGGCCGCCGCCCAAAAGCGGGCCGGGGAACTGGAAAAGCTGATTTGCAAAATCTATGAGGACAACGCCCTGGGTAAGCTGCCGGACGCCCGGTATGAGGCCCTGGACGCACAGTACGCCAAAGAGCAGGACGCCCTCAATGCGGAAATCGTGGAATTGGAAAAGGCCGTTACCGGCTATGAGCAGAGCCGGAAATCTGCGGAGAAGTTTATTGCCCTGATTGACAAGTACGAGAACTTCGACACGCTGACAAACACCATGCTCAACGAGTTTGTAGAGAAAATCCTTGTCCATGAACGCGCCCGTAAAGGCAGCCAGGATACCACACAGGAGGTTGAAATCTACTTCAACTTTGTGGGCCGCTATATCCCTCCTGCCTTGCAGCCGGTTCCCCTGACCCCGGAGGAACAGGAAGAACTGCGGAAGAAGGAGGAACGCAAGGACAGGCTTCACCAGAACTACTTGCGCCGCAAGGCTAATGGCAAGCAGAAGGAATGGGAAGAACGCTACAACGCCAAGCGCAAGGCGAAAATGGAGGCAGCAAAGGCCGCGATCCGGGCCGAGGATATGGAGAAGGGCATTTTTACCACCGTCAGCCAGTTACCCAGGCAGGAGCCGCGCAAGGCCACCTTACCGGCCAGCGCCGCAGTTTAACCATCACAGTGCAAAGGAGGACAAACATGAACGAATTGACTTACACCCGCTGCGGGGATTACTACATCCCCGACCTGGAGTTGTCCGAGCAGCCGGAGGCCCCCATCGGCAAGTATGGCCGTATGCGGCAACGCTACCTGAAGGAACACCGGCCCGGCCTTTACAGCAGCTTGATTTTGAGCGAAAAGCTGTACCCGCACCTGTTGGAGATTGACCGGGCGGCGCGGGAGCGGATGGACGCCATGCTGCCCCGGATGATGGAGGCGGCGGGCGTCACCGAGGAACTGAAAGCCCGTGACCCCATGCGCTGGGTGGGGCTGATGAACACGCTGAAAGCGCAGGCGGAGGAAATCGTTTTTCAGGAATTGATCTACGGGTAAGTATAGTATAAAAGAGGCCGGAATTTGCCGCCACAGGGCGATAAATCCCGGCCTTTATATCATGCTATGTAATTAAAGCTGCCATCCAGCGGATGCGAGTTTGAGGTTTAGGAAATTTCTATAAATTCCCTCTTGTGAAATCAAAGACTGGTGAGTTCCCTGTTGAGCAATTCTACCCTGATCTATTACAATGATTTGATCTGCGTTTTCCACTGTACTCAAACGATGGGCAATCGAAATTAAGGTTTTATTTTTCGTCAGTTCTGAAATCGCAGATAAAAGTGCCTGCTCATTTTCCGGATCAACGCTGGAAGTGGCCTCATCCAAAATAATAATAGGTGCATCTTTAAGAATCGCTCTGGCAATAGAAATTCGTTGCTTCTCTCCGCCGGAAAGTGTAGAGCCTCCCTCGCCGATGATTGTATTGTACCCATCTGGCAACGCTGAAATAAAATCATGGCAGCAAGCACGTTTTGCGGCAGCTTCTACTTCCTCGTGGGTAGCATCAGGCTTTCCAAATTTGATGTTGTTTTCAATAGAATCGTGGAAAAGATATACATTCTGAAAGACCATGCTGATATGCTCCAAAATACTATCCGCAGTATAGTTTTTTACATCCTTTCCGCCAATTCGTACAGCGCCATCCTGCACATCCCAAAACCGGGCAATTAAATTACACAAAGTTGTTTTTCCACTTCCAGATGGGCCAACAATAGCACAGGTAGTATGTTCTGGAATGTTCAGAGAGATGTCATGGATGACCTGCCGCTTGTCATAGCCAAATGATACATGATCCAGTGTTATATCGTAGTGGGAAGTTTCTAATTTGTCTGTGCTGGTGTCCATTTGAGGTATATTGGTGACTTCTTCTAACCGATCCAGTTCTGTGTTGATTTTCTTGCTCAAAAAGGCGCTGTTTCCCATTGTTTCTAAGTCAGAGTACACAGTAAATGCGCAAAACAGGAAAGTCAAGCAGTAGGGCAAACTTATTTTTCCAGCCATAAAAAGCAAACCCGCCGCAGCAATCAGTACACAGCTCATGAGCTTATAGACCAGAATATAAAAACGGAGAACCCCGGCCGTAGCCTTTTCCTGCCCATAATCTGCATCCCACTTTTTTTGAAATGCGCTGCGTACTTCTCGTTGTCCTTCCTCACCTTTGGAGAAAGACCGTAGAACAGAAATCCCTCGGATATATTCCATTGTTTTGCTCACCAGGTTTTCCTGTGCTTCTTGATAAATAGGAGCATATTGCGCGGCTCTACTGCGGACCCAACGAAGAACAAGTAAACCTAATAATAGTCCAATCAAACTTAAAATGGCAATGATAGGGTTGAAAAAGAACATCATAATTGACATGAGAGCTGCCATAGCAACACCGCTTGTCATCTGCTCGATTGCAAGCATGGAGTAACCCTCTAAATCAGCAATCGTCGTAGTAAGTATTGTCTGAATAGTTCCTAAATTTTGCTCTGAAAAGTAGCCCATAGGAGCCTGTTTCAATTTTTCTCCTATTTCCAGACGATAATCACGGAAAATATCATATCCCGTTCCACTCATGGTACGGTCATACATCCATTGGAAGAAAAAGCGTCCGATAACACTTCCTAATACAACACCAAAGGCTTGTAGAATAATAGTAGGTGTAAGATTTTCTAAATGTAATAAAATCCAAAAAACACCGAACATCATAAAACCATTGAAAAAGGATTTGAGAATATTAAATGTGATGCCAACGATGATTTTCTGTCGGCTTCTACCCGCAATCTTAAAAATCCGGCGTATCATTTCAAGCATGGTTTTCCACTCCTCCTTTCAAGTCTGCTTCTTCTATGGTTCCGGCATAATCTTGCCACATCTTTTGATAGATGGGGCATTCCCGGAGAAGTTCTTCTTGTGTCCCACGGCCTGCAATATTTCCGTTTGCCACAACCAGAATTTGATCGGCATTGCGAATCGTATTCAAACGGTGCGCTACAACAATCAATGTCTTTCCGGCCACTAATTTGCTGATTGCCTGTTGAATTAGCGCCTCATTTTCTGGATCAGCATAGGCAGTGGCCTCGTCTAAAATGACTACGGATGACGGTTTTAGCATGGCCCTCGCAATCGTAATACGTTGGCGCTCCCCGCCAGAAAGTCGGTCTCCGGCATCACCGGCCAGTGTGTCATATCCCTGCTCTAACTGCATAATAAAGTCATGACAGTTAGCAGCTTTTGCGGCATCTTCTACTTCTTCATCTGTTGCTGCCGGATTACCCATGCGGATATTTTCCCGAATGGATTTGTCGAATAGGAAATTGTCTTGTGCCACATAACTGATTTCACCCATCAACTGCTCAAAAGGGATTTGACGAATATCCTGGCCGCCGAAACGCACAGAGCCAGAAGTCACATCCCAAAAACCAGCCATCAGTTTTGCAATCGTGGATTTACCAGAACCGGAAGGCCCAACAATAGCCGTCATAGTGCCGGGTCTGGTTTGAAAAGAAATACCGTGGAGAACTTCGGTTTCTTTATAGCCGAAATGTACGTCCTCAAATTGGTAAGTACGTTCTCCCAAAGATACAGGTTCAGAGGGTCGGACAAGTTCCGGGGTTTTTAGGAAAGCGGTTACTTGCTCCAAATTACCTTTTATCATGCTGACTTGCTCCATCGCCTCGGACACTTTCATCAATGGAGCAACGAACCCCAGCGGAACTACTAAAGATATTAAAAATACGGGAAGTGAAAGCGTTCCTTCCATGTAAAGCCATGCGCCTACTGGCAATGTACCCAAAAGAGTAGAAGGCAGGACGGCTCGTGCCGCTGCATTCCAAAACCAGCATTGACTCCACCACTCCATTGTAGAATCGTGAAAATAGTTGACAGACTTTGAGTATTTTCCATAAGAGGATGCAGAACGGTTAAACGCTTTAATGACTTGAATGCCGCTGACATATTCTACTAAGGAGCTGTTCATATCATTGGCAGAGCGCATATAGTTTTCCATTCGAGGGCCATAACCGCGCATCATAGCAGCGAAAAAGAGAATACCCAGTGGAATTGTGATTAGGGATGCAAGCCCCATGCGCCAGTCCAGAATGAAAATCAGGAGAATACTGCACAACGGCGCTGCAATATTCGATGGCAGCTCTGGCATAAAATGAGCCATAGAATCCTCTAACTTTGCAACATTATCTACAATTAGGTTTTTGAAAGTTCCCGTAGGCGTTTCCAGCATAACGCCCATTGGGACTTTTGCCATCCGATCTGTAATTGCTTCACGGATATTTTTCAAAATTGTGAAGGAAATTTTGTGGGACATGAGAGAAGATCGCCATGTGAGAAGCATTTTTATAAGCTGACATATGGCGGCTATTCCACTAAAGAACAAAACACGCTGTATGGTGGCTGTACCGCGGTAGAGTTCATCCGCCAACAGCGCCACCATTAGGAATGGTACGATACCAAACATTTCCCCTAACACAGCAAGAAGAATGGAAATACGCATTTTGCTGTTTCTCTCGCCCACAAAAGCAAAGAGTTGGCGGATTGCACCCGGTTCTTTATTTGGCATAAGAAAGCCTCCTTTCGAGCAACTGAAAATACAAGGAGGGTATTGCATTTTCGATGGCATCGTGATATAATCTGAATTACGGTGTAATATTACAGTGTAATTCAAGTATAGGATGGAGGGATGGAAATGTCAAGGGATTTTCAGCAGACCCATGAAAATCTTTTGGCCTGTGCAAAAAAGCATTTTCTGGAAAATGGTTTTGAACGTGCCAGTATCCGTGAAATCTGTAAGGCCGCCCATGTGACAAACGGGGCATTTTACAATCATTTCGAGGACAAAGAGGCTTTGTTCGGCGCACTTGTCGAACCAGTGGTTCAGGCGGTATCTGAGATGTATTCCGATTCTGTCATCAAGCATTTTGAATTAGCTCGGACGGATGAATTAAAGCAACTCTGGAAACTGTCGGAGGACACGATCCGCCAGATTATCGAATACATTTATGAACATTTTGATGTATTCAAACTGCTGCTGATGCAGTCTGCGGGGACAAAATATGCTTCTTTTCTGGATGATGTGGTGCGTTCCGATGTTCGGGAGACACAAAAGCTAATTGCGGAACTGAAGGAACGCGGAGTTCCCGTACATGATTTGGAGGATGACGAGTGGCATATGCTTGTTCATTCTTACTATTCATCTATCGCAGAAATTGTCTTGCACAATTATCCGAAAGATGCCGCGATAAAATATGCTCATACATTGGCCGCTTTTTTCAGTTCCGGGTGGCAAACTGTTTTGGGGATTTGATCCCCAAAATTTTTGATTGGCAGTTAGCGTAATCTAACTAACTGTGATAAAGGAAGGTGGTTTAATCTCTCATATTTAAAATGATTCTTGCTTCTTAATGTATCAATCGAAATTATATTGAAAGGACTTTTTGAAAATGGAAAACACAAATAAACTTACAGGCAAAGATCTTATCAATGTTGGTATTTATTCTGCAATGACTCTCGTCATTTTCTTTGTCGTTGGACTATTAACTGCGTTACCAGTAGTATATCCATTCCTTTTTGTGATTTGGCCGATTGTATGCGGTATCCCTATGATGCTGTATTACACAAAAATCAAGAAATTTGGAATGCTTACCATTACCGGCATCATTGGCGGTATCTTCTTCTATTTAATCGGCTATGGCTGGATCGGCCTGCTCGGCTGGGTGCTCGGCGGCATTCTAAGCGATGTTGTGCTCAAAATCGGCGGCTATCAGAAATTCAAAGTCACTGTTCTGAGCTATGCCTGCTTTTGCCTCGGTATCATGGGTTGCCCCGCCAATCTCTGGTTTGCCGGTGAAGCGTATTGGGAAAACATCCACACCTCCATGGGTGATCAGTACGCAAACACCTTGCAATCCCTGATGCCCTCCTGGATGATGTATTTGGGTTTTGCGCTGCTGTTTGTGGGCGGTATTCTGGGCGCGCTTCTGGGCCATAAAATGCTGAAAAAACACTTTGAGAGAGCGGGCATTGTGTAATGGAGCAGCTTCAAGCGGTTGTTGAAAACAGAACAGGCTTTTGCTTGGACCCACGAACCAAGCTGTTGCTGATGGCCGTTGTCGCTACCGCAGAATTTCTATATAGCCACACCGCCTTTATGATCGCGGTGGCGATGATTCCCTTTGTCCTGTTGCTGACTAACCGGCAGTATAAGACGGCAACGGTGTTCTTCTGCCTGTTCGCAGCGGGGCTGTTTGTGCAGGCTATCCAGAACTCCGTCCAGTTTCCCATGATCGTCAATATGCTGGTAGTCCTGTTGGTGGGACTGGTTCTGCGGCTGTTTCCGGCTTTTGTGATGGGAGCCTATATTATCAAGTCCACCACGGCCAGCGAGTGCATTACCGCACTTGGCCGGATGCACATTGGGCGGCAGATCACCATTCCGCTCTCCGTCCTGTTTCGTTTTATCCCTACCATGCAGGAGGAGTCGGCGGCCATCAAGGATGCCATGCGGATGCGGGAGGTCCAGTTCGGGACAAAGAAGTTCTGGCAAAATCCCGCCGCCCTGATTGAATACCGTTTTATTCCCCTGATGATCTCGGTGGTCAAAATCGGGGATGATCTCTCTGCGGCAGCCTTGACCCGCGGCCTGGATAACCCGGTCCGGCGCACCAATATCACAAAGGTCGGGTTTACCGGCTGGGATCTGCTGGCGGTGCTGATTGCCGGAACTGCACTGCTCTCTACATACTTTTTCAGCCCGTGGTAAGGAGGTGATACTGTGATTGAATTGAAAGATGTTTCCTTTACCTATGAGAGTGGGGAAACCGAGAACAACCTAAGCCATATCAATCTGGCAATTCAGGACGGTGAAACTATCCTGCTCTGTGGAGAGTCTGGCTGTGGCAAGACAACACTAACCCGGCTGATCAACGGTTTGATCCCACATTACTACGGTGGGAAACTGACCGGGCAAGTCCTCTTAGATGGGAAAGAGCTAAAAGACTATCCCCTTTATCAAATCGGACAGCGGGTGGGGTCTGTATTCCAAAACCCAAGAACACAATTCTACAATGTAGATACCACCAGTGAGATTGTTTTTGGGTGTGAAAACATGGCCCTGCCAGTCCCGGAGATGCGGAAGCGTCTGGAGGAGACTGCCCACAGCCTCAAGCTGGAAAAACTGCTGAACCGGAGCTTGTTTGCCCTATCCGGCGGGGAAAAACAGAAAATCGCCTGCGCCTCTGCCGACGCAATCCACCCGGACATCTTTGTACTGGACGAGCCATCCTCCAACCTGGATATTTCCACCATTGAAGATTTAATTGGCGTAATCCGGCACTGGCGGTCCGAGAAAAAGACTGTGATCGTCGCGGAACACCGGCTTTATTATCTCGTTCCCTACGCAGATCGGATTATCTACATGAAACATGGAGAGATCAGTAAGGAATTTACAAGGCAGCAATTTCAATTACTGTCTCCCGAAACTTTACAGGGAATGGGGCTACGCGCCCTTGATCCATTCAACCTTCCACCGGAGGCCAAACCAAAAGCGAAACCGCCGACTTTACATATCAAGGAATTTCGGTTTTCTTATGATAAACACGGCCCTCTTATTGTGGACATTCCTGATTTGACGCTACCACAAGGAGAAATCATTGGAATTATTGGGAATAACGGCGCGGGAAAATCCACATTTGCTCGTTGCCTGTGTGGATTGGACAAACGGGCTTTGGGTGAGTTAGAACTTAATGGACATTCTTATCGTGCAAAGCAGCGGTGCCACATATCTTACATGGTTATGCAAGATGTAAACCACCAACTGTTTACCGAGGATGTGTTGGATGAATTGCTTCTTAGTATGGACGGTGAGGACGAAAAAGAAAATACAGAATGGGCAAACCAGATTTTATCCAGCCTTGATTTAGCAGCCAAAATCAAACTGCATCCCATGTCTTTATCTGGCGGGGAAAAGCAACGGGTAGCGATTGGAAGTGCTATCGCCTCAAACAAGGAAATCCTTGTTTTTGACGAACCGACCAGTGGCTTAGACTATTTCCATATGGTAGAGGTGTCTGATAATTTGAACCGCTTAAAAGACATGGGAAAAAGCCTATTCCTGATTACCCATGATCCTGAATTGATTTATAAGTGTTGTACTTATCTTCTGTTTATTCAAGAGAATAAGGTGCTATGGCATCGGCCAATGGATGATGAAGCAATCAAACTCTTACGGGCATTTTTCTCACATGAAAAAGGAGCAAATATAATCAATGCGTCTTAGCAAAACGCTTCATGCGTCCGGGGAGGACTACCTGGAAATCATCCTTGTTCTCCAAAAGAAACTCGGTATGGTACGCTCCGTAGATGTGGCCCGGCACATGGAGGTGTCAAAGCCCAGCGTGTGCCATGCAGTGGCTACCTTGCGGGATGGCGGCTTTCTCACAATGGACGAAGATCACTTTCTCCATTTGACCGATGTGGGCCGCGAGGTGGCTGAAAGAATCTATGAACGCCACTGTTTCTTTACCGAGCAGCTTATCGCCGCAGGCGTTGACCCCAAAACTGCGGAGGCCGACGCCTGCCGGATTGAACACATTATCAGCGATGAGAGTTTTGACCGGCTGAAAGAGTCAGCCGCACAAAAGCAAGAATAAACCGAATAAGCCAAGCGATCCTGCCCCGCAAGACGGGGAAAGAAAAAAACCGTTGCAGGGCAGGCAGCTTCGTGCGCCCATAATGGATTTTCAAGGACTGCGGCGGTTTTGAGTAACATCAAGGCCGCCGTTTCTTATGCCCTCGACAAAGGAGTGACGACTACACGCTGACACGGCGGCTTTAGGAGGGAACCGCCATGAAGCACATTGACCGCCGACAAATTCAGACGATATTTCACTACCGTCAAAAAAAGCCCAGTCAACGAACAGGCCCCGTCTGGTAGCCGGTGCGAAAATTGTCATTCTGTAAGTGAATATTGGAGTTTTTGCGCTCGAATAGCTTTCTGCTGTCCGGGCGTTTTTTCATACCTGTGGGGCCGTAACATCAGGCCAGCATGGCCCGAACCCTGGCCCCAGTGCCGTTCTCCGCCGCCCCATTCAGATTTACCAAAAAAATCTGAATGGAGGAAAGGCAGATGGAAGTTACCATCAATAATAACGGACAAGCTGTGGCCGTGGAGGTTACGCTGGAAGTCTATGAATTTCTTGACCGGGTCGATCACAAAACGGAGAACCTGTTCCATGAACAGCGGCGGCATTGGGATGGCCGGGAGTTTGACGAGTACATCATTACCACCGAGGGTGTAGGAGCCTACGGCGAAACGCCGGAAGAATACCTTTGCCGCATGGAAACGCTGCATGAGCTGATGGCTGTTCTGGACACCTGTACCGAGGCCCAGCGCCGCCGGTTCCTGCTCTATGCGCTTGACGGACTGAGCCTTGCGGAGATCGGTGTACTGTGCAGCTGCTCCAAAGTGGCTGTGTATCAAAGTGTGGAGGCGGTCAGAAAAAAATTTATAAATTTCTTTGAGAACAGGCTTAACGAATGACCTGTTTTCTGGCTACCAAGTGAAAGGGATCATTTCCCTTATCTCAGCGAGGGGCGGACAGCGGACGAGCTGTCCGCCTCTCCGATTTTCAGGAGGTAAGCCTATGAAAACAATCAATCTGCGGTGGATGTATCCCCACTACCGGCATGACGAGTTTGTGGATGTTACGGACGAGGTATGGGCAGCGATGTATCAGGCCAAGCGGGAGATGGAGAACTATGAGCGTCGGAAAGTCTACCACCGCGCCTACTACTCTCTGGACGCATACAGCTGGCTGGAAAATTACGCACTGGAACACAGCAAATCGCCGGAAGATATTTTGCTGGAACGAGAAGAAATGACCACCCGCCTATACCTGATTGCAGCTCTGCCGGTGGCTCTGGCTCATGCCACTCCGACACAGGCCCGCCGTGTTCACGCCTATTACATTGCTGGTATCAAGCAGCCGGAAATCTCTCGGATAGAGGGCGTCCACAGCAGCAAGGTTAGCGTTGCCATCCGCCGGGGTCTGCGGAATATGCGCCGCTGCTATGATGGCCTTTTCCAAACAGAGTGAGGGCATGCCTATGCAGACCATCAATCTCAAACAATATTATCCATTTTGCAAAGAGGACATTTTTGTGGAGGTGTCCGATGAGATCGTCGAAGCGTTTCTTCTGGACAAGAGAGCCGAGGCCGCCAGAGATCGCAAGATGTTCCGGTATAAGGCGTTTTATTCCCTCGATTGTAACGATGGAATCGAAAATGCCGCCATCGGCTGGGCGCAGCCATCGCCGGAGGACTACCTGATAGAAAAAGAAGAATTAGCCGAATACGAAGAACTGATACGGCGATTGTATGAAGCCATTTCCTCCCTGCCGCCTATGCAGGCTCGCCGTGTTCACGCCCGCTATATGCTGGGTATGAAAGTGAAAGATATTGCCGCAATGGAGGGTATCACGCCATCACAGGCGGGAAAATCCATCCATGCCGCACTGCGGAGACTGCGCCGGTACTTTGCTCGACAGAAATGGACGGTCAATCTATGAGCGTTTCCAAAGAAAAGAGGTGCATGACATGAACGAAAAAAATACAGCCCACCCCCAAAAAGAAGAACGGGAGAAAGTCCTGAAGGAGATTCGGCAGCTTGAAAACCGAAAGAAGATTTTGGAGAACAAGCAGCGGAACGAAGAACGCAGGGTTCGTACCCGCCGCCTGATTGAGCGTGGAGCCGTTTTGGAGGGGATTTTCCCGTTGGCTCCCGACCTTTCCGGCGCGGAGGTCAAAACATTTCTGATTGCCCTGTCCCATCTTCCGGGGGCTGCGGAATTGACTGCAAACCTGCCAAAATCCGGGGACACGCCATAAGTCCCTTGTTTACAAGGGCGCACTTATACACCGTTGCCGGTGTCGTGCGCCCTGCCGGGGGCTGTTGCGTACTTCGTCCGCGATGGGGCGCTACACTCCCCAAACCCCTTGTGCGCCCCGCGCAGCCAGACACCCGCTTCGCGTTTGTTCGGCTCCACGGAGCCTGAAATATCCCCGCCGAAAGGAGGTGCCACCCATAGATTTTTGCCATATTCCCGTCAGTATCATCAAGCGCAGCGAGGGCCGTTCCGCTGTTGCCGCAGCCGCCTACCGAAGCGGAACAAAACTGACGAATGAATGGGACGGCCTGACCCATGATTACACCCGGAAGGGCGGCGTTGTCCATGCGGAAATCATGCTGCCCGCACACGCCCCGCCAGAGTTTGCAGACCGCTCCACCCTCTGGAACAGTGTGGAGCAGATCGAGAAAGCCAGGGACAGCCAGCTTGCCCGCGAGATCGAGGCGGCTTTGCCCCGCGAACTGTCCAGGGAACAGCAGCTTGCCCTTGTCCGGGCCTATGTGAAGGACAACTTTGTGGACAAGGGGATGTGCGCTGATTTTGCCATCCATGACAAGGGAACCGGCAACCCCCATGTCCATATCATGCTGACCGTCCGGCCCTTAAAAGAAAACGGCGCATGGGGCGCGAAGTGCCGCAAGGCATACGACCTGGACGAAAACGGCCAGCGCATCCCGGACGAGAGAGGCGGCTGGAAGAACCACCGGGAGGACACCACCGACTGGAACGACAAAGGGAATGTGGAGATTTGGCGAGCAGCATGGGCGGCTTATACCAACCGGGCATTGGAGGCAGCCGGTCAGCCTGCCCTGGTAGACCACCGCAGCTACAAGCGACAGGGCATTGATAAAATCCCCTCTGTCCACCTGGGGCCAGCGGCCAGCCAGATGGAGAAGCGCGGTATCCGCACCGACAAGGGAGAAGTAAACCGACAGATCGCCGCCGACAACAAGCTGCTCAAGGAAATCAAGGCCCGCATTACCCGCCTTTACAACTGGTCTAAGGCAGAAGCCGAAAAGCCGGAGGGCCAGCAGCCCAGCATGATTGACTTGTGGGAGGCCCAGCAGCAGCTCAAGCAGCCTGACACCCGCACCGGCAAAATCCGAGCTTTGCAGGAGAGCGCCGCCCTGTTCAGCTTTTTGCAGGCAAACGGCATCCAGTCCATGCAGCAGCTCCATGAAAAAATAGCAGATATGAACACCCGCTACTATGACCTGCGGGGAAAAATCGTTAAGGCCGAGCGCCGGATCGCTGTCCTCACCGAGCGCGGGGAGATGTGGGCGCAGTACAACAAGTACAAGACTGTCCATAAGCAGTTTGCCAAGGTGAAGCCGGAGAAGCGGGAACTGTTCGAGCAGCGCCACAGCCGAGAACTGATCCTCTATGACGCGGCGGCCCGGTATCTGAAAGAACTGAAAGCCAGCGGCGAGGAAATCACCCCGAAGGAATGGCGGCGTGAGATCGACCTGTTGACCGCCCAGAAACAGGTGGACAGCATCGACATGAAAGCTATGCGGGAGGAGCTAAAAGCTGTGGAACGGCTCCGCAAGGCCGCCGACCAACTGGCCCGGCAGGAACGGGACAAGCCCCGCGACCGGGGGCCGGAGCGGTAAAGGGTACGGCGCTTTGCCGACCCCTTTCAGGTGCGTCGCGTTTCACGACACCCTTTTGCACACAGAAAAACCGCCGTACAGGTTTCCCCATACGGCGGCAGATGGTTTATTTGCCGAACAAGTCGCTGTGCGACCCGGTGCGGGCAAGCGTCAGCACCAGCACATCATCCTCGATACGGTAAATGAGCAGCCAGTCCGGGAGAATGTGACATTCCCGATGGCCCACCCAATCGCCGGACAAATCGTGATCGCGGTTTTTATCCGGCAGCGGTTCGCCCATCGACAGCAGCGCCACGACCTGTTCCAGCAATTCGATTTTCAGGCCGCGCTTGATTGCCCGCTTGTAGTCCTTTTTGAAAGCGGTCGTGTACTTGACGGTGTACTTTGTTTTCCTCATTTTTTCAGGTCGGCAAACAACTCGTCAAGGTCATTGTATCCCTTTACAGACGGGTCTTTTGCAATCCTTTCCGCTTCCAGCATGGCAGCAATCGTTTCCTTGTTGGGCTGTTCCAGCTTCACCTCAAAGGGAATGCCGCCCTCACGAAGCGACTGGCGCACGAAGATGTTGAACGCCGTGGATAAATTCATGCCGAGTTCCGCAAACAGGGCGTCGGCCTGTGCCTTCAAATCCGCGTCCATGCGGATGCTGATGTTTGTGGTATTTCCAGCCATATCATCAACCCCTTTCTGCTGGTACTTTTAGTATATGCCATTTGCACGAAGAAAACAATACTTTGCACGAATATTTAACAGTAAATTCATTGAAGGAGGTCACTGTATGAAGCAAATTATTTTGCCCGTCACTATCCACCTGAATATCCGCCTGCCCCTTGCCCTCTTGCAGCCGGAATCGGCAGACGCGCCCACCGGCCCGGAGCCGGAGGCCCATGCCTGCCAGGGCTGCGGCAACTGCGGCGGG